>NZ_JAMXAY010000057.1:706-26556 GCF_025460835.1 Parapedobacter soli | reverse complement strand
TTTTTAAATGGAAAATGGCTGGCTGACTTTTTCAGCAGGCCCTAATATACACCGAACTCACATAAAAACTGTCAAACGATGTGCTCCCACCCCACCCACTACTTCCCATCCATCATTTCATCCAGCCGGTCTTGCACGATGTCTGCCCTTTTGTACACGTGTTCCGAATCGTCAATCAGCTGCGCATACCTTTCGAACACATCCTGTCCCAGCTGCATATATTCCTCGCGGAGCTTATCCACCTCGCCATAGGCGCCCAGAAAATCCTGGTGATCCTTATCCAGCGATACGATATCCACCTCCACTTCTTCATGGCGTCGGTATAGCTCGTTCAGGATATCGAAATACATCGGGTCGATCAGGTAGTCATCTTCATACAAACTTGCGACCGTCTTGTTGTACTGCGTAGCCGCCGCCACGATCTGGCCATGGAGTTGCTGTACCGCTTGGCTGTGCTTTAGGATCCTGTCGAAAAACGCGTTTAAATCAAAATCCGATTCGCGGTCCCAAGCGGACGGATCGGTGGCCTCGCCGATACCCACTGCCTCTTCAAATACCTCCAGACGTTCTCCGAGGCAGAATATCTCATAAGATAGCTCGGCAATCTCGCTATCGAGCAGCATCAGCTGGCCTTTTTCCGCTTCATATCCCATCTTGCGCTTCCACGTTTCGTCGTGTGCTTTTTTATACTGTTTCAGGGCTTCCACCTCAAATGCCGGTGGCTGTTTGCCTTCGTGGAAAGACAGGCTTATCGGCTTCAGCGGGTGTTGTTTGGTAACGTGTTGCATAACCTCATTATGGTGTAAAGGTAATTAAATTGTACAGATAGGATTATTAAAAAAGGGCAGGGTGCCACCCCTTGGGAAGCCCCTGCCCTGTGTTTTACAGCACGTAGCTACGTACAGTGTCGCTGTAGGTCACCGTAGGATCGGTGCCGATGTACGCCACACGGAACTCGTACTCCTGCAGTTTCTCCAATCCTTTCAGTACGCAGGTTGATTTACTGCTGAGCACAGTTTTCCAGTCGTCATCGCCCGCTACCTTGCGGTACTCGAATTGGTACACCCGTGCCGGCAACCATGCCTTTACACGCAACCCCACGGTTTGCGAGTTGATGCGCGGCAGTTCTACCCTGAAGTCGGTCGGCTTCGGGGCAACACCGGTTGGCAGGGCGTCCTTGTTCGGCAGGAACCCTGCGGCCAGGATGGTGGCAGGGTTGCCCTGGGCCACCCGGTCTACATAGAGCGACAGCCCGTAGATAACCTCCCTGAGTGCGGCTTGCAGCTGGTTTTTCACTTCCACCTTCCGCCGGTCGCGGTAGGACGCCTCCGATACCGCCTCCCGGAAAACGGCTATGGCCGTATCCAATTCGGCCAACGTGGGGTCCGGCTCTGGAAACAAGTCGGCGTTTTCCGTCATCTTCAGCAAGATGTTGTCGGCGTACTGCAGGAGCTTTGCGGCGCCTGCTTCTCGTGATTGTAATGTTGGTTTTTTCATAATAAAAATTTTAAGTAAACAAATAAACCATTAACACATTTACAAAGGTCCGGCTATTCGAGAGCCGAATGGTGGAGAATCGGGCCAAATTTCCGACGGACGAATCGGAATTCTGGCCTAAAATTACACCTCGCTATAGCGATGGCAAAACAAACCGATGGCTGCATTTTTATTAAATTACTCAATATTAGCATTTTACACAAAAAACCACTACTGATGAGCTCCAAACTACATGTAGTTTGTTGCTAACTACATGTTGTTTTGCTGTAACTACATGTAGTTTATCTCCATTTACATGTAATCTGTTCGCGACAACATGTATAAAGCCTCAGATTACATGTCTTCAGGCGCGATAGCATGGTAGTTATCAAAAAAAGCAATGTTGTTTACCTTGTATTACATGTATTTACGCCGGAATTACCTGTCTTCGGGGATAATCTACATGGATGGAGGCATAGAATACATGTCATTGCGCTCGCTTTTCATGTTTTCCTTTCCGATTTACATGTACATCCACCCTCGCCCATTCTTCATCGGCCCCGTGCCGCAGCCTGAATTCCGTGGGGCTTTCGAAGAAATGCTGCCGGTAGCTATTGGAGAAATACTTGGGGCATGAAAAGTTCAGCTCCCGCGAAATATCCTCAATCGGCCGGTCCGTTGTATAGAGTAACTCCCTGGCTTTATCAAGCTTAAGCTTATGGATAAAGTCACCGATTTTTATCGGCCGGTCTTCAAAAGCCCGGGTAAGCGTACGTACACTCACGTTGAGTGCCTCAGCGAGCGATTGTTTACTGAGATCATCCATGTAATGTTTTCTGATGTATTGCAACGCTTCGTGGTATAGCGAAATTTGCTTGTACGCTTGAGTTGGCTTCGATTTATAAAGATACTGCAAATTACGCAGCAACCATTCGGAAAGTAGTACAGGTGTACTGTAAGGTTTGTATTCCATTTTTTCGAATGCCTGGAACTTACGGCGTTGTATATAGTCGATCGGTTGTTCGGGTACGATCAAGTCCAGCGGACCGTCGTCGCCGCATAGTGCCTGCAGCCCTGCCAATGGCTCAAACTCTGCTGCCAGCAAGGGCAACATTTCCTGTTTACAGCCCACGAGCAACATCCACACACTGCTTTTGGCCAGGGTTATCGGTATTTTTTCGCGCCTGCTCCCGAAACCGAAACACACCCCTTCGGCCACGCGGATGGCGTGGGGCAGGTACACATCGGCGGTGCCGGCCAGTTGGAACTGCAGCCAGTACCGCGGCGAATCGGCCAGCAGCTCCACCCGCACCCCTTCCGTTGAGATGTTCTCTTTGATTTCGACCCATTGCAGGTCGGTACTTTCAAAGGCGGCATGGCGCGGCACGTCGGCCTGTAACCGGTCCTCGGGTTGCGGGATAAACTGGAGCAGGCCGTTGAATGGCCGGTCTTGGGTAGCATGACGGTTTCCGGCAAAGCGGAAGAAATCAGGTCCTTTCATTGGCAAACGGTTTTCAGTAGCCCTAAAGATAGGGCAAATTGGATATAATTGCAATTGTGGTAAAACTTACTTGTCCGTTTACGAACATCAACTGTTCGTTATCGAACACAAAAACTGCAACTTACATTTTTGGCATAGCTACTGCTAACCTTTAGCGAACACCTTGCTTTTTACGCTCACATAAGAAAGGACAGGGGCGACTAACTCGATAAATCGCAGTGCCTGCGATGAATGGCAAATGCGATAAATTTACATGTAACTAATGAGCCTTTTTAATAGTCAAATAGGTTCAGTAGTGGTAGCGATTTCAAAATTAACAACGATGACTTTTTACCAACTTGTTCAAATCGTATCGGTATTGCTGACCGGCTTGGCCGCGGGCCTGTTTTACAGCTATGCCTGTTCAGTCACCGGCGCGTTGGGCAAACTTCCGGACAGGGAATATATATTGACTTTCCAATCGATCAACACGGCGATATTGAATGCTTGGTTTTTCGCAAGTTTTATGGGGAGCCTCATTGTCCTTCCGTTGGCGACCTGGCTTTCCTACGGTACAGGCGTTCATTTTTCATTTTGGTTGCTACTGTCGGCCACCGCCGTGTATGTTATCGGGGTGTTTGGCGTAACCGTATTGGGGAATGTGCCTTTAAACAATATGCTGGACCGCTTTAACATGGAAACTGCTACTCCACAAGACATATCTTCGTTAAGGGAAAGGTTTGAGGTTCCCTGGAACAAACTGAATTTAATCCGCACAGTAGCTGCGGTGCTCAGTTTTTTACTGGCCCTGCTGTCCATTGAGTTTAAGGTGTAAAGGCTAACAAACGACCAACTGCATGAAAGTTCTGTTTGTCTAGGCAAAAATTATTCTCCATTCCGGCCGGCACTTGTCCGTTTATAAGCTGGCAGGCCACTCGAACCGTTGTGGCGAGTGTAATTGCAATTGTGTTTTTTTCCCGGTATTTGTCCCGTTAGGTTATAACACGCATCTTTGATGATGTGAATGTTCTCCATCTCAAACATCCTCGGTTTTATGGGACACCACGTCTCAACCGAATAAATGAATTTGCAAATACTGGTCGGATTGCGTACTTTTGTGTATAAATCGCACGATAATGGAAGCTGTTGGGAAATTATCAAACGCACAACTGGAACTGTTGAAGTTATTTAAATATGACCTCTCAGGGAAACAGTTGGCAGAGATGAAAAATATGCTATCAAAATACTTTGCCGACACCGCCAGTGATGAAATGGACCAATTATGGGAAAAGAACAATTGGAGTAACGACACCATGAAGGAATGGTCAAATGGCCATGAGCGTAAACGAAAGTAGCCAATGGTTGTCGTTTTGGACATCAATGTGCTGTTGGTCACAATCGCCCGAAAATCAACTTATAGGCCTATCTTTGATGCGTTGCTCGGCGGCAAGTTCCAACTTATAATAAGCAATGAAATACTATCGGAATACGTAGAGGTTATCGAATGAAGGGCCAATCCTATTGTTGCCTCCAACATAGCAGAAATGCTGCTCAGCTTGAAAAACCTGGAGAAAGTAGATATCTATTTCGAATGGCGGTTGGTTACAAAGGACCCAGATGACGATAAATACGTAGATGCTGCCATTTCCGGTGGTGCTGACTATATCGTAACAAATGATGCCCATTTCAACGTTTTGAAAACGGTCGAATTTCCAAAAATCGACATCATTAATATTGACCAATTTATAGCGATGATCCGTTAAACGATAATGGCGAGGATTCCATACATCGTTTTCCAATCCCGCTGAAGCTATGTTGCCCGTTTACGAACATCAACTGTTCGATATCGAACACCTACACAACACACCTGCCGTGTAATCAACACAAAAACTGCAACTTACACTTTTAGCATAGCTACTGTTAGCTTTTTATACAAACTCCAAGGCTAACACGTATACAAACAATAATGATAACGAATTATTTTAAAACCGCGTGGCGGAACCTAAAGAAAAACCGCTTGTTCAGTTTGTTGAATATTTTCGGCCTCGCCCTTGGATTGGCGGTAGCCCTACTCCTATCGCTCTTCATCATCCAGGAATATTCAACCAACCAGGTTCCCAACCGCGAGAAAATCTTCCGCTACCTCACACATCTCAATTACGACGGAAACAACGATATCTGGGCTGGGGTACCCAACGCCATCGGCCCGGCGGCAAAAGATCACGTTCCGCAGGTAGCGTTGTCGGCCCGCACGCTGTTGAATGGTTTTGGGGAAAACGCAAGCATCCAGGTGGGTAACGACGCTTTTGCCGAAGACCGGCTCTACTGGGCCGACCCGGATATCGTCGACATATTCGATCTCCATTTTGTGCACGGCACCCCCAACGGCGCGCTAGCCGACCCAAATACGATCGTCCTATCGGAAAGCAAGGCCAAGCAATATTTCGGTAATGAAAACCCCGTGGGAAAGACCGTCGAAATAAATAGAAGCAACACACTGACCATCACCGGTGTCTATGCGGACCTACCTGCCACCGTTACGTTCGATGCCGAACTGATCGGTTCATTGAGCTCCACATATTATGCTGAAAACATCACGTGGGACAATGCCAGTTTCGAAACGTGGATCATGCTGCGCGAAGCCGGCAATTACCGGCAAGTGGAAGACTATCTTTCTACCGTGATGGAGGAACGTTTCGGTGCGGAAGGCACCTACTATACCCTATCGCTCCAGCCGCTGGCCGATGTTCACCTGCATTCGACGGAAATCAAGACATACAGTGAGCGGAAAGGCGATGCAGCCCAGCTCCGGCAGCTCACGTATCTCGCCATCGCACTACTGCTCATGGCAGCCATCAATTACATGAACCTGGCCACCGCACGGGCACAGCAGCGCAGCAAGGAGGTGGGCGTCAGCAAAACGTTGGGTGCCAGCCGGCAAGGGTTGCTGGGTAAGTTTTATGCCGAAACGGCCGTACTCACCGGCACGGCGATAGGCGCTGGACTGATGTTGGCCATTTTTGGCATCCCCCTATTCAACATGTTGTCGGGCAAAACGCTGGTTTACGAAACGCTTAAGCACCCGGTTTTCCTGGCGGGATTGCCGGCATTATGGCTTTCGCTCACATTGGTCGCCGGCCTTTATCCCGCCATTATCCTTTCGGCCTACACGCCATTGGAAGCCCTCCACCATCGGAAGGTAACCCGTGCTGGCTCCTCGCTTTTCCGCCGGGCACTTGTCGTACTGCAATTCGCCGCCAGCATCGTTCTTATCGTAGGGGTGGTCATCATGTACCGCCAGATGGATTTCATGAGCCACCAGAAGCTCGGTTACAACCCCGAGAACGTCCTCGCCATTAGTCTGAGCTCATTGAAAAACCACGAGGAGCTGGATGCATTGCGGAATAAGATCGGTGCGTTAGCCCCTACCCAAAGCATGGTGGTGTCGCAAGCCTTCCCCGGAAAGGGCGAAAGTAGCCATACGCTACGAAAGGATGATGCCGACAAACAGGGTATCATGTTCCGTGCCAGCCGTGTGGATGGCGATGCCGCGGCGGTGCTGCAGCTCAATCTGCTGGCCGGTAGGATGCCTAAGGAACGGGTGGATAGCGATACCACGCAAGAAGGGAATTGGATTTTTGAAATGGTGCTCAACAAATACGCGGTTGACTACCTGGGCTTGACGCCCGAAGAAGCCATCGGCAAAAAGCCACTGGCCGGCATCGGCGACAACACCTATGTAGTGGGCGTGGTAGACAACTTCAACTTTTCCTCGCTGCATGAGTCCATCGGGGCCTACGCCTTTACAAACACCCCGCAGACACTGCGTTATCTGTTGGTACGATTCACTACGGGCGATCTCCGAACCACGCTGCAACAGTACGAGCAGGCGTTCAAGCAGGTGGTGCCCGACGCGCCATTTGACTATACGTTTCTCGATAGCCACCTGAAGCGCCTCTACCTCGCCGACCAGCAAACGGCATCGGTGCTGCTTGCGTTTTCCATACTGGCCATCTTCGTTGGTTGCCTTGGCCTTTTCGGGCTCGCTGCGTTCACGGCCGAGAAACGCACCAAGGAAATCGGTGTACGCAAGGTGCTTGGTGCTACCGTTCCCTCCTTGGTGCAGCTGCTGAGCCTCGATTTCGTTAAATTGGTAGCGGTTGCTTTTATCATCGCCTGCCCGCTGGCGTACTTAGGATTTAGCAAATGGCTCGATAATTTCGCTTACCGCATCGATATCCAGTGGTGGATGTTTGCCGTGGCAGGTTTGGCGGCGGTGGTTATTGCGCTGCTCACGGTGAGCTGGCAGGCCATCCGGGCTGCCGTGGCGAATCCGGTGGATAGTCTGCGTGATGAGTAAAAAAGGTGGAAGAAGGGCAAGCGTTGCATACACCGCACAATCTACGCTGGTAGGGAACACAATGATAATTATGCAATTTCATCAATAGATGGGCCCAACCAATCAAAAAGATATTGGTTTATGGTGGCAATGAGCATCAACATCGCACGCATTACGAAGTGCGGGGCTGGCACACAACCGGCGTGGATTGATGTCCGGGCTTCCTTAAAGCGCAAGAATGGCATCCATTTGCCCGGATACCTTCTTCAGGTACTCCCGGTCGCCACCACTCAGCTCGACCGTTAGCCATCCGCCCTGGTAATCGATATCCCGGAGTGCCTGCATCACCACCGGCCAGTTGTTGTCGCCTTCCAGCAAGTCAATGCCAAACCCTTTCCACAGCCCTTCGTCATTCATCTTTCCACGACTGAACTCCTTGGCGTGCAGCTTCACGATGCGCCGGTTGAGCTCGGTTATCCAATGCTCGGGCCAGCCGTACCGCAAGATGTTGCCGATATCGAAATACCAGCCCACCAGCGGGTGGTTGACCTCATCGACAAATTGCCGGGCTTCCACCGGGCTCAGGATAAAGTTGCTCCATACGTTCTCCAAGCCGATCTTCATGCCTGTCTTTTCGGCATGGGGAATCAGCTTCCGCACCGAATCCAGTGCATTCCGGTAGGCTACGCCATAAGGGACCTTCTCGTTCACCACGCCGGGCACCACCAGTACCGTGTCGCCACCGAGTGCTTTTACTTGCTCCAGCGACTTCGCCACTGAGTCGATGGTGAATTGCCGCACTTCCGGGTCGGGGTCAGACAACGGCTTGCTCCAATGGTCTTTATTGACCACGCTGGGAATCTCGATGCCTGCTTTTGCCTTGGCGTCAAGCAATTCATCCAGACTGAAGTCGACCGGACTGTTGAACTCCACTCCGTCGAAACCTAGATCTTTCACCAGCTTGCACTTGTCGACCAACGAGAGCTCCTCCTTGATCATGTAGAAGCTGACACCTTTCTTCAGTTTCAATGTGTTGCCCGTCGGCTTGGCCATCAGCGGACTGTTGCCGCCCAGCGCGGGGGCTACCACGGCGGCGCCCGTTAGCAGCGACGCCGATTTTATAAACTTCTTTCTATCCATAGCATTAAATGGTTGTGTTTTCGCCGGGGATGGCAATGGGCAGATCGTATTTCATATCCCACGATACATTGCCCGGGAACAGCACCTCGTTGGAGGCCAGCGCCGCCTCCAGTGAAACCTCCTGGCCCGTATAGCCCGCCATCCGGCCCGCCAACGCAACCAGGTTCGATTTCACCATCCAGTCGCCGTCGTTCATCGGTTTGCCCGCCCGGATAGATGCAAACAGCTCGTCGTGCTCCTGCTGGTACATGCTGCGGGAGGTACTCTCCTTATAGGCGTTCTCGTCGGTGAATTTGGTGGAGTCATCATACTTCCAGGGGTTCTTGCCGGTGATGTCGTGGCCACCCGTGCGGCAGTCCACGATGCACCGCCCCTCCTCGCCCACCAGTTCCACCGCATAAGACGGCGCGGTGTTGGCCTGCTGCCGGCATGAGAAATAGGCCTTCGAGCCGTCATCATACTGGTATACCATGGCGAAGTGGTCGTACACGTTGCCGAATTTGGGGTCGATCCGCTTCTGGCGACCGCCGCTCCCGGTTACGCTCACGGGCAACTTATCGCCCAGCGCCCATTGCATCATGTCGAGGCTATGGATGGCCTGTTCGATGATATGGTCGCCCGAAAGCCAGTTGTAGTACAGCCAGTTCCGCAGCTGGTATTCGAAGTCCGTCCACTGCGGCTGCCGCTCTTTGTACCACAGCTCGCCGGTATTGTAGGTGCTCTCGGCGGTGAGTATCCGGCCGATTTGTCCATCGAGCACACGGCCGAACGTTTCACGCTTGGGCTGGTGATAACGCCAGCAGAACCCCGACACCAGCGACAGGTTTTTAGCTTTGGCCTGTTTCGACGCTTCGATAACCCGGCGCAAGCTAGGCCCATCCACCGCGAATGGCTTTTCGCAGAATATATGCTTGCCGGCATTCACTGCCGCCTCCAGATGGTCGGCACGGAATGCGGGCGGCGCGGCCAGCAGCACCACGTCGACATCGAGGTCTACCAGTTGCTGGTAAGCATCCAGCCCAACAAATTGACGGCGCTTGCTTACCTTCACCTTATCACTGAATTTCTCTTTCAGGGCCGTGAGCGACTGTTCGAGCTGGTCCTCGAACGCATCGGCCATCGCATATAGTACCACATCGGGGTCGGCATTGAGTGCCTCCATGGCCGCTGCCGTCCCGCGGCCACCGCAGCCGATCAGGCCCACCCTGAGTGTTTTGGAATTGAGCGGCCAGATGGAGTTGGATCCAAGCGCGTAATCGGTGGCAACTGCACCTGCGATGGTGGTCAACCCCGCTGTCTTTAAAAATTGTCTTCTCGAATAGTTCATACGAATCATTAACTAGATAATTGATTATTGGTTAGTCTGCTAACCATTGGTACACTCACAAATATTGAAAAAATAAAACGGGTTGGCAAGCACAAAAAGGCGGGTAGCGGCTTTCGGGGCTAATCAATCGATTGTTCTATTTTCGCCAGCTGATTACACCGGTATGCATCTGCGGCATTGATTTCGGCCCGCACCGGATAAACTCTCCCCTTTAGGGGGTAAACGGGGCACGCCCACCACCCTATCTTTGTACCCACTAGCTATGAGGAAAAAGTAACTTGTAATCTTAAAAACAAAAAGCGATGAGAAGGAAAAACATCATTCAGAAAACAGCGTACCTGCTTTTGGCAGCTGCAACCTTGACCTCCTGCGCCAAAAACGACACCCCCGAAATCGATAACGGCGAAGATACGCCCAGCACGTTATTGCTGATCACCGAGGCCAAACTCAATGGCGAAACACTCACCCGATATGAATATAACGCCCAAAACCAGCTGATTGTGGTCCATACCTATCTTGATGGCAAGCACACTTCCACGGCCGAATACACCTACGATGACCGCGGCCGCCTTTTGGTAGTCACCAATACGCTTGTAGACGGAAGCGCGATCAGTACGGTAGAATACGTCTACGCTGGCAATGACGACAAACCCGTATCGGCCGTAACCACCACCCATGTGGGCGAAGTGGTGCAGTGGGACATCATATACAGCTATTCGGATAATCGATTGACCGAAACCATCATCCAGCCGGCACCGGCCCCCGAATTGGTAACGGTATATACGTATACAGACAAGGGGGATATATCGTTGATCGAAACCAGTCTCGGCGGCACTTGGGCCGGTACGACCGAATATGGCGACTATGACGACAAAAACTCACCCAGTATCCTGGGAAACCCCTTTGCGTGGAAAGTCCCTTCCAGACATAACCACCGATCGCTAAAATCAACCGGTCCGGAAGGGGTAACCGAGGACAAGATATACAAATATACATACAACGATTCCGGCTATCCCGTGAAGACCGAAATTTACAATCGGGGTGAAGACGAAGTCTTGCAAACCATTGAAACTAGCTATAAGAAGGCTAATTAATCGAATACAACAGGCTCATTCCACGGGTTGCCCCGTTTCTACCGGCACATATTTGCGGTTGATGTGCTGCCAGATGTACACCATATAGCCGGTGACCAGCAGGGCACCGGCCACACCTTGGAAGAGCAGCGTATAGTGGATACCCCACGCGCTGGCCAGTGCCCCTACCAGTAGGCTCCCTATCGGGAAAATGCCTTGGAACGCCATGATATAATAGCTGATGGCACGCGCCCGGTACACCGGCATGGCATGGGTTTGTAAATAAGTGTTGATGCTCGAGTTCTGCACCATCATCCCCATGGCGGCAAGCAAGGTACTGACCAGGGCCAACGGCAGCCACGATGCGAAAGAAAGCGCCAGGATGCCCAGCGCCATCAGCCCGGCAGCTTTCATCACGCGGAACCGAAGGTTGGTGCCCATCCGCGTTTTGGCCATGTAAATGGCCCCTGCCATCGCTCCCAGGCCGGCGGCACTCTCAAACCAGCTGAAGGTGGTGGCATCGCCATCGAACATTTCGCGGGCAATGACCGGCAGCAGCGTAGTATAGGGGATTACCAGCAGACTAGACACACCGAGCAGCATGATGAGCGAAGATATATGCGGCGAATTTCGTAGGTAGCTGAAACCTTCCTTGAGGCCCTGCCACGTACTTTCCTTACGCCTGACAGCCTGTTGCGGGTTCAGCCGCATGAGGAGCAACGACGCGATCACGGCAAAGAAGCTGATGAAATTGATACCGAAACACACGGCCTCGCCGTAGGTGCTCAGCAATATGCCTCCTACCGCCGGCCCCACCATACGGGCGGCGTTGAACGCCGACGAGTTAAGCGCAATGGCGTTGGGTAGGTCGGCCCGGTCGTCAACCAGCTCCACCATGAGCGACTGCCGGGCAGTCACGTCGAATGTATTGATTACCCCCTGCACCAGACTGAGCACGCCGATCCACCACACACTGTAATAACCGAGAAACACCATCACGGCAAGCACCCCGGCCTGTAGCATCAGCCCAACCTGGGTAATCAGTACGATACGGTATTTCTGGTGCCCGTCTACAAAACTCCCGATGAAGGGCGACAGGAGAAGGGACGGAATCAGCGAGATGAACGAAATGACCCCGAGCACCAAAGCAGACTCCGTAAGCCGGTAAACCAACCAGCTCACCGCGATACGCTGCATCCATGTACCCATCAGGGAAATGGCTTGCCCCGTGAAATGCAGTCGGTAGTTTCGATGTTTTAGTGCCCGGAAGATATCCACCCGCTGATAAGCACAAAAGTCATACCACCCAATACGTCCGTTCAAAAGGTGAAAACACCTAACAATTTTTCGTTATTCGGGTTATTTTCGTTAATTTTACAAGCTGTTTGCTGTCGTTTACAGCTATTTAGACATACATAAAAATATCACTCAAAAACATGAAGTTTTTTATTGACACCGCGAATCTACAACAGATCAAAGAAGCCCAGGACCTGGGTGTGCTGGATGGTGTAACCACAAATCCAAGCTTGATGGCCAAAGAAGGCATCACGGGCGAGCAGAATATCATCAACCACTACAAAGCCATCTGCGAGATCGTGGACGGCGATGTGAGCGCGGAGGTGATATCCACCGATTTCGATAATATTATCAAAGAAGGCAAAGCATTGGCCAAACTCCACGACCGCATCGTGGTGAAGGTACCGATGATCAAGGAAGGCGTAAAGGCAATCAAGTACTTCACCAGCGAAGGCATCAAAACCAACTGTACGCTGGTGTTTTCGTCGGGGCAAGCCCTACTGGCTGCCAAGGCAGGGGCTACTTACGTATCGCCTTTCCTGGGCCGCTTGGACGATATTTCGACCGATGGGCTGGCGCTGATCGAAGATATCCGGCTGATTTACGACAACTACGGGTATGAAACCCAGATCCTGGCGGCTTCCATCCGCCACGTGATGCACATCGTAGAGTGCGCCAAAATCGGTGCTGACGTGATGACCGGGCCGCTGTCGGCTATATTGGGATTGCTTAAGCACCCGCTTACCGACAATGGGCTTGCACAGTTTTTGGCAGACCACGCCAAAGCTGCCGGCAAATAAGCTATATATTGCGGAGCATGCCCCGAAAACACCTTATCTTTTGGGGCATACTCCCTTTCACCCCCTCCGATCATGCTGAACGCAATAGAGAACAAAAGGAAAGAAGACGCCAACGAGCGTTTCGCCCCCCTATTGCGGCGCAACAAGCTTAAAGTAACGCAACCCCGCCTGCGGGTATTGCAAATCATCTCCGAGAAAGATACGGCCATCTCCCAACCCGATCTGGAAAAACTGCTGGGCGACTCGGTTGACAGGGTAACGCTATACCGGGTGCTGGCCACCTTCGAAGAGAAAGGCCTACTCCATAAAATATTCGACCTGCACGGCACAGCAACCTATGCGCTGTGCTCTACCGAATGCGGCGAAAACCACCACCACGACGAACACGTGCACTTCATCTGCGCTGCATGCAACAGCATCTACTGCCTGGAAGATTTCAAGATGCCCAAAATCAACCTGCCCCATGGGTACCAGCTGCAGTCTATAGGCGTCAATGCCGTGGGGCTCTGCGCGCAGTGCAGAGGTCTTGGTGAAGTGTGAAGTAAGGCTCAATAATGGCCACCTCCGGACCTAAATTTAAGCTACGAGGTTACCGTATGTCATTATGCTCAGGCAACGTTTTCAGTAACTCTGCCGCGGAAACCTCTTTAATCTCACCATCAACTTTCACCACAAGACTCCCCCCTTTGGCCGCTGTTTCCTCGGCCAGCTTCCGCAATGCCTTCCGGACACCATAAAGCAACCTTTCTGAAAAAGGCGTGTCTGATGGAAATGATATGGGGCTATTTGATATCATTGACTTGTTGCTGTATAACAGCCCAAATTTCGTCATTAACAACCATTTTTCCAAATTCATCTTGCTTAGCAACGATTTCAGGGCGCAGATCCATATTGTCCAACACAAACCACTTATCACAATGGGAGCTGTATAAATGCACCAAATTATACAGACCACGGTAATAGCGCCGTATGACTACCTCATCCGGAATATGATGACCTCCTTCAGACACCCTTTTGGCGACCCGTTTTATCGCTTGTTCAGGCGAATCGAGCCAGAAGTACACGAGCGTTACCAGGTACCCCTTCTCTTTAGCCTCTTTGATTAACAAAACGTAACTCCTTGTTGCCAATGTGGTTTCAAACGCAAAATCTACCCCTTCCCGAATAAGTTCACGGATACGGCTGAGCATGATACGACCTGCTTCCAACGCAACGCTACCGGGGTTAAACGGTGAAAGTCCTGCAGCGATATTGTCCGCATTGACAAATTCCCTACAATCCCAGATTTCTGGAAGCACGGTATAGCTGGCCGTGGTTTTCCCGGCTCCGTTGCAGCCTGCTATGATATATAAATTTGGCATGGCGTACCCTCCTTAAATAATAGTGAAAATCAATCAGCAACCAATATAGAAACAAACCACAATGCATTACAACTTATTGTTCACAAAATCCCGCTAAAAAACCCTTCTTATACTTTGCTAAATAGAAAATTTTATAAATTCAATATATTAATAAACATATTATTATATCATTTATATAAACTTATGGTTTCTATTTATCTTTTAGCAAAGACACCCCCCTTACATCGTCCACATCCACAACCTGCCCTAGCTCCCTGAAAACCACTATTCTTTGCTAAAATAAAAATACATAATAGGCTAAAATACAAAAATATACATATTCAACTAATTTAAAAACATTTGTTTATAACAATTACCTAAACAAAAAGATTTGATTATGATTTTAGCACTATTTTCAGCCGTCACCCCAACCCGCAGACGCATGAATATTTTCGTAATTTAGCGGTGTGATCACATGGATATCGAAACAAGGACAGCACCTCATCGGCTTCTGTAAAACCAGAAAAGGCGCCACCATCCTTCTCGCCTCCGCCGCACTTGTGATCATTTTTTACCTGTCGCTCCCTAGGCCACTCTTCCGCTCCCCCACCTCATTCGTCATCGAAGACTCGTCGGGCAAACTACTCGGCGCCTCCATTGCGGCCGACGGCCAGTGGCGCTTCCCGGCCACGGATAAAGTACCGGAAAAATTCGCCGAATGCATCACTACCTTCGAGGATAAACGTTTCTATTACCACCCTGGTATCGACCCCATTGCCCTGGCACGGGCGGTAAGGCAGAACGTCTCGGCCGGCCGGGTAGTAAGTGGGGGCAGCACCATCAGCATGCAGGTAATCCGCATGAGCCGCGACCAGGACCGTACCGTGTGGCAGAAACTCATTGAGGCGTTCCTGGCGGTGCGGCTCGAGTTCGGTTACAGCAAAACCGAAATCCTGGAACTGTATGCGGCAAATGCTCCGTTCGGCAGCAATGTAGTGGGCCTCGATGCCGCGGCGTGGCGCTATTTCGGCCGTGCGCCCGAACAGCTGTCGTGGGCCGAAACAGCGGTACTGGCCGTGCTGCCCAATGCGCCGGCACTCATCCACCCGGGGCGCAACCGTGAGCAACTGCTCGCCAAGAGAAATGCATTGCTCGACAAACTGGTATCGGCCGGAACCATTGACCGCCAAACCGCAGACTTGGCCAAATTGGAACCGCTCCCCGACAAACCGCATCCGCTGCCACGGCTGGCACCGCATCTGCTGGAACGCTTCAAACTCGAATACCCCACCCTCCACCTGCAGACCACCCGCGTAGCCACGACCATCGATGCGGCGCTGCAACAGCAGGTGGCCGACATCATAGACCGCTACCACCGTAACCTGAGCGCCAACGGCATCCAAAATGCCGCTGCATTGGTACTTGAGGTAGAAACGGGTAACACATTGGCATATATCGGGAACGTGCACACTCCGCAAAACAGCGAAGCAGAGAGCCAGGTGGACATGATCACCTCGCTGCGGAGCCCGGGGAGCACGCTCAAGCCCCTGCTTTATGGCGCCATGCTTACCGACGGACTGATCCTGCCCCATACCCTCATCGCCGATGTACCCACCCAGATCGGCGGCTATGCCCCGCAGAACTACGACCTCGGCTACGACGGTGCCATACCCGCTTCGCGGGCGCTGAGCCGCTCGCTCAACATCCCGGCGGTAAAGATGCTGCAACAATACAAATACCAGCGCTTCCACCCTTTCCTCAAATCCATGGGCATCCAAACCCTTACCCGCCCTGCTGATTTTTACGGCCTATCCATGATTCTGGGGGGCTGTGAGGTAACCCCGTGGCAACTGGCAGGTACCTACGCCAGTATGGCGCGTACGCTGAACCATTACGACAGCTACGATGCCAACTATAACCGGGCAGATTACCACGAACCGTTTTACCTGGCCGGCAGCCGCGGGCCGGCCGAAACATCGATAGAACGGGCGTCGGCCATTGACCACGCTTCACTATACTTCACCTTCCAGGCCATGAATGAGGTGATGCGCCCCGGCGAAGAAGCGCTATGGGAACAGTTTGCCTCGTCGAAGAAAATCGCTTGGAAAACCGGCACAAGCTTCGGCTTCCGCGATGGATGGGCCGTGGGCCTTACGCCGTCGCACGTGGTGTGCGTATGGGTGGGCAATGCGGATGGCGAGGGGCGGCCCGGCCTGACCGGTATCAACACAGCGGCTCCGATACTGTTCGACATTTTCGACCTGCTGCCGTCGCCGGGCTGGTTCGCCGCACCGCTCGACCGTATGGTGCAGACGGCCGTATGTGCCCAGAGCGGCCACCTGGCAGGGCCCGATTGCCCCCACCCCGATACCGTATACATCCCCGTGCCGGGACACCGATCGGCCGTTTGCCCTTACCACCAAACCATACATACCAACCACGAAGGGACACTCCGCGTTACGGCCGACTGCACCAGCCCCGACAACATCGTTGCATCCAAATGGTTCGTCCTGCCCCCTACCATGGAATACTATTACAAAACACGACATAGCAGCTACAGGGAGCTCCCTCCCTATGCCCCGGGGTGCACGGATGGTACGCAAGGACTGGTGATGGAAATGATTTATCCGAAGAATAATTCAAGAATTTATATACCTTTAGAAATTGATGGCAAGCGCGGGCAGGTGATTTTCAATGCTGCCCACCGCAAACGGGGCAGTAGGATATTTTGGCATCTGGATAACACGTATGTCGGTGAAACGGAAACATTCCACCAGCTGGCGCTGGAAATACCACCCGGCGAACACCGCATCACACTGGTGGACGACGACGGCGCGCGCCTCAGCCAACGATTTGAAATTTTAGCAAAATAAAAGACACAACAGACCATGTCGACTAAGAAAACAAATGCATTCAAACACGTACTTACCCAACTGATTGCCGACCTTATCGAGAAAACGGGCAACAAACCGATGAACTATAAGCAGGTGGCAGCCAAACTCAACCTGGTCGACCCGGAGTCGCGCGATGCCATCCGCGATGTCCTGCAAGAAGAGGCACAAGCCGGGGGGCTATTCAAAGAGACTGAGAAAGGCAAATACACCCTGCGGGAGCTCAAGGCATTTGCCATCGGCAAGGTCGACATGACAGCCGATGGGTCGGCGTTTATCGTGCCCGAAGACGAGTTTGAAGACGACATCTATATCGGGCCACGCAAGCTGCGGCAGGCCCTGCATGGCGACCGCGTAAAAGTGCACACCTACGAGAAACGGCGCGGCAAGCGCAAGGAAGGCGAAGTGGTGGAAATACTGGAGCGCGCGCGCACGGAGTTTACCGGAACAATAACCATATCGCCGCGCTTTGCGTTCCTGATTGCCGACGACCGGAAGATGCTGCACGACATCTTCGTGCCGCTGGCCGACCTCAATGGCGCCCAAGACGGCGAAAAAGTGGTAGTGGCCATCACCGAGTGGCCGCGCGACAGTAAAAACCCCGTGGGAAAGGTCACCTTCGTGCTCGGTAAGAAGGGCGAGAACGACACCGAGATGAATGCCATCCTCGCCGACTTCGGCTTCCCCCTGCAGTTTCCAAATGCCGTAGAAGAGCAGGCGTCGGCCATCGGGGCCGAAATACCGGCCGAAGAAATAGGCAGACGGCGCGATTTCCGAGCCACCACCACATTTACCATCGACCCGGAAGATGCCAAGGATTTTGACGATGCCATTTCTTTCGAGCAGCTAGCAAACGGAAACTACCAAGTGGGTGTGCATATCGCCGACGTAAGCTACTATGTGCAACCCGACTCGCCGCTCGACAAAGAAGCCTTCGAACGGGGCACGTCGGTGTACCTTGTGGACCGCGTGATCCCCATGCTGCCCGAACGGCTATCCAACGACCTGTGCTCGCTGCGGCCAAACGAAGACCGGCTGGTTTTCTCGGCCCTGTTTGAGATGGATGGCAATGCAAATGTGGTTAACGAGTGGTTCGGGAAAGGCATCATCCGGTCTGACCGGCGGTTCAGCTACGAGGAGGCACAGGAAATCATCGAACAGCAAACGGGCGAATTCAGTACCGAACTGCACACCTTGAATAAACTGGCCTACATCCTGCGCGACCGTAAATTCAAGCACGGTGCCATCAGTTTCGAAACTACCGAAGTGAAATTCAACCTCGATGAAAATGGCAAGCCGCTGGGCGTTTATGTGAAAGAGCGCAAGGATGCCCACAAACTCATCGAAGATTTCATGCTGCTGGCTAACCGGCGCGTGGCCGAATTTGTCGGCAAACAAGGAAAAGGCCGCCAGAAAAAGACATTCGTATACCGGGTGCACGATGTACCAAAAGAGGAAAGCATCACCGCATTCGCCCAATTCGCCGCCCGTTTCGGTTACAAAATCAACACCAAAACAGACCGGGAAACCGCACGCTCACTCAATGCACTGATGGAACGGGTGGAGGGCACCAAAGAGCAAAACGTGCTCACTACACTGGCCATCCGGTCCATGGCGAAGGCCATCTATACCACCAAAAAAACGAGCCACTATGGCTTGGCATTCGACTACTACACCCACTTCACTTCGCCCATACGCCGGTACCCCGATGTGATGGTGCACCGGTTGCTGGAACACTACCTGGAAGGTGGAAAATCGGTCAACGCCGAAGCATACGAAAAACTCTGCGAACATGCCTCGCAGATGGAAAAAAGAGCCGCCGATGCCGAGCGTGCATCGGTAAAATACAAACAAGCCGAATTCCTGCAAGACCAAGTGGGCGAAATATTCACCGGTATCATTTCGGGCGTAACCGAATGGGGCATGTATGTGGAGATAGAGGAAAATAAATGCGAAGGCATGGTGCGCCTGCGCGATATCACCGACGATTTCTACGCATTGGACGAAAAGAATTATGCCATCATCGGCCAACGGCGGAAAAAACGGTACCAGCTGGGCGACGAGGTGAAAATACGTGTGAAAAAAGTGGATCTCGCCAAAAGGCAGATCGATTTCACCCTCGTGTCCTAAGGGCTAGCGGCAAGCTGACCCATTGACGGTTTTTGTCAAATTTCCGTTATGAATGGGCAATACCGTCTATTTTTGGCAAATAATGTTTTCCTTTGCCAACCGAATGAACGTTCAATTAAGCACGGCAACAGCAGCGAAGAAGCAGGCGATATATGAAAGTACCCTGCGGCTCATCAAGGAGTTTGGCTTCCACGGCACGCCGATGAGCCAAATCGCACAGGAGGCAAACGTGGCCACCGGAACGATTTACCACTATTTCGACTCGAAAGACGAACTGATCGTGGACCTCTACCACCACACCAAAGAACGTATGCTGCAGGCGATATTCAAGAGAAGCGACCCTATCTTACCTTATCCGGAACGGTTTGCCAGCGTGTGGATCAATCTGGTGAAATATTATGTGCGGCACCCGGAAGTATTGAGCTTTATGGAACAGTTTTTTTCTTCGCCCTACGTGAAAGTGGTATACCCCGAAGACCTCCTGTGCTTTCAGGACGAAATATCGGTATTCTTAAAACAGGGCATCCAAGAAGGCTATATCAAGCCGCTGGATATCAACATCATCAGCGCCGCATATATCGGCACCCTATCCGCAACGGCCAAACGAAACATCCACGGTCGTTTTGCGTTAAAAGAAGAGGATCTCAAAAAGATGATCGCCATTATCTGGGATGGTATCAAGAATTGACAAGCAATATGACGACAACGGCAACTATGTATTTCAAAAAACTTTTTTACAGTATTTTAATCGTTATCGGCAGTGGTTTCGCTTCGCTATCGCTGGCGCAGGAAAGCACCGCTGCCTTGCCTGAACAGGTGCGACTGCAAGACCTGATCGATTTCGCGCTCGAAAACCGGGCAACGATACAGCAGGCTTTGCTCGACGAAGAAATCGGCGAACGCGAGATAGCCTCGGCACTTTCGGGGTGGTACCCCCAAATTGCCGCTACCGGCACCTATAACAATAACATCAAAATCCCGACCACCGTAATCGGCGACCAGGTTATTGCCATGGGGCAGAAACATTCGAGTGCGGTGGTGCTCCAGGCCGACCAGCAACTGCTTAACCCAGGGCTGATGCAAGCTTCAAAAGCTGCCCGATACATCCGCCAGCAAAATGCACTCAACACCGAAAACAGCACCATCAATACGGTGGTGGAAGTGAGCAAGGGCTACTACGACATCCTCACCAGCGAGGAACAACTGAATATCATCCAAGAAAACCTGGCCCGCATCGAACGGCAACTGGCAGATGCCAGGGCGCGCTACGAAACGGGTATCGTTGATAAAATCGACTACAAACGTGCGGAAATCACATTGGCCAACACCAAAGCCGAACAGAAGCGGGTGGCCGAAATGCTCAATTACAAATACGCTTACTTGAAGGAACTCATCGGACTGGGTGCCGGGCAGCCCCTCACCTTATCGTTTGAGAACACGGCCATGGAACAAGAAATACTACTCGACACCTCCAGAACGGTAAACCTGGAGAACCGCGTGGAATTCCGGCAGCTGCAAACGCTGAAGCAATTGCAACAGCTAAATACCCAGTATAATAAATGGACATTCCTGCCTACGCTTTCGGCATTCTATAACTACGCATGGGATTTCCGAAACAACCAGTTCCCGGATCTGTACAGCCAGGATTTCCCACGCTCGGTATTCGGCCTCACGCTCAATGTGCCGATTTTCCAGGGCACCAAGCGCATCCAGGAAATCAGGAAATCAAAATTGCAGGAAGAACGTATCGATTGGGATATCATCAACCTGAAAAACCAAATCAACACGCAATACGAGATGGCCATGGCCACATATAAAGCGAACCTCAATGATTGGACCACCGCTCAGCAAAATATGGTGCTGGCTGAAGAAGTATACAACACCCTTAAATTGCAATACGATGAAGGCATCAAGACGTACCTCGACCTGATGACGGCAGAGACCGACCTGCGAACCGCCCAAATCAACTACCTCAATGCACTGTTTGCAGTGCTCTCAGGTAAACTGGAAGTACAACGTGCTTTGGGTATCGTATTGGATGAAAGGTGATTGGACACGTTAGACAACAGACGTTAGACACTAGACAACAGACATTAGACAACAGACATTAGACAGGATTTAAGACTATTGACTTATAAATATATGAACAACTACAAGATAGCCCCTCTTTTACTCGTTGCCGCTACCCTAGCGGGTGCTTGTGGCAATAAGCAACAAAAGCAAGCTGCCGGACCACAAGCCATTCCGGTGACCGCCGACGTAGTGACAGCCGAAATCGTGACCGGCATCGACGTGTACCCCGGGAGTGTCGTTCCACTCAATGAGACCGACCTGCGGGCCGAAGTAAACGGCTATATCACCGGGATCTTCGTTGCCGACGGTGCCTCGGTGAGCAAAGGCCAGAAGTTATACGAAATAGACCGCACACGGTACGAAGCGGCTGCGCAGCAGGCCAAAGCCAGCCTCGCCATTGCCGAGGCCAACTTAGACCGTATAAAACGCGACGTAGAGCGGTACCGTAAGTTGGCCGATCAGGACGCTATTGCCCGGCAGACCCTGGATTATGCGGAGACCGACCTGAATAATGCCGAAGCCCAGGTGGCTTCGGCCCAGGCAGCGGTAGTAACCGCAACCACAAACCTCAACAGGTCTACCATCATAGCGCCATTCAGCGGGACCATCGGTATCTCGCAGGTGCGTATGGGTGCCCTGGTGGGTGCAGGCACCACGTTGCTCAACACCATCTCATCCACCAGCCCCATTGCCGTTGATTTCCCCGTCAACCAGCGGAGCATCCAGCAGTTTGTGGATTTGCAGAAGCAAGCTGACACCGACTCGGTCATTACGCTGAGCTTTGGCGGCAAGGTATACCCCCACGCCGGCAAAATAACCGTGATAGACCGCGCTGTGGATGCCAATACCGGCACCATCACCGTGCGGGCTACGTTTGCGAACCCCGACGGACTGTTGCGGGCCGGGATGAACACCAATGTGCGCGTGCGCACAACGTCCGAAACCGAACAGCTGGTCATCCCCTACCAAGCGGTTATCGAGCAGCTGGGGCAATCGGCGGTATATGTAGTTACAGACAGCAGCACCGTCGATGAGCGACTGGTGGAACTCGGTGCGAAAGTAGCCGAAAAGGTAGTGGTACGCCAAGGGCTATCCTTAGGTGAAACGGTGGTAACACAGGGGCTGATCAATTTGAGGTCCGGTGCTAAAGTTACCGTACAGCAACCTGCCGAAACCGAAAAATAGGTCGATAAATCACATTGTAGTTCAAGTGTAGACATGATTTCAGAAGTATTTATAAGAAGGCCGGTCACTTCCATCGTTATCTCCATTTTGATAACGCTGATCGGAGCCATATCCATTACCACGCTGCCCGTAAGCCAGTATCCGAATATTACCCCTCCTACGGTAAGCGTTTCGGCCAGCTACACGGGGGCGGATGCCGAAACCGTGGAGCAAACCGTTACCACCCTCATTGAGAGCCAGATCAACGGCACACCGGGCATGGCCTACATGTCATCGAACAGTACGTCCGACGGGCGCGCGAGCATCACCGTGACCTTCGACGTAGGCACTGATATCGATATTGCCACGCTCGACGTGCAGAACCGTGTGGGCATAGCCGAACCGGCACTTCCCGAGGCGGTCCGGCGGCTTGGGGTAACCACCCGCAAAGCCAATACGGACGTGCTGATGATGATCAACCTGTTTTCGCCCAACGGCACGCGCGACCAGCGGTTCATGAACAACTATGCCAACCTCTACGTGCGCGATGCTTTGATGCGGGTGAAAGGTGTGGGCGACGTGATGGCATTCGGGCAACCCTTTAGTATGCGGGTATGGCTCGATGCGGATAAGCTGGCCAACCTGAACCTTACGCCCGCCGACGTGAATGCTGCTATCCAGGAACAGAACCTCCGGATGCCGGGCGGGAGCGTAGGTGCCCGGCCGCAGCAATCCGACCAGGTATTCGAATTTCCGGTAATCCTGGATGGCGACCTTGATACCGAAGAAGAATTCAGGAAAATCGTCGTCAAAACGAATGCGGATGGCTCGTTGGTGTACCTCGATGATATTGCGCGCGTGGAACTGGGGCAATTCGCTTACAACATCACAAGCACCGTAAACGGCAGGGTCGCATCGGGAATGATGATCAACCAGATGCCAGGAGGAAACGCGGTAGAGACAGCCGCAGGTATCTACTCCGCACTGGAAGCGCTTAAAGAAACATTCCCCAGCGACCTGGACTACGTGGTGAGCTACGAGACGGTATCGGTGGTACAGGCCTCTATCAATGCGGTGCTTTCCACCCTGATCGAAGCCCTCATATTGGTAACACTGGTGGTGTTTATCTTCCTGCAAAGCTGGCGGGCAACCTTGATACCGGTGTTGGCAATCCCGGTTTCCATCGTCGGAACATTCATCTTCTTCAACCTGTTTGGCTTTTCCATCAACAACCTTACCATGCTGGCATTTGTGCTGGCCATTGGTATCGTGGTAGACGATGCCATCGTGGTCGTGGAGGCGGTGCAGCACCATATCGACAAGAACAAGCTCAGCGCCCCGGAGGCGACCCGCCGGGCCATGAAAGAAATTACCGCCCCGGTCATCGCCATCGGGTTTATCCTCGCAGCCGTATTCATACCCGTCGGGTTCATACCCGGTATGGTGGGCTTGCTATACCAGCAGTTTGCCATTACCATCGCCGTTTCCGTACTCCTGTCGGCATTCGTGGCGCTTACGCTTACCCCCGCATTGTGCTCCCTCATGCTCAGGCCGTCGCAGCTCAATGAAAAATCAACGGGTATCAATAAGGCTTTCTATAAGTTCAACACCTGGTTTGACCGGGTTACCAAGCGCTATTCAGTGGGCGTAAGGAAAGCCATTAAACGGGCTCCGTTTATAATCATCATATTGATCTGCATTTACGTCGGAACGTATGGCCTGTTCTCGGCCAAGCCAGCCGGGTTCATCCCTACGGAAGACAACGGTATCTTCATGGCCGGGATAACCCTGCCGGAAGGATCTTCTGCCGCCAGGACCACGGAAGTGCTCCAGGAAATGGAAGCAACGTTGACGGAAAACTTCCCCGAAATCAACAACCTCACGGCCATCAATGGTATCAACCTGCTCAACCGCTCGTTCAAGTCTAATGGAGCTACCTTTTTCGTACAGCTGAAGCCTTGGAAGGAGCGTAGCCGCACGGCAACTGAAATCCTTGGCCAAATCCAGCGGATGTACACCGGCTACCCGAAAGCAACCGTACTGGCCGTGGCGCCCCCGGCTATCCCCGGATTGGGTTCGAGCGGCGGGTTTACCATGCAGATACTCGACCAGGCGGGAGGAGACATCAAAGATTTCGAAGCCGTGGTGGGCCGGCTTGTGATGGCAGCCAACCAGCGGCCGGAAATAGGTATGGCGTACACGCTATTCAATTCGAAAACCCCTAATTACCAGGTGACGGTAGACCGGGACCAGGCCAAGAAAATGGGCATACCGCTCAGCAGCATCTACAGCACGATATCCGGCTACCTGGGTAGCAGCTATGTAAATGACTTTACGCGCTTCGGCCGGAACTTCCGGGTGGTAACCCAGGCCGATACTGCTTTCCGAATGGGGATCGAAGACATCAATAAGCTTTATGTCAAAAACCAACAAGGTGTTTCCGTACCGCTGAGCACGCTGGTTTCTTATGAGGTGGTGCAAAACCCATCGATCATCAGCCACTACAACATCTTCCGATCCATCGACATCGGTGGCAGCGCCGCACCCGGCTACAGTAGCGGCGATGCCCTGGACGCCCTGGAAGAGGTAGCAGCCGAGACGCTCGGAGCCGGTTATACGTATGAATTTTCGGGCCTAAGCTTGCAAGAGAAAGAATCGGGCAATGCCACGATGCAGATTTTTGCACTCTGTATCATTTTCGTATTCCTCCTGCTGGCCGCACTGTACGAAAGCTGGTCGGTACCCTTCTCCATCCTGCTTTCTGTACCATTGGGTATATTCGGTGCTATTCTGGCACTCACGTTCCTCCCCCATCTCGACAACAACGTGTATGCACAGATCGGACTGGTGGCCATTATCGGGTTGGCAGCCAAGAATGCGATCCTCATTGTGGAGTTCGCCAAAGAACGGGTCGATATGGGAATGGGACTACTCAAGGCGACCATCGAGGCAGTCAAATTGCGGTTACGTCCCATCATCATGACGTCGCTCGCTTTCATCATCGGTATCATGCCGCTGATGTTTTCGGTGGGTGCCGGTGCCGTGTCGCGGCAAACCATCGGCTGGACCGTGTTCGGCGGTATGCTCGTGGCTACTATCATCGGTATATTCGTAATCCCCGTGCTGTTTGTGCTGATTACCAAAATGGCCTATGGCAAAAAGAAACTGGCCGAGCTCAGCGCATCCTACAAACCGGAGGAACACCGGGATATGCTGCATAGCGATGACGAAGAAGAGTAGGCTTTAATGGTTAATGGTCAATGGTCAATGGTCAATGGTCAATGGTTAATGGTTAATGGTTAATGGTTAATGGTTAATGGT
>NZ_JAMXAY010000057.1:0-575 GCF_025460835.1 Parapedobacter soli | reverse complement strand
ATGGTTAATGGTTAATGGTTAATGGTTAATGGTCAATGGTTAATGGTTAATGGTCAATGGTTAATGGTTAAAAATGAACAGACCTAATGCATTGAAAGATAAAAGCTTTGCTTTTGCGATACAGGTTGTGAATACCTATAAATACCTGGTTTCGGAAAAGCGTGAATTTGTGATGAGTAAGCAGTTGCTTCGGTCAGGAACGGCAATAGGTGCATTGTATCGTGAAGCGGAGCAAGCGGAAAGTAAAGCCGACTTCGTCCATAAGCTGGGCATTGCTCAAAAAGAGTGTAATGAAACCTTGTATTGGTTGGAATTACTCCATGCATCGTCATTTTTAACTACGCATGAATTTGAAGGGCTTCATGTGGAGGCCACCGAACTGATTAAATTGATAACACGGATAATTTTATCGAGCAAAAACAACCCGTCAACGAAGCAATAGGTCGTTTAAGACAAATGACAATTAACAATTATCGAGTAAAAACAAGCCGTCAACTAAGCAACAGATTGTTTAAGATAATTAACAATTGACAATTAACAATTGACAATTATCGAGTAAAAACAACCCGTCAACT
>NZ_JAMXAY010000056.1 GCF_025460835.1 Parapedobacter soli | reverse complement strand
AATAATGTACGGCACTATTGCCGCTTAAAAATTAACTAACTATTGGATACGAAAATTCTGTAAAATCTGAATGGCCATAACTTACATAATATTAACACGTTATATCCATACGGTGACAAAAAGCGAACTTTTAACGGTTGCACCGTGTTTCATACCGTTGACAAAAAGCGAACTTTTCGCCGCCGCGCAATAAAACCAGTTGTTTTAATGATGATTTCATTTCCAATTCTGACGTTTTGACATGCTTTTCAGTGGAAACCGGTCTGTATCAACCTAAATGCCTTATTTTTGATTAAAATTGTTTTAATCATTTGTATTTGTAGGCCGAAAATTGAAGCTGTAAACACTTGTATATTAAACATATGCGTTGGCTTTTCGGAAATTACCGTGGACAAAAAGCGAACTTTTCGACGACAAAAAGCGAACTTGGTATTGACAAAAAGCGAACATTGCCGTGGACAAAAAGCGAACATTGAATTTCCACCGTGGACAAAAAGCGAACTATTTCCATCTATTTCAAAAATTCATTCACCAGTGACGTTATTACGTACCGGTTTTTCTGCTTGATGGTATGGTCTACCTTTTCGGATAATTCCTGAATCTTGTTTACGATACGCCCGTAATTGAATACTTCCGGACTGAATATCGGACTGATTTTTTCGATATCCTCGTCGGTGCATTTAAAGTGCGTTTTAAGCAACGATATTATCTGCTCGACCTTTTTATCGCCATCCTCCAAAAACTCCGGCGTAATGACCTTAAAATTGAATCCAACGACCTCGTTTCCGTTCCTTTCCTCAAAATCCTTTGCCCGGCAGTTGAACCAGCAATCCGATTTCTCGTATAATTCTTCATGTGCGGGCATCAGTACACGCCTTTTGAAATCAGCATACCGGGCATATTTGCCATCCACACCAAGAAAGGTGTACAGTTCATCCTTGGACATATAGAACCCTCCCTTGGATTTCCAACTGGAAATCAGTTTGTATAGCTTCGCGGCATACTTGGTTTTCACGCCCTGGGCTATCTGATAGGCAAAGCGTGTATAATTGATGGCCTGTCCCCGGGCGTTCCTATCCAATCGGATAATGAGGTCGGCCACCATCGGGTCAAACTTAACCCTGATAATGCCCCGGCCGTTCCCGCTCTCCGGCATATCGGCAATGAACAGGCCGCCCGTGCGCTCACGGGCTTTTCCATCCTTGTCTTTGTACTTGATTGAAATATTCATCGATGACATCTGCCGGATGGATTCCTTGACCTTTGGATATTCGCGGGGGCTGCTGATATCCTTTAGTGGAATATTCAGCATTACCATATCCGAGCCGAACAAATCCAGTTGCTTGTAATTCTCACCGTTGAATGATAGTTTGATGGGGTTTTGCAGGTAATATACGATAGCTGTAAATACGCGCTCTTGGTAAAGCGTATAATCCGATACCGCATTGGTTATACGGTTCGGCTGAATAATGTGGTCGCGGATTTCAGGCAGCATTATCACTTTCTTTCTTTTGGCCGTGACGTGCTTTTTTTTCTTGTCCATCGCTTAATGTTTATCGTTGGTCATTAGTTTTTCAAGGTTTTTCTTTGCCGTCAGATATTCGTCCACCGCATAACGTGTGTCGCTGTACTTTTTACGTAAGTCCCGAAGTTCTGTTTTCATCTGGGCATTTTCCTTTTCCAAAGTTAAAAACATTTTCGCGGCTCTTATTAATGCCTGTGACATAGGGGTTCCGTTGAATCGTTCATCGAGTGCCGTCATCAATTCTTTTTCCCTGTCCAAGTTACGAATCAATACCGTTTTGTAATCCATAGCGATAATCATTTTGTTGAATACAAATATATAAATATGTTTGAATATAAATATATATTTATATAAAAATATTTTTATATAAATATTGATATATTCGATGTTAAAGATTATATTTGTAATGTACATTACAATAAGGGATATGGCAATCACGGAAAAACAGTTTACAACGATTGAGGGTCTTTTTAACTACTACAACGTAGAATTGTTCAATGGCCAACTAAAGGACTGCCTTTTGAATTTGAGCCGTAAGAATGGCGCTATGGGCTTTTTCGCGCCCCGCAGGTGGAAAGATAAGACCGGCAAGCAAATCATCCATGAAATCAGCATCAACCCGGACACGTTCAATGTCGATGACGAGGAACTGCACCGCACATTGGTTCATGAAATGTGCCACCTGTGGCAGGAAGATTTCGGCAAGCCGTCCCGTCGATGCTATCATAACAGGGAATGGTCAAACAAAATGATATCTGTCGGTCTGATGCCGTCACACAATGGACAGCCGGGCGGCAGGGTAACCGGTCAATCGATGAACGATTACACCATCGAGGGGGGCAGGTTCCAACAGAAGTACCAAGACATCGTTTCATCGGGAACCGATGACTTGAAGCTGCCATATTACCCAGCCAAGCCGTTGTTGGTAAACGCAGTTGCCGTACTGGCGGGTGAAACCGATACCGGGGAAGAAAGCGGGGAAGAGGGTGAATCGGCACCAAGCGCATCCGGAAAGAAAGTCCGCTACATGTGCGACTGTGAAATAAAGGTTTGGGGCAAGCCGGGACTTAATATCCTATGCGGGGATTGTGGCCAACCATTTTCAGCCACATAAAAATATAAACATATATTTATATATATGTATGTATATATATTGATTTAAAATGCTATATTTGAATACATTAATTAATAAACACTAAGTATTATGTCTATCCATGTAGGGCGGGTAACCGCAGATGCCACGGTCAAAGAGTTTGAAAGCGGCAAATCAGTAGTAAACTTCACCATCGCGAAAAACCGGTCGTACAAGGCCAAGGGAAGCGACGAATGGAAAGAAAAAACCACGTATATCGAAGTAGCCTACTGGCTCGGTACGGGTGTCGCCTCGCGGCTTAGAAAGGGCGCCGTGGTGGAAGTGAATGGGTGGGAAGATGTTCGGGTCTACGAAAACGGAAAGGGTGAACACGTTGGTGTAATCACGCTGCAAGCCGATGACATCGTAGTCCATAGTTCGGGTTCACCGACGACAAATAGCGAAGATTAATCAATCCCATCCAATATGCAAAGGCTCTTTAATCGGAGCCTTTTTCATTGCCGTTCGTATTATGGATTTTTTCATCCGGGGCATCAAAGAATATGTTCGCTTTTTGTCAACCCTTGGATAAATGTTGCCACATCGCTGTCAAGCCCGGACAATTCAAACTTCAAAATAATCGGCAATCCAAAATCGGTGCTAATCCGGTCTGCGGCCATCCCATAGGTTCGACCCCAATTGGTGTTACCACTGGAAGAAACGGAAAGCAAAAAGCGATGGTTATCCTCTACGAATTTGCGGGTCAATTCCGGTATTTCACCGTCACGGTCAGTATAAGTTATTAAATGCCCCTTATCCCTTACCAATAACCCCGGAGTTATCCTAACGGCACGAATGTTATGCCCGGTGGCTTGCAATTTGTCCACAAACCGCTTTACATTGCCCGTACGGCTTTCAAAGTAAATGGTGGCCATAACAATTGGATATAGAACAAAGTTAACCTTAACGCCTAATAACCCGCAAAAAAGGAAAATCAACCTACCTAACCTGCCCGCGCGGCGAGCGCCCTGCGGAGCAAAAAGAAAATCCCGCTGTTAACACTTCTGCCGATGCTTTCCGGCGGTCCCGCAGGGAACCGTGGAAAGACTGTTAANATATAGAACAAAGTTAACCTTAACGCCTAATAACCCGCAAAAAAGGAAAATCAACCTACCTAACCTGCCCGCGCGGCGAGCGCCCTGCGGAGCAAAAAGAAAATCCCGCTGTTAACACTTCTGCCGATGCTTTCCGGCGGTCCCGCAGGGAACCGTGGAAAGACTGTTAACACTTTTGGTCAGCTGCAGCTGCCCAGGAACGAAAAAGTGTTAACACTATTTGGGATGGCCGCGGTCACCGGCACCCTGCTCCGGGGCGGTGGTGTTAACAGACCCTGCATTAATTTGGCGGGTCGGTATCGTCCTCCTGCTGCCGGAAATAATCGTCTAACGCTTCTTCGGAAGTATCACGCCAATCAAGATAATCACCATACCATTTTTTGGCTTCATCGATAACCTTGGACAGGTCGTCGGGATTGTCAATTATCGTGCGGTGTATGACAAATACCGCCTTGGCGGTTTCGCCGTTGGGGTAGGGTCGTTCCCAAACGAATTTCGGGCCATCATACTTCGCAATGAAACCATCGTCCGCAGGTAAAAGTTCCATTACTGTATTGCTTGGCCAATGAAATATGACTACCCGGTCGTGCAGCGGGATTTCACCGGCAATCAATTCGGTAAGGATTGAAAAATCGGGAATCGAATATTTCATTCTACCGCCTCCTGTATTTCCGGATAATTGAGATTCCCCTTTTTGGCCGTCACACGTTCCTTGGTTTGTTGTTCAAGGAAAGTTCCGTCCCACGGTTCCATCAGCGCCTGAACATCAACCTTATCTTTGGCGCTCAACCACTCGTCCCGGCGCTCTTGGGGGATGACCAGCGGCATTCTTTTCTTATCATTATGGATGCGTTCCAGTTGTTCGTTTGCGGGGGTTGTTATCACAGAAAAGGTCGGCATGCCGTTCCAAACGGCATAGATGATGCCCAGGGTGAAAATTTCCTTTCCGGGCAGATGCAGGTAATAGGAAACCGTGTCCTTTTCGGATAGCTTGGGCTTGTGTGGCTCGTAAAATCCGTTTACCCAAAGAAGTCCGGTATTAAGGGAAAAGTGTCGGTACAGGGGGCTTGTAAAAAGCGTTTCGCTTTTGGCGTTAAGTGTCAGGTACTGCCTGTAATCGGATTCTTCCTTTACATTGTTTCCCATAAGCCACCACCGGGACAATCCGATACTGTCCGGGGATTCTTTCAGGGTTGTGGGTAGCCAAGGGCGGTCAAACCCCCGCACGGCAAAATACTCATCGTCGGGCGCATAAAGGTTACCGTCCCAATCTACATGGTATTTCGGGAATAAATGCTTTAACTCGGCCTTGCTTGGGGTGGAAGTGAAATAACACATATACGAATGTAATGATTTATATTGCTTTAACAGTTATGATTTCGGAAAGTTTAGTGGTATAGCGCTTGGAGCGGAAGTCCTGTTTCATAGTCCATTTGCCCTCGTTGCCGCTTGCCGCAACCCTGACCGTGTCGCGGCCGTTGCGGGCGTTAATCGAGTCCATTGCCCTGAACGCGCTGGCCATCCTGACGCGCCTTTTGACCGACCGGTCGAAAAGGGATTGCTGTACTTCGGTATCCGGCCGGATGTCCGACAACAGGACACCGACCTTTTGATATCGGTATCCATCCCTGAACGTTTTTTTCAGTATCCAACCGGCCACCTTGATAAGTTCGCCGGTGTTTGCGGTGGGTGTGATTAGCCGCACTTCAAATCCGCAGGCGAACCTTTCCGCTTCCCCGACGAAATCGCTCGTCCTCGCATATACGTAAACCCTGCCGCAAACGGAATTCTGGGAACGCAGTTTCGCGGATGCAAGCGATACGTAGGTGGCCAATGCTTCGAGCAAAACAGCTAAACGCGATTCGGGTTTCCCGAATGAGCGTGAAGTTCCGATTCCTTTCTTGGCTTTCCTGACGTATTCCATAGGTATGCAGCTTTCCCCGTTCAACTCCCGCCACATCCGCAAACCGACAATCGTCATATTCTTCAACACCCAATCGGGGGGGAGCCGGGCGAATTTACCGGCGTTGTCTATGCCCATCGCTCTTAACCTTGCCGCATGTCTGCCGCCTATTCCCCAAACATCACCGATTTCTGTGGCTTCAAGTGCCTTGGCTTCCTGTTCCTGTGATTGCAGGACGAAAACGCCGACATCCTTGTATTTCTTTTTCGCTATGCGGTTGGCAATCTTGGCAAGTGTTTTCGTCCTTGCTACTCCGATACATACGGGGATGCCGGTGCAGTTCAGGATTTCAGACCTCAATTCCGCTGCGAGTGACAATGGGTCGATAACGGTAAATCCCCTTAAATCGCAGAAACATTCATCAATGCTGTATATCTCTTGGTCAGGGAAATAGTTTCGTATAATCGAGGTAACCCGGTACATCATATCTTGGTAAAGGGCGTAATTGCTTGAACGTACCCAAACATGGGGGTGGGTATCCTTTAGCTGAAAGTATGGGTGTCCCATCTTGATGCCCAAATCCTTTGCCTCCTGACTTCTCGCAATCGCGCAACCATCGTTGTTGCTCAACACGACACCTGCCTTATCCTGTAAATGGGGTTGAAAAACCCGCTCGCAACTAACGTAAAAATTGTTGCAGTCTATCAGCGCGTACATGTTTCCTGTTTAATTGATTCAATATGGTATGTGGTACGACACCCCATATTTGGAATTGGGTGCATTCAGTCCTTTTGATGGGTTTGTATTTCGGATTGTCGGGCATCAGGTATTCATCACGTCCGGATTTGAGATAAACGCGCAATATAAAATCCCCGTCAAGCACACCCACAACGACATCCCCGTTGGACGGGGTTAACGACCGATTGACGACCAGTAGGTCGCCATCGAAAATACCCGACCCGACCATGCAGTCACCGATAACACGAGCGTAAAAGGTGGCTTCGGGATAGGACGAAACATAGTCGTTTAAGTCTATCCGTTCTTCCTCGTAGTCCGTTGCGGGGCTTTCAAAACCCGCATGGATGCGCTCACCGAATAAGGGTATTAACCTGCCGGACGGCTTCACTGTAAAAATCTCCACTTCCATCGGGACAAATATACTAACTAAATATATTAGCAAACAAGCGTGGGTAATTATTGTTATTTTGGCATCATGAATTTTGTTCCCCTTACCCACGCTATACTGCGCACCTTACAGGGCAGGGGATACAACGTATTGAAATCGACATCCCGGTGGGGGGATGAAAGCCCGACATTCATCCCCTCGAAAATCGAGGGGGATATTTCCGAATACCTTTTGAAGATGGATTTAAGGGGACTGCTGAACGAAAACCCGCATTTTCTTGTTATCAAAGAAGCATTGGCCATCCCCGAAAGCCAACTTTTCGGCTACGTATGGGATGACGAACCTTAACCTGCCCGCGCGGCGAGCGCCCTGCGGGGCAAAGAAGCGGTTTCCGGATGTTAACACACCGCCCCTGAGCGTAATGCCGGTGGGAGTGACCATCCCCCGGAGTGTTAACATTTTATGCACGTGCCTGGTGCAGCTTCCGGCAAAAGTGTTAACACTTGGTCAGCTGCTCGATGCGCCGGCCGGCCGAATTCTTCCGGAGACTGTTAACACATCCCCTTTGGCCGGGTGGGTTCAAACCAACATCCGAAGCAAGTCCGGGGAACGTACTGGCGGCCGGTGCATGGCCAAAAAAAGCTGCTATCGGCAAGGGCTTGGGCGTTGGCCGGAATAGCTGCTTTGTGCGTTCGTCAATCCTTGCGCAAATGCAGGGAAGTGGCGCAGCTTAGTGGAACGGCGCGAGACACTTACCCAATGCCGCGCGTGGATTGACGGAAAGGGAACCGGGCGCGGCCGTTCAGCTTGGCCGGGGTGGAAAAGGTGTGTGCATACGCCTGCCCGGAAGCATGAGGACAGCCGTATGCACACTCCTTTTGAGCGTGCGGTTTACGTACGATGGTGGAATTGGGACAAGGGCAAACAGCGGACGTAAACGGCAAATTGGGGATACCGACAGTAGGGTGGGGGTGATGGGTATACAGCAATGGCCGTACCTCGATGGTCGGCCATTGCTGTTGGATGCAAAAAAAAGCCCCGAGGGGCTTAACTTTACTTTAGAAAATAATGGAGTAAACCAAACATAGCGCCTAACTGTGCTACCCAAAACGCAAACATCCATTTGATATGGTTCGCGAATTCGCCTTTTATCTCGGCTCTAAAATTCGCCAAATCTTCACGGGTAGCAAGATGCTCAATTTTCCGTTCTACTGTTTTAACAATCTCGGCTTCGTTCGCGTCTTCCAGATACTGGACGACTTTCCTTGCATCATCTTCGTTCTTGATTGTTTTCCTAAGAATGTCGAATACTTCTAACGTTGTAGCTTTCATAGCTGAAAAATTATTTAAAGTTACAAAATAAAATTTGATTTACGCGGGCTATACAGGCATAATGAGACAAATTCCGTCAAGGTGGAGCCGGTAAAAATTTGCGGTGGCTCCGCGACCGCAGGGAGTGGATACCCCAATTTTTATCGGACTACCTTGAACCCGGAGCGCAATGGCCATGTGAGGGCAGGGGGGTGTACGGTATTTGGATATTATGGTTCTAACTTTGCCGTGGGAAATCAATTTTTATTCCTGCAGAACGTAGAAAGCACCTGCCCAACCCTGAAACCCATTGACGGCCTCGATGGGCGGCAAGGGGTTTAAAAAAGGGATAGGGTTACAGTAACCCCTCGTCCCTAAAAGAATAGTGGCTTTCCGGAGTTAAGATGATATGGTCTACGACTTCGATGCTAAGTAATTCGCCCGCCTCGGCTGCTTTTTTGGTCATCGCAAGGTCTGCGGAACTGGGTTTGAGTGTTCCGGATGGGTGGTTGTGTGCAAGTATGATTTTGTGTGACCCGGACAGCAATGCGTTGGTAAACATCAATTTCATATCAACCGGCACACCATCGATGGTGCCATCGGCTATTTTGAAAAATCCGGATAATTTCATCCCGTTGGTGAAATATAGCACATAGAAACTTTCTTGGTAATGCAGCCGGTCTTCGTCCCATACTGTCCGGAGAAAGTTGGCAATACGTATTGAACTATTCAATTCGCCCTTGTTAAGTGAATTGATGTGTTCCGATTTTTTGTATTTAAGTACGAATTCATTGGCTACCATTTCCGTTTGTGGGGCCTGATTGCTGTAGTTTTGTGCGGATTCGAAATTTAGTGTAGTTTGCATAATAAACGGATTTTAATTTTTTATGCAAGAGGGTATAGGTCGGCGACCCAGCCTGTCAATAGGACTGTGGAATACCGCAGGAACGAGGATATGCCGCAAAAGCCTATTTACTGGCTAAAGGGTAACGTCCTACTTTTGCTATAAAAAATTAATGGAGTTGCAAACGGATTTAAATTCGGGGCAAACTTGTGGCAATCGGGAAATGGAAAGCACCTGCCCAACCCTGAAACCCATTGACGGCCTCGATGGGCGGCAAGGGGTTTATAGGAACAAAAAAAGCCCCGTGGGGCTATTTGTTTTGCAGTTCATAATCAATACCGACAACCAATTTGGATGATGGTATTTCCTGTAGGAAATCGGTGAGAAAAAAATCAGCTTCATTCATCGTGTGTTTATCGTACAATGCAAATCTAAACTCTCCATCATCATCGTGCGGCCCGCTTGCAAGTACTTTGTTTGCCACATCAACTGCGCGCTGTGTTTTTAGGAATAAAATCATGGTTCGTTCTGATTGGGGCTGTGAATTAGATAATTTGTCCATTGTTGGATGATTAAAGTTAGAAAAAAATTTGATTTACGCGGGCTATACAGGCATAATTAGACAAATTCCGTCAAGGTGGAGCCGGTAAAAATTTGCGGTGGCTCCGCGACCGCAGGGAGTGGATACCCCAATTTTTAGCGGACTACCTTGAACCCGGAGCGCAATGGCCATGTGAGGGCAGGGGGGTGTACGGTATTTGGATATTATGGTTCTAACTTTGCCGTGGGAAATCAATTTTTATTCCTGCAGAACGTAGAAAGCACCTGCCCAACCCTGAAACCCATTGACGGCCTCGATGGGCGGCAAGGGGTTTATATGAGCAAAAAAAAGCCCCGCAGGGCTTTGTTCAGTACTCGCTTGGGAGCAATACGGTTCCATCGATTACATAAAGCCTGACGGCATCGCCCATAAAGCCCATTAACTCTACACGCATACTACACAGAACATTACCGTTGCCGTCATCTACGGTGATTCCAAAAAAGCACCCGGTCATCCTTTCCAGCCTCCAATGTTGAAAAGACTGCTTTTCCAATTCCTCTTGGGCTTTGGCTATAACCAAAAAGTACCCGAAACCACCGTGATTCTCCACCAGGTGTTTCGCCCCGTCTGTTATCTTTAACTGTAAGAACCTGTGATAAGTAGAAGTGCAGGTGAAATGCCTGAACCCCGGACTGTCGTTAAGAAGCGCAATAGCCATAATGCATAATGATTTAATGTGAAACATTCAATTAATTATGCACGCGGCCCATACAATGGCAACGACTACCGGCAAGGTGGAGCCGGTAAAAATTTGCGGTGGCTCCGCGACCGCAGGGAGTGGATACCCCAATTTTTAGCGGACTACCTTGAACCCGGAGGGCAATGGCCACGTGAGGGTAGGGGGGTGACCGATGTCGGGGCCACTGTATAACTTTGTGCTATGATTGATTGAAATACATCCATCCGTAGAAAGCACCTGCCCAAACCCCGCGTATCGGGTTGCCCCTCGATGGGGTAACCGGATGCGGAAACCGTTAACACTTTTGCCGGTGCTTTCCGGCGGTCCCGCAGGGATCCGCGGAAAGACTGTTAACACTTTGGGCGAGCTGCAGCTGCCCAGGAACGAAAAAGTGTTAACACTTTTAGGGATGGCCGGGTTCACCGGCACCCTGCTCCGGGCTTGTTGTGTTAACGGTCTTGCTCCGTGCAACTGGCCCACCGTCCGCATTCGGCGAAGCGAACGGGTGAAGCGGATACCGGCCGGGTGACTAAGGCCACGTGGCGTATGAGCGGAACACGCGGCTACCGGAATTTTCCTGCACCGACCGTTGTATGCCCTAAGATTTGAAAATCCCCTGAATGTCCACCCCGTGCCTTACCAGTACTTTCAGGTATCCGTCAAAGGTCGTATCCTCCCTGTTTTCAATCCAAGAAAGCGCACCCTGTGACATACCCGCAAACTCGCACACCTTTTGCCATCCTATCTTCTTCCTTTGCCTTTGGTTCTTCAATTCCAGACTAACCCTGTCCTTTCCTCCGAAAATGATATTCAGGTCAACACCGTTTTCCGCAAGGAATTTAAGGTAAAGGACGTATTTCTGCTGTTTCCGGTTTTCGATATAGGAAAGCGAACTTTGCCCTATTTTGAGAAGCTGGCACATATCCTGCCATGTAATGCCTTTCGCCCGTCTCGCCTCTTTCAGCGCAAGGCTAATACTGTAGACCATCAGTAAAACAAACGGTTAATCATTGTCGTAAGTGCGGATTTAAACTGTATCAAATACCCGTTTCAAAAACAGTAGCCGAAGTTGAACAAAAAAAACGGCAAAAACAAATGATATTCTTTGATGCCCATTATGAAAAAATCCATGTAACAACCTGACCCCTAAAGCCCCGTCGAAAGCTGATTCACTCGAACACTTGGAACGACAGTCCCAATTTCAAAAGGCTTCCGGTTCCGACCCCGTTGTTTCCGGACGGTATTAGGAATGCCCCATCTATTCCCACCCTGTTATATCCGAAGAAACTGCCGAGGCTTAGTCCGACCGTGAAATAATTAAGCCTGTTGTAATGGTCGGGTTCCTTGGAGTATCCCGCCCGGAACGCAAACCTGTCCTGAAAGGAAACTTCGCCGCCAACGGATATCCCGGAGCCTGAAAAATCCCCGAAAGACTTGGCAAATGCATCGAATATATTGGTGCCATCGACACCGGGGTCGTGACCCGTGGGTATGAGTGTCTTATTCCAGTCAACGCCGAAAAACACGTAACTGTTATCGCGGTCGAAGATACTCCTGTACCCGGCACCGATGCGCATGGTCTGCGGAAGCAACGATTTCTGCGTACTTCCTCCATAGCCCAGGGGCGTACCGACATTGGAAATCGTCAGCCCAAGGTGTAACAGTTGGTCGTCGGAATTGAGCGGCAACTCCCCGTATCCACCCACGTCCACGGCAAAGGCAAATCCGTTCGTCCCGTCATCAGCAACGCGGTTAGCCCCAAGGCGGGAATATATGGCCTTTGCGTTAAGGCCGAGCGAAAAGTAACCGAACCGCTGCACATATCCGGCACCGATGGCCATTTCATAAGGTTTGAAATAATCGGATTCATTACCCTGTTCGTCGGTAAAGAACACATCCCCGTACGTGAGGTACTGCATAAACCCCGACAGGTAGGATGCATTCATTCCACCGCCTCCGATGTAATGGTTGGTTGATAGGCTCAACAATTTGACATCGCTCGTTATGCCCGGAGCCAACGGATTATACGTAATCCCCACATCGTGGAGCAATTCACCCGATGGGAAAGCGATTCGGGCCGGATTAGAGAAAACCGAATGGGCATCGGGCAAGGGGGTAGTCCGGAGATTCCCCATACCCGCGCTGCGTGTGTCGATGTTCACATTCAGGAATTCCGCACCCGTGGGATAACCGGTTGTTTCGCTTTCCTGCGCGGCCAAAAACAACGGAATCGAGGTAAAAGCTATGGCAATCGTTATCAGCTTCATACTATTCGACTGTTATGCGTGTTTCAACTTCGTCTGAAAATGCGCTATTGTTATCAAGCACGCGCAACCGTATGACATACGTCCCCGGTCGAGGGAAAACATGCCTGACTGTCGGCGATGGGGTTTGGAACGAAACCCCATCGATGGTAAATTCATAACCGCTGATTTCACCCCCGAAACGTTCATCTTGGTCGTATGAACCTGTGGCCGAAAACTCGTATTCGCGCGCGGTGATGGAACGGCTTTCCAACACGGCCACGGGTTTCAGGTTATCGAATACGTAAAGGTTAAGAATCACTTCCGTTTTTTGGTTAAAACGGTCTTCCGCGACGAACCGGATTTCGTTGTCCCCGGTCTGCTTTGGGGAAACCGAAAGCTCCACGACCTCTTGGTCAACGCGGACGCTCGGCAACGCCATTTCCCTGCCTTGGTAATACCCGGTAACCCTACCGGAATCAAGGACGATTTGGCAGCGCCAAAGGTTTTCGTCCCGGTCTGACATTTTCAGCCGCAGGTTGTAGAACGATGGCGGGTCGGCTGAATACCGCAGACTGTCGGTATACACATCGTGGGTATTGTTATCATCGTCCAGTATCCAAAGCTGCGGGGCTTCGTTGTAGCCCAAAATCGCTTCATCCCTGTCGCTGCACCCAACGGATGCAGCGACAACGCAGCCAAACGCTATTCTTAGGAATAATCTCATAACACTAATACTTTGATGGTTTCGTGTGCCTTTCTATCCTCTCGCCTTAACACGAAAAGGTAATAAGTGCGCGCGACCAGTCGATTGAGGTTCTCGATACCGATATCGTTCTGTCCGGCGTTAAGGGTAATATCCTGCTTGGCAACCAACTTCCCGGAAATAGTATAGATTTCAAGCGTTCCGTTAACCGGCGTATTGCTTTCATTGAAAGCGCGTACCTGTGCTTGCCCGGAACGGATTGGATTGGGATATACAACTGTTTTTTCAAACGGTGTGTCGTCCACGACTGGCGTGTCGGGCATATTCGGTGGGTCAATAATTATGGTGTCCTCCTGTACGGTAATAAACTGTTCTTCGTTTAACTCCACCATACATCCCTCGTCACTAAACACCCTAACGGTAACATCGTATACTCCGGGCTTATTATAGAAATGTTTGGGGTTCCGTTCATCTGACGTGAAACCATCACCGAAACTCCATTCCCATCGTACCGATGGATTGCTGTTCGGTACATCGTCCAAGGTAAATGTTACAGGCGTCCCCTGCATTACATCCGTTGCAGAAGCTGTCAACCGGACATCGGGGGTCAAAGAAAACACCTGTACTGGTGTGCGCTCACTTTCGCACCCGCCCGCTTGGGCGGTAACGTAAAACGTTTCGGTGCCTTTCATCACGTGGCGCAACGTGGCCCCTTCGGCAAAGTGTTCACTTTCGTTTTGCCTGTACCACTTATAAGCGATGTTAGCGTTGCCCAGGACAGTGGAATTTGCTCGCAATTCAATGGTGCTGTTATCGCATGTTGCCGTATTGCCGGAAATAACGGGTGCGGTTGGCACCGGTGCGACCGTAATGACGCGCGTTTCAACGGTAACGCAATTTTCCGCATTGCCATAGGTGTATGTGATTTCATGTACACCAACACCCGCTTCCGATGGAACAAAACGGCTTCCCTGCACGCCATTTCCAGTAATTTTTGTGCCGACTGGCAACCCCTCAATCATGAGTAATATATCGGGCTCATTTAGGCAAACGGTTGTATCTGCGCCAACATTAAGTTCGGTAAGTGCTACGACTTCAATTGTAAATGAGGTCGTACTTTCACATCCGTGCTCATTGACATAATTATAAACTATCGTATGGTGGCCGATACCTGCCTGAGACGGCTCAAACCGGTTATAAACCACACCGTCGCCCGTATATTCTCCGTTTAGGGGATTTGTGTTGATTTCATCAAGCAACAAATCTTCGCCGTTTATACAGATTTGTTGGTCGGGAATCCGCTGTAAGGGAGTTGGAGAATTTACCGTTACTTCAAAGGGCAACGACATCCTGCTGCAATTGTTGTCATTGACAACGGTGACCGTGTAAACGCCGCTCGATGACACCCGGATTTCACGGGTTGTTTCGCCTGTATTCCACCGGTACAACTGTCCTTCCGAGGCTGTCAAAATCGTTTCTTCACCCTCGCAAAATTGTGTGCCAAGCGTAGATGAAATGGTAGGAACATCGTTCGGTGTAACGGCTATGGAAACATCGTCACTTGTGCGTTGGCATCCCGCTGCGTTTGTTACGGTAACGGAATAATTGCCGGGGTCGGTTACACGGATTTCGCGTGTAGTACTACCGTCTGACCATAAATATTCCACCCCCGGTGACGACGACAAAATGACGGTATCACCATCACAAATGGTAGTTTGGCCAATAACCGTAATCGTGGGCTTCGCGATTGGGGTCACCCGGACCGAAACAGGTTCGGATTCCCTGACACAACCCTGCTCATTGGTCACATAAGCCGTTAGGGTTTGGGACGTATGTACGGTTATGCTTCTTGTCGTAGCACCGTTTGACCATCGATACCCATGTGCAACCTGGTCAATGGTTAAGATGACGGAATCACCCTCGCAAAATTCGAGCGGACTGGATGCCGTAACCGTCGGCACCGGAAGCGGGTAGACATTAATGTCAACCACTTCGCTAATAGCTACGCAACCGTCCGGTGATGCGGAACTGACATAAACGGTTGAATTATTTTTTATAACCGTGGTGTGTCCAGTATCACCGTTGCTCCAAGTATAAGTGTATCCGGCAATCGGTGTTACAGAAAGCGTAACGGAATCACCCTCGCAAAACTCCGTTGGGCCTGACAGGTTTATTTTTGGAATGGGGTTTGGTTTCACGGTAACCTTTACCGGGTCACTTGCCCTTTCGCATCCATCATCATTGGTGATATAGGCAGTTAACACCTGCGTACTGCTTACTGTGACTTCCCGCTCCGTACTACCGTTCGACCACCGGTATGATGGTGCTTCCTGCTCGATGCGTAGGGTAACGCTGTCGCCTTGGCAGAATTCCAATTGCCCGTTAGCCGTAACTGTCGGCTTCGGTATCGGCTTAACGTTGATTGTTATGTTATCCGACACGGATTCGCAACCTTCCGCGTTAATGACGCGGACGTTTATGAGCGCGGATGTTTTAACAGTTATGCTTCGGGTTGTTTCCCCGGTTGACCATAGGTATTCACCTTCTTGATTTACCGTCAATACTACGGAATCACCTTCACAAAACTCGGTTTGTCCAAACAATGAAATTGAAACCGGCCGGTTATCACGGACACTTACAGTTACCGGGTCGCTTGCCCTTTCGCATCCCTCGTCATTGCTGATATAAGCTGTGTATACTCCCGGAGTGGAAACAGTGATACTCCGCGTGGTTTCGCCGTTTGACCAACGGTAACTTGCCGCGGTTTCGTTGACCGTTAATGTAACTGATTCGCCCTCGCACAAATCCACATCACCACTTGCGGTTACGGTCGGTTTGGGTATTGGATTGACTGTTACCGAAACGGCATCAGATACGGATGCGCACCCATTTTCATTGGTTGCAATAACGTAATATTGCCCGGTCGTCTCGGCTATAATTTGGTAGCCTTGGCTTCCATCATTCCACGTATAAGTTACCCCGGGTTGCGGATTATTGATAGCAATGGCAACTTCATCACCCTCGCAAAACGTGGTTACACCAAGCGGTTGGATGGTCGGCTTTACGTTCGGCAATACACTCACAGTTACCGGGTCGCTTGCCCTTTCGCAATCATCTTTCACAATGTAAGCGATATATGTACCGCTTGCTGACACTTCAATTTGATTCCCGGCCTCACCATTAGACCACCTTATCTCGTCGGCACCGGCCTCATTGGTAACCGTCAAGGTTACGGTCTCACCTTGGCAAAACTCCAACGAACCGGATGCAGTTACCTGCGGCTTTTGTATTGGGGTAACTGTTACAGCAATGGGTTCGGATGATTGTGAACAATTGTTATTGCTTGCAATTACATAATAATTTCCAACTGTGCTGACCGTGTTCTCGATGCCTTCAACGCCATTACTCCAAGTATAAGTTACATCTGCTTGGGCATTGGTTACTTGTAACGTGACCGATTCTCCCTCACATATTTCGGTACTGGAAAGCGCGGCAATTTCGGGCTTTTCATTCGGAAGAACAGTTACGGAAACCGGGTCACTTATACGTTCGCAACCGTTGTTATTGGTAACTGTTACGGTGTACTGGCCGGGATTATCCGTTGTAATACTTCTGGTCGTTTCTCCATTCGACCAAAGATATGATGCTCCGGGTGATGCAGTTAATGTAACCGAATTGCCTTGGCAAAAGGTTAAATCACCGGTGACAAAAATGTCCGGTTTTGGATTGGGGTTAACAATCACTTCGATTGTTTCACTTTCGGCCACACATCCATTGGCGTTATTAGCCCTTACCGAATAGATGCCTGATTCTGTCACCGTTATACTTTGTGTGTTTTGACCGTTACTCCAAGTAAGGTTAGGGGTGGAGCCATCGGGCATCGATGCCGTTAAAATAACGGAACCACCCTCACAAAATTCGATTGGCCCGTTGACCAAAATTTCAGGGGTTGGATTCGGTTGGACAATTATCGTGGTGGGTGTTGACGTATTGCTGCAGCCATTTTGGTTAGTTACCCGGACACGGAATGAACCCGTTTCGGACGTAGAAAAAATTTGGCTCGTACCCACGACATTATCATCTTCATCGAGCCATTGATAAGTCAACCCCTCCCCTGCTGTTGCCGCAAGTACCGCGGTTTGCCCTTCGCATATCCGGTTGCCTCCGGTTTGTACGGTAATGTTGGCTTGCGGCAATGGGGTGGCTGTTAACGACATGGTTTCGGACGTACTTTCACAACCCCCATTGCTCACCGTAACACTGGCGGTTATGCTGTTGGTCACAGTTATTTCCCGGCTTGTTTGCCCGGTACTCCATTCATATGTATATATTTCTCCCTCCGGTGCTTCGGGTGCGGACAGCGTTACTTGTGTCCCCTGACAAAATGTATTCCCCGAAATGGATTTAGTAATGGTTGCTACTGGTACTGGCGTAACTTTTAAGTCTATTTCTTTAGTATAAAGGCCATTGTCATATTGTTTTGTCGCAACGATTTTATACATACCCGGGGACAATGAACTTTTATCTATGATATTGCCTGTTTGTAATGTCCCTGCTTCATCATTTAAGTTAAATGTAACTCCATCTTTATCGCTGAAATGGTCGTAAAGGTCTAATAACCCATCGCCTGTACAAAAGGTTATCAAGTCGGTTTCAGGTAGATTTATAAAAGAGGCCATGACCGACCTAATGGTAAAGGAATACACTTCCTGAACAATGGGTATTCCTCCGTCTTTTACGGCTTCGGTACGCACATAATTATTACCACTTGTGGGCGGTAAACGAGAAGTCCAAAAACCGTCCCGTGAATTTCGTGTGTGGAAAGCGCGGATAGGTCTGTTTATAAGCGTATAACTTACCTGTTGGTTTGTTGACGGAGTGTATATAATACTCTGCATTTCGCTTCCCCCTGTCCCACTTTTGTAGTAGAATGTAGCATAATATTGGTACATAAAGTAATCATGGTTGAACCATCCGGTTCTTTCCCTCCAATAGCGGTCAAACAGTTTGGCGGGGGGCAATTGGTGAAGTGTTATGGATGGGCCGGGTGAACCCGAACCAGGATAATAAACAACTATCTCCCGTTCGCTGCCCTGAAAAAAATTGGGAATTTGAAAATCATTCACCCTCCCTTGAGGCAGATAGTTTACACTGCGGGTAAATGAGGGTGAAACGGTCAAATCCAAGGGATTAACATCCTTCGACGTTGACGTTATCAGCGGATTAATAATGGCTGGCCAATAGTAGGGATATTCGCGGGTTTGCTCGTCTGTTCCTGAATAACGATAATTTTCCTCGTCTTGTCCAAAAGCCAAAATCAGATTAAATAACAACGGTATAAATAACGATAGCTGTTTCATGTTTTTTGTAAAATCTAATTTACCACCTCACTGAAACTATACATTTGCCAATACTCACCATCATACTTTAATAGCACAATCGAACTCATATAGGTGTCCAGGAACGGGAATGCAAGCACTTGAAAACCTGATTCGTCTTGCAGGTCGCTCACCCATAATTTTATGTCAGGGAAATTCACGGAAATCGGGAGACCGTTACTTGTATTATTATGTAAATGAAAGTTCTTGCTATACGGAAATTCCACTACCGGACACCCATATTCCTCTGCCCATTCAGTATCCACAGAAACCGTGACTTTATCATCTACTCCAAAACCATTCGGTGTATGGATAATGTATGCCTTTTCGCATGCAGTCGTACCCTCCTGTATGTGGTCTTTTGAATCTTTCCCGGTTGGCAACCCGTTTTCGTCCACTTCACTGACTTGCCTACCCGAATACCTATATTTCTTTCCGAAGAATTTTTTAAGATATTCCTCGCTATACTTTATTTGCTCATCATATGATAGATTCAGGAACTCCGAAGCTGCACGGGGTTCCGGTTCCGTTGGCTCCGGGTCGCCCCCTTTCTTACAACTGGTGGCTAATACTACAGAAAAAACTAACAGGGTCTTAAGAATCGTTTTCATGGTCAAAAGTTTTTGTAGTGATATATTAAAAAAGTGTGAATTTAAACATTAGTCCTACCTCATAGCGTGTATTGCCAAAGGCGTTTTTAAACAGGTATGCTTGGTTTCCGAAAAGTGTAATTGTCATAGATTGCTCTATTAAATAATATTCCAACTCTGCCCCTCCTTTGGCTCCATATGAAAAGCCCGATTCATGTTTTTTTAGGCCGGTTAGGATATCATACATGCCGGTGGCACTCAAACGTAAATTGAAAATCGCTTTGTTGCTGAACCAAAACGGAGAATAGCCAACCCCAGCATCAGCACCATAACTTGAAAATTTCGCTTGGTATGGCCTTCCCCATTCTCCGAACACAGCCGGGGAAAGGAAAAATCCGTTACCCATCAGATAGGAATAGCCGACCTTGGCACCCCCTCCGATGTCAGAAAAAAAGCCGCCAAAATAGACGTTGGCACTTTCCCGGCTACGGTACATCTGTGCATTTGACTGGAATACCGATATAAAGATAATCGATATGGTTATAACGGTAAGTTTCATTTTCGGTAGAATTTGAGACAATAAAAATATTAAAATATTCGATACGATTGAGCGATTATTTTCAATTATTGGATTCTGCGCCCTTTCAATAGGTCACTGCTTGTTATGTCGATTTCAAGATTACGCACACCGTCCTTTTCCAAAAGGGATACCGTTAACTTTTGGTTTTCGGCAATCGTGAACTGGTCAAGTGCAAACAGCACGTTCTTAACCTCCTGACCCGCCCGAACCTGCTCAACAAGCCCTTTGGTGACGATGGGTTGCAAATGGATATCCTGTGCGGTACTTGCTTGCCGTCTTTTTCTTTTCTGCTGTACAAAGAACATAACGGCCTCGATTTGGTAATCGATTGGACTTTTGTTCGTTATGGACAGATTGAAATATACCTGATTATTGTAAAAATAAATACCGGTAATTGCCATCCCGGTTTTATACCGGAATGTCGAATGCGTATTGGGAAAAGTCATGCTTTGCGTTTCGCGCAAAACATGCTCCGCATCGGCCAACGCCTTATTTTCCTTTTCTTCCTGTAGTTTGTCCCGTTGTGCTTCTTGGCTCAATAGGATGGGTTTTCCATCCGTGAAAATATAATTCAACGTGTCCGGGTCGGCATCATACGAAACGATTAACGAGTAGTATTGGCCGTTCTTGGTTATAATGGTGATGTTCGTTTCGGGAAATTGTTCCACTGCCGCTTTAACCTTTACTATGTTCGGTTTCTGCGTAACCTGAAAAAGCAAATCCTCGCTTCCCACATCGTAGAAATCAAGTTCCCCGTCGAAAACTATAAAAGTGGTCTTGTCATAGCTCACTTTTATGTGTTTCGTTAATATTTCCTGTCCAAATGTAATCCCCGAAATCAGGAACAAAGCGAACAATACACACGTGTATTTGATAAAGCGGTTGTTAACACTTCGGCGCACCTTTTCCGGCGGTCCCGCAGGGATCTCCGGAAAAGGTGTTAACATAATTTCGTTCCTGGGCAGCTGAAGCTGTCCAAAAGTGTTAACACTTTGGGCGGTGCATGCCGCCTTTGGGTAGATGCTCTGCAAAACCGGTGTTATCATTTCAGTACCAAATTATAATTGTCCGTCACCAAAATACCGTTTTGGTTACCCCTGTTCCTCGTCAGCAATTCCTTGGCCCCTCGGCTGATTGAGCCGATGACCGGCAAGCTGTAAAGCCCCGTGCTGCGCAGTATTTCATCACCCGCGTTATTGGCTATGGATTCCTGTTGATGGTTTACCTCCTGCTGCGTGATTTTCAGCCCTGCCATGCCGTCACCGGCATCGTATGCGGAAAGGTTCGCCGGGACAGCGGTATTTCCGACCTGAACGGAGTTTACCGTTACATTCAATCGGTTTTGGCCTTGGGATACCGAGCCGTACACAATGGTATTTCTCGGTATATTCTGACCGCCGACATTTGCGGCTTTCGTAAGCCGCAATTTGATTACCCCACCCGGTTCGACAAATTGGTCACCCATTGTGACCACGCTTATCCCGGCCAATGCACCCGCACCTTTTCCAACGCTGCCATCGATAAACCCATCACGGCGGCGGCGCTGCTGCGCTTGGATGGGCAAAGCATTGTCCTGCGGTTCCTCCGCGCTCCCCAAGATTTCTTTTTGTGCTTCGATTATATGTGAAGTCTCGTATACCGCTTTGCCACCCCCGGACGATGCCGACCTACGGGTTTCACTGGGTCTGCTTGCAGCGACCGTATTTTCCTCTGCTTTCGGTTCATAAGGTTCCCAATCCGTAACACTGGCTTCGGTTACTTCTTTGGTTTCGGTCGTATCATCTTCATCCAGTCCCGCTATACGGAACATCAATGTATCTATACTATTCTGTTCATCGACCTGTATCTTCGTTCGGCCGGTTCTGAAATCGTTCGGATTGTCCTCCCTGTACTTCATCATTTCTTGGTAGGTGAACTTATCTTGAACCCGTGCCGTGGGTGCATTGGTCACTTCAATACTGTCTTTTTCCTTGCTTCCCGCAAATAGGTTATATACCACAAGGAATAATGCAAGTCCCAAGACACATAGAATCGAAACAACAATTACTTTTGCTCTATTCATCGCTTTCTAACTTTTTAAATTCCTGCCTATACGTTCTGAAATATAAACCGACTTGGTTTTCCGGATATTGAGCCGTATGGTTGACCAGCGTACCCTCCGACAGCACCAAATATCTTTCGGGTTTATTGTTGTTGTCATAGATGGTCATAATGGATTGGAAACGGACTTTATACGGTTCTTGGGTGATATCCAAATCCAACAGCTTGTCGTAAGTCGTCTCGAACACCACGCCCCTCGTAAGCGCATCCCCGTACGAATTCTGCGTGTTGAATTGTGAAAAGATACGGTTTGCATCATTACTGTTTACAAGGAACAAGGCCCGTGATTGGTTCTCCTTGATGGTCAGCCGGTCAAAACTATTCAGGTAATAGGTGGTATTCGAGCAATGCGTTTCAACAAATGCCCGCAATTGTTTTTCCCTTGTCGATAAATCAGCGGGAATAACGTTACCCGCTCTATCGATAACCTTTAATTTGTCAACGGTAGACACGTGTACGCTGAAAGCCCAAAAAAGGACAGCCACAACCACGAACACACAAAATCCTACCACAACTTTCATCATCAGCGCACTGCTGCGCTTGGCTACAAGCAAATCATCGTAACCTTTAATGGTATTCACTTTATCGATTTTCTCTTTACCGGTATTTGCCATTATAGTAAGTTAAACACCCTTGAACCCGCGATTTTGTACAGGTACAATTTAAGTACAAGCATCCCAATCAGTGCAAATGTCGTATACCCGCCATCGGTCACCATATACTCTTTCATTCCCTCGGCAAACAAATGCGCGACCATAAAAGCGGGGACTAACAGGTAACAAACAATCATATGCTTTACCCACGTATAAAAATACTGCTGTGTATCCTTGGACAGCAAACAGATTACCGCTATCGGCGATACCATTTCCAACAAAATCAGATAAAGGTATCTTCCCGTGATAGCGATGCCGAAAAGCCAATGGTCAATGAAAGAAACTATTGGCTTGACTATGATGACACCTATGTAATCAAAGAAGTGTGCGGCCTCCATTGCTGCCAAACCCATTACGCTCCTTGATGTCTTTTCGACAACTTCCTCTTTAAGTGCGTCCCAAATGGGTTCCGGCTCTCCCCCTTTCAGACCGGAAAGCAAGGATTTTTCCATGAGCGAAAGCACGTACTCCACTGCCGATATAATTGCGGGGCCTCCCGAAATAACCAACTGCGTTAAAATCAAGGGATAGATTAGGGAAAGGAACGCCTTTACATCAACCCTGCCCGTTTGGGAATCGTATGCCATGCGATACCTTTTGAGAACCTCCAACATGATAATCACCGTAGCAAACGCCAACGCAACGCCCCAAACAGCCATAGTAAGCGTTTCAACCTTTAGATTCTGATACGCCTGTTGGGCTTCCTGATATCCGAAAAAAACCGTCGCTAACTTCATTTCCGCTGGCTTGCCATTTTATCATACAATTTCAGAACATCAATCGTGGCTTGGGCCCTCGATTCCAACGACTTCAATTCATCGTCCCTGCGCTTGGTTTCCTCCCGGATGTTCAACGCCAATTGCAAACGCTCTCCGTCCGACATATTCAGCCCATCGGTAAGGAACGTTTTCAAAAACTCGACGTTCGCATTGTTCATTTTAATGATTTGGTCGGTTTGTTTTTTAAATGCCGAAACAACATCGTAATTGTCCCCGGCATTCATGTTAAGGTTCATTATCAGATTGCTTGCCCTGCCCATCAATGCCACCTGTTCCTGCATCACCTCACTGATAAGCGATACCTGTTTCAATTTGCTGCTCACCTCTGAAATCATTTGGTTCGCCTTTTTAAGTTCATCGTAGGTATCACCAAGTATTCTCGACTGCTCGGCGGCTTCTCCCACGAGTTTTATTGTCTGCGCCAAATTACTCGCATCGAACACCGCCCATTGTGCCTGGGCTTTAATTGAGAACAACGCCACCGCCATCAGTAGCATTGATTTTCGCATTGATTTTTTCATGGTTTTTCATCATTAGTGCGTGAATAGCATCGGGCATATTGCCATGCTCTTTATATAAGTCCTGTATTTTCTTCCAAGTTTCCCCGTCCGTTTGGAAAGCGTAGAATTTTTCGCGCGAAAATTCCAGTTTATGCACAACCGCATAGGCATCAAGGAATCTTATATAAACCTCGTTATATGGCCTTTCGGCCGCAAAATTGAACTTAATGGAGCGCATTAGGTCTATATGCGCCTTGTTTTTGATATGGAATGATTCGATTACTTGGTCGTAAACCGTTTCGGTGGTAGGCAGTACATATAGCAATTGCGTGTTTGCAATGATACCCTTTGTATATTCATTGTCCGGAAGCTGCACCGGCGACTGGATAATCGTATAGATGGCACCGTTTTCTTTCCGTAATTTCTGATAGGCAAAAGCTACGGTGGAGTGTATATCGTCACCCGAAAAATAGTCTTTGAGTGATTGAGTTTCGGCGTATTCGTCAAAAATCAAAACTCCCTTTGTCGACCGGTCGGAAAGGATTTTGTTCTCAACCGTATCGAAAATCGCGGTCATGATAACCGAAACAAGAAACGGGTCTTTCTTTATTTCGGTCAATTCAAAAACGATGAAATCATTGTTCCGGATTTTATCGACGGTGTTATCGGCCGGTGCGCTGATATTCTCGTACATGCCTCCCGGCATGAACTCGGAACAGATGTGCAGGAAACTTTCGGTATCGAAATATTTTTCCGGTACTTCAAGCTTTTTGAGTACCTCACTGATATTATCACGGACGAAATTGTAGAACGATGGAAAGCTGTGGTTTTTCCTGACCCGGTTGTAGTATTCTTTTATGACCTTGGAAAGCGCTATCACCGCGTTTGCCTCGGTATCAACGCTACGTTGCCGCCAATACTTCAACACGATTGCGGTCAGTGTATTGACCTTTTCCGGCGTTAATTCCGAATCATTCTCGATATGGAAAGGGTTAATGCCAAGGTTCGTATCCGAACGGTATGCTATATGAGCCGAACGTTCCGGATATAGCATGGCCAATGTTTTGAAACTGCTTCCGAACTCAACGACGATTGTTTTAACGCCCTGCTCCAAGAACTGTTGGGTAATATTGAGCGTGGTCGCGGATTTTCCCCCTCCGGTACTGGCCACAACCATCCCATTGCGCGCGGGGATCCGCTTGGCCCCACCGTTCCATAAGTCCACCTTTCGGGGTATTTGGAAAATCCGGTCTGTGAACAGAACCCCGTCCGGGTCATCGCGGTAGGCGCTGTAGTTAATCGAAAAGGAAAGGGCGGCGTTCAGGTCAGCCGTGAACAGATAACGGTGGTCTAATTTCTTTTCGCGGCCTATGACACTTCCAAGGAAAATATTGTAAAGGCCCTCGTAGCTTGGCATATAGTATTTATAGCCCTTGTTGACAAACACCTCTTTTATTTTCTTCTCCGCTTCGTACAATTTGGTTTCGTCCTCGTCCCACACCATCACATTGAAATGAACCCGGCATAATAGGGCATCGTTTTCAAGGATGTCATTTTTAAATTCTTCCAGTTTATGGTACTTGTACTTGATTTCGGAACCGAACGCCCGGTACTGGCCGTGTAATAGGATACGTTGGTCTAATTCCTGTTTCATCAAATCGTTTCCGGGGAACGAAATGATTTGGTTGATAACGTGGTTTGCATGCAGGTGGATACCAAGTTGCTCCAATCGCGCCATATTCAACGTCACATTTGGCGAATCGATGGTATTGTCGGTTACGAAAGCATCGAATGTATCGGGCAGGAAGTTTTCATCCGATACGGCAAAGAATGAACCGGTAGCCGCGCCCAGGCGTAACCGCTGTTCAAATTTGATGTCCTTTACACCGTTGTCCTCATTAAAACCATTGACGAACTTGAAAAGGTAATATTTCAATTCGTCATTATCGAGCCGTTTTATGTTTGTTTGCTCGATGTTCTTAATCACCGATATCGCACTATCTACGGCATCTATGAAATTGTCCAGTTTTTCCAAATCACTCTTGGAAAGGCTCGACTTGAATTTCAGGGGGTTTTGGTTGTAGGCTTTATCGAGTGTTTCAAGGTGGCAGATGGTAAAGGCCAACACACAGAAATGCTTTAGGTACTCCCGTCCCCTGAAATGTTCTTTCTCTGCATTGGAAATGAACGTATCCGGAAAATCATGGATATCTGGATTGTAGTTGTCTTTAACGAAAACATCCTGTCGGTGGTAGAAACTATCCGGCGGCATGTCCTTTAACGCAAGGTGGAAAGCGCTGTGCCTTTTTTCCAGTGAATGTATGTCAAGTGAATAAGGTTCGGGGTTCTCCACCAAATACGCAACGCATACAGAACCGTCCTTGGTTAACAACATGTCACCCATCACCCCCAAAATCGAATATGCTTGACCGGCTGTAATCATAGGTATTTCAGTATATCGTGATTGCTCACAATCCGGATGGTCTTTCCGAAGTTTGTTTTGCTCGGTTTTGACTTTTTCGTCAGGAAACTTTTCAGTATGGCCACCACCGGCAAGCCAACCAAAACAACGGCCACCCCCCCTATCGCCGTGGAACCGCTCATTTGCTTTAATCCCAAAATGATTAGTCCACTTCCAAAGAGTAGGAATCCAAGCGCGACCGCCACAATCAAGAAGAAAAAGGGAATAGACAAACCCCAAATCAATGGTTTTGTGTCTATTCCTTTCCTAACGACTATTTTACGCATGGTTAAACATTCAGGCTTGGCTTGTTCGCATTGATAATCGCGGCAACACCTGAAAGGATGGCCATCAATATCATCACGCCAAGCACCAAGTAAAGCATTTCAAGCAAAGCATCCTTGCGGGTGCCTTGGTTTCCTTTATCGACTATACGGTCGATGTTCAAAAGTCCGTGACCAAGGATAACGGTCAGGACTAACACCATAAATGCTGGCCATAGCCACTCATTGAGAAATTGGTTCGCTAAATTCTGCATGTCAAAAGTTTATATGTTAATAATCACTATTGTCCGACTAAAGTCAGTATTGTTCATATTTAACTA
>NZ_JAMXAY010000055.1 GCF_025460835.1 Parapedobacter soli | reverse complement strand
TTTGGTTGATCAGCTAATTTAGCCATACAAATCGTCATAGAACCAATTTTTTTAGATCGGCAAGCGAATAGGAGTGCCGATGGAAGAGGAAAATTTAATCGGATAAAAATTAAATAAATCAAATCTTAAAAAAATATGGATAAGCACGCTGTGAAGAGGGATATATCCCTCACTGATCGAAAACATGTGCTCATGGTGAAAAAAATGAGCTTATTTCTTTTGCTTTCCTACACATTTTTGTCCTTGGATCTGAGCGCGTATCCGTCAGGATACCGGACGCTTGATACCAGGTATGTGGTGGGAAGTCCGCTGAGTCAGCAACAGAGACAGATAACCGGGATAATTACAGATGTCCAAGGAGCGCCGATTATCGGTGCAAATATCGTGGAAGTTGGGACCGCCAACGGAACCACAACTGATTCAGATGGGCGTTTTTCTTTACGGATTGGGGGGAATGCTTCTATAAAGGTGTCGTATACGGGATACTTGGTGCAGGAAATCAATACCGATGGGCGAACTTCTTTCAATATTACATTGATCGAAGATAATCAAGCGCTGGATGAGGTGGTGGTGGTAGGGTACGGAACGCAGAAGAAGGTGAATTTGACCGGCTCTGTCGCCTCGGTTACGATCGACGAAAAGATTACGAGCCGGTCGTTAACGAATGTTTCATCCGGGCTTCAGGGGTTGGTCCCGGGGCTGCAGGTGGCCCAAACCACGAGTATGGCGGGGAGAGATGGTGCATCGTTAATAATCCGGGGGTTGGGCACCGTGAATAACGCATCTCCGTTAGTCGTAGTAGACGGGATGCCCGATGTGGATATCAATCGGATTAATTTCGCGGATATCGAGAGTATTTCCGTACTGAAAGATGCGGCTTCAGCATCCATTTATGGCTCGCGCGCAGCCAATGGGGTAATCTTGGTCACCACCCGTACTGGGAAAGGTGCTGAGAGGACACAGATCAATTTCAATTCGTCGCTATCCGTAGAACGGCCTACCCGTTCGTACGAGTTTATGGCCGATTATCCACGGGCGTTGACGATTCATCAATACCGCGCAGCCTCCGGTACGTTGAGAGATCAGTATATCTTTAAGGATGGAACAATAGATCAGTGGCTGGCTTTGGGAATGATCGACCCGTTGCGGTATCCCAATACCGATTGGTTTGATACGTTTATGCGTGACGGATCCGTGCAAAATTATAACGTGTCGGCATCCGGGGGAGGAGAGCGCTCGAATTTCTATATCTCAGTTGGGTCCCTTGATAATAAAGGGATTCAGATGCATAATGATTATTCCCGCTATAACACGCGCTTTAACTTCGATTATGACATCTCCAAACTGTTTACCGTAGGGGCCCGTTTTGACGGAAACTGGTCTGAATTCACCTACAGTGGCTATGCAGACGGACTGACCAATAACGACACTTCCGACTCCGGAGGGGGCGACATGCAGTACGCGATAGCAGGCGTACTGCCATACGATCCGGTTTCGGGGCGGTATGGCGGTGCCATGGCCTACGGCGAGGACCTCCAAGCGTATAATCCGTATGCTTATTTCAATTCAAGGCGGCCGCACCAAACCGAACAGCAGGTAAACGGCAATATGTATATTGACTTTACCCCTTTTAAAGGCTTTACCGCCCATTTGGACTACTCGTTGAGTTACAACAACTATTTCCAGAAGAGGGCCGATATGCCTACCGGTGCAGCCTATAATTTTCAGACGGATTCCGACTTAGGCAGGAATTATGTAGCAGACAATACATCGGTAAGCGATAATAATACAACCAGCTATAAAACACAGCTGAACGCGAGGTTGAATTATCAAACAACGATTGCCGAAAACCATAATATCAATGCGCTTTTCGTGTATAGTGAGGAATACTGGCATACACGCTCTACGGGGGCATCTAGAAACGACCGCTTGCACCCTTCGATCACCGAAATTAACGGGGCGTTGACAAACGTGATCAGTAACAGCGGCAGCTCAGCGTCGGAAGGCCTCCGCTCCTATATCGGCCGGCTCAATTACGATGCGTATGACAAATACTTGTTTGAGTTTAACTTCCGGGTGGACGGATCGTCAAAATTCGCTGAAGGCAGCAGATATGGGTTCTTCCCGTCTGTAGCGGTCGGATGGCGGTTTACAGAGGAAGCTTTCCTAGCACCTGTCCTTGATTCATGGATGTCTAATGGAAAAATAAGGGCCTCATACGGAACCACCGGAAACAACTCGGGAGTGGGCAGGTTCGAGCAGCTGGAGACATTGACCGCTATGAATTATATGGCAGACGATGTAGTGAAGGGGTTCGTCAACAGGAAAATGATCAATAAAGACCTGTCGTGGGAAGAGTCGAGGGTACTTAATATAGGGCTGGATATGGGCTTTGTCAACAATAGGCTGACCACCGAACTGGACTATTACGATAGGTTGACGAGCGGTATGAACCGGCCTTCGGAAATGTCTATGTTGCTAACAGGTGCCTACACCGCCCCGCGGAGAAACATTGGTGACTTGAGGAATAGGGGGATGGAACTTAATCTCACATGGAATGATAAGATAGGAATGGTGAATTACTCCGTTGGGGTTAACGGAGCACACAACCGTACAAGGCTGGAGGAATGGAATGAGTTTCTTGGCCGGGGATGGGTGTTTATCGATATGCCGTATCACTTTTTGTATGCCTATCAAGATGCAGGCATGGCACAGACGTGGGAAGATATTTATAGTCACACCCCTCAAGGCTTGTCGCCGGGTGATGTCATCCGCGAAGACCTGAACGGCGATGGGATTATCGATGGTAAAGATCGTAAAGCATATCCGGATATCCAGCGAGATAGGCCGACAACCACTTTCGGCTTGACGTTGGCGGCTGCCTGGAAAGGCTTTGATCTCTCCGCACTCTTTAACGGTGCAACCGGACGTAAGGATTTTTGGGTTACCGACTTTAATAACACGAGTATGGGAGACAGGCGCTATGCTTCAACCTGGGATCATTGGAATAACCCCTGGTCGTTGGAAAACCGGGATACCGATTGGCCTAGGCTGGGAACAAGTACCAACCGTTCGGATAATTCATTTTATCTGTATGATTTATCCTATCTGCGCCTTAAGAATTTGCAGCTGGGATATAAACTGCCTTCCACGCTCTTATCCCGGATTCACGTGTCTAGTTTAAGGTTTTATGTTTCTGCAGAGAACCTATTCACTTTAACAGCCTATCCGGGGCTTGATCCTGAAAAAGAAAGGAGCGCGAGAGACTTGTACCCGATTAATCGATCTTATTCTGCGGGGCTAAGTCTCGGGCTATAATCAACAAATTAGCAGTGTAAAAAAAGACAAAAAAGATGAAACGAATAAAATATACCGTTGGTTTTTTCCTTTGCGCTATGGGTTGTACAATTCTCTTGTCTTCCTGCAAGGATAACCTCTTGGACCAAGTACCGGCCGGTGAGTTGGCTTCGGTTTTGTATTGGAAAACGGAAGCAGATGCTGAATATGCCTTAAATGGCGCGTATAGTGCTACCAGACGGATTTTCTCCAGGGATTACATGTTTGACGGCTTGGGAGACTATCTTCGATTCAGAAGTAGTGCAAGCACCTCCCAAACCACGGGCGATCGCGCCATTGCTTATAGGAGTGGAACATACAACAGCCCATCGGCTACGTATGGTAGCTCCTATGATAATTATTTCCAGTACGCGTATGCTGCAGTAAACCATGCAAATTACGTAATCCAGAACGTGGAAAACATGCTTCCCAATGTGACAACTGAAGCATCGCGTCAAAATCTCGAAGGGATTATCGGCGAAGCCCGCATGCTCCGCGGGATGATTTATTTCCGGTTGATTTCCATGTGGGGAGATGTACCCTATTTTGATAAGATTATTGAAAGCAATAGTGAGGTCGAAAACATTGAACGCACATCGATCCGGACCATACGGGAATCGATCCTTGCCGACTTTACCTATGCGTGGGAGAAGTTGCCCGATCGGCCTGCAGCCGTGGGACGGTTTACGAAATGGGGGGCCTTGGCTTTCCGTGGAAAGTTCCACCTTTACTGGGCATGCTGGAACCGGACATCATGGCCATGGAGTACACCGGTGGCACCTAGCGGGGGGTGGCCCGAGCTTGATACCTTTACGCCCAATTCGGCCGAGTCGATAGAATCTTATGAAGCCGCAGCGGCCGACTTGAAAAAGGTAATTCAAGAGTCGGGAGTAACCTTGTTCCGAAACGGAGAACCGGGAGACTGGGGAGAGATGGGCGATAGCGAGGTTTTACCGAACTATTATTATTTGTTTATTCCTACCGCCAACGCTGATCCTGAGCTGATGGTGGGCTTTACCCACGGCGGAACAGGAACCGGGCAAGGGGAAGAGCTGATGCGCGACTTCGGCACGCGTGCCACAGAAGGTGCTCAAGGATGGGGGCAGCCCCGGTATGAATTGGCCGATCGGTATCAGTCGACTATCACGGGCGACTTTGCTGAGCCGCTAATCCCCTTGAATCCGTCAGAAGCAGATGCGCGTACCCGCGAGAACTCTGCGCTTAACCCCGAGTCCTATCGGAACAGGGACTACCGGATGAAGTCAACGATGTTATGGGATGGCGAAACGATGGTGACGATGCTGAACCTCTCGTTTGACCAGGTCCGTAAGTTTAGGTATAAAACCCTAACCGGGACGGTAGACGGCTTCGGAGCTATCAACGCTGATGCCGATCAAACCGGCTACATCATGCGGAAATTTGTGCGCAACTATGCAGGTCAAGGGCGGTCGGACGGGGATTACCATTTCCCGGTGATGCGCTTGGCCGATGTGTACCTGTTATATGCAGAAGCAGCCAATGAAGCGTATGGACCTACCGGAGACGGGGGGCTCGCATTGGAAGTGGTCAATAAGGTGCGCCATCGCGGAAATCTACCGGCCTTACAACCGGAAAAATACGGCGATAAAGAAACGTTTTTTTATGCTATTGAACAGGAGCGGATTATCGAGCTTTTTGCCGAAGGGCATCGCTTGTTCGACCTTCGTCGCTGGCGCTCGATTGAAAGGGCCTTCTTGCCTCCGCAGACATCCCCCGGTTTTAGGATGTATGATACACACGGGGCATTAAGAAACACCTACTTCAATAACACGTCGCTTTTGTCCTATCAGCGGATGTATTTGTTCCGTATTCCGCCTTCCGAAAGAAACCGGAATCCGAACTTAACGCAAAACGCCCCCTGGTTATAATTGATGCAGATATTATAAAAATTTTTCAACATGAAAAAGACGGTAAATAAATTAGCCATATTTTCTTTGTTACTTCTTTGTTCGGTAGCTTGCAGTAAGGATTTTCCGGTAGATGAGGATGGCCTGCTGATCACCGACAGAGCAGAATGCTACGTCAGTAATTTCGAGTTATTGGATACCGATCACCAAACTATTCGCGTGGGTAATTCATATATCGATACCGTGGCGCAAGTAGCAATTGCATACGTCCGATTTGGTACTTCGTTGACGGACGTGTGGCCACAGGTTTCTTTGGTTGAAGATGCGAAACTGACACCGAAGATTGCAACGTACAATGGTTGGACCGATTTTTCCGGCTCTAAGCTACCTATCGACTTTATAGAGGGAGATTGGTCAGCTGGAAATGCGACTGATCAGTTGAGCGAGCGGATCGTTGCCAACCCCTCTGCTTTTCCCACGGCTGCGAAGCGGTATACGGTCGTCTCAGGAAATAGAAAAGTTCAAAAAGAATACGTATTTCTTGTCGTTGAGCGACCAATGCAATAAATTATAAAACATTAAATCTACAATCAGATGAAACTAAAAAATAGATATGTCGTATTACTGTTCGCCCTTGGCTTTTTGGGGATGGGCTGTAATGATGACATGGTCCTGATCGGCGACCCCGTAACCGCGTTAAACAACGATTGTATCAAAAGAAGCTTGCCAGTCGCACCGAACCTCATCGGGCAGGAAATCGAATTTGCCTATGCCATGGCATTACCTGAAGAATTAGGAAACTTGACCTCAGCACAGGTAGTTGCCTCGATCCCGGGGGGCGCCGGCACTTATTTCGACCCCAATTCATATTATACCAATGCAAGTGGTGAGGATGTCGCGGTACTGGTTGCGTCGGAAAGCCAAACGAGCGGAGGCACCACATCGATCCAATTCAGTGCAGATACCTGTGCTGCCACCTTGAGGTTCTATTATATTATTCCGGAAGAAGCGCGTGGAAAGGAGGTCTCATTTGTGTTTTCAGTGAAGGCCAGTAATGGGCAATCGGCAGAGTATAAAATGGGGCCTTATAAAATATCGGAGATGGATATGACACGTAGCCTTTTGCTCACTTCCGACGAGCAATGCTACATTTCGTTTCGAGGCAGCTCGGAAGCAGCGGTCATCTACTCGAAAACCGACCTCGATGCCGATCCTTCCCTGGCATCACAGATCGACTTGGTATACGCCCGTCACAGCAGCGCCGACATATCACATGCCCTATATGCGGCAGATGCCCCCGAAGCGTACCGCCCGGATGTGGTTTTCCCATCCGGCTTCTCCAGCCAAACCAAGATGATTAAAGAGTATGGATTGCGCGATCGGCAACTGTCTGATCTACAGTATAGCCACTTCATCGATGATTTGGACTTCGAAACAATAAACATGGACCGCTCAACAAATTACGTGCTTGCTTTGAAAGAGGAAGCCGGGGTATGGGTTGAAACGGCCGATGCGAGCTATCGGGCTTTCATATTTATAAATAACGCAGGATCTAGCGGGATGACTATCAGTGTGAAGCGGTATAAAATGTAAGGGAACCACAGCGGTTGATGAATGTTGCAAACCAAATGGTCTGGAATGCACTAAAACTGTACCGACAGGACGCCGGTACAGTTTACTTATGTTAGTAGAGGAAGAATTAATTTGCTGAATGATGAACAGGGCAATCGTAGTCTTTTTTATTTTGAATGTTTCCTTATTCAATTTTTGTGCATGGAGTAGGGAAGTCCACCCCCATATACTGGTAAATAATGCGGAGAAGGAATCTATTCTTGAAAAAATAGAAAAGAACGACTGGGCGGCCTCTATATTCATGGAGCATTATAATGCGGTGACCCCCTACGTTATACGCCATCAGGACGATCCCGAATGGATATTAAGCAGGTACTTGATGAACCGGGCGGAAGGCAAGCGGTATACCCATGCGTATGATAATGGCACCGGGCATTTTCTCGTGGGATACTCAGGCGATGCACCAGTGCCGACCGTCCGTGTTTCCACACATAAAAGGAGCCCCGTTACGGAAAGCGGAGCCCCTTATATCAGGCCATCTATTGGAGAACTGGTGCCCAATGATACGTCATCATTTATGTGGGCGCTAAATACGGAAACGAACAAGAAGGATTTTATCGACCCAGGGCAGTTCATATCGCAGATCAACGGTGAAATAAATGACCTGGCCCTGAGTGCTGCTATTATTTATTGGCTGAAAGGAGATGAAAGTTATGCCAAATTCGCGGCTGATATTTTAAACCAATGGGCGAGAGGCGCATCTTACCAAGAGCCTATCGTAGGAGCATGCCGGACCGGGTTTTTAGATATCCAGACACTTGGCGACAATGCATACCAGAGCCTGATCCTTGCATACGATTTTCTATATCCGTTTCTGAAAGAAAAAGGGTATGAATTGGGCTGGTATCAGAACGTTTTTGAGAAATTCGCCTCCACATTGACATTTAGGGGGTTTTGGAATAATAACTGGTATGCCGCGGTGAGTTCAACATTGGTGTATGCAACGTTAAATCTCGACGACACAGAAAAGCGTGATTATTACCTCCAGTTTGTACTCGAAAAGGATACCATCAATGGGGCCTGTGGCCGGTTGAGCCTCGCTACTACAGTAAAAGATTGGCTAACCCCCGATGGACACTGGAAAGAACCCGGCGGGTATCATAATTTCCCCGTCTCCAATCTCATTAAAGCGGCCTTTGCTTTGGAGAAGAATGGATATCCTGTATTCCAAAAGTATCCTGAGCTTTTTGATGCGACGTACGCCATGTTGAAGTATTCGTTTCCGAACCTGTATGTTTCGGCATTCGGTGACACGGGGCGCGCATTTCAAAGTCCCGAGACATTGGAAATAGGACTGGTGATAGCTACCAAGTACAATCGGCCGGAAGTGTCGGGCATGATGGCGGCGATGAACACACTTGTTGGGAGGGGGCTGTATAAACGCAGCAGTTCGGGTATCTTGGGGATGCTCACGTATTTGTCGGATTTCCCCGAAGCGGAGAGCGAACCCTATTCATGGCCGAGGAGTGCGGAGCTGGATTTTGCACGGTTTTACCTGCAGCGGAATGGCACAGACGAAGAAAATGGCCTTATGTACGGGGTACAAGGCGCAAGCTACAACCACAATCATTGCAATGGCATGGCCATGGAGCTCTACGGACGGGGGGAAGTCATGGGAATAGACGCCGGGATCGGACCGAATTATGAGCACTATTTACACCAGAACTATTTTAGCCAGTGGGCAGCCCATAATACGGTGATTGCGGCGGGCAGATCTGCTTCGACGCCTTTTAGTGGGGGGGCGGGTAAGAAAAATATAGGACAAGTGGAACTAGCGGCCATGGAACCCATGCCGGGAGATAGCGGTGTTTCGCCATTCCATTCCTTCACCGATACCCGGTATGTGGATCGTTCGACGGAGACAAATCAGCTTCGCACGATGGGCATCGTAAGAACTTCCGATTCCACCGGTTATTATATCGATATCTATCGGTCGGATAATGAAATATCCAACGATTACATATATCACAACATAGGCGATACGTTTATCTTTTCTGGCTTGGAGGGCAACGCCTTGGGCACCAAACCGACCGAATACCCCTTATCGGGAGACGATTACCCCGGGTTCAGGTTTTTCTCGGATGTAGAAACCGCCGAAAATGTCGGGGGGAATTTTAAAGGGGTGTTTCAGGCTAAAAATAGGGAAGGGAATGAGGTGTTTATGCACGTCTTTTTCCCGGAGTCCAGCAAAACCTATTACAGGGCAACGTCACCGGCCGTGAAAACGGCTGGCCGTCAGTATGCCAATAAACGGTTGCCACTGTTCGCCATCCGCTCCGAAAAGGAGGCGTGGAACGAACCCTTTATATGCGTGTATGAACCATCGATGGTTGAAGGGGGTGGGACAATAATATCGGTGGAGAAAATTACTGAATTGTGCAATGGTGAGAGCACCGTGATTCAGGTGCAGCACGCGGATGGTTCCAAACAACTAATTTTCCAGGGGAATGATTCGGCCGCTGCCGTAACGGGAGACAATTTCAGTTTTTCCGGTTTTTTTGGAGTTATTTCGCTTGATGTGAATGGAGTCCTGGAGCAATTGTACCTGGGCGAAGGAACCGATATTGCTTATGACGGCGTGAGAATCACGGCAGCGGGCACCCCTGGTTCCGCATGGATGCAGCTAGAGGACAAAGAGGGGTATTCCATCTTCAACAATAAGCCGGTCACGATTAATTTAAATGGGAACGTAATAGATATACCGCAATTATGATTCCGATACTTGGACATTTCTTCGACAACAATCGCGGCACTACTATAGGGGTTACCGTGTCAAACACCGGGAAGAGGGTCTGGCTTTTTTGTCTCGGCCTGCTACTGGGATTACAGGTTTATGCACAACCTGCTGAAGATGATTTCGGGGTGATTCGCAGCCGGTTGACGGAAACCTTACTCAATAGCACCGTGAATGCCGAAGAGGTAACGCGGATTATGACCACCATGGCCAGTGATGGCACATGGCCGGCAATCAACTATCGAGACACCAGCAGGACCGGTTTCGAGCACCATGTACATCTGGCAAATCTATTGACCATGGCTAAGGCATACCGCCAAGCGGGAAGCCCTTATACAGACAACGCGCAATTGCTGAAGGTATTTAAAACAGCCCTGCATCATTGGTTACTGAAAGACTATCGTTGTGAAAACTGGTGGTGGAATGAAATCGGTACGCCGGACGCTATGGCAGATATCTTATTGTTGATGGGCGGCGAGTTGGACGACGATGAGCTTGCCCAGGGGTTGGCTATTGCGGCGCGCTCCAATTTTGATACATTTGGTGCCAGGCCCGGAGGCGATTTTATCAAAATGGCCGCCATTAAGGCCGTGACCGAATTGGTGCGGCAGGATACAGCCGCTTTTGCAAACGCCATAAAAACCATGGCGGATCAAATTTATATCACGGAAGATCGTGGCATCAAGCCCGACATGAGCTTTCACCACCGAACAGACGGCGTGCCCTCCACGCTGTCTTATGGGCGTGGGTACGCTAACGCCTTCGCTTATTGGGCAGATGTGGTTCGTGGTACGCAGTTTGCATTTGAGCCCCGAGCGACCGAGCTGGTAATCGACTATTACCTTGATGGAATGCGCAAAGCTATGCCATTCGGTCGATTCGACGACCCGGGGATCAAGAATCGGGATGTGTCGAGAAAAAGAACTTCGGGAGCCTATTCACGTGACTATACCGCCCGATTATTAACGCATGTTAGCGATTACCGCAGGAACGAATTGGAGCATCCCAATCTGCGTAGCAACCAGTATTTCTGGTTCTCCCATTATCATTCCCACCAACGGCCACACTATTTCGCCTCGGTACGGATGTACTCCAACCGTTCAAACAACATCGAAGCTCCCTATAATGAGGAGGGCTTGAAGAATCATTTCTACGCAGACGGCAGCCAATTTATTTCCCGGACTGGCCGAGAGTACTTCAACATTTATCCGTCGTGGGATTGGAGGAAAATCCCCGGCACTACCACTGTGCAGGTCGACACGTTCCCGCGTTGGCAAGATATGGTGAAGAAAGGTACCACAGCGTTCGTTGGTGGCGTGTCTGACGGCGAGTACGGGGCAACTACTTTTGACCTGCTTAGCCCCCATTCCGGATTGAGAGCCCATAAATCGTGGTTTTTCTTTGATGATGAAATTGTTTGTCTTGGCGCCGGTATTACCTCAACCATGCCACAGCCCGTAATGACAACGTTGAACCAGTCCTTACTATATGGCCCGGTCTGGGTAAACGATGTACAGGAAACGGGCGGACGAGCGCAGCAGATTGAAGGTCCGGTATGGATTAACCACGACAGCATCGGTTACGTCATTCCTGATGCAAGTCGTATTTGGGTGCGCCAAGGGGAGTCCACCGGCACCTGGCGGAGCATCACCCATCAGGCTAGCGCCAATGACGAGCCTATTACACAAAATATATTCACGCTGACGATTGATCACGGTATGCGGCCAAAGGACGCCGGCTATGCATACATCGTGCTGCCAGCCAAAGATGCGGCAGCAACCAAGGCCTATGCACAGAAGCTGCCGGTAGAGATAGTGAGTAACACCACAGCCCTGCAGGCGGTGTCAAATATGCAACTGGGTGTCGATTACGCCGTGTTTTACGAGCCCGGCGATGTGGTCTTTCCAAACGGAGTTCGCCTCATCACCAATGAACCGGGGTTGTTCATGGTCAAGTCTGGAGAAAATGGGATGAGGCATATCACGATAGCGGACCCTACACGTAAGCTCGAGAATATCGTACTCCGCCTTGAATTACCTGCCGGGCGTGGTACGACGGTCACCGTGCCACTTCCGCAGGGTGCGCTCGCTGGTAAATCGCTTCAATTGGAAGTTGTTTTATAAAGGATATATTCGTCATTTGGTAACCGGTTTCAGCCTAAAGTATGGGAAGCCTCTTATAACGCAAATAAATAATAACATGATATACAAACAAACAATGAAAAAGATGCTGGGGCTTGGACTAGCCCTTGCTATGGGTGCACCACTGAATGCTCAGCAGGGGCGGTTAGCCTTAACAGATGCATTTGTGAGTAAAAACCTGAACGACGCCGTGGAACAATACAGGACGTTAATAGAAAAGGTGCCAGAAGGTGTGCTGCCCCGTACCATCGATAAAGCCACCGGCAATCTGGTTACGGCCAAAAGTAATTCCTGGATTTCAGGCTTCTACCCCAGCACGTTGTTATACCTCTATGAATATAGCCAAGAAGCCGACCTCTTGCTGGAAGCGGAAAAGCGGCTTCAGCTATTGGAAAAGGAAAAAGACAACAAAAGGACCCACGACCTCGGTTTCATGCTCTATTGCAGTTTCGGCAATGCGCTGCGGCTCACCGGAAACAAAGACTATGAGAGCGTACTGCTTACAGGTGCCGAATCTCTGGCGTCCCGCTTTAATCCAACGGTGGGGAGCATCCGCTCTTGGGACCACAATGGCGACAAATGGAAATTCCCGGTCATTATCGACAATATGATGAACCTCGAATTCCTGAATTGGGCATCGCGTGTCTCCGGGAACCCGAAATACATCGATATTTCGAAGAAGCATGCCAATACTACACTGAAAAACCATTTCCGAGCCGATAATAGCTCCTACCATGTTATCGACTATGACCCCGAAACTGGGGCAGTGCGCAACAAGCACACCCACCAGGGCGCTGACCATGAATCTGCTTGGGCACGCGGGCAAGCGTGGGGTCTTTACGGATACACCATGATGTATCGGGATACCCAAGATAAGGCATACCTGAATCAAGCCCGAAAAATTGCTGCATTCATGTTAAATCAACCCAACCTCCCCGAAGACGGTATCCCTTATTGGGACTATAGCGTTTCCGGCCCCGATGTTCCACGGGATGCATCTGCTGCTGCTATCACGGCATCGGCGTTACTTGAACTATCTGGTATGGTTAAAGGCAAGGAACGCAAACGTTATCTCCGGGCAGCCGAACATATCCTCACCAGCCTTTCATCGCCCGCATATAAAGCGGATATTGGCACAAACGGGGGGTTCCTGTTGATGCATTCTACCGGGCACTTTCCGGGCAACAGCGAAATTGATGTACCCCTGTCGTATGCCGACTATTATTATGTTGAAGCGTTGATGCGATACAGAGACTTGTTAGCCCGCTAAAATGCAAAAGATATGAATGCCATGACACAGCGCGCCCTCCTTCGTGTATTTGTTTTTTTGTTGTCGGTCGCCACCCTTACCGGTACTGTGGATGCACAGACAGACGCTGAATACAATCCGAAGCTACAAAATCCGATTAGTGCCGCATACTTAAAAAGGCACCTGCGTAAAGCACAACCGCGGTTGGTGTTGAACCGGGATATCGAGAAACAGCTTAAGCAACAATTGAAAGTCAATCCGGTTGTACAAAACATGTATAAGGCTATCCAACGGGATGCCACTGCAATTTTAAGCGAATCGTTGCTTGAACGCAAGCAAATTGGAAGGCGACTGCTTTCGGTGTCGCGGGAGATGCTGCGCCGGGTGAATATGCTGGGCATGGTATACCGTATTGAAAAGGATCCGGCCGTGCTAAAGCGTATCAATGATGAAGTATTGGCCGTATGCCGATTTTCAGATTGGAACCCTTCACATTACCTGGACGTGGGAGAGATGGCCATGGCAGTCGCTCTTGCACTCGATTGGACGGCGGGAGCCCTGCCGAAAGCAACTATTGAGGAGGCCGAACACGCGCTTATTGAGAAGGGGATTAAGCCCAGCTGGCCCGCCGGCGACAAGAATCCGTCGTGGGCTTATGGCAACAATAATTGGAATCAGGTCTGCAACGGCGGAATGATTGCCGCATCCATCGCAATCGCAGAACGGGACCCGGGATTGGCTGTCAAGACACTTCAGCGGGCCCTTGACGGCCTTCCCCATGCGCTCGATGAATATATGCCAGATGGTGTTTACCCGGAGGGGTCTACCTATTGGGGCTATGGCACTGGTTTCTCTGTGATAACTATTGCCATGCTGGAGAGTGCTTTCGGAACAGACTTTGGATATGGTGATTTCCCCGGCTTCCTCGAAAGTGCCACGTTCAGGGTGTTGACGAACGCTCCTTCGGATATGTATTATAACTTTGCGGATTGCGGCGACCGGCGGGACCCCAACGGCGATATCGTATTGGCATGGTTTGCGAAACGTACAGGGAACGCCATTTATTTCGAAAGGGAAAGATTCCTAAGGCCGATAGCTGATATGCGCCAGCTTTCAAGGCTTGCCGGGGCCGGACTGGTATGGCTTGCCCAATTCGAGGAAAAGGAGGGGAAAGGCATCCCCGCAGCCTGGAAAGGGGATGGATCCAATCCAGTGGTGTTTTTTACCGGGGGCTCCAATGATGTCCATAGGTACTATTTTGGAGGGAAGGGCGGACGGGGCACCGTAAATCATGGCAATATGGACGGCGGATCGTTTGTGTTCGAATTAAATGGTGTCCGATGGGTTGTTGACCCGGGGAATCAAGACTATGAAAGCCTTGAAAGAACGGGTTTTAAACTTTGGGGAAGAAATCAGGATAGCCAACGGTGGACATTGCTAACTAAAAACAACTTTGGCCATAGTACCATCACCGTAAACGACCAGTTCCACCGGGTGGATGGCATGGCTACCATTACTGATTTTAAAGATGGTGCCATACCAGAAGCAACGATAAACCTCACCCCCGCATTCGGGGGCTTATTGACTTCGGCCCAACGTAGGTTTGTGAAAGATGGTCCGACCTCCTTATTGATAGAGGACCAGATTTCCCCGTCCGACGAAACAGAAGAAGTGACCTGGCAGTTAATGACTACGGCAGATGTGGTTATCCAACATGATGGCGCGCTGTTGATACAGGATGGCAAATCCCTTCGTATTGAAAACCTATCTCACCCCGGTCTCCGGTTCTCTGTCATATCGTTGGATCCGGCACCACTGGCTTTAGACCGGCAAATTAAGGGGTTAAAGCGGATCGAATTGCGTATTCCACGCTGGACGATGCAGCAAGCGGTAGAAACAATCCGCATCCGATTGGTCGGGGACTGACGGCGTTGGGGATCGAAAAGGAGCTGTCGATATGCTAAATCCATCTCCTGTTTCCGAGTTTCGGCCGCAATCCGTATCTTCATCCCCGAATTAAAGTACGCCCAATGACCGAGCATCATGTGTTCCGGGACGGTACCCGGCAACCGGGAGAGAACCACCCCATCACCTCGTTGGTTTTGCTATTGGCCCTTGTTTTCGCCGGAGCAATCGTATTTGGCGTGCTCTCCGTATTTATCGGACTGGCGGTAACGAACAGTTCGGCCGGTGTCAGTAACCTCGAAGGGCTTTTGACAGGCAATATATCCAATGCTAATTTCCTGAAAATCATCCAAGCCGGCTCCAGCATCGGCATGTTTGTTTTTCCGGCACTGATGATGGGGGTTGTCGAGAGGCACCGCTATAAATACCTCGATTTTAAAACACCGGTGAACCCGCAATTGTGGTTTATAATCATCGGCATCATGTTTTTTTCCGCACCTATTTTCGAACAAGCCATTAAGCTCAACGAGCGCTTGGTATTGCCCGAGGCCTTATCGGGTCTGGAAAATTGGATGCAGGATAAAGAGGCCGAGCTTGAGCGGATTACCCGTATATTCCTGTCTGATACGACCTATTGGGGGCTCTTCGCAAACCTGCTTGTGGTAGCTGTTATAGCGGCTATCGGTGAGGAGTTCTTGTTCCGTGGTTGCGTACAGGGCATCCTTATGCGGTGGTTCCGCAATCCGCACCTGGCAATCTGGGTTACCGCCATTGTATTCAGTGCCATCCATCTTCAGTTTTATGGGTTTTTGCCGCGGATGTTGCTGGGTGCGTTATTCGGTTATTTACTGCTTTGGGGTAAGAACATCTGGCTGCCTGTACTGGCCCATTTCATTAACAATGCTACGGCGGTGATATCCGCATTTTATCTTCAGCGCCACGGAAGGTCACTCGACGACATGGACTTTGGCGAACAAATCCCTTGGTATCTTTATTTTGTTAGCTTTGTACTTACCGCTGTATTGCTCTCCCAATACGTTAAAACGGCTACGGAAAAAAACACTCGACTCCATGGAAAAAAACTGGGTTAAACTTTTTGTCACCACTAATCCCGTCCAGGCTGAGATTACCAAACAGATGCTTGACGAACACGGGTTGTTGGCAGTGATCATGAACAAACAGGACTCATCTTACAGATTTGGCCAAATAGAGCTTTATGTACACGAATCAGAAGAGGCGACAGCAAGGGGCCTGATGTCAGAAATCGAGAATAACGACAGCGAACAGTAGTAATTGCAATGAAAATACGAGCCCTTACCGCCCTCTTTTTTGTGATTGTCATGGTGGCTTCTATGTTATTGGGGGGCTATGTGTTCGCGGTCTTTTTTATTTTACTGGCTACCTATTGCCTAAACGAATTTTACGGTATCATCAGCGATGGCATCTGTAAACCAAACAGGCTCTTGGGGCTGCTGTTGGCGGTAATCGGATTTGGATTGTTCGCAGGGTATCGGTTGTTTGGTTTTGCCTCGCATTACTTGCTCCTCATCAACGTTATTGTTATCGCAGTCTTTGTCGTTCCTCTTTATCAGAAGGATGAGAAACCATTCGTTGGCATTGCTTACACATTACTTGGCAGTGTCTACGTGACATTGCCTTTCGTGGCTTTTTTTTCGCTGGGTTTTATCACTGGTACGTTCGACTATCGGCTACCGCTGGGATTTATGCTAACCCTTTGGGGTAACGATACCGGAGCATACCTGATAGGTAAATTTTTCGGCAGGCATAGGCTGTTCGAGCGGATTTCACCCAATAAGACGTGGGAGGGGTTTGTTGGAGGGGCATTGCTGGCCGTAGCGGTCTCTCTGATATTGGCCCATTATTTACCGGTGTTGCCAAGCTGGCAGTGGGTGGGGATAGCGCTTGTCGTTTCGTTGTTCGGCACGTTCGGCGACCTGGTGGAGTCCATGTTGAAACGCAGCCACCATGTGAAAGACTCGGGCGCTGTGCTGCCCGGACACGGTGGCTTGCTAGACCGTTTTGACGGACTGCTGTTTGCAGCTCCCGCGACACTCGTGTTCCTCGAGTTGATACATTGATTTGGCAACATACACAACGCATCATGCAATCCAATATACATGCCGAAACGTTTGGCTTCCTGGCGGAGATCAAAGAAAACAACGATAGGGAATGGTTTCAAGAACACCGTAACCAGTATGACCGAGCATGGCAAAACATGAAGGAGTTCACTGCCGGACTGATTGACGGCCTTGCACAGTGGGACCGCTACATATCGGTCGATATCCCGGTATCCAAATGCGTATTCCGAATTTACCGTGATACCCGGTTCAGCAAGGATAAAACGCCATATAAGACCTGGCTAGGTGCCGGAATTTCCACGGCTGGCCGTAAGCTGGATGGCCCCGAATATTACATACATATCCAACCGGGCAATAGTTTTGCGGCAGCGGGATACTGGCGGCCCGAGAAGGATCACCTGGCAGCGATTAGGCAAGAAATTGACTATAACGGTGCCCGGTTGATGGAAATCGTGAATGATCCGATCTTCAAAAAACATTGCGTGGTGGATACGAAAGATACACTGAAAAGGCCACCGGCCGGATACGGAGAAGACAACCCCTACATCTTTTGGCTCAAACTCAAGAGCTTCACCGCATACGAGTCGTTTGCAGATGAAGAGTTGCAGGGTGTGGATGGGCTGGAGCGCGTTCTGCAAGCTTACCGCCGGATGTATGACTTCAAGCTGTTTCTCCACGAGGCCCTCGGCGACGAATAAGCTAGGCGGGGAAACTTATTTTCCCCATACATACGGCAGGGGAGTCTAAAATGACTGATACATCGGAGGCTTTGCCGGCCACGGTCTCATTAGCCAACACCGCAAAAAGTGCCGCTTCTTTAGCATCGGGTAAAAGTCCCAGTTCGCCGAAAGGCGAAACTGCGATACCTCCAAGACCATTTGTTAGCTGCTCAACCAATAGGGGGTTATGCAGTCCGCCACCACTGATATAGACATGGGAGGTAGGGTATGCCTGTACTGCCTGCCGGATGGCTGTGACGATAGCCGCCGCAGTGAATGCTGACAGGGTAGCCATCACGTCGGGTACGGAGAGCCCCTCGGTCCCGGTAGCCCGTTGGGCATCGGTGAGGTACGCTAGGTTAAATAGTTCCGGTCCGGTGGTTTTCGGAAAGGGTATCTCGAAAAAGCCATGGCTGAGTAGCGCATCGAGCAAGGGCTTGTTAACTGTGCCGGTTGCCGCTACACGTGCATCCCGGTCCATTTCTTCACCTAAATGCGCGAGCATGTACTGGTTCATGAGTGTGTTGCCCGGACCGACATCCGTGGCAAAGCACGGGTTGCCGTTACCTTCAGGAGGGGGGAGAAGTGTGAAATTGGCAATGCCGCCGATATTGAGCAACACGCGCGTTTCGCGCATGTCTGAGAAGAGGAGGTAATCGCCATAGGCCGCCAAAGGTGCGCCCTCACCACCGGCGGCGAGGTGTTTTTGCCTGAAATCGGAGATCGTAATGATGCCCGTGGTTACGGCTAGGTGGTCGCCGTCGCCCAACTGCAGCGTACTATTTGGATAGTCGTTGGTACCCGTAAGCGATTGCGGTGCATGGAATACCGTCTGACCGTGGCTGGCGATGAGGTCCACATCGCTCCGCGATATACCCCATTCTTGGAGCGCCTCGTTTACCAGCATGCCGTGGGTTTGGCCGATAAGTGCATGGAGTCCGCAGAGGACTTGCTGGTCGACGGCCCGTTTAGCAAATACTTGCCGTATTTGCTCGCGAAAGCTGTCGGTGTACCCCTTGGTTTCAAACCGTAGGAGTTCGAGTTCGGTGTCGCGACCGGCACCCGAGATGTGGCAAAGGGCAATGTCCAATCCATCGAGCGATGTGCCTGACATCAGGCCAACGACGACCCGCCTGGACTTGTTCGCAATTTTATGCAGCTGATCGACATATACGTTCATAATGCCCTAAAGATATGTATTTTGTTGTTTTGCATGACGGGTTGTGGGGGTGTAAAACCGATAAAATTGCTTTTGTATTGTGTATAAAAGCAATTTTATCTAAGTTTGGAGAGGTAATTTTACCGGTGTAGGCTGTGTTTGGCCTGCTACGGTGTTGATGTATGCATGAAATTCTAAGTAAATCGTATTTAAATGACTTTTCCTAAAGACTTAAAATACACGAAAGACCATGAATGGATCCGTGTATCGGGTGAAGAAGCCATCATTGGGATTACTGATTTTGCCCAGCGCGAGCTTGGCGATATCGTATTCATCGATGTTGATACCGTTGGTAACGAGGTGGCCCAAGATGAGGTGTTCGGCACCGTCGAAGCAGTAAAGACGGTATCGGATCTGTTTATGCCCGTTACGGCCACCGTATTGGAGGTTAACGAAAAGATAGACGGCTCGCCGGAACTTGTCAACCAGGATCCGTATGGGGAAGGATGGCTTGTCCGCGTGAAACTGGATAACCCTGCCGACGTTGAGGGACTGCTCTCGGCTGCCGATTACGAGGCACAGGTAGCGGTATAGTACGGCGGCCTTGCCCGGAAGCGACACCTGCCCAAGGATGGCGGGTGTCGTTTCTTTTTGGCATTATAATAGCTCGTTAGCGAGCAAACGGAGAGATATATGAAACATTATATATGGGCAGTGCTGTGGGCGATAGTGGTTTTAATACTTTGTAGTCTGCCATCGGCAGCCACGGACGGTGTCCCGAAGTTTCCGGGGATAGATAAACTGGTACATACCGGCTTTTTCTTTGTCTTCACGGTATTGTTGTATTACGGGGCGATACGGCAAACCGGTTCTTTCCGGCCATCGTGGCATATTTCCATCAAGGTGGTTGTGTTTTCATGCTTGTTTGCGTTGTTCACCGAGTACCTGCAATGGAAAATTTTTACTTACCGTTCGGCCGAGGTATGGGATCTCTTTGCGGATGTTGTGGGAACCGGCATGGGTGTTTTTGCCTACCTGCTTTTACATAATGTCTATCGGCTAGAGGCGGTAGAGGCAGCGATACAGGCCAAAAAGCAAGGTTATGAAGCGTAATAAGATTGTCAAACTAGCACTAACGGGAGTCGCTGTGGCCCTCTCCATGTCATCTTGTGGGATTTTCCGTAAAGGATGTAAATGCCCGCCCGTGCACCGCCATACGGTAGGACAGATTTACCAGGATGTCCCATTATCAGAGGGTCTTGGCAATGGTAACCGCGCTCAAGCGGGTGGCCCCGTTTTCCAATAAGGCGCTGGCACACGCCCCAAGTGTCGCGCCGGTAGTCAGTACGTCGTCAACCAACAGTACATGCTTTTCTGCAATCGTAAAAGCATCTTTTGCTTCAAATGCCGCCAGCATATTCTCATACCGTTCGTAGCGGTTTTTATGGGTCTGGCTTTCTGTGGCCCTGCGCCGTACGATGGTATTCTCGGCGATGGGCAATCCCATCGACCGGGCGAGTCCTTTTGCGAAAAACACGCTCTGGTTGTATCCCCGGGCACGGAGCTTCTTCGGATGTAGGGGCACGGGTACGATGATATCGGCGCAATTGAATGGGGGTGTGTCTGCCAGGACCAATCCATACCTGACCCCGATAGCGGTACCGATTTCGGGGCGGCCACGGTATTTGAGGTGATGGATGATCCGTTTAACACGTGATGCGTCCCGGAAATACCAGTAGGACGCAACGGCTTCGATGGGTACCCTTCCCCAAAGTTGGCGAGCCCCCTTATTCTGCACATTCTCATGGGCCTGGGTATGGGGCAGGTGGTACCAACAAGAGGTGCAGATGAGCTCTTCGCCATAAACCAGGGGGGTATCACAACCTGCGCAGGTTTGAGCGAAAAAGAGTGAGGCCAAATCGCTGAAATACCGTCTGAAGAGCATAGGTGATCAAGTTGTGGAGGCCGCGGTCTCCTTGATGGCCAGTTGCCCGCAAGCTGCATCAATGTCTTTCCCCCGGCTCCGCCGGATATTGGTGGTTATCCCACGCTGGCGGAGGAAATCGGCAAACCGGTCGATTTTGTCTTCCGGGGCATTCTCAAAGTCAGCAAAGGCAATTGGATTGTACTCAATAATGTTAACCTTGCAGGGCAGGTGTTTGCAAAACGCCGCGAGTTCTTTTGCATCCTTGAGCCCGTCGTTTACCCCATTGAATACGATGTACTCGTACGTGACCGGATTCTTGGTCTTGGCGTAATAGTATTTGAGTGCTTCCGCAAGTGCACGCAGCGAATTCTGCTCATTGATCGGCATAATTTCATTGCGCTTGCTGTCGTTGGCGGCGTGCAAAGACAGTGCTAGATTGAAGCGTACCTCGTCATCACCCAATTTTTTGATCATCTTAGCAATGCCGGCGGTAGAAACGGTGATACGTTTCGCAGCCATATTCAGTCCATCGGGAGCTGTAATGCGCTCGACAGAACGCAATACATTGCTGTAATTGAGAAGCGGTTCACCCATCCCCATATACACGATGTTGGTAAGCGGCTGGCCGTAATGTGCCTGTGCCTGCTTGCCGATAAGCACTACCTGATCGTATATCTCGTCGGCCCTCAGGTTGCGTTTACGGTCCATGTAACCCGTAGCGCAAAACTTGCACGAAAGGCTACAGCCCACTTGGGAACTTACGCAGGCTGTCATACGGTCGGGGGCAGGAATGAGTACCCCCTCGATGATGTTGCCGTCGTGGAGGGAAAAGCTACTTTTGATTGTGCGGTCGGCACTACGCTGCTCTTTGTTTACACGTACGGAATTGATGGTAAATGCCTGCTTTAGCAAATCACGCAGGGATTTGCTCAGGTTACTCATCTCATCAAAATCCACGCACGATTTCTGCCAAATCCACGAATAGATTTGCCTTGCCCTAAACGCTTGTTCGCCCATTGCAACAATATGGCTTTGTAGCTGCTCAAGCGTCAGGCCCCGTATATCGATCTTGGGTTTGAGAGCACACACGCTGCAAAGGTACAGCTTTTTTGTGCGTATTTTTTTCCATTGCTTGGTTGGGCGCAAAAAAAACCACATATTTAAGCCCATGCTACTATGAGCACTTTTTTTTCAGCGACATATGTGTTGCCGGTTACAGGCGAGGCCATCAGGGATGGCATTGTCGAAGTTGCGGACGATGGTACCATACGGGGTGTCTATCCGCCGGGCAGCGACGCGGTGGCCCAACAGCCGGTCCGTAACCATCAAGGCATTATTATACCGGGCTTTGTAAATGCGCATTGCCACCTTGAACTTTCCCACATGAAAGGGGTTATTCCAAAAAAAACCGGGCTGGTACCATTCTTACAGCAGGTAATGGCACAGCGCGCAGCTGATGAGACCGAGGTTGTCAACGCCATGCTCGCTGCGGATAAGCAGCTCTACGAAAATGGAATCGTGGCTGTGGGAGATCATGCGAATAGCGGGATTTCGGCGGGTGTGAAAAGGGCTAGTCGACTAAAATACCACACATTTGTCGAAGTATTGGGGTTCGAACCGCATCTGGCTGCCGGCAAAATGGCCGATGCGCACACGGTGGCCGACCACTTCAATGCATCGGCGTCTTCCATTACCGCGCACGCGCCTTATTCGGTATCCAAGGAGTTATTTGAGCTGATCGACGAGGAAGCCCGCCGGAACAAAATGCCACTGAGCATTCATAATCAGGAAAGTGAGGCCGAAAATCAGCTGTTCCGGTCTAAGGAGGGGCAGTTTCTGGACTTTTACAGAGCCTTGGGGCGGGATATTACTGATTTCAAGGCGCAGACTAGAAATTCTTTGCATACGTTTATCCCTTACCTTTCGGTAGATACACCGCTTTTGCTGGTCCATAATACTTATACGGCAGCAAAAGATATATTTTTTGTCGAGCAGCAGGGCCGGAAGATCACATGGTGCTTTTGCCCCAACGCCAACCTGTACATTGAGGGCACGCTGCCAAGGGTCGGGCATTTCATCCAATCCGGGCACCCGATCACATTAGGCACGGATAGCCTGGCGTCTAACGACCGCCTATGTATCCTGTCTGAGTTGAAGACCATCCACCGATACTTTCCCGAACTTCCATTAACCGAAACGATCCGATGGGCCACTATCAACGGTGCCCGTTCCCTGGGTGTTGCCAATGAATTCGGCTCACTGGAGAAAGGTAAAAGGCCCGGGGTAAACTTGCTGACCAATACGCGGGGGCTTGCCATCACTCCCGAGACGATGGTGAAACGCTTGGTTTAGTGTAGTACCCAAAATGCAAGGCCCAGTGCTGAACCTAATATCATCCCGACGATCACCTCTTTCCATATATGGCGCCCCAGGTGTATACGCGACCACGCCAGCGGCAGTGCAAAGAATAAGAAGCATGCCCCCGCCACCCAGTTCAGCGAAAGGATCAGGAACCCCAAAAAAGCATGGAAGGCTAAGTGCATCGACGCTTTTATCTGCTTGTTAACGACCTGTGCAATAATGAGGAGCACCAACGCACAGGCCAAGGCAAGCCGGAGAGTCCATTCTTGGTTTGTAACCCAAACAATTACGGTAACGGCCAGCAGTAGGACGGTTGTGGTGACGAACCATTTTTGACGCTGAGCTTGGTCGGAGACATCCAGATTGGTATACGTGCCCTTCCTTACACCACGGATTGTTTTGAGTCCGATAGGTAAAAATATACCACCTACGATCAATAACGATAAATATACCGCCCTTTGGGTCGACTCAATGCTGAAAATCAGGAAAATAGCAAATAGCGGAACGGTCAGAAAGGGGTGACCTACCGTGGATATGACTTTGGCTATTGTCGTCTTCAAATGCGTATATCCTTGAATAGCAGCAGCGGGGATATTCCAGTTTGCTAAACCGGGGTAAATCACCAGCACCACGGTGCGAAGGTAGCCAAACTTTCGGAGGTAGGCAATGTTAACTTTTCCCCGATTTACAGTGGATCTGCCATCAACTTTCATAACGGGGGATTTTGACAAGGAAATGAAAAATTAACACCCTGTTTATTGGCATATCTCTAAAAAACTTTGCATCTTTATCAACTTATCTACCACTTACTTATGACTGGCATAATAATAACTACGAGAAATTTCAAGGGCTTTAGTATTCAAGCTTCAATCTGATAAGAAACACTTGGTGTCTGTCTTTGAAAGAAGAAGCGGGTGCTTTGGGAGTTGGCTTATTTCTATCCTGTGATCAACGTTGTCTATGAGAACGAAACCACTACTGTTTATACCGTTATTGATTTTCCTTTTTTCGACTTCTGCTATTGCGCAGCAGAAAATAAGGGACAATACCATTGGGGGGGTGGTATTGCCCGATAAGGATGCCCTACTGGAGCTGGAAAGCACGAATAAGGGGTTATTACATGCGCGCGTGCAATTGAGTGGCGTGCGTGACGCGGCACCATTGTCGCAGCACCGTGCCGGTATGATGGTCTATAATACGGCTACCGTCAACGATGTCGTACCGGGTATCTACTATAATAATGGTGCGCGTTGGATCTTGGTGGAGGGCGGGGATGTCACGGCGCTCACCTATAATCCAGTCACTTACGAGTTGACCTATTTGGATGAGCATGGCGAGACGCAGGTGATCAATCTGGAAGAAGTGGTGAAGGCGCAGGAGACGCCCACCACCCTGGCGTACGGCGCCGCAGCTCACGCGTTGACCTACACCGGCGAGGACGGCATGCCGCGCACGCTCACACTGGACGTTGGCACCATCTCCTACGATGCGTCAACCAAACCCCAACAACCTTGTTCTTGCCGATATCACCAATCCGGGTTACCACACTTCAAACTTGCCGAAAGATGGGCCGCATGCAGCTGCCCTCCATCTCAACGGTCGCTTCGAATTTGCCGTAGACAACGGTGATATCCTGCTCAACGGCCACGACCTGCTTATCGGTCCGGAAGGAGAACTACACGGTTACAACCGCGACCGGATGATCGTAACCGATAATAGTATTATGGGCCATATTGTGAAGACCTATGCTTCAGCCCTTCCGTTTACCTTCCCTATAGGTATAGCAGAAGGTGACTACACACCCGCTATATTATCCCCCGCCAAAGGAACCACCTTGTATGTTGCCGTACAGGACTACGCGGGCTCGACCGCGGTGATAGGGCAGTCGCAAGCGGGTATGGATCGGGTATGGCATATCTATGCAGACGAAGCCGTATACACCGCCTATATGCTCCAGCACAATAACATTACCAACGGCAGTGCCTATGTGGATGTACACGCGCAGATTACGCAATACGCAGGTAGCGGCAACTGGATGGGGGGGAATACCGAGCGGATTGCCCAAGGAGTCCACGCCCGTGACTGGGTGACGGCAGCGACGGCAACCGCGGACAATACTTGGTTTACCAAATTGATAACAAACAACCGCGGGCCGCTCGCTACAGACGACGAGCTAGAGGGGCCTTCAGGTAGGCGGCTTACTGTGGCAGTGTTGGAAAATGACCGGCCGGGGAATAGTGCAATCGTCGTAGGGCGCGTGCGCGTAGTGGTACAGCCAAGGCATGGAGAAGTGTTCGTAAACAGCGATGGTAGTATCACCTATAGATCTGATATCGGATACGTTGGCAACGACACTTTCATCTACGAAATCATAGATGAAAACGGGTTGAAAGATCTTGCGACGGTACGGCTGACCATCAAACAAGCTGAACTGCTCATCCCAAATGCAGTGACACCAAACGGCGATGGCAAAAACGATTTCTTTGTCATACAGGGTTTGGAGAACTACGATAACGGCGACTTGACCATTTTCAATCGCTGGGGGAATGAGGTCTATCGCAACCGTGGTTACCAACAGAACTGGGGAGCCGAGGGAATGAGTGAAGGGACATACTATTATCGTTTAGTCCTTATAAAAGATGGGGTAGAGACAATTCATAAGGGCTGGGTGCTTATTAAACAGTAGAAAAATATGATTCGACTGCCTAAAATAATATTCAAAAGCTGCATTCTACTGCTGTGTTGGAGCGTGGTGCATCAAACACACGGCCAACAGAACATTCAGTTTACACAATATGTTTTTAATTCGTTGAGTGTAAACCCGGCATATGCGGGGTACAAAGAGGAATTATTTGCCCAATTGGGGCTCCGTAGTCAATGGGTAGGTCTGGAAGGGGCGCCGCAAACCGGATTATTATCAATAGACGGCCTGCTCGACCTCCATGGTGCACGGCGGCATGGTGGCGGCGTACAAGTCATGGCCGACCAACTCGGCCCACAAACCGCCACCTCGGTGTATATTAATTACGCTTACCGCGTTCGGCTAGATCGCGAAGACACGCAGCGGCTAAGCTTCGGCTTAGGTACTGGGGTTACTCAATATAGCTTGGATGGCACCAAGATCTTTGTCCTCGATGAAGGTGACCAGGCTCTCCCTACCGGGAAAATAAGTAATTTCAAGCCGGACGTACGCTTCGGCATTTACTATCATAGTGCTAGATGGTATGTAGGTGCATCACTGATGGACCTGCTTTCTGGAAGTAATGCCGATAACCTCTTTAGGTGGGACCAAACTACCATAGACCGTATCCGCCGGCGGCGGCATCTGTATATTATTGGGGGGCTGTTGGTCGACATGGATGAGTCCTTGAAAATACGGCCCAGCATACTTTATAAAGACGATTTTTTGGGACCCCCGAGCATCGATGTCAATATAATGACCATCTTTAGCGACCGGTTGTGGCTCGGTGGTGGGATACGTACCGGTGTCTCTGCATTTCGAAGAGATTATCAACGTTTTACGGGAGATAGGCTGACCGGTATGAATGCAGTAACTTTTGTTATGCAGGTTTTTGCTACTGACAGGCTTCGCATCGGATATTCCTATGACTACATGCTTAACGCTCTCAACGGACTGCAAAATGGGACTCATGAGTTGACATTGGGTATTACACTGGGTAGACCACTCGACCGGATTAAATGCTACTTTTAATGGGCGTTATCAATGGATTGCGATACATCTGTTCCCATCGCACGCAACGCTGTATACATCGTGTCGATAGCCGAGGGCTGCAGCATCCGGGTGAGGGGTACAGGCCGGTCCAACGTAAATGAAAAAACCGTATCGGGGGCCGATACCCGTCGCATGATATTCCGATAGCTGAATTGTTCATGCCCGCCAAATGGGCTTTGGAAGGCTGCAGTGAGTGTGTTCAGTACCGAGGCAGGCCGGAAGCGGACGGTATCCTTGGCGGTGTCCATATTGGTGTTAACGATATTGATGCAGACCAACCTAATGATATGCGACGTGTCTTGGCGGGTTGCAAGGTGGCGTCTCAGTGTCTCATAAACTTCTAACGTGGTTGTCGTACCCGAATTTTCATAGATGCCACCATCTATCAGCCGGCCGGCGCCGTCGAGGTAGTTGTATGCATTGATCACCGGAAAGGCCTGGCTTTGGTTTACGCATGTGATCAACGGGATGTTGTATTGGGGGTGGTGCTGTTTGAAAAGACCGTAGAGGTCGGTGGCTAAGCTGAACCCATTGAGGTCTACCGGGGAAAAAACACCGCGTTCTCCCGTTTCCACGATGGCGCTGTTGATGAAAAAGAGGGGTAAACCCGGATGCAGCGCCGCAGGAGCCACATAAGGTGTTAAGTAGTCTGCTTTGAAAAAATGGTTTATCTCGTTAGGTGTAATCGATGGTGTTGCATTCGTATAACCACTTACCTCCTCTTCCTGGAAATAGTAATTCCGGTCTTTCGGGGAAGCCCCCTGCTTTCCGGTCAGTCTATTGAACACTTCATGCTTAGCCCCTTCAAAGCTATCGCCGATCAATACCCCCCAAAAGGAGCTACTGAGGTAGTTTTTGCCATAGATTGCTTTCATGCGGGGTACCACGGAAGCCGCATGCTGTGGCACCTGCAGGTATCTGTCGGCCAGGAACATCGCGGCTCCCGATGTCGATCCTGAGACCGTTGATATAGAAAACACCCGGTCTGAAAACCTGCTCGAAGGAGTGCTCTGCAGGCTGTCGAGGTAGTTCATAGCCATAAAAAACCATACAGCTGCACGAGAGCCGCCTCCTTGGCCGGAAACCAGGTACACATCAAGGGTGTCGCCCCGGTTTGGGGTGCGGCTTGCGACCCATTCGTCGAAATAGGCTGTCAAGCTCAGCCTCATAGTGGCCGGATGGCTATGTCCCGGTTGGGCTGCCACCCGGCGGATACGGTGCGAATTGATCGAATTGAATAGGAACAGAAATATCGCAACCAGCGCCACCGTGCGGACCAGGGGGCGGTACCAGACCCAAGCCGCCTTGGGTGCTTTCCCGTGTTGTTCCTGGCCGTATTTTCCAGGGTCACCATTGTAAATAGCCGTAATATTCAACTGAGCCGTTACCAACACATCTGCCAGAAACAAATAGAGCGATATGGCTGCAATGAGTACGAAGATTGGTGATAAGCTCCCGATTTCAACCGGCCACCCCCAACCATTGCTACTTTGCAATAGCACGGCTACGAGCACCATAAACGCAAGCGACAGGATATGGGTGTATTTAGTCATCCCTTAAATTCTGTACAACACACTAACAGTCAG
>NZ_JAMXAY010000054.1 GCF_025460835.1 Parapedobacter soli | reverse complement strand
CATTTATTTAATAATCAAAATGTTATAATTTATCAGCAGACCCTACTTATATGCGGGAAGTGCTTTCATCTATATTGAGGGTATCTACAACGAGGGCAAAACCGGTCAAGTTCACCGTTTCGAGAAACGGAATGCCCGCGTTTATTGCAACTTATTCCGTGGCGCGGGCAGGATATATCGCTTGTAGGAATACACGTACCGTGAACGTAATGATAACGATTGAGCATATAGCTGCTCCGTACACCAAGTGAATTAAAAGCACGGAACGAATAAACGTCGCCGATGCGTACGTGACGGCTCCCCTCGGCTAACGGTTTATCACTACGGCGGAATATATTATTTGCAAATTCCAACGGATTCGGTCCACAGCAAAACCCAACGACCTAAACCGCACTGTAAACCTTTTTACCGAACAAGTAGCCGTTTATGCTGTGTAAGTGGTTACTTATGCGGTAAAACCGATTACGTTCCCTGCGTTTATACCGTCGTAAGGTTAATAACCAGCTCGTTACACGGCGACCCCGGTTCATTCTATCGAGACGGCTGCTCCCGCGCCCCGATAAGTAGTCCGTATATCTGTTTAAAAATAAAGCACCGCGGCTGGCCTATTTCATCCCGCTGCGGTGCTGGTTGCATTTACCGCGACGCTAATTGCGCTCAGCGTACCGGCAACTCCTTTCCATAAAACACGGACTACTTAAATGGCCAAAACCGAAATAGCCGAAAAACAACAACGGCGATGATGCCACCGGCTAAAAGCAACCACCACCCAAAGGACCGCGGTGCCACCTGACGCTCCGCATGGCTGCTTTCGTAACGTTCCGATTTTACCTGATGCCGGCTTGTGTCGGTCTCATGCACCGAACTGCTTCGCGTAGCGTGCTCCTTCTCGTCGACATGTATGCGTTCGCGGTACCAGTGAACCTCACCCATATGCGGTAAGGTTACTACTCCGCGGCGGTCTATCCGCACCACCCGCCCGGCACTGGCTACCAACGAATCCCGCCGGAATGCCGACCGTGTTTCCGCTGCCGAAAGGGTGGCCGACGCCGTGCGCTGCTGTTCCGACCGACGTAAAATGGAACAGGCCCCGAACACTACGGAGCCTGCCCACAGGATGATTACGATCCTTTTCATCATTGCCGGCTAAACTAGTCCACCCACACTTTGCGTGAGGCGACGGGGCTCCACGCGCTCACCCCGCGTTTGTTCATGGAGCGCACACGGAAATAGTAGGTCACGCCGTCTTGGGCGGGCGAATAGAAGTTACCCCGCGAGTCAGAAACGGGGGGCAGCGGCTGCCATACCGGCTCGCCGCTCTCGTCCAATTCGGTCGCGATCTGTCGCTCGTATTGGTAGGCCTCACGGATGGCCTCATATTCGAGCAGGATTTCCGCGGGCCGGTTCGAGGGGCGTATGCGCGCCCACGACGATGCTGGTGGTACCTGCGATCCTTTTGGGTCTGCAACGGGATAGAAACCCGAGCTCAACTGTATGGAGCTCACTGTAGTGAAGTTGTTGATGTAACTGGCAATTGCCCGCAACTGCTTCAACAGTGCCTCGCGAGCTTCGTCCTTCTCCTCCTTCTGCTGGCTGCTAGCGCGGCCTTTGGCGGTGATGGCCTGCTTGGCCACGTAGTCGAGCGCCACCGGTTCATAGTCGGCAAACGCCGGGTTGAGGTCCGGAAAGTTGGCGTTTGTGCGCAGCGCATCCGCTGTGCGCATCGCAAAGGAAGCGAGATCCGCATCGCTCAAATGGGTATAGTTGGTCATTAATTTTGGTGTTCTCATTTTTATCGTACTTAGTATGTAGTCTTTAGAATTTAGAATTTATCATCGGATTATTTCGTCCATCGTGCAACGGCATGGATCGTCCTAATCGGCCGCCGCTTGCGGTAAACACCGTCGCGGGCCGGCCCGGCTCGGATCGGGTTTGCTGCGTAATCATCGGTAATGGCGTGGTCAGTGGGTGGGCCGGTGTTCCCTTCAACGGTAATGCAATACTGATCGTCCCACTCATCTACGAAGCCCACATGGGCAATACGCTTGAGGTTGGTATAGTAGATACCGAAAACGTCGCCGGGCCTTGGATCGTTAACCCGCCGCGCCGTTGGCAACAAAGTCGCCGCCCACGCATTCCGCGGCTCGGGGTAGCCAGCCTGCCAGTGGCACCAGCTTACGAAAGCTGCACACCAGGCGTAGCCCTCACCCAGCCCGCAGTAGCGGAGGTATTCCCCCACCCGGCTGCCATCGTTGTTGCCCGTGGCTTCTTTAACACCGATCTCGGCGCGGTAGATTTCTTTTAGCTGTTTGCTTTGTGCGTTTTGCGATGTGCTGTTTGCTTTGAGATGTTGGTCTACCTTGCGATATAGGCGGGCGCTTCCACGATCGATGCGCTGTTTGCCGTATACTGCTTGGTTACCCACTTCAGGCAAATTGCGAACGGCAAAAGGTAAATAGCCTCCTAAAAAACCGCCACCAAGCAGCACACAAACGCATACAGCAACCCAAAGTAGATAACGAGGTAAAATGTGATTTTTTGCCATGGTAATAAGGATTTGAAATTGGGAGAGAAATGATGATTCCGGTAGTCGCGCAATACCGGCCACAGCATGCCGAGCAACCAGCGCGAAACGGTAAGGAAGAGGATCAATGCCACTACGGCCAGCCAGACGAGGCTTACTGCCCCGATGTCTACCACGGCGGCGGTGGGGTCAAACCAGCGCAACCACGGTACCGCGTAAACTAAAAGCAGGGTAGCCAGCAGTAGCGTGGCCAGCAATAACGATGTTCCATTCGGTTGGCTCCGATCCCGGGCGAGGGCGCTTCCCCCCGTGCCGGGTGATAATACCAGTGTTGTCATGGCAGCAAACGTAACATCGCGCCATACGGCTGGCAATTTTTGACATGAAGCGACCGGACCCGCCTGTGGTAGACAACAGCAGACAAAAAAAGCCGTCTCGTTTGGAACAAGACGGCCGGCCGTGAAGTAGGATGTGGTGTAGTTAGTCCAGCTTGCGGTAAGGCGTGAAACCATCGCGGCCACGCCGGAACAAATCGATTACCTCTTGCCGTGCATACAATTCGCGCTTGCCGGCTTTAAAAACAGGATGGAGCAAACGCCCCTTTACGTGCCGGTAGAAGGTACTGAGGCTGATGCCCAGGAAGTCGACCACCCATTCGATTTCTACATGTTCTTTAATGGGTTCGCCACCGGATTGGGAAATCACAAAGTGGTTTTCCAGGATACGTCTAATGAGTTTCAACTCTTCAAGAAACTGATTTAAAAGTAGATGTAACGTCATGATTGTAAATTTTTGAAATGAACTTATAGGGTTATTCCGGGTAAGTTATCGCCGGCTTTACAGGTAAACGGTCACTTCAACAAACAAAAATGATTTTCACTCCCTATTAAATTATGGAATTCCACACGGTGTAGCATCCCTCCAGCAAAATGCGTCCAAGACCATGTGGTCTGCACGGTTTTAATTAAGTTTGCGTACGCACATCGAGTGACATTAATTTTAAGACACCATGATTCGAACTATTTTTTCCCTGTTATTGGTCTTTTCCATTACGACTTCCATGGCACAACAAAACCACCCCAACGATAGCTTCCACCACCAATGGCAGCAAATCGATTCCTTGATGGATAAAGGACTCCCCCAATCTGCGGCCAAAATTGCACTCCAAGTGCTGGCCAATGCCCAACAACAGGCTGATAATCCCAATGCCATAAAGGCGCAACTTTTTCTGATGGGCGTAGACGAAACCATTGGCGAAAACGCCACCACCGCTAATATCGCGCGGATTGATTCGATTATCCGGCAGCGCGACGGTGCCGAAAAAGCCATCTGGCAGAGCATCACCGCCGAACTCTACTGGAATTACTACCAACGGAACCGCTGGAACATCCTGAGCCGTACTCCTATCGTCGGCGAACCTCCAGTCGATATTGCCACCTGGGACGCTGCCGCACTGATCTCCAAAGCCAGCGACCTGTACCAAGCGTCTATCCTCGATGCAGAATTACTCAAAACGATCCCTGTGGAACGCTACGCTCCTTTGCTCATCGAAGGAAAAAACACCCGGCACCTCCGGCCCACCTTATACGACTTCCTCTCATTCAGGGCTATCGAGTTTTTCCAAAACGACGAAAAAGATGTGATCAAGCCTGCATACCAATTCCAAATCGGTGGCACATTGTGGTTTGAGCCGGCCGAACGAATGGCCGAAGTACAGGTAAAACCAGCCACGCCGGAGGCATTGCATTTCCGAGCGTTGCATACCTACCAGCAGCTATTAGCTTTCCACTTGGATGATGACCAGCCCGACGCACTCATTGATGCGGATTTGCAGCGCTTGGAGTTTGTACACCAATATTCGGTTCATCCCGACAAGGACAGCCTCTACCGCGCCGCGTTGCAAGTACTCGCAGCACGTTATCCCAACAGCCCCGCCACAGCCCAGGCTACCGCGACGCTGCTGCAATTCGACTATAACCAATCGCAGGGCAAAGACTCGGTGGACCGCCAGCACCTACTCCGGGAGCTCGACGCACTCATCGACCGATTCCCGGAATCCGAAGGCGCCCGAAATGCGCAGCAGCTGCGCTATACCTTATTGGGTAAATCGCTGAACGTGAAGACTGAAGCCGTGCTGTTGCCCGGCGAAAACAGCAAAGTGCTATTGACATACCGGAATCTGGCAAACGCCTACCTACGGATCTACCGCTGGCCAAATTCGCTCACCAATCCGCAGCGGGAGCCGAACGGTGCAGCAAAAAAGAGACTCCTGACCAGCACACCCCTATCGGCGTGGGAAGCGGCATTGCCAGGCAGCGACGACATGTACGAACACCGCACAGAAATCAAGATAGACCCGCTACCTGCCGGCCACTACCTGCTCGTCGCATCGGCAACAGCCGATTTCTCGGCGGATAGCACCATCATCGCAATAGCACCAATCCAGGTATCATCACTAAGCCTAATCACCAATAATCTAGACAACCAACCAATGCTATTTGCATTGCACCGAAAATCGGGTATGCCCATACGGGGGGCAAAAGTGACCTTCTTCGACGAGCGGTGGGATAACACCCTCAAAGCCTACCGGTATGAAATGGTGGGCAAAACAACCACGGATGAGGATGGCAAAGCGAATATCCGTGTGGAAAACCGACCGAAAAGCATCGACCGTATCGTTATCTCAGCATACGATGATACGCTACTTACCGATGCGCACTTCGGCTACTACCTTACGGTAAACGGCAATGACACAGCGGCTAAAACACATACTTTTTTGTTTACCGACAGGGCTATCTACCGGCCGGGACAGACGGTGTATTTCAAGGGAATCGTCGTCGAAAGCGCAGCCGATGGAAAGACGAACCGTGTGCGGGCCAAGTACAACGAAGACGTGACCTTCTTCGATGCCAACGGCCAGGAAGTGACCTCCATGAAACTCACCACCAACGCTTATGGTTCGTTCTCTGGTAAATTTATAGCGCCAACGACCGGACTCACCGGCCAGATGCGTATCAACGCAGGGAATGGCAACGCGTACTTCGCAGTGGAAGAATATAAACGGCCGAAATTCGAGGTGGTGTTCGATACTGTGACAGCCAACATCGCCCTCAACATGGAAGTAACCGTAAAGGGCCGCGCCACGGCTTATGCCGGTAACAATATCGATGGTGCCGAGGTGAAATACCGTGTGGTGCGCCATGCCCGGTTCCCCTATTTCTGGGCATTCTTCCGCTGGGGACAACCGCACTCGCCACAAATGGAAATCGCCAACGGCACTGCGCGGATACGAGACGACGGATCGTTCGATGTGACCTTCTCCACCCTCCCTGACGAGCAGGTCGACCCACAGACGTTGCCGGTGTTCACATATATGGTGTACGCAGACGTGACCGACATCAATGGCGAAACGCAAAGCGGCAGCCAACACGTGCAGGCCGGATACCGTTCCCTGCAACTCAACGCTTCCTTGCCCCAGCAGTTGGATGCCAGCCAGAAAAACCAGTTGGTCGTGACCACCCGGAACCTCAATGGCGTGCCCACGCCGGCTGATGTGACCATATCCGTCGCACCGCTCACCTTCCCGGGTAAACTATACCGGGAACGGATGTGGGAGAAACCCGATCGGTATGCCATGAGCGAACAGGAGTTCAGGCAGCTCTTTCCGGATGATGAATATGCCGATGAGTCCAATCACATGAATTGGCCTGCTGGCGCCACGAGCTGGTCGACCACCCTCCACACCGGTAAGCAGCAGGAAGTGGAGCTACCTGCCTCGGTCTGGAAATCGACGGGATGGCACGTAATCACACTTACCACGGCCGACCCCCAGGGCAACGAAGTCACCGAAAAAACATACACCTACGCCGCCACACCGGCAACGGATGCCAAACCGCAACAACCCCTGCTGGTATTGGCCGACAAATCCGCACTAACGCCGGGCGACACATTGGCCCTTACTGTAAAAACCGGCTTCGACAGTACCTACGTGCTAGAAACGAACACCGATATCGGACCTGAATTCACCACTTTCTCCGAACACCGGCAGATAAACCGACCAATCACTGAGGATGACCGCGGCGGCCTGGGCTTCGGCTGGCTGTACGTCCACAACAATCGAGTGTACCAAGGCTCCCAACAAGTGGATATCCCTTGGTCTAATCGCGACCTCCAATTGGAATGGGCTACCCATCGCGACAAACTACAGCCGGGGGCTATCGAAGAATGGCGGCTGACCATCAAAGGGAACAGAAAAGAAGCTGTGGCGGCGGAACTACTGGCGGGGTTGTATGATGCTTCGCTGGATGTGCTGGCACCTCACAGGTGGCATTGGGATCGGCTAACACCCATGCGCTGGCTTCGGTTGTACTGGAACACCAGCCCAACATTCACCACAGTCATGGGCAACGTATGGCTAAACAACATCAATGGAAAACAGCCCGAAGGCCACGAAAAGTGGTATGACGAACTGGCTAACTACCTGATGTACCAAACCGTATCAAACAAACGAGTCATGATGCGCGATTTTGCGGGTGCCGTCCCGGGGGTAATCGTACAGGAAGAGGCTGTTTTCCAAAGCGTGGCTGCACCCAACGAACGCCAAGATGCAGATGGGCTCAACGATGTTGTTGTGGCAGGGTATGGAAAACAAGAAAGGCAAGCATCAGCCGGCTCAACAGCTGATGGAAAGACGGCAACAACGGCCATCCCCATACGGACCAACCTGCAGGAAACGGCCTTTTTCTTCCCGCAACTGCAAACGGATGCCGATGGAAATGTAACCTTCAAATTCACCATGCCCGAAGCGCTCACCGAGTGGAAGCTGATGGCGTTCGCCCATACGCCCGACTGGAAAACGGGCTATCTTGAAGGCAAGATAAAAACACAGAAGGACCTCATGGTGATGCCCAACGTTCCCCGCTTCCTGCGGCAGGGCGACCATATCCGTTTCAGTGCAAAAGTGAGCAACATCAGCGCAGAAGCCCTGCGCGGCACGGCCCACATCGAACTTTTAGATGCCACGACGCTGCAACCACTTTCAATGGCGAACAACGGCCTGAGCGACCAAGATTTCGCAGTAGCCGAACAGCAGAGTACCGATGTAGCCTGGACATTCGCCGTTCCAGACAGCCTCTTCGACGCCGTGGTGGTACGGATATCTGCCAAAGCGGGTAACTTTACCGATGGTGAGGAAACCACCCTACCGGTGATTACCAACCGCATGCTGGTTACGGAAACCTTGCCGCTGCCCGTACGCGGCAATGAGAGCAAGACCTTTACGCTGGAGAAACTGGCGAATACCACAAGCGATAGCCGCATAAACCACGCTCTTACCGTGGAGTTTACCGGCAACCCGGCATGGTATGCCGTGCAGGCACTTCCCTACCTGATGGAGTACCCCTACGAATGTGCAGAGCAGATTTTCGGTCGGGTTTATGCAAACGCACTCGCCGCCCACATCATAGACCAAGCACCGCGGGTGAAAGCTATCTTTGAACAATGGAGAACCAGCGATACCACCGCCCTCCTTTCCAACCTGGAGAAAAACCAGGAACTCAAATCAGCCCTACTCGAAGAAACGCCGTGGGTCATGGAAGCCAAGAACGAACGGGAGCAAAAGCACCGTATTGCCCAGCTGTTTGAAAGCCATAAACTCGCGCAGGGTTTACAGCAAAATCTGGCCAAGCTGGCGGAGATGCAGCTCAGCAACGGCAGTTTCCCCTGGTTCCGCGGCATGTCTAGCAACCGCTACATTACGCAGTATATTGCTACGGGCATTGCCCGCCTGCAACAGCTCGGTGTGGAGGCAGCCCACTCCGAAACGGCAAACCAAATCCTCGCGCAAGCGGTGGATTACGTAGACCGCGAAACGAAGGACGACCACGACCGGCTCGTAAAAAATAAGGCCGACCTCAGCAAACAGCACCTCAGTAATACCCACGTGCAGTACCTCTATATGCGGAGCCTCGTGCCGGATTTACAGATACACCCGGACAACCGTCCAGCTTACGATTATTTCCTGGGGCAGGCCGCCACCTATTGGAATGCATTCAATCCCTACCTGAAGGGGCAGCTGGCGCTGGCACTACATCGGGCCGACAACACGGAAAAGGCCACAGCTATCATGGCTTCCTTACGCGAAACAGCCATCCATAACGACGAGATGGGCATGTACTGGAAAACCATGCCGCACAGCTACTGGTGGTATGAAGCCCCCATCGAAGCGCAGGCCCTGCTGATCGAAACCTTCGCCGAGGTGGCCGCCGACCAGCAAGCGGTGGACGACCTGAAGGTATGGCTCATCAAGCAAAAACAAACCCAGCACTGGAGTACCACGAAAGCAACAGCCGATGCCATCTATGCCCTGTTGTTGCAAGGAAGCGACTGGCTAGTAAACGAACCGGAAGTAACCATCACCCTGGGCAATGAAACCATCCACTCCACCGAAATGGAAGCCGAAGCGGGTACCGGCTACTTCAAAAAACGCTTTGATGGCGATGCGCTAACCGCCGACATGGGCAACATCGCCGTGAAAGTGGCTAAAGCCGAGAATGAGGGCGTGGCCTGGGGCGCTGTGTATTGGCAGTATTTCGAAGACCTGGACAAGATTACCAATGCCGAAACACCGCTGAGCCTACGCAAGCAGCTTTACATCCAGCGGAATACCGACCGTGGGCCGGTGTTGGCCGAAATCAATGCCGACAATCCGCTGCGGGTGGGCGATAAGGTAACCGTGCGGATTGAGCTGCGTGTAGACCGCGACATGGAATATGTGCACCTCAAAGACATGCGGGCGGCCTGTTTCGAGCCCATCAACGTATTGAGCGGTTACCGCTACCAAGGCGGGCTGGGCTATTACGAAAGTACCCGCGACGTGGCGACCAACTTCTTCTTCGATTACCTGCGCAAGGGCACCTACGTGTTCGGATACCCGGTGTTCGTAGCGCAAGCGGGCGATTTCTCCAACGGCATCAGTACCATCCAGTGCATGTATGCACCCGAATTCAGTAGTCACAGCGAAGGGACACGGGTACAGGTTGAACAGAAACAATAGTAGAAACGAATGGCTGTTGATACGACCAAGCGATTCGACAGGATCGTAAGCATTTACATCCAGCTGCAATCCAAGCGCGTGGTAAAAGCACAGGAACTCGCCGAACGGTTCGGCGTTAGCCTTCGCACCATATACCGCGATATACGGAGCCTTGAGCAGGCGGGGGTACCGATATTCGGCGAGGCCGGCGCCGGTTACAGCATCGTGGAAGGCTACCGCCTGCCACCGGTACTCTTCACACAAGAAGAAGCGATGAGCTTTGTGGGCGCCCAGAAACTGATGGGTAAGTTCATGGACCGCCGCCTGCAGGAACACTATGAAGCGGCACTCTACAAAATCAAAGCGGTATTGCGCGTGACCGAAAAAGACTCGCTCTCGGCCCTCGAATCGAAGATTGTGGTAGCTAAGCCGGGCTATGATGTCTTCAACAACGAAGTGCCCCATGCCCTGAGCCATTTGATCGAAAGCATCGCCCAACGGCGGCAGGTATTTTTATCATATAAGGGGGTGAATGATGACAAGCCGAAGCAACGCACCATCGAGCCGATAGGCTTGTTCCACGAAATGAACTTCTGGTACGTATATGCCTACTGCCATATCCGCCAAGATTACCGCCAATTCCGGGCCGACCGTATCATGGAGCTCAAGATCCTGGATAAACCGTTTCGACGCGACCACCCGCCATTGGGCGACTTCATGGCCGAACGGGCACGTATGCACAGCGACATCCCTAAAATGACAATCCGCATCCGCGTGGAAAACCGCCACGCCGCGCACATGAAATGGGACCGCCGCTATTGGGGGTTTGTATCCGAGCACGACTGCGGATCGCACACCGAAATGGTATTCGAAACACGGGATTTCCACGAGGGTTTCCCGCGTTGGCTCCTCATGTACGGCGATGGCGTACAAATACTCGAACCCGATAGCCTGCGCAAAAGGGTGAAAGAGCTGATTGAAATAGTTGCATCTAACTTCCGGGATTAAGGTGGTATTTTGCTTGTCGCAAACACACCCAAAAATTGGCACTTATGCCCCTTCCCTTGCACCGGACTTTGCTTAGATTTGTACTTAACCACGGTAATGGTTTTTTTAATAAAAGCTACCGTTATTTATTGCACGCCTTTCGGGCGAGAAAAGGAAATACTGGATGAAAAATGTAATATCAAGGGATGGAACGCGTATTGCCTATGAAGCTGTCGGTCAGGGACCCGGTCTGATACTGGTAGGTGGCACATTTGAACACCGTGCGTTTGATTCTGAGACTGCACAACTCGCAGCGACACCTATCCTATCGCAGCATTTCACCGTTTTCCATTACGACCGTAGGGGAAGAGGCAACAGCAATGACACGGCACCTTATGCCGTTGACCGGGAAATCGAAGATATTGAAGCACTTATTGCCATAGCGGGAGGTTCCGTTTTTTTGTCTGGCATATCCTCCGGCGCGGCACTTGCGATGGAAGCTGCCATAAAATTGGGCGATAAGGTCAAAAAGCTGGCGATGTATGAGCCTCCATATAACGACAGTTCCGCAGTCCGGCAGGCGATAGCCGATATTAAACCAAAACTTAAAAATGCCATCGCACGTAATAACCGCACGGAGGCGGTGAGTATTTTCATGCAACTTTTAGGAGTTCCGCCAGAACAAATTGCAGAAATGCATGCGCTCCCTCTCTGGCCCATGTTCGAGACCTTGGCGCCGACCCTTGTCTATGAAATGGAAATATTAGGCGAAGACGGTGCAGTACCCGTTCAACGGGCAGCGCGTATCGCTATTCCAACCAAGCTAATCTGTGGAGCCGAAAGTGGGTCAGCTATGCAGGCGGCGGCAAGCCAACTTGCTAAGGCTATTCCAAATTCGAAATTCCGAAAATTGCCGGGTCAGAACCATCGGGTTGATGCAGCTGTTCTTGCAAATGAACTCATCAGCTATTTCGTAGACAGTCGGTAAATAAACAAAATCCCATAATACGCCAATTAGAAGAACTTATCATGCAAAAAATCATCCCCCATTTATGGTTTGACCGGGAAGCTAAAGAGGCAGCCGGGTTTTATACCTCAATCTTCCCCGAATCGCGGATTACGAGCACCGTCACCCTTAACAATACACCCTCAGGCGATGCCGATGTGGTGTCTTTTCGGCTTTGGGGCTATTCGTTTATGGCCATAAGTGCCGGCCCGCTATTCAAATTCAACCCTTCCGTATCATTCATGGTCAATTTCGACCCATCCCGCGATGAAGAAGCCGAAAATCGCATAAACGAGGTGTGGGCGAAACTTGCTGACGGCGGAACGGTGTTGATGCCACTCGACGAATATCCTTTCAGCCAGCGCTACGGTTGGGTACAGGATAGGTATGGACTTTCATGGCAACTGATACTGACCGACCCAGAAGGCGAAGAGCGCCCGCCAATCATTCCTACCCTGCTGTTTGTAGGCGACGTTTGCGGCAAAGCGGAAGAAGCGACCGCTTTTTACTTATCGGTTTTCAAAGACACGGCGCGCGGAATAATAGCCCGCTATCCTTCCGGGATGGAGCCCGATCAGGAAGGAACGGTGATGTTCTCCGACTTCAAGCTCCAGGGCCAATGGTTTGTGGCGATGGATAGTGCACGGGAACATGGTTACGCATTCAACGAGGCGATTTCGCTTTTGGTCAATTGCGACACGCAGGAAGAGATTGACTACATTTGGGAAAAGCTATCGGCCGTGCCCGAAGCGGAACAATGTGGCTGGCTGAAAGACCGGTTCGGCCTGTCCTGGCAAATATCACCCACTATACTCGAAGAGATGATGCAAGACCCCGACCCGCAAAAAGTAGCCCGGGTAGCCCGGGCCTTTTTGCAGATGAAGAAGTTTGATATTGAAAAATTAACCGACGCCTACCGCGGCTAAGGAAACCATCAGCGCTCCCAAAAAAACGGTGGCTGGATGCCCAATGAGCGCAGGTAAACGTACCCTTGCCCGCGGTGATGTATTTCATTATCGATGAAATACAAAATGTTGTGGATAATGGGAAAGTTGAACTGCCCGAAGAGATTGAACGTTTCGTGGAAATCCGCCTCGGGAATCTGGTTGTACAGCTCATCAATCTGCGGCGTATCTTCGTCCCATTTCTTCAGCAGCGCCTCCTTAGTGGTAATCCCCTCCAGTCCGGTCTCCGTGTAGCCTTCGCCGGCACGGTTAACGATACCTTGTAAGCCGGGAACGGCGATAGACAATAGCTCTTTGGCCAGCGCGCCGAAAGGGCGCATGCCGGCAACTGAAAATGTAAAAAGCTCCTTTTCCGGAAAAGCTTCAATAACGCGGCGGGTCAATGCGCGGTGCCCTTGCCAATGTTTCAACAACTCGTCTTTGGTGATGATGGGTGTCGTACTCATAATTGATAACTGTTAATGAATAATGATAATTACTTATTGTTCATTGCAAAGAAACGGAGGGGTGTTGACAGCGTTTTGTCAATAGAATCAGGAAAATGGAAGAAAATTAAGGTCATGCAAAAGCTTGTTCAAAAGTTTGCATTACTAATGAACAATTTTATATATATGTAATATAAACATCCATCATGGTAGTACAAGGCACACTTAATCAAACCATTGTTCCTTAGCATACTATCTGTTAAATGCCGACAATCTTGACCGGGAGTTGAATGGAATGGTCGAGGCTCTCGATTTCTTCAAGGTTTCCGAGGGCTTATTGATTACCCACTCCCAGCGGGATTATTTCGAAAAAGATGATAAACGGATAACGGTTTTGCCTGCGCATGAATATTTGATATAATTGAAATAACCGGGCATAACGAAACTAAACTAAAATTTTGTAATATTGCGTGACCTTATTCGGTATGGCATCAAACGAAGCAAGTTTTAGTCTGTTGTCTAGTGTCTAATATCTAAAGTCTATTGTCTAATGTCTCAAAGAAAATGACCACATATAACGAAGATAGTATACGCTCGCTCGATTGGAAGGAGCACATCCGGCTCCGGCCGGGAATGTACATCGGCAAACTGGGCGATGGCTCAGCGTACGACGACGGCATCTATGTATTGCTCAAGGAGGTGGTAGACAACTCCATCGATGAGTTCGTGATGGGGGCCGGACGAACCATAGACATTAACATGAGCGAACAGAAGATTTCCGTGCGCGACTACGGCCGGGGCATCCCCCTGGGCTCGGTTGTCGACGTGGTGTCCAAGATCAATACCGGCGGCAAATACGACAGCAAAGCCTTCCAGAAATCGGTCGGCCTCAACGGTGTCGGCACCAAGGCTGTCAACGCCCTTTCCACATCGTTCACGGTACAGTCGTACCGCGACGGCAAGACACGGATTGCTGAGTTCAGCCAAGGGGAGCTGGTAAGGGATGAAGAAAAAACCACCACCCAACGCAACGGCACAGCCGTGACCTTCTACCCCGACGACAGTATTTTCAAGAACTACCATTACCGGGCGGAGTTCGTGGAAAACATGATATGGAATTATGTGTTCCTCAATTCGGGCCTTACCATCAATTTCAACGGCCAGAAATTCGTTTCCGAAAATGGACTTAAAGACCTTCTGGAGCGCAACATCGACGCCGAATCCATGCGTTACCCCATCATCCACCTCAAAGGGGAGGATATCGAAATTGCGATGACCCATGGCCAACAATATGGTGAGGAGTACTATTCGTTTGTAAACGGTCAACATACCACACAAGGTGGTACGCACCAAGCCGCTTTCCGCGAAGCATTGGTGAAAACCGTACGCGAGTTTTACAAAAAGGATTTCGATGCGTCCGATATCCGGGCATCCATCATCGGGGCGGTGGCAATCAAAGTACAGGAACCGGTATTCGAATCCCAAACGAAAACCAAACTCGGTTCACAGAGTGTCGGCCCGGAAGGACCTACGGTGCGTACGTTCATCAACGATTTCATAAAAAAAGCCCTCGACGACTACCTGCACAAACACAGCGAAACGGCCGATGCGCTGCTGAAGCGGATTATGCAGTCGGAACGCGAGCGGAAAGACATAGCCGGCATCAAGAAACTGGCCAACGAACGTGCCAAGAAAGCTTCGCTGCACAACCGCAAACTGCGCGATTGCAAAGTACACTACGGCGATAAACACGAGCTAGCACAGGAAACCACCTTGTTTATCACAGAGGGCGACTCGGCAAGCGGGTCCATCACCAAATCACGCAATGTGCAGACGCAAGCCGTTTTCAGCCTGAAAGGGAAGCCACTCAATGCCTTCGGCCTCACAAAGAAAGTGGTGTATGAAAATGAGGAGTTCAACTTACTACAGCATGCCCTGAACATCGAGGACGGACTGGATGGCCTCCGTTATAACCACATCGTTATCGCTACCGACGCCGATGTGGACGGCATGCACATCCGCCTGCTGTTGATGACCTTTTTCCTCCAATTCTTCCCCGACCTGGTGAAAGCGGGGCATGTATCGATCTTACAAACACCCCTATTCCGCGTGCGCAATAAAAAAGAGACCATCTATTGCTATAGCGACGAGGAACGGCAACGTGCTATCCATAAATTGGGGGGTAAGCCGGAAATCACACGCTTTAAAGGATTGGGCGAGATTTCGCCGGAAGAATTCGGGTTATTTATTGGTGAGAACATGCGACTGGACCCCGTCATCCTACTAAAAGAACTGAAAATAAAACAACTGCTGGAATATTATATGGGCAAGAATACGCCCGACAGGCAAAAACACATCGTAAACAACCTCCGTGTGGAAATAGATATTGCCGAAGAGTCAAAAACCGAAGAACTGGTGGCTTAATAGATCATGATAAACCAAACCCTTATCCTTATCCAGTGCCACGATGCTGTGGGGCTGGTTGGCCGGATAGCCAATACGGTGGCACGCCACACCCTCAATATCGTCACCATGCGCGAATACGTGGATGAGGCTGCAGAGCGCTTCTACGTACGGATTGTGTGCGCCGGAAAGGCCGAGAACAATGAATTGCTTACCGGCGACCTTATCGAGGCACTGCCGGCGGGGGCAATCGTAACGGTAAACCCACCTCAGCAGAAGCGGCTAGCCATATTGGTTACCAAAGAACACCATTGCCTTGGAGACATCATCGTACGTTACTTCTTCAAGACCTTGGGTGCGGAGGTTTGCTGCGTGGTCGGCAATTACGATGAGCTGAGCGCATTTACCCAACGTTTCAACATTCCATTTTACCATGTAAGCCACGAGGGGAAATCGAAAGAAGAATTTGAATCGGAAATTGCGCACCTATTGGACTCGCATCGCCCCGATTACCTTGTGCTCGCTAAATTCATGCGGATACTTTCGGCCGATTTCGTAGACCGTTACCCCGGTAGGATCATCAACATCCACCATTCGTTCCTCCCCGCGTTCATCGGCGCCAGCCCCTACAAACAAGCCTACGAGCGAGGGGTGAAGCTAATTGGGGCCACAGCGCACTTCGTGACGAGCGATCTCGACCAGGGGCCGATCATTGCGCAGGATATACGCCCGGTAAACCACAGCTACACCGTGAAGGACATGGTACGTGCCGGTAAGGAAGTCGAAAAATCAGTATTGAGCAAAGCGCTACGGTTGGTCATCGAGGACCGCGTAATCATTACCGGGAATAAGACGGTGGTGTTTGAATAACGAAATCTTCCCGCATGGGATTGAATGAATCAACGAGCACGCCGGCTTCCACGCATCGACAACCATGGATGCTATTCGAGGGAACGATGCAGGTATCGCCCTGCGCCATCACGAATGTGCGGTCGCCAATGGTGTATTCAAACACACCCGATGCGACGTAACTGATCTGGGTATGCGGATGTTGATGGGGCGCACCGATGCTTCCCGCTTCAAACCGGACCTTCACCACCATCAGATCGTCGTTGTACGACATGACTTTCCGGCTCACCCCGTCACCGAGGTCTTCCCAACCCTGCTCCTTATCGCTGTTAAACAATACCATAACCCATTAAAGTAATTATCCCATTTTTCGGAATTTGCCAAACACACCCAACGGCAGCTTGCTCCCCGCTGTTGCTTGCAGGTACAGCTCACCCGCTTCCAGATTTTCCACATCCGGCAACGCCGCCTTAATTAAGTTTTCGACGATGAGTGACGAGAACCCTAGGGAATAGGTATTCAAGATCAGAAAATGTTGCTGAGGGTCGAGCAGTTGGACGACATCGCACATCATCTCGGCGATGTGGTCTTCCAATCGCCATTTCTCGCCCTTCGGGCCGTGGCCATAAGCCGGCGGATCGAGGATGATACCGTGGTAGCGGTTGCCCCGTTTCAACTCGCGCTTCACAAACTTAAGGGCATCTTCCACTACCCAACGGGTATCCGAAAGGCCCGACAGCTCCTGGTTTTCGTTGGCCCAGGTAACCACCTGCTTTATGGAATCCACGTGGGTGGTATCGGCGCCGGCAGCACGGGCAATCAACGACGCACCACCGGTATACGCAAAAAGGTTGAGTACCTTGGGCTGTGGCGTACGGAATGACTTTATCGCTGTGGAAATATAATCCCAGTTGACTGCCTGCTCGGGAAAAACACCCACGTGCTTGAAGGAGGTAAGGCCCAGGCGTAATTTGATGGACACATCGCCATTACTGTATTGGACATGCCAGCGGTCGGGCAGTTTAGGGTTCTTTTTTATCCAATCGCCACTGGTAGCCGAGCGGCCCTTAAAACGGATATCGTGCCTTTTCAGCCACTCAGCTTCCGCAAGTCCCTTTGCCCACACGGCTTGTGGTTCCGGCCGGATTAGGATGCGGTCGCCAAACCGCTCCAGTTTTTCAAAATCACCGCAATCGATGAGTTCGTAGTCTTCCCAATGCTGGGGAGCAAGAAGTTGGATGCTGGTTGCCAAGATAAATTTTACTTTCAGGCAAAGGTGCTATGTTTATACCGTAAAAACAAGGAACGATCCACTAAAGTGGCAAAGGCACCACAGCCTGCGTTAAAGTAAAGCGGCACCACGCATACGGATGCCCCCTTGAGCCGGTTTACGATTTGTACCGAATGTTTCGATGTGGTATTCCGTCGGCCCCGCATCAGGATCGAACGAGACCGTAACTGACTTAATTACTTCCGGCCATATGATCGAATGGGAAGGATCGTCGACTAAGATGCTATCTACAAACACACCCTCATTGGAATTGCGCCCATAATTCTTAAAACACTTACGCAGATACCGTTCTAATGTAATTACTTCTTTGATCTGATCAACGGTGTATACCTTAACCGCATCAAGTTCTTTGTCGATTTCTAATCTTACTATTTCTTTTGGATCTAGCGGGTCTATCGAGCCAAAGAGTTCGCGGTCATTCAGAAAACGCCGCGGTACATTACGTTTATGAGGTTCCGACACGGCGTCTATTTGAGCCCAGGCCAACATTCCCATTGATAACATCACCAGCAATAGCGAAAGTCTTTTCATATTGATATGGGTGTATAAATAAATCGTATTACAACGGATGGGTTCGCCCGTCAAAACCGTTCTTTCGCCGCTTTCATAAACGGACTGGCAAACACGAAGTTGTTCAGCTCTTCCACGTCCGAATGGGCGATTTCCTTATTCGAGCCTTCCCACCATTTTTTTCCTTTATACAGAAAGATAATATGGTCACCGATACCCATCACCGAGTTCATATCGTGCGTTACGACAACTGTGGTACATTGGTATTCTTCGGTGAGTTCCGAAATCAACTCGTCGATCACAATGGCGGTTTCCGGATCGAGACCCGAATTGGGTTCATCGACAAAGAGATACTTCGGGCTCATGCTGATGGCACGGGCAATACCCACCCGTTTCTTCATGCCCCCCGAAAGCTCTGCCGGATAAAGCTTGTTGCTACCCGCCAGGTTCACCCGCTCCAAGCAGAAGTTTGCACGATCGACCTTCTCCTTTCGGCTCATATCCGTAAACATCTCCAACGGGAAGATGATGTTCTGCTCTACCGTCATCGAATCAAACAAAGCAGAATTCTGGAACAACATGCCGATTTCCTTGCGGATAGGTATCCGGGCTTCAAAATCCATCCGCGTAAAGTCCTCGTTCTGGTAGAGCACCTTACCTTGTTCCGGTCGATGCAGCCCTACCATACATTTCAGCAACGTACTTTTCCCCGAACCCGATCCGCCGATAATCAGACTGATCTTACCCGGCTCGAATGTGGCATCTATGCCCCGGAGCACGTGGTTATCACCGAAAGATTTATGGATGTTTTGAACTTCAATCATATGTTATGTTGGGTAAAAGGAGGTTAAAGCATGAGGGCTGTAATAATATAGTCGGCCACCAAAATGGCAATACAACTGATGACCACACCACGGGTGCTGGCCTGGCCCACTTCGAGCGCTCCGCCGCGAACATAAAACCCCTTGAAGGCCGAAACAGATGTGATGATAAAGCCGAAAACAAATGCTTTTACCAGCGCTACCGCCACGGTATAGCCGATAAACCCGTCGGTAATTCCGCTTATGTAATCGGCCGGGGTTACCGCTCCCGAGATCGCCCCTCCGACAAGCCCCCCTAACAGCGCCAGGAAAATCGACATGATCACCAACACCGGAATCATCGTGACACCCGCCAATATTTTAGGGAGGACAAGGTAGCCCGGCGCATTGATGCCCATGATTTCCAGGGCATCGATCTGCTCGGTAACCCGCATGGACCCAATCTGCGATGAAATGGACGACCCCACCTTCCCCGCCAACACCAGCGCGGTGATGGTAGGGCTTAATTCCAAGATGCTCGAATCGCGGTTGATCTGCCCGATTACCGAGGTGGGAATCAAGTCAGACACCAACTGGAAGGCGATCTGCATGGTCATTACGGCGCCGATAAAAGTAGAGATAATGGCAATCAGTCCCAGTGACCCCACCCCGATCTCGTTCATCTCATGGATAATCTCTTTCCAGTATATGCGCCACTTTTCCGGTCGACGAAAGACCGATTTCAAGAGTAATAGGTATTGTCCAAAGTAGGTAAAAAACATAAATCGCTGTCCAAAAACTATTCAATGATAGCGTTAAAGATACAGGTTTTGCTATTACAACGAAAATCTATGCCAAATTGTTTTTTGGCGGAGGTTGGCGGAAAATCCCGCCAATTTCCGCCAATTTCCGCCAAAGTTCTTTCCAAACGGCTTGCACATACTAATTTGCTCTTATGGAAACTACACAAAACCCCATACGGGCAGGACCCGTAGACCGACGAATAGGCAACATAAGGCCGAGAGCGCCAACGTGCCTATGGATGAAACGAATGAATGTAACCGATGGTAAGAAACCATCATATCAAAAAACAAGTTAACATAAAAACAAAAGAAAATGAGAACACCAAAATTAATTACCAATTATGACTACCTCAGCGATGCGGACCTCGCTTCATTGGCTACGCGTACAGTAGACGCTTTGGAGACTAACGCGAATTTCCCAGACCTCAATCCGTCTTTCGAAACTTACAAACCGGTTGCCCTGGACTATGTAGCCAAGCAGGCCATCACCGCCAACGGACGTGCCAGTGGAGTTCAGAAAGAAGAGAAAGACGAAGCCCGGGCCGCCCTGGTCGTGATAATGCGTCAACTAACTAGCTACATCAATAACTTCACGCAAATCAGCTCCGTGCAGCTAAGCTCCGGGTTCTATCCAGTACTGCCGCCCAAGCCCGGGCAGGTGCCTTCATCACCTAGTTGGACACGGTTAACGGACTCCAACCGTCCTGGCGAACTACGGCTCCAGTTCGAAGCCGTAAGGGCAGCCTATCAATACGAAATGCAGTTGGCCTCCGAGTTGGACGAAACGGGGCAACCCGTGTGGCAAGATATCAATCCAGCCCCTAGGGCGCTCGGGAATTTCTTTGGGCCTGTGGAAGACGGTGTGGTCTACTATTTCCGTGTTCGCTCACGCAATAAAAAGGGTGTGAGCGATTGGAGTCCTATAGCATCCTTACGTGCCCGGGTGATGCTGTAACATCCGACTGAAAAAAGGCCGGATAAACGTTTGCGATATCCCGGCATACAATGCCGCCTCAATTGGGGCGGCATTGTTGTGATACATTAGTAACCCCTGATGGGGCGTTGGCACCAACGCTATTAGCTGCTTCCTATCTACCCAAACGATATTGTCTCACGCCAAGACCATACCGTCCCACACCAGCACAGGATAATCTCACCTCGCCACAACATCGTTTTAAGCACACACAAAACGAGGTGGGGTCAGCCCAACACCGTGTCGGCTTGAACGAATATCCTACTGAACCGACACGACATCTCCCTGAACTGAGACCATGTTGTGTTGGGTTATTACGGCCCTGTGCCGACTAGACACAGGCACGTGTTGATAAGAGACAATGCTGTCTTGACTTGACCTAGTATCGTGTCAACTAGACCCGAGACTGTGTCGATAAGAGACGATGCCGTCTCGACTTGACCTAGCATCATGCCGACTTGACCCGGGGCTGTGCCGATAAGAAACAATGCTGTCTCGACTTAACCTAGCAACATGTCGGCTAGAGACAGCTCTGTGTTAACCGGAGCGGATACCGCCTTGACGAAACACGCTGTCGTGGTGACCTGCCATGAGGTCGTGTCGGCGCATCACAGCCCTGTGCGGACGTAACACAATGTTGTTGCGAAAGGCCCTCCTTTAGGTCGCTACAAACCGTGGGTGTGCTGGTCTTAGGGGTAAATTCGATTGAGCTCGTGCGGTATAACGGTAATATATGCATTTTCCTTAGCCTGTTGAATGAATTCTTGATACTGCTTATCAGTCGTCTTCCCGAGAACAGTTTGCAAACGTAATACCCGATTGGTAAAAAGGTAATCAAAATAATCGCTCTCGGTATAATGTACGGGGCCATAAATCACTTCTTCGGATTCTGCTGCCTTCCTTCGGTGCTCATTCACTGATTCTCTGTCGCACATCATGACATGATAGCGGGTGTCGGGAAGTAATACGTACTCCAGCATGAGTTGCTGTTGCACTTTGATACTGACTAACGTATCTAGGGCACGATTTCGGATCACGTCTATTGGACGCTGGCCATCGTATCTGGTATTCCAAAAATTATCGTCGATATGCGTGAGCTGGTGGGCCCGGGCAAATTCTCCGATCACCCTTGCCCGCAACCTGCTCATTTCCCGTTTTAGTTCCGCCATTTCGACAGGCAGCCCGTTTACATACACCGGGTTCGAACTGTCGGTTAGCTGCACGGCTCCCTCGGAAGCTTGCAAGTCCGGCTTAGCGCCCCACGCGGACTCGCTGTTGTCGTGAGGGATTGCCGACCGCTGATGGATGCCAATGTCGGTTTTGTTTGAGTACACCAATGGATTTCCGAAATAGTCCCGTCCACCATTATCGGGAATTGGCCGACCGGTGCCTAAGGCGGGCGAGCCTTTCCGCAATTGGTACCCCTTTACGGTGTGGAGCCCGATACCGCCACTACCCGGATCGACAAACAGCGGGTCTTCCGTAATTTTAAATGGGTCGGAGGGCTCTCCGTCGATATGCTCGCCGAAAAACAGGTTATTTGAAAAATGGCGTTTTGCGTTGTACCAGTTGTAACTGGCCGTGCTGCTCAGGTTATAAATGATATTATTGTAGAAATAGAAGGATTTTTCAGCATTTTTTCGTTCGTCTATGATCACCGGTGAAAGATGTTCAGGGATATACACGACGTTGTTGTAGATATAAACGCTTTTGTTATCATAATTGATGCAAAAAATGGCACCCTTATCGTTTTGGCTCACATTATAGCGTACGATGACATTATTATCGGGTGCTGAAGTGCAGAACCATACGAGGCCATGGGCATTATCGTGGCTGTAGCTGTACTGCCAAATGGTTTCTGGACTGTTCAAATCCGGGTCATATAGGCTGCCGTCATAGTCGGGGGAACGATTGAGATACCCCTCATTAAACTGAAAGACCGTACCGCGGCTACTTCGCGAAAATATCGTATTGCCCGTGATTTTGGTAGCCGTTTCATAGCATAGGTTGTGTTCAACCACACCGCCCTCCATCATGCGGGCGATAATCGCATTTTTGGAAATATGGTGTATCCGGTTATTACGGATCCGCACATCGGTGAAACAACGGTCCAACCAAGCGGGCGTGCCGGGGTAGTCGGAATGCTTTACTTCATTGTTGGTTACAATCCCTTGGTTATCTACGTGGTGGATATGGCAGCCCTCGATTAATAGATCATGAAAACGAGTAGCTACGGCATCGTCGGCGGTTGTGGCGATATATATCCCTGCCGATTTCTTGGCCGTGAGGCCGTTGCCAACGGTACCTGTGATATGGTGTACATGTAAGTTTTTAAGGTGAATATGGCTTGCTATACCGTAGTTCCCGGCTTTGACCTCTACGCCGCGGCGATCGCCCGGCTCTGCAGCATCATTGGTGACTTCCAAGTTATTAATTTCCCAGTGGGATTGATTGTATAAGGACACTACACCGGCCCCATCTAACCCGTTGCCATCGATAAGAGGCTTTGCACCAGGGCCGTATTGGTCAATGACGATGGGTAACCCTGAAACACCCGAACCTTTCGGAGCCAATTGGCCAAATCATACACCACCCGATTTGAATAAAATACGGGCTCCCGGCCCGAATAGCGTATTGTTTATTTTATGGAGCGATTGCCAGGCGGTATTGGGGGAAGTTCCATCTAGGCCGTCGTCGCCCTCGGTGTCATCTACGTAATACGTGCCGGTGAATTGAGGGTGATCAGCGCCAAACGTTACATCGGCCGAAGCCAAGGCTGCGTATTCGGCACCAAAACTAAACGAGGTATGAAGAAATACTAACGGAAAGACGAAAGAACCGGCAATTGTTATGCTGACAGTTCGGATTTTTGAAATCGCCGCCTTGAGGATAGAGGTATATTGCCGGTCAAGTTTCATAAGTCAGTAGATCATTATAAATTTTCCCGAAGGTACGAACATTCTGCCCGATCCACGAAATAGGTTTCCAGTTTCCCAAGCCTTTCTATAGGACTTGTTTACTTGCTGTTGAGAGACGGTATTGTCTCGACTTCCGGCCATCCGATGAGGAGACGACACAGTGATGCCTCTCATAGGTTTAAAAATAAACCAATCAAAAGACCTAAATTTGAAAACAACAACTAAAAAGACATAAAAAATCAGCGTATGCTCCGTTTAACACACCGAACTGCCATCATTACCGGCGCCACAAAAGGGATGGGGTTAGCCATTACCAAAAAATTGGCTGCCTTGGGATGCGACCTACTGCTTACCGCGCGTAGCAAGGAAGATCTCCAAAAGTTGAAAACAATCCTCGAAACCCAGTATGCGGGCATTACCGTACAATACAGGGCCTGCGATGTTGCAGATGCCGCACAGCTCGATGGGTTGGTTAGTTGGCTCATCGGCATGGCTACGGCTCCAGATATCCTCATCAACAACGTGGGTATTTTCAAGCCCGCATCGGTGTTGGACGAAACAGAAAACGACTTCCTTAGTCAACTGCAGGTCAACTACATCACCCCCCACCTCCTATCACGCGCCGTGGGCCGGCGCATGCGCGAAAACCGCCGTGGGCATATCTTCAATATCAGCTCGATAGCGAGCCGCGAGCCTGTATCATCTGCAGGCACCTACACTGTAACAAAGTTTGCCGTACGTGGTCTAACCCATGTATTGCGGGAAGAATTGCGGCCATACCACGTGAAGGTAACCGAAATCATCCCAGGCTCAACGCTGACCTCCTCGTGGGAGGGCACCAACATCCCTGCCGACCGGTTCATCTTGCCGGCAGACATCGCCGAAGCAATTGCTGCGTGTCTAGGGATGAGTGAGGGTGCAAACGTGGAAGAAATAGTGATAAAGCCAAAATACGGTAACAGCTAAAAACGGAGTCATGGAAAAGAAACTTCAGCGTATCCCACACGAAGGTGCAGTGGCAGGTGTGTGCGCTGGCCTAGGGGCATATTTCGGTATCGATAAAACTTGGGTACGGGTTGCCTTTTTCGTCAGTGTCTTTTTCTCCGGTTATATGGGGATCGGACTAATGGGACCCCTGGTTTATATCGTACTCTGGATCGTACTCCCGGTGAAATCATTCACACTACCACACGATCCGTTTGATGTCGATTACAGGACCCAATCGACCGAAGCAACCTCAGATTATGGAGACTATACCGCCCGCGCCTGGGGTACTGCTACCAAACCAGCCTCTACTAAAGCAGGTAAGGACCGATACGTGGCCGGGCTAATCCTCGTAGGATTGGGGATTTTCTTTTTATTGCACCAACTGGATATCTTTTATTGGCGCGACTTCGCCCGTTTCTGGCCGGTACTGATCATCATATCCGGCTTGGCAACGGTGTTCAGCGCGTTCAAACAACAGAAACAAAAGCCGTTTCCGGCGAACGAACCTGAGGAGCAACAGGCACCTGAAACACAGGCACCCGGAGATAAAACCGGCGGCACTGCCGGTGAGGCGGATACCGATCGTGGTTATACCAAATAATTGAACATGTCATGAACAAAGAGAAATTAAGCTGGGGGCTCATCCTACTATTTGTAGGCGGCGTTTTGCTATTGGACAACCTGGACGTCATCAATTTTTATTGGCGGTCGGTGTTTAGTATGTGGCCTGTCATCCTCATCATTATCGGTGTTAATCTACTGGTACCCAAACATGGTATCGGCAATGCTGTATCGATTATTGTCACCATTGCGGCGCTAGCTTTCCTTGCCTTCCGGGGTACCTTCCCACCGCACAATAATTGGTGGGTATTTGACAACAAAGAATGGAACACCGAAAAGCGCACCCCAGGCGACAATAGGAGCCGGGAAAAGTCAAGCGGTGTGTTCACCCATCAGTATGACAGCACCATCACCACAGCGCACCTCCACATTAAAGGTGGTGCAGTGGAATATGAGATTGAAGGATTAACAGACGACTTATTCCGTGCTGAGGCCACGAGTACCATCGGGGTACATCAGTTGGAGACCACCACTTCAGGGAACAACGCCAACCTTACATTCAGTATGCGGGACTCAAAAAAGGGCGATTGGAATATAGGGGGCGACGAGAACTGGGCCAAAATCAGTCTAAACCCCAAACCGGTATGGTACATTGCCCTCAACATGGGGGCCGGCACGGCAGAGTTTGACCTGACCGAATATAAAATTGCAAGCCTCACATTCAATGGTGGTGCAGCATCGTTCGAAGCGAAACTCGGTATGCCTCTAGAAGAGACCGCGATATCGGCCGAATCGGGCGTAGCTAGTGTGGAAATAGAAATACCGCGTGCAGCCGCTTGTAAAATCGTGGTCAAATCAGGGTTGTCTTCCAAAGATTTTCCGGGCTTTACTAAACAAGCCGATGGGTCTTATATAACCAACGGCTATGAGGAAGCAAACGCCCGGTTTGTCATTAACCTGAAAGGCGGGTTAAGCTCGTTTGCCGTAAAACGTTACGATTAAGCTATGAGCTCGCGTCCGGATCGATTCCACGTCGTTGTCCGCGGAAAACCCGAAGGCCCCTTCTCATTGGATGAATTGCGGGCCATGAACCTCGGCCCTACCGATTTTGTGAAACCGGTGGGGCAACCGGAGTTTAAAGAGCTGCGGGAACTGGCGGAATTGGGCAGCTTGCTGAACATACCGTACCAAACCACACAACCCCAATATTTTGCCTCCTTGGATATGCGGTTGCTGGCAACAGCAATCGATTACTTTATCGCTATCTGTGTATACGCGGTATTGGCAGCCATATATCTTGCCGGCTCGACAAATGCAAGAGACAGCGTCCCCGCATTGCTGATAGGGCTGGCAATCGTACCGATACTGAAATTCACCCTCAGCGTGGTAATGGAGGGATCAACGAAACAAGCTTCGATCGGAAAGATGCTCATCGGCATAAAAGTGACAGACGAAGTGGGAAAACCTGTGGGCTATGGGAGGGCCTTAGGCAGGAACTCGGCGAAATTGGTGGGAATCGCCACGCTTGGCATCGGGTTTTTAACCGGGTTCTTCGATCGCAGGCAACAATGCCTGCATGATAAGATTGCCGGAACGTTGGTTATTAAGGATCGATTGATTTGATCATCCATTATCCCTAACTTTGCCATACCAATGGATATAAAAATCGGAAACACACTGCGGGGTGGTTATTGCCCCTCGTTAACGGAATACGCTAGATGGCGCACCCGGGAGGTAGCCATAGGCCACCTACCTATGGGTGGCGACAACCCTATCCGTATCCAGAGCATGACCACGGTAGACACGATGGATACCATCGGGTCTGTGGAACAAACCATCCGCATGGTTGAAGCAGGCTGTGAATACGTGCGGATTACCGCACCCAGCATCAAAGAGGCCAGCAACCTGGCCGAAATAAAAAAAGAGCTGCGTAAACGGGGCTATGATGTACCGCTCGTTGCCGACATCCACTTTACGCCCAATGCCGCCGAAGTGGCGGCACGGATCGTGGAAAAGGTCCGCATCAACCCTGGTAATTATGCCGACAAAAAGAAGTTCGATCAGCTGAATTATACCACATCGGCTTACCAAGCGGAGTTGGAGCGTATCTACTCTAAGTTTGCCCCATTGGTAAAGATATGCAAGGAGTACGGCACCGCTATGCGCATTGGCACGAACCATGGCTCGCTTTCCGACCGAATCATGAGCCATTACGGAGACACCCCGGAAGGGATGGTCGAATCGGCGATGGAGTTTATCCGTATCTGTGAGGACCTCAATTACTACGGAATTGTCGTTTCGATGAAATCCAGTAATCCGCAGGTGATGGTGCGGGCCTACCGCCTCCTTGTGGAAACCATGGTAGCCGAAGGGATGAACTATCCGCTGCATCTTGGTGTCACCGAAGCCGGTGACGGCGAGGATGGCCGCATCAAATCAGCAGTAGGCATAGGTACGCTGCTGGAAGACGGGCTGGGCGATACTGTGCGTGTATCGCTCACGGAAGAACCGGAATTTGAGGCACCGGTAGCCTTGGCACTGGTCAACCGATACAAAGCCCGACAAGGTACATCCGCACGCGAAACGATATCGCTAACGGATGAATCCCTGCTCGCAACCCATAAACCGACAGCCTACACATCAAACGAAGTAAATGTATTCATCGGGGGGGCTCAGGTACCCCGTGTAGTGGTGGATATCTCACAAAAGAATCTGAAAGACCCCCATATTCTTTCGGACGTGGGTTATAAATATGACCCATGGCTCGACAAATACCACATGGGCGAGCAGTCGGTAGATTTTGTGTACCTGGGTAATGAACTTCCGTCATTTACAATGCCTGGGAATCTGAAACAGCTATATGATTACCCTACCTGGCTGAAAATTGTAAATCGAGCCAATATCCACCCACTATTTACCCTGAATCAATTCGTCGAATCAGCCGAGCGGGACCCCCGATTAAATTTGGTACGGATACAATATGCCGACCTTAGCACCCCTCTATTTGAAGCGCTACCGCTGGATAAAACCGTTGTATTTGTAGTAGAGACAAATGAGCAACACGGAATGGCCGACCAACGGCAATTTTTCATGGCGCTCACAGCATTGGGATTAGATAATCCGGTTATCATCCGGCGTCACTACCCGGCAACGGAGTTTGATGGCCCAGCGGGCAACCTGATGGACCCTGAGGAACCGCTATCGAAATTGCAGCTGTATGCGGCAACCGACATGGGGGCTTTATTGGTAGACGGGATGGGAAGTGGAATATGGGTAGACTCGCCAGCGACACCCATTGATAAATTGGTATCGCTGTCTTTTGGCATTCTACAGGCCACGCGCTCTCGTATTTCAAAAACGGAGTATATCTCATGCCCCAGCTGCGGCCGTACATTATTCGATCTTCAGGAAACAACCCAAATGATACGTAGCCGGACCAATCACCTCAAGGGACTCAAAATAGGCATTATGGGATGTATTGTAAACGGGCCCGGCGAGATGGCAGATGCCGATTATGGATACGTGGGGGCAGGCCCCGGTAAAATCACGTTATACCGCGGCAAAGAGGTGGTAAAGCGAAATGTAAATACTGCCAATGCACTGGACGAACTCATCGAAATCATCAAACAAGATGGGAAGTGGGTTGATCCGGAAGAAGATTGATATTTTCGAAAAGAAAATTAAAGCACGGAGATACGTTTCACTACAGTTTCCGTCCCCGCAGATACACGGATAAAATAAAACCCGTTTGTCAGTTTGTTATTGGTATCAAAGACATGGCTTTGTGGACCCGCATCCAACTCCTGGTTAAGTAATGTCATCACTTCATTCCCTAATGCATCCATTACTTTAATCGAAACCGAACTTTGCTTGTCCAACCGATAAGACAGACTGATTTGGTCAACGATCGGATTCGGAAAAACTTTTACACTGCTCAACAGCTTCTCGTTAGCTACGCTATTGGGTTTAAAAGGAAAGAAGCTTTTAAACGACGAGAAGAACGACCGCTGGGACCGGCTGCCTTCCGGCGAAACCGCCGACTGAGTAATCGTGGCATCCGCTGCCTTGACCACACGGGCCGTATCGGCAGCAACCGCACGCTCCTGCGATCCCTCAGCAGTACCCGCGAGTACAATCGCACTCACTGTCAGTATGGTGGTGATATGTTGTAAAAATTTTCTCATAGGGTCAATCCGCTCGATTTAAGGCATCACAACTCGTTAATTTAAGTTTTATAAATCGCACTCTATGCATTTACCTCACACAAAGGTAACGCATCGCGCCCAATACACATAAACAAATGTATACTTTTTTTATCAATTTAACAATTTTTAACACGATGTTACAGGGATTTCGCTTTTAAAGTTTTAGCACCTTTTCACGGTATTT
>NZ_JAMXAY010000053.1 GCF_025460835.1 Parapedobacter soli | reverse complement strand
ACCATATCGGGCACACCGGCAACTACCGTGAATCAGGACGCGGTATACAGCTTTGCGCCCATCGCAGCGGATATCGATGCAGGCGATGTATTGACATTCAGCATCGCCAACAAACCCGACTGGGCCACCTTCAATACCACCACCGGTGAGCTTTCCGGCACACCGGGCAACGGTGATGTGGGGGTAACTGCCGGCATCGTCATCACGGTGAGCGATGGCACGATGTCGGCTAGCTTACCGGCTTTCGACCTAGAGGTAACCAGTGCCATCATTTCAGGGGTAACCCTACCGAATGGCAGTTTTGTGTACGACGGTACGGCAAAGTCGCTGGTCATCGAAGGCACTCTCCCGCAGGGCACCGCAGTCTCCTACACGGACAACAGCCGTACCGATGTGGGTACCCAGACCGTAACGGCTACGGTTGAAGGTACCGGCTATACACCGCTGGTGCTCACGGCCGACCTCGCCATCACCCCGGCAACCATAACCGGCATTACCCTGTCGGACGGCACGTTCGTGTACGACGGCACCGCCAAATCGCTGGCCATCACGGGCACGCTGCCCGATGGTACAACGGTTACCTACACCGGCAACAACCGCACCGACGCGGGTACCCAGGAAGTGACCGCCACCATAACCGGTAGCAACTACGAGGGTCTAGTTCTTACAGCTGATCTGACAGTTATCCCGGCCACACGGACCATCAGCTTCCCGGCATTGCCGGAGAAGACCTACGGCGATGCCGATTTCAACGCCGATGCCACGGCCAGCAGCGGTGAGACGGTCGTCTACACGAGCAGCGACCCCTCAGTGGCAGAGGTAACCGCAAGCGGGCAGCTCCGCATCACCGGCGCCGGCACGGCCACCATCACGGCCACCCTGCCCGAGAATGCCAATTACACCACACGGCCACAGGCCAGCAGGCAGCTTACCGTGCGCAAGGCCAGCCAGGCCATCACCTTCAACGCCCCGGCGGAAGTAAACCGCGATGCGGGTACCATTCCGCTGGATGTAACGGCCAGCAGCGGACTCCCGGTCAGCCTCACCATCGATGACGAACAGGTGGCCCGCCTCAGCGGCACCTCACTCGATATTCTGCGGCTGGGAACCGTGCGCATCACGGCTACCCAGCAAGGCGACGGAAACCATGAGCCGGCAGCAGCGGTGACCGTAACGATCAGGGTCACCGACCCCTCGTCAGACATACCCATCCGTGTGCATGAGGCGGTATCGCCCAACGGTGACGGGATTAACGAGCACCTCATTATCGAGGCGATCAGGGACTACCCCGAAAACCGGGTGCAGATCTTCAACCGCAACGGCACGGTGGTGTGGGAAGCCTCGGGATACGACAATAACCGGGTAGCTTTCCGAGGCATAGGCTCCGGACAGCTACGGCTGCCCGCCGGGACCTACTTCTACGTGGTGGAAATCAGGGTAAATGGCCAATGGAAGCATGAGAAGGGGTGGTTTGTGTTGAGGTATTGATGTGATTGTTAATGGTTAATGGTTAATGGTTAATGGTCAATGGTTAATGGTCAATGGTCAATGGTCAATGGTCAATGGTCAATGGTCAATGGTTAATTGTTAATGGTTAATGGTTAATGGTTAATTGTCAATGGTTAATGGTTAATGGTTAATGGTCAATGGTTAATTGTCAATGGTTAATTGTCAATGGTTAAATTAGTTAAAAGATGGTATTTAAAACGATATTGACGGTTATGGCACTGGGTGTGGGCATGACCGCATTACACGCCCAGCAGCCGCTCACGCACACGCAGTACGGACAGCTGCGCTCGGTAATCAACCCGGCAGCCAGCCTGATGCACATGGGCGGGGAGGTGTCGGTAATCGGCCGGCGGCAATGGGTGGGGATCGACGGTGCGCCCACCGTGTTCTGGGGTAGCGGCCACATCGGCTTGCAGGGGGCCGGTGCCACCGCCGGCATCAACATCCGCCACGAAAGCATGGCCATGGAGAAACTTACCGAGGCCTCGGCATTCTTCGCCAAAAGTGTGCGTATCTCGCAGAGCGAATACCTGGGACTGTCCCTCAACGCAGGCTTCAGCTACATGGACGGCCGCTTCTCCCAGCTGGACCCCACCGACCCGGCCTTCCACGAGGACGTGAACGAAACCGATGCCCTGGTGGGCTTCGGGGTGATGCTGTACAGGCCGGAGCGGTACTATGTGGGGCTGTCGCTGCCGAGGCTCATGCTGGGCAACCTCGGCGTGGGCGGAGGAGACAACCGCTACAACTTCCGCAACCTATATCACCTCACGGCAGGGGCACTCTTCAACCTGGGGGCCGATTTCCAGTTCCGCCCTTCATTGCTGGTTACCTATTCCGAAAGCCTGCGGCCCCAAGCCGAAGCTTCCGCGCTATTCTTCGTGAAACGGCTGTTCGGAATCGGCCTCAATGCCCGCAGCTACGGCGAGCTGGCCGGCATGGCACAGTTTAATTTCAGCGGCTTCGGACTGGGATACAGCTACCAGTTCAACCCGGGTAACCAGCCGCTCAACAGGCGAATCAGCAACACCACCCACGAAATCGGCCTCAGCTACCGCTTCGACAGGGTTGCACAGTTGCTTTAAAGAAAAAGCCGGCACAACAGCTTGTCGATGTACCTCATTGACGTACCCACATGCCGGCATTTTTGGCTTCTTCCCGATTTGCACGTATTTTTGTGCCATCAGAAAATAATAACATGGACACCAAAACGGGCAACCACAAGCACCTCGACATCGTCGTATCAGGCACGGTACAGGGCGTATATTTCCGGCTCACCACCAAAGCCGTGGCCGACCAGCTAGGGGTGAAAGGCACCGCCCAGAACATGCCGGACGGCACCGTGGCCATCGAAGCCGAAGGCGACGCTTTCGCCCTCGATTCTTTTCTGGAATGGTGCCACGAGGGCCCCGAAAAGGCTGTAGTGGAAAAAGTGGCCGTCCGTGAAGGCGGAATGAAAAACTATCGTAACTTTGAGGTCATCAGGAAGTCCCGTGGCTGATCTTAATGCGCTGAACGTTGTCTGTACTTAGAAAATTTGCTGGACAAACCGCTATCTACGGGGTAAGTACCATCGTGGCCAGGCTGATTAATTTCCTGCTCACCCCCCTTTTCGTAAATAAGTTCTCCCCTTCCGTATACGGCGTCTTTACCAACCTATACAGCTGGGCCGCCATGCTCAACGCCGTGCTGGCCTTCGGGATGGAGACCACCTATTTCAGGTACCTGCAAAAACACGACAACAACCGGGCAAACGTATACAACAACAGCTTCATCATCATCCTGTTCACCGCCACGCTGTTTCTTATCACCACCCACCTTTTCTCAGCAAATATCGCCACATGGTTGAATAACGGTAGCTATAACGCCGACTACAACCGCTACGTGCGCTACTTCGCTTGGATCCTGGTGGCCGATGCGCTGGCCGTCATCCCCTTCGCCCGCCTACGCGCCGAGGGGCGCCCCTTCCGGTTTGCCATACTCAAACTCATCAATATCCTGACATTCATCGGCACCACCCTGTTTTTCATCGTGGTCATCCCCTGGCTTATCGGGCAAGGCGGTGCTTATCCGGGTTACTTCGGTTCGTGGTACCGGGACGAGTGGGTGGGCTATGTCTTCATCTCCAACCTCATCGCCAGTGGACTCACCCTCCTCCTGCTGTTACCTGAAATCGCTAAGCTGCGCCTGCGGCTCAACCGCAAACTGGCCGCAGATATGCTTTCGTATAGTGTGCCCATATTGATTGCCAACGTCTCTTTCATCATCAACGAACACCTCGATAAAATCATGATTCCCAAGCTGCTTCCCGGCGAGGTTGGCGACCGCGATTTGGGTATCTACGGTGCAGTATCCAAGATTGCCGTGTTCCTGAGTATCGCCGTGCAGGCGTTCCGTCTGGGGGCCGAGCCGTTTTTCTTCAGCTACTCCAAAAATAAAAATGCCCGCCAAACGTACGCGCTCATCATGGACTATTTTATCATTGCCATGGTACTGGTAATGGTAGGCATTACGGTAAACATCGAATGGTTGAAGTATTTCATCGAGGGTGGCAGTCCCGAAGAACAGGCCCAGTATTGGTCGGGCCTGCATATCATCCCCATCCTCCTGCTCAACTATGTGCTCCTGGGCATTTACATGAATCTGTCTATCTGGTATAAACTGACCGACCAGACCCGCTTCGGTTTGTATATCTCGGGCATCGGCGCTATCATCACCATCGTGCTCAACATCATCCTGATACCAAAATACAGTTACATCGGTGCCGTTTGGGTAACCGCCATTGCCTACGCTGCCATGGTGGTTACTTCCTACCTATGGGGGCAGCAGCGCTACCCCATCCCTTACCACGTGGGCAAAAACAGTGCGTATATCGCTGCCGCCATCATCATCTGCTGGCTGGCATTCGACGTGTTCGATCGCCACATGGTTATCGGCAACTTGCTTTTCCTCCTATTCGCGGGGATCGCGCTCTTCTTGGAACGGAAGGCGCTGATCATGATTTGGCGTAAGCCATAAACGGCCTCTTAAAAGTTGTAACCTACCGACACCGATATGACCCTGTTTTTCGTTGTCCAGCCGTCGCCGCGATAGATGTTATTAAGCCCCAATCCATAACCGATACCCAGGTTCCACTGATCGATTAATTGGTAGCCGGCGAGAAAGTTAATACCAAAATCGGGGCGCTTGCGAAAGGCGCTTTCGCCGCTGAAGATTACCTTCCCTGATTCCTCATCGGTCTCCACAATCCCGTCACCAAAATCTTCCGTATACTTTTCTTTCCATTTGCCCGACAGGGCGTAGCCTACGTAGGGACCCGCCCCCACAAAGAAATGGCCGGTCCGGTATACCGCATTTACGGGAATCTCCAGATAAATGATGCTTTCCCGGAAACTTCCTTCCCACCGTACCTCATCACCGTCAAACCCGTCTTCACCAGACCAGGTCTCCCGAGAACCTTTACCGTTCAGGACGAGCCCGCTTTGCAGCGAAAATGCTTCGGAAAACGCAAAATCCACGTGGCCCCCGATGTGGAAAGAAACCATGGGTCTTTGTTTGAACTCCGTATCCAGCGGCTCGTCTCCTTTTTCGTCAGTTGAAGCGAAATTGACCCCCGCTTTAATACCATAGCTGATGTTAACGCCGGAAGCCGACTGACCAAAAGCATAACCACCACCCACCAATAGGGCGAAAACCAATAATGTAATAGACCTTTTCATACGTTCTGCATTAATTTTTTTGATTAAACATGGAATGATTTAACCAGTTATCGTAGCAATAGTGAAAAGGTCACCAATCTTTATTATTGTTTTTTTATGGCGTTAGACGGCTTCCAGCATAAACTGGTCGCCGATCTCATCGAGCACGGCTTCGATATCGGCCACCTCCATGAGCGAGACCAGCTTCATGCGGTACTCCTTGAAGTGCGGTATCCCTTTGAAGTAGTTGGCATAATGGCGGCGCATTTCGAAGATACCGGTTTTTTCGCCTTTCCATTCGAGCGACTTCCGGAAGTGGGTGCGGCATACATCTACCCGTTCGGCAATGGTTGGCCCCGGGAGGTACTCGCCGGTTTCGAAAAAGTGCTTGACTTCGCGGAATATCCAGGGGTAGCCGATGGATGCACGCCCAATCATGATGCCATCAACCTCATACTCCAGGCGCCAGGCGGCCGCCTTCTCCACACTGTCCACGTCGCCATTGCCAAAAATGGGGATACGGATACGGGGGTTACGCTTGATTTCGCGGATGAGGTGCCAGTCGGCTTGCCCCTTGTACATCTGCGAACGGGTGCGGCCGTGGATACTTAGCGCCTGTATGCCCACATCCTGCAGGCGTTCGGCCACCTCATATACATTCTTGGTGTTGTCGTCCCAGCCCAAGCGGGTCTTCACCGTCACGGGCAGGTGGGTAGCTTCCACCACGGCTTTGGTCATCGCCGTCATCTTGTCGATGTCTTGCAGCAGGCTCGCCCCAGCACCTCTACAGGCCACATTCTTCACCGGGCAGCCGTAATTGATGTCGATAAGATCGGGACCGGCCTGTGAGGCGATCTCAGTAGCTTCACGCATGGTGTCGATGTCGCTGCCGAAAATCTGGATACCGATGGGCCGCTCGTATTCGAAGATATCCAATTTCTGACGGCTTTTGGCCGCATCACGGATCAGTCCTTCAGAAGAGATAAACTCAGTATACATCATGTCTACCCCGTTTTGCTTGCACACAAAACGGAACGGTGGATCACTCACGTCTTCCATGGGTGCCAAAAGCAACGGGAAGGCGCCCAAATCAATATCTCCAATGGTAACTGCCATATACACTACACCTTAACCGGCGGCAAAGATACAGAAAAAGTAGCTGAATTGTTACCGGATGCTCCCTAAACCATCGGCAGCACAATCCGTCTTACGCATATATTCACTTATTCAACGATTATGAAAAAAGTTTTTTTATTGATGACCATGCTACTGGGAGTAGCAAGTTTTTCTATCGCACAGCAACCAGGGCGCGGTTTCAGCAACCCCGAAGAGTCTGCCAAACGGACTGCGGAACGGCTGGAAAAAGAGCTTAAGCTCACTGCCGCGCAGAAAGATTCCGTTTATGCTTACTCACTCGCCCAGAGCAAAGCCATGCAGCAAGCGTTTCAGGGCAACAAAGACGGAGATCGGGAGCAACTGGGTAAAAAAATGCGGGAACTGCGCACCCAAACGGATGAAAAAATACTTTCCGTATTGGATAGCGACCAAAAGAAAGCTTACAACAAACTGATCGAAGGGCGGGCCAATCGGATGCGTGCGGCCGGCAACCGCAGGGGCGGTGGCAATCGTTAATCGCTTGCAAGAAACAGGATTAAAAAAGGCGGGCCGTTTGCAAACGGCCCGCCTTTTTTAATCCTAGCTCGTTTTCAGCTTCTTCTGGATGTCTTGCACGTAGGCCTTGAATTTCTTATCCGTTTCAATCAGGTCTTCCACTGTTTGGCAGGCGTAGATTACCGTAGAGTGGTCCCTCCCGCCGAAGAATGCACCGATGGATTTCAATGAGGTCTTTGTGTGGTTCTTTGCCAAATACATCGATATCTGCCGTGCCTGCACAATCTCGCGCTTCCGCAATTTCGATTTGACCATCTCTACCGGCACCTCGAAATAATCGCACACCAGCTTCTGGATGTAGTCCATGGAGATTTCCTTCTGCGTATTCTTGATGAAATTCTTCAACATGGACTTCGCCAGGTTGAGGTCTATTTCCTTTTTGTTGAGCGTGGCCTGTGCCAATAGCGATACCATCGCACCTTCCAGCTCACGCACGCTGTTGTCTATCTGGTTGGCTACGTATTCGATCACATTTTCCGGCAGTTCGATGCCGTCGGAATACATTTTTTTCTTGAGGATCGCCATCCGCGTTTCCAAGTCGGGCACCTGCATATCGGCCGAAAGGCCCCACTTAAACCGGCTCAACAGGCGCTCTTCCAGACCCGCAAGGTCTTTCGGCGGCTTGTCTGAGGTAAGGATAATCTGTTTGCCCGACTGGTGCAGGTGGTTGAATATATGGAAAAATATATCCTGGGTACGTTCCTTACCCGCAAAGTTATGCACGTCATCCATGATGATGACATCCATCGCCTGGTAGAAATTGACGAAGTCGTTGATGGTGTTGTTTTTCAGGGAGTCGACAAACTGCTGGCAGAATTTCTCGCACGACACGTAGATAACCAGCTTGTCGGGCAGGTTACGCTTGATCTCGTTGCCGATGGCCTGCGCTAGATGCGTCTTGCCGAGCCCCACACCACCATAGATCATCAACGGGTTGAACGAGGTGCCGCCCGGTTTGCTTGCTACCGCGAAGCCCGCCGACCGCGCCAATCGATTACACTCTCCTTCTATGAAATTGTCAAATGTATAATGCTGGTTCAACTGCGGGTCTACCTGCAACTTCTTCAGGCCCGGAATGACAAACGGATTCTTGATATCTTTATTAAGTGCCACCGGTATGGGTATGGATTGCTTCTTCGCTTCGGCCCCGTTGCCGCTTGACGGGATATTGGTGGTGTATGGATTACTTGTGGATGATTTTTCCACGACAATGTTGTACTCCAGCCGGCCATTTTCGCCCAGGTGCTTTTTTATCGTTTTCCGCAGCAGGCCCACATAGTGCTCTTCCAACCACTCATAGAAAAATAAACTCGGTACTTGAATAGTCAAAACGTTACCTTCCAACCGCACGGCCTTGACAGGCTCAAACCAGGTCTTATAACTTTGTGCCGGAATATTATCTTTTATGATTTGCAGACAGCTATTCCATACACTCGTGCTCGTTTTTTCCATTCGTTAAATCTTAATAAGTTGATACCCAATAAATGACCGGAAAAATGTTGATAACTTCCCCGTGAAACGAAGATGGCAAAAAAAACCCACCTAAAAAATTAAAAGTTGAAATATTACTTAATTCGCTTTATATCAATAATTTGCGTGCTTTTTCACACAAAAGATATTGGTCAAATTATCAACACAAAAATTTCTCAACATTGAGAAATATCCATTGATTTGAGTGTTAAAGTTAAGTAAACTTTAAGCAAAGTCGCAGTAAAAAATAATAAAAAAAGAGAAGTAATCCGCCTATGCCACCCGCTTGCGTTTTACCGCCACCACCCAGTCTACCGCCAATACCGCGATCAGTATCAATAAGCCCAATACCTCGCGCGTTTCTTCTATCCACGGCTTGTCGGCTTTCATCGACTGCACCAAGTCTTTCGCTTCGTGGTTCTGCAGCCAATCGAGCACGCCATGCTTGAAAATCAGGTAATACACTACAAAGCCCAGGTAAACCACGATGCCCAGTGCATACGCCCGGACGAGGTATCGCCCGCGCGCCGCCATGTAACAGGCCCAGGCACCATAGCCATACAATACAATCCACAAAAGAGGGTCCACATCATTGTATTGCAATGCGGCACTGATCAGGAAAAGGATACAGAATACGATATTAAAGGTCTTCATGGAAACACGTCGTTAGCATAGACCAAACTTACACAAAAAAATGAACAAACGAAGTTATGCCTCCGCCGTTTCATAATCGCTTATCGGCGGGCATGCGCAGATCAGCATACGGTCGCCCTGCGAGTCGTTCACCCGCCCTACCGTAGGCCAGAATTTATGGCTGCGCACGAATGGCAGCGGGAACGCCGCCTGCGACCGCGGGTAAGGCCTATCCCAGGTATCGGCACTCACGGCGGCTACCGTATGCGGCGCGCCTTTCAGCAGGTTGTCTGCCCGGTCGGCCAACCCCTGTTCCACTGCTGCAATCTCTTCGCGGATGGCAACCATGGCATCACAGAAGCGGTCAAGCTCGGCTTTCGACTCCGACTCGGTAGGCTCCACCATCAGCGTACCGGCCACCGGGAACGACACGGTGGGTGCGTGGAAACCATAATCCATCAGGCGCTTGGCAATATCGCCCACTTCAATCCCTACCGCTTTAAAGGCGCGGCAGTCTAGTATCAGCTCGTGCGCACACCGACCGTTTGCACCGGCATACAGCACCGGGTAGTGGCTTTCGAGCCGCGTTTTTATGTAATTGGCGTTGAGGATGGCGTAGCGTGTGGCGTTGGCCAACCCCTTGGCGCCCATCATGGCTATATAGGCATGCGAAATGACAAGGATGGATGCCGACCCCCATGGGGCGGCAGATACGGCACTGATGCCGTCAGTGCCGCTCACCGGCACCACTTGGTGGTTGGGCAAGAAAGGCACGAGGTGGGCGGCCACGCCGATCGGCCCCATACCCGGCCCACCGCCGCCGTGCGGGATGCAGAAGGTCTTATGCAGGTTGAGGTGGCACACGTCGGCCCCGATAAACCCGGGGTTGGTGAAGCCCACCTGCGCATTCATGTTGGCACCGTCCATATACACCTGTCCGCCATTCCGGTGGATGATTTCGCATATTTCGATGATAGGCTCTTCAAAAACGCCGTGTGTAGAAGGGTAGGTTACCATCAGTGCCGCCAGATCGGCAGCGTGGGCCTCGGCTTTGGCGCGCAGGTCGTCCACGTCGATGTTACCGCGCTCGTCGCATTTCACCACCACCACGTTCATGCCTGCCATGCTTGCCGACGCCGGATTGGTGCCGTGGGCCGACGCGGGGATAAGCACCACATTGCGGTGCGTGTCGCCCCTGCTTTCGTGGTACGCCCGGATCACCATCAAGCCGGCGTATTCCCCTTGGGCGCCCGAATTAGGCTGGAAGCTCACCTTAGTAAGGCCGGTGATCTCGCTCAGCCAGGTATCCAGTTCGCCGATGAGCTGCATGTATCCCCCCACCTGGTCTGTTGGCGCAAACGGGTGGATGTTGCCGAATTCGGGCCACGTAAGCGGCACCATCTCGGTGGTAGCGTTGAGTTTCATGGTACATGATCCCAGCGGGATCATCGAGTGGCACAGCGAAAGGTCTTTGGCCTCCAGCGACTTGATATACCGTAGCATCTCGTGCTCGGAGTGGTAACTGTTGAACACCGGATGGGTGAGGTAATCTGATGTGCGCTGCACCGCCTCCGGGATGGCCGGCACGATGCGCTCGGCCCGTGCGGCAAGGTCCGCCTCATCGAGCGTTTTACCCTTTAGCTTGGCAAAGACGCGCACCAAGGCCTCAATATCTTTATAGGTGGTGGTTTCGTCTATGGCAATGCCTGCAATGGTGCCATCATAGTGCAGGTTGATCTCGTTGTTGAGTGCCTCTGCGCGGAGCGGCCCGGCAAGCTCGCCCAGCTCCACCCGCAGCGTATCGAAATAGGTGCCGTTATACTGCGTGTAGCCGAGGTGCTGCAATGCACCGTCGAGCAGGTTGGCCAGTCCATGGATGCGTTCGGCAATCCGCTTCAACCCTTCGGGGCCGTGGTAGGCCGCATAAAACCCGGCCATGATGGCCAGCAGCGCCTGGGCGGTACAGATATTTGACGAAGCCTTATCGCGCCGGATGTGCTGCTCGCGCGTCTGCAGCGCCATGCGCAGCGCATATTCGCCGCTGGCATCTACGGTAACGCCGATGATGCGTCCGGGGATATTCCGTTTATAGGCATCTTTGGTTGCAAAATAAGCCGCATGCGGCCCGCCGAATCCCATAGGGATACCGAAACGCTGCGTGCTGCCCACCACCACGTCGGCCCCCCACTCGCCGGGGGCAGCCAACAGTGTCAGGCTGAGCAGGTCGGCAACGGCACAAACGGAAATGTTGCGGCCATGCAACTGGTCTACCAGCCCCTTATAATCGGTCACCGAGCCATCGCCGGCCGGGTACTGCACCAGCACACCGAAAATGACGTCCGTATCGGGCACCTGCTGCACATCACCCACCAGTAGTTTGATGCCATATGAGTGGGCCCGGGTGCGCAGCACATCCAGGGTTTGCGGAAAAATATTTTCAGACACAAAATACGTGTCGGCCGCTTTATTTTTGCGAAGGCCGTATTGCATAAACATCGCTTCGGCCGCAGCCGTGGCTTCGTCCAGCAGCGACGCATTGGCTATCTCCATCCCCGTAAGGTCTATCACGGCGGTTTGGAAGTTGAGCAGCGCCTGCAGGCGGCCCTGAGCTATTTCCGCTTGGTAGGGCGTATATTGTGTGTACCATCCCGGGTTTTCCAGCACATTACGCTGTATCACACTAGGCAGGATCACATCGTAATAGCCTTGGCCGATATACGACTTAAACACCCTGTTCCTTTCGGCGATGGTACGCATCCGCTGGAGGTATGCTGTTTCGCTCCAAGCATCCGGCAGGCGCAGTGACGCGTTGGTGCGGATTTGTGCCGGAACCGTTTCATCCATCAACTGGTCTAGGCTTTCCAGCCCCAGGGCGCCTAGCATTTCGGCGGTTTCATCAGTACTCGGGCCGATGTGCCGCTCTTCAAATTTTTCTTGGAAATATACTTTGTTCATTCAGATACATCACTACCTCGGTGCAGCCATGCTGCTCTGCAAGCAGCCCGGTAGTTTTCGCAGGCGAAGGTACGGATTTTAATGGGTGAAATAAAGGGTGGGGGGGCGCTTTTAGCAAGTTGCAGCCCATGTCGGTTTATAACCGGTTTTATCAGCAAGCATTAATTAAATACGTCCAGAAAGAAGAGTGGAATTAGGGGTCGATCCAACGTTCAAAATCGTAAGAAAAGCTTAATTGTCGACGCTCTATAGAATAATTTTGTATAATTCACCACCAGACTTGCTGTTCGCGCTCGTATGTAAAAGGTCGTTCTTCCTTCCCTTTAGTATGGTTGCGGAGCAACAGCAAACTCCCTCGCGGCACACGGTCAAAATGTAAAAACTTGTTGGTGTCGCCTTTCCTTAACCCTAAAGATTCCCATTCCACACCATTCCAATAAAAAAGCTCGTAAAGCTCGCCTAATTTTATGAAATTATCATCGTTCCGACAGAGAAAGCGCAGCTTTTCTATCTTTTCGGGCCTGCTAAAGGCTAATCCCACCCAGTTATCATGAACAAAGAAGAGGGGTGAGCCCGTAACTACCAGTTGGGCCCTATATCCGGAACTCACCTTTTTTATAGTTGACTAACCTGATTGTCCTAATTTCCCAGGGCCATTCTATGTAATACTGCAATTGCAATCGACGCTCGAACAGGCGGTCGGGTTCTTTATACCATGCGCCGATATTATTGCCGATAAATATAGAAAGCAGGTTCACCTCATCGAACGTTAGTGGGACTTGGCCCCCAAACCCCCTGAAATTGAAATAGACTTCCTTGAGCCGTGGCTCAGGTGTAAAAAAAAGAAGTACGCCTAATTCGCCTTTAGGGTTTTTTTCACAAAGCTCGACGGCGCGTTCATAACTTATTGAGCGATCCAACATCCAGATTAACTCCTTTGCATTATTTCTAAGAAAACTTTCATTAGCCGACATGGCTTCTGCACTTCCGTCGTTCCGCGGCGCACCAAATAGTTGATTCCCTTTCTTTCCGATGACGAGGTAATCGACCGAATCATTAACATAAAAAATCCGGTAGCCTTTCGGAATATTGCGGTCTGTCGAGTCGGGTGATTGAGCTACCGCTATCGAGATCGAGAAAAAAACAAAAAATAATGTCTTCATGCTATAAATTTAGTTCGATGAAGGGCACGGGCTATTCTCCAAAAGATACTTTATAACCCTAGGGGGCTGATTAACAATCTTAGTACTGTCCCCGTACATTGGGTGCCGCTGGGTAAACTTCTCACGGAAAGTTACGTACGAAGAGTTGTTCTGAACCCCTGCATTAGCGAAATACATTTTTACCCCGTAGAAGTTTTTATTCCCTTGATTATCTTTTTATGATACTCCCTATTTGCTGGACAATTATTGCACTAATTTAAGATATAATTACGACACATTTTTGATTGCCTGATAGAACCTCTCATCGGGTGTTACCCGACCGATTGACTTGTGTCTTCTCTCAGTGTTGTAGAAGCGCACATAATCCTTCACCTGTTTGTACAAGTCAACCCCACCATTTGGGTGGATTCAGATAGATTTTCTCCCTTTTGAACGAACCCCGGAACCTTTCGATATAAATGTTGTCCAAGGCTCTGCCTTTGCCGTCCCTGGATATTTTCACCCCATGACCTTTGAGTGCCTCGACAAATACAGAGGAGGTAAACTGTGACCCCTGATCAGTATTGAAGATTTCCGGTTTGCCATGCTTGGTTATTGCATCCTGCATAACGTCCCGGCACCATTCCGCACTCATCGTATTGGAGATTCCCCAGCCCACGATCTTGCGGCTGTAAGCATCGATGATGGCAAACATGTACATGAACCCACGGAACATGGGTATGTAAGTGATGTCCGCCTGCCAGACCTAGTTTGCGCGGTCGACTTTCAGGTTCCTAAGCAGATAGGGGAATTTATAATCAGCCTTATTGGCCTTGCTGAGATTCTTTTTGGGATGGATGGCCTTCAGGTTCATGACCTTATACAATCTCCTGATACGCTTCCCCCAACAAAATACCCCAGATCCTTCTTCAGGTACCAGGTCATCCGCTCCACATCATAGAACGGACAATCCAGAAATTTCCTATCAATGGCCTTCATCACCCGCTGGTTGAACAACGACTCGCCTTTGGGTTTGAAATAGTAGCTGCTGCGCGGCAGCTCGATGACCTTGCATTACTGGAAAACACTCAACTTTCTGTACCGTGGGCAAACAAGCCTGCGCTTCTGGTCCAAACTCATTTGCCCAATACTTTTTTTGATGCGACCCGCTACCACGCACGCATACCCGCATCGATATAGTTTAGGAAATCCACCTGTATCTGTAATTCCCCGATTTTCGAATAAAGCTCCTTCTTCTCCTGAGAATCATCCTTGGAGCGGTCTTGGTCCTTACTGAAAGCCGATTCCGCATTATTCAGGAAGTCACGCTTCCAGGCGTTGATCTGCGTGGCGTGAACCTCATATTTGGCTGCCAGTTCGTGGACTGTCTGCTGTTCCTTGATCGCTTCGATGGCTACTTTCGCCTTAAAGCCTGCACTGAATTTGCTTCGCAGCTACTTCGTGGTTTCTCCGTTCTTTTTTCATTTTTCAACTGCTAAGTTAAACATTTAAGCAGCTGTCCAGTTTTTGGGGGGCATTATAAGCCGATTTACTTCCTATTCCAATTTTAACGGTTCAGGGTTACCACGCTGCCCGACGATTGCGTGATAACTTTCGACCATCTCTTGCAATTTGTCCGGCTCGGACGAGGCGAGGTCGTTTTGCTGGCCTATATCCGTACTTAAGTTATAAAGTTGATATTCCTTCGAGTTGCCCAATTCAATATTCACCTGCTGGTTGCGCTCTGGGCCGTTATTGGGCGGTATCATGACCCAGTCGCCCTTTCGCAAAGCCGTGCGCGAACTAGCCTCCATTATCAGTTCCGCGCGCCCCTGGCTGCTATCCCCCAGCAGGGCAGCCAGCACATCCTGGCTATCTGCGCTCGCGGAGTGCTGCCCCGTTAGTTTCGCCAATGAAGCAAGCAAATCCATCTGGCAAACCAAAGCATCAGAAACACCCGGATCGATGCGCCCTTCCCACTGCACAATGAAAGGCACCCGGGTGCCTGCTTCAAACAAACTGTATTTGCCTCCCCTCAAGGGGCCCCACGGCGTGTGGTCACCCAGTTTCTCCACCGCATCATCATAGTATCCGTCGTTGACCACAGGACCATTGTCACTGGAAAAAATCACAATGGTGTTCTCCAGCAACCCCTCTTCCGCAAGCGTTTTCATAAATTCTCCGATGCACCAGTCCGCCTCCACGATCACATCACCCCGCGGGCCCATTCCTGATGTGCCGACAAAGCGTTGGTGGGGCGTACGCGGCACATGTGGCTGGTGAAGCGCATAATAGAGGAAGAACGGCTTGTCCTTATGCTCCCTGACATACGTCTGTGCCCTCGTGAGGAACGTGTCGGCCATATTTTCGTCTATCCATTTAGCCTTTTCACCGCCTTTCATGAAGCCGATGCGGGGAATGCCGTTTACGATGCTGTTATTATGGCCGTGATGCCACCGCATCTTGAGGAGCTCCGGGTGCTCAAGCCCCGTGGGCTCCCCCTCAAAGTTTTCGTGGTAATCCACCTCAATGGGATCATCCGCCTCTGCTCCCACCACATAGCCATTTTCGATATAAACGGTAGGCACCCGATCCTGGGTAGCAGCCATGATAAATGCATAGTCAAACCCTATTTCGTTCGGCCCCGGCGAAATGTGTTCGTTCCAGTTCACATGACCCGCTCCCAAACCCAAATGCCACTTGCCGACCACACCCGTATGATAGCCTGCTTGCTTCAGCATCTTTGGGAGTGTCTGCTGTTGGGTATCGATTACCAGGGGGGCCGTACCGGGAAGTATCTTGGCGTCCTTATTCCGCCAAGGGTATACACCGGTTAGGAGTGCATAGCGGCTCGGTGTACAGGTAGACGACGACGCGTGCCCATCCGTAAATTTCAACCCCTTCTCCGCTAGCCTGTCCATGTTCGGGGTTTTTACAGCTGTGGCCCCATAGGCCCCAAGGTCGCCGTAGCCCAAGTCATCCATATAAATGATTACGATATTAGGCCGGTCCTCACCGGCTTGCTGTCCGCCTCCGTTAGTATTGCAAGCTGCAATCGCAAGTAATCCGAGCAGGCATAGGCTTTTGGAACGCATTGGTCTTTTCATATTCATGGGTCATTCGTTATAAAATAAAATCGATGCAAAGATAATAAGATGGCACTACCACCATTTCCATTCGTCTAGGGGCTCCCTTAAGTACGCTACAGCTTCAGGTGTGCCATAGTATCTCACTTCCCCTTCCGGCAAGACAATAACACATACCGATCTACCCTCTTTTGCCGCTTCTACATAGGCGGCAAGGCTGTTGTCTTTGGCGAGGTAGACATTCCTGAACAACATCAGGTTGGCACGCCAAGCGACCATATCGCCATGGGCATCCCCATCCGCGATTATGGGAAGCTTACCCACCCACCGTTCGTGGTAAGGGAAATGCCTGACCCAGTCGATATTACCGAAATGGGCCCCGGGAACCGCATTATAGCCGCCTCCGCCATAAAGCCCTTCATCGTACACCAAGTAAGCGTTGGGCATGGTATAGTCCAGCTCAGGGTAGAAAAGCGTACCCATCGCCACCATTGGCTCGATAACTTCCTTCTTGAAGTCGACCCAAGGCAGGTTCTCTTTTCCGGCATGGTAACTTCCCAGAAATTGCGTCCGTTGGGCTTCATCCATTGCTGGCGGTATCATGAAATTGGAAACATGGTCAGCATGCTGCCCATCGAACCAAACCAGCCGATGGGCATAATTCTCCGGATTGTCTACGACTTCGAGCTCATAGCCTTTTCGGCTGGCGTACGCACGTGCTTCCCGTACGATACGGCTCATGCCCCCACCTTCCAACACTTCAGTTTCCCTCGTTTTTACACCCACGAGGTGAAATCCGAGGTTAACCATCGAGTCGACCATTCCTTCACCTCCGGCCGGTGTTTTATGCTGGGTTTGGTAGATACGGTATGTGCCCTCCGGAATAACACTTTCCTTCGGTAAGCGGATGTCTTTACGAGAAATCGCCGCACAGGCATCGCCGGTAAGCGTTTGCATGGCCTCGACAGCGTAATACGTACTGTACAGGCGCGAGTTCCACCCCGGTTGGTCGCCGAATCCGCCATCTGCATTCTGCAGACCGTTAAGCCAGTCGATACACGCCTGGACATCTTTCGGTTGGCCCCCCCAACTCGTGCAGCGCCATCACCGCCGCCCATGTATACCACACGTCCGATCGGTTGGAAACAGCAGGGTGATCTGGGCTCCAACCAAACCCGCCATCTTCTCGCTGGCATGCCCGCAGCCACCGGATGCATTGCTCGCGATTCGGTATGGGCAAATGCAGTGCCGACAGTGTACGCACGGCAGCATGGGTATGGATGAGGTGGTTGCCAAACCCGCCGTCAGGCAACTGCCTTTCGTTGATGAAACTTTCCACTGCACCGTCTTCCTGTATGCTTCCGCCGAGTGCAAGGATGCCGGCCGTCATGTGCCAAAGCGATTCCATATCGAAAAAAGTCCCTTTCAGGTAATCACGGAATTCCGTATAATTTTTACGGGGAACGTAGGCCACTTCCCATGACGACCCGGGCCCAACACCTGGCTCATGGGCGTCGTGCCTCCCATAAAGCGAATATAGCATCGCTTTTTGGTAGAACGACCAATACCAAGGACCATTTTTCCATGAAACCTTCTCCATCCAAGATTGCCCGCCATTAGACAAGCATGAATCGGCATCAGGCAGCGGAGCACCGAGCAACTGAAGTGTACGGACAGCAGGGTAGGTCCACGCCACATCGGTATACGCCTTGTCAGCGGGACCAAATGCACCGTTAGGCTTCTGGCACGACAAGACGAAAGCAATGGTATTCCGGCTGTCTATGCTGACGGCCTGCTGGCCATTCGCCGATGCCATCGGCCACAGGAACAATCCGATGCCGACAACAAAAAGGTATTTATTTTTTAAAATAAGGCACACTTCCTTTTCCTTATCTACATTTATAGGCTTCGAATGCACGGTTCGTATAGCTACATTTTGCCGTAAAGATAGCGATAATATCACTCGAAGGTCAACGGCTTCACATTTAGTTATTCCGTTGGTAGGCGTCGGCAAAAAATTTACCTTTGCCCTATGGCAATCACCCCTTCGTCAATTCCATTAGAAAATACGCGTATCGCTGTTATTGGGCTCGGGTATGTGGGGCTGCCGCTGGCCATCGCTTTTGCTGAAAAATACAACGTGCTGGGTTTTGATATCGATGCGGAGCGTATTGCCCAATTGAGGAAAGGCATAGACCGCACGCAGGAGGCCGACCCTTCCCTTTTGCAGGCGGTTACCCATCGCAGGCAAAATGACGGCCATCAGGCAATACCCGGATTATCGCTATCTACCAACGTAGAAGATCTACGGGCATACAACACCTATATCGTTACGGTGCCCACGCCGATCGATGAGTTCAAAGCTCCCGACCTGAGGCCGTTGATCGGGGCATCAGAGATGCTGGGAGGAGTCATATCGGTGGGCGACGTGGTGATTTACGAATCCACCGTGTATCCCGGTTGCACCGAAGAGGAGTGCATCCCAGTACTGGAGCGCACTTCCGGACTGGTATTCAACCGCGATTTTTTTGCCGGTTACTCGCCCGAACGGGTCAGCCCGGGCGACAAGGCCCATACGCTGAAAACGATAAAAAAGGTAACCAGTGGCTCCACCCCCGAAATTGCCGATTGGGTAGACCACCTATACCGCTCCATCATCGATGCAGGCACACACAAGGCGCCCAGCATCAAAGTGGCCGAGGCCTCAAAGGCTATCGAGAACGCCCAGCGCGATGTCAACATCTCGTTCGTCAATGAGCTATCGTTGATTTTCGACCGGATCGGTATCGACACCACCGACGTGATCGAAGCGGCAGCCACAAAATGGAACTTCTTGAAATACAAGCCGGGGTTGGTAGGCGGCCACTGCATCGGCGTAGATCCCTACTACCTCACCCACAAAGCACAAGCACTCGGTTACCTCCCGCAGGTCATCCTTTCCGGCCGTAGGGTCAACGACCAGATGGGGGCATTCGTGGCCGATAAGGTAGTGAAACTCATGATCCAGAAAGACCATCGGATCAAGGATTCACGGGCACTGATCCTGGGCATCACCTTCAAAGAAAACTGCCCTGATATCCGCAACACCCGTGTGGTAGACATCTACTACGAATTGCAGGAATTCGGGCTTGTGGTAGATATTTACGACCCATGGGCAGACCCTGAGGAGGTAGCGCGCGAATACGGACTGACCATCTTAAAAGAAGTGGATAGCAACCTGGCCTACGACGCCATTATCCTTGCCGTTGCCCATCACGAATTCCAACAGTTCGATTATGAGCACGTAAGGCGCAACAACGGGGTCATATTTGATACGAAAGCCTGCTTAGAACGCAGCTTGGTGGACGGCAGGCTCTAAAAGCCGGTGCGCCCCTGCACAAAATAATCTGCCGGGTAGGTATAATCATCGTGTTTAGCGTGGTATATACCATGGTCGGCAAAAACCAGTAACCGGCTCCCCGGCACTAAGGCCTGGAAGGCCGTTCCGTAGCCCACCGGCACATGAACCACCCGCTGATCCTCACTCCGCATGATTGTTTCCTCCACAGGCAACGCGCTCGAAGGCTCGTCCCAATTATCTATTCTGACCGACTTCATGGAGAAAGCACCCGCCAATACGTAAAACCAGCGCTGCTCGATGCGGTGGGCCCGCCAACCGCGAATCGTCTCGGTGTCTTTGTTTTCGATGATATAAAACCGCTTCACCGCGGCCATGTCAAAATCGTTCACGAAGCGGATACTCCCGCGATGATCTTCGGCGATACCGCCCTGGATACTGACTATTCCTGCCATAGGGTCACTGCATTTCAAAAACAGGGGCAATTTATAAAAATAATCAGAATAGAATCGAGCCTGAAAGTTGGCTTACACCCATCCCTCTTTGATGGCCTTGGTAATCAATTCAGCCAACGACTTTGTCTCTGTCTTTGCCAGTATGTTTCTGCGGTGTGTGTCGACAGTATGCCGGCTGATGAACAGATTCACGGCGATCGCATCGCTGCTTTGGCCCTCCACAATCAGTTTCAGGATTTCCATTTCCCGTTTGGTGAGCAACGGTTTCGATGGCAAGAAAACCACGCTGGAATTCACATTGTGATAAGATGGTTCACCATCCAGCCCGATAAATGACAGCTTGGGCGTACCTCCCATTTTAATATGGGAAATGTCGGTATGCACCCCCAAAGTACGGAGGATTCCCTGTTCCTCGCTGGTTTGGATGGTCGTAACCTGCTGAAGGATCTGCGTATACTCTCCATTCGCGTTTTTCAGCCGGTAATCGTAACTGACTTTGTACTTGAAGATCTTATCTTTGGGTAGTTGATTGAAAAACACCCCAACCGTATCTTCGAAATTGATAAAATAAGGCAGGTCTTCGGGGTGGATGTTTTTGAGGATAATCTCGGGGGTAACGTCCACTGGTTGATAACCCAACACCTGCGTAACGTTCTCATGAACAAATTCCATCTCCACAGACGAACAGTTGAAAATGTAGACATAATACTTGCCGACGTGTAGGACGTCAACAAGTTTTTTATAAAACTCGAGCTCATGAATGATACCTGCACTTTTTTTTGTTTTAGCAATCCGGCGCCAGATCTGCTTGATTTGGTCAAACGCAAGGCTTTCAGTGTTCTTGTTCAGGTGCATCATACGGCTACAAACAGATGGTTAGCTTAGTTAACAACCCCAAAGATAGCAAAATTGCGCCCTTTAACAAGCACGCCCCATCAGCAATGACCTCCCAGCCGGCCACGATGTCACCTTCATATGAAATACCGCCCCCAGCCTTGTTTGGTTTGACCATTGCATTTTTTTAATGCCCTACAAAATAATCCGCCAGCTTCTTCGTTTTAGATATAGGTTTAGGTTGATAGCCCCTAACCCCATTGGGGCGGAGACCCGTTACTTACAGAGTGGCGGGTTTCTCTTTTTTATTGCTTAAGTGCGGGTAGCTTCCTGGACCACTACCAATCCGACAATACGCGGCTCCGGAAGCTGTGGATTGACGGCGACTACGCTTACGTGGCGCGCAGTCCGGAAAGCAAGGCCTATATCCTCGACCTCCAGCATGGCTTCTTCAAACGTGGGTACGAGTTGCCGCGCCAGGGTTCCCGTACCGGTGCGTAGGGTAAATTGGCGCAAGTCACCGAGTGGGTGCATCTTCCGCCGGAAGAAATACAGCAGTTCCGCGAAAAACCGGCTGCGAACGACCAATTTGCCCCTTTTTGCATTAACGGCGCTGTAGCGATTCCGCCCCCCCAGGGGCGACGGCTTAACCGTCGCCTGCCACGAGGCTCTCGCCGATCTGGAGGCCTCCGTAAAGCACAGCCAGTGCGCAGCTAACCAGTGCAACGATGCTACTGCTGGCTGGCTCGGGATCGAACTTTGCCACGTCTGCTGCCATGCTGCCAAGGTAGTCGGTAAGCCGTGAAGTTTCATCAATAATGGCCAACGTACGGTAGTGGTTCGACGGGCTTTGCGAGAGCTCCATGAAATGGAAGGCCAGCGGTGCAATTGCCGTAAGGTTGAAAACCATGTCGACAGCGGCCCCCACCTCGGCAATGCCAGATTTGCCGATCTCCGATTTGATCAATGTAGGCAAGACCCAGAAAGCACCTTTCGCTGCTGTCGAACCGAAAAACACGCCCGACGCAAACATCGATACGGCCTCGTTTTGTATGGGGTAAGGTTTGGCAAACGTCGAAGTAATTCCGGAACATGCGCTCTGCACAATGCCGCATGCGTCTTTGAACTTGCTCAACTTCGGCACATAAGGAAGCTGAAGCAGGTCTTCCACCACGATCAAACCGCCCTTGACGCTCGATGCCAGGCCAGCAATGGCGTGGCCGTTCATGAATATAATGTTTTGCGCAGCCAGGGGCAACTTGATCAAACTGTAGAACCCTGCTGCATAATCATCGTTATCGCCGGTGCCAAATGTTTGGTTTAACGTGGCGAGGTCGGGCGCCTCGATCAACTGGGTGCTATAACCGTCGTCTTCGGTAAACGGCGCTTCCTGCGTGATTAACTTGTACAAAAGCGTACTGGGGAACGCCCCCACCATGCAGATCATATCGAGGTATGAAAACTTGATGGTATGATCAAAGGCTGCGAGGAAGTCGGACACCACGGGTATCCAAATCGGGCGGGTAAGCAGCTCAACCACCGTATCCATCAGGACCACGATCAGGTCGATGACCAGATCGATGATAATCGTGGCGGCTACGAGCACGGTGTCGGCCAGGATAGCTACCAAGGTCATCAGGATTTCCTTCACCGTCATCGATTTATACCTGTCGTTTGCGAATAGCTGATTCTGCAATGCCGTGTAGGCTCCTTTCAGCACTTCGCCTTCAGACTTGATGGCTTGCACCAATTGCCGCAGCATCTCCTCTATCATTTCGCGTTTTACCTCTCCCCGGACGGCATCGGGTTCCAGTTCATAGGTATCGGCCACGTTTTCGGTGAGCAGGTCTTGCAAAAACATATTGGGCGTGGTATACACGTCGGTATAGTCGGTTTCTGCACAGGTGGCGTCCAACGGCTGGTCGGCAACCCCGGTATCGGCGCCCTCAAGGTTAGCCCATTCGTTGATGCTGTCGATCCAGGAAGCCACTTCGTCGTTGAGCAGCCGTTTGAGGCCTTCCATCTTGGACACACCTTCCTTGAGGTACACCCGGGTGATGTTGGAAAATACGGCATTCGTGCGTGCGATGTCGTCCCAGCTGAACAGGAACTTGAGAAACTGGATAACACTTTTGATGGCCGTGGCCAGTGCTTCGAAGATGGCTTCGAGGGCCGCAATCGCTTTCTCCACCGTGTTGATCACGAAGGTGTACAGTTTCCCGCCCACGTTAGCCACAAAATGCCACATGCTTTGGGCCGTGTCTTCGATAATCTGGATAACGTATTCGGTGGCATCCTTCAGCCAGCTACAGAGGTCGCCCGCGGCTACGACGATGGCATTGCCGATGTCGTTGAGGGTATCGCCCACGGCATCGATTACGCTGAGCTGCATAGTGGCGCGGTTTACCGCGAATGCATGTATCCGTGCGCTGGGGCCAAACCGAAAGTCGGGGCGGGAGGATGCCTGCTTCTGTGCTACCCCGGCGGCGCTATTGTATTCCATATAGGCATCGGATATGGCTTGAATGGACGCTGCGGCACTGGCCAGCGCGTCAGCATCGGTACCGGCCTGGACCAACGGTTGCTGTATTTCGCCACGGTCGTTGACCACCTGGGCTTGGGCGAGGCTTTCGGCAGTATTGAGGGTAGCTGCTTTTTTAGCGGCATGGTCCATCGGATTGATGGTCTGCGGCACCGCATCTGCGGGATGCACCATAATGCGGGCGCCTTGCAGGTTATCCACCCGCTGCACCACCTTTAGGGCACCCTGTGGCCCGGTTTTGACGGTGATGGGTTCCGTATCAAGCACGTAGTAATGGTTGTTGATGTAAACAGGCACGCGGTAGGCGCTGCTCAGCTGCACAGACATGTTGGCCTGTGGCGCGTTGGCTTCATCGCACACGGTGATACGGGTGACGTAGCAGTCGCATGGCCCTGCTTTGGAATCGGGTGTGACGGGCAACAGGATATCCTGCATCATCCAGCTCGTACTTACCGGGTCTTGCATGGCCTTCTTGAGCGTGTTGGAGCCGGTATTCGCAAAATACGTATTGCCGCCGTTTACGCGGTTTTTGTAAGGTGCCAATTGCACCACCTGCGAAGCGATGGGAAGCGGGTGGGACCAGGCTCCGGGATCAGCCACCTGTGCCCGGGCGCACTCGGTATAAAACACCTGTTGTGCGCGGTTAAGCCCCCAGACCACCACCCGTTCGCCCACGGTATAGGCATACAGCGATCCGATGTCTTTGAAGAGGTCGTTGGCCATCAGGCGCATCCCCTGGGCATTATTACCTTGGTTATCGGCGGTGAAGAGGTATAGGCTGCCACTTCCGGTAGCGACATACACGTCTGTCGTGCCTTCCTCGGCTGCTGCAGCCGCGGGGGTGCTGGCAAGCGCCGTCGGGTAGCTGTCGCCCGCTATGAGCTGTGAGGTCCTTCCGGCTGCCGCGGGGTTGAACGGGTCGTAAAGCTGCTGGTAGAAAAGCGCAGGCGCCGAGCCTACGGTGCCCAATGTGTAGCTACCATCCACGAGCTCACCTTGGCGGCGACCGCCGCAGAATTGCACACCGGCAGCGTCCATATTTACCGGCAAGGCGTATTTTTTCCAGCTTGACGGTGCCCCTGCGGTCGTAATATCGAGGTAATACCGTTCGAAGGTACGCTGGCCGGGTGGCACGAAATGGGCCACGATGAAGGGCGTGGTGGTTTTTTGCCGTACGTACACGTCGGCAATCTCCGGCACGCCGCCCTGTCCGTCCGAAGTGGTATATGGTGCGGCCTGCCAAGCCAGCCCGCTGATGCGACCTTCCGCATCGGTGGTATAATCTGACGCAACAAAGAGCTGGTCCGCGTCATCCACGGTAACAACCAGCACCACCGTAAACCGGTTGCTTTCGCCGTTTTGATCCACGGCAAATGTTTTGGCCATCGGCGTCTTGCCGGGAAAGAACCCGGCCAGCCCGGCTGTAAGGTCCCACCGGTGCCAGCCTGTCCCTTCGCCGGTCACTTCTTCAGTAAGGTAAAGCCGCTGGTCAGTTCCGATAGAAAACAAAAGGGAACGGCCTTCTGCGGTTTGCAGCGCTTCAAACTTCTTATCAGGCGCGAGGGTTTCCGCCTGCATGTAGTTGGTCATGAGTTCGGCGGAGGTGAATATCTTCTGGGTTGCCATCTCTTTATCGCTTTTAAGGTAAATGTATCTGTTATCCTTGGTAGGTAATTTCGACGGTGAGGTCTTTCGCCTCCGAAAAACGGGGGTTCGCAAAATAAAACGCCTGCGCTCCGGGGAACACCCAGGCCAGCGATCCGTTGATAATTCCCGAAATCGCGGCGTCATAGCCGTCGGTGAGCGTCCGCAGCCTGTCTGCCAGCTGAGCGACCTCATCGATGAGCTTGCCGGTATCGCCACCGGTAAGGTATTTGGACCAGGTACTGGCTTTATCCTGATAATAGGGCGCGTTTTTATCGGAAGACTGGATCAGGTTTTCTACGGTTACATTTGGGGTTAGCCAGATCATCCCTGCCGTGCTGTTGTCTGCGGTGGTTCCCGCCCCCACGGCTGTCATCGTAAAGACGCTCGTATTCCGCTGGGCAAAGGCGTAGCCTTTCGTCTCCGATGCGGTGCTGCCCAATATCAGTCGCTCAACCTCGTAGTCGTAAAATAACGTTACGGTCGTTTGGCACGTGATGGTATTTCCGGCGATGGTGACGGTTGATTCGACCTGCAGGGTAACCCGCAATTCATCGTGGTGCGATGTCGGCAAATACACGGTCTGCTCATCCTTTTGCGTGGAGCTGTGCGAAAATTTCAAGCCCGTTTCGGTCCGTGTATACGTTGGCGTGATATTGCTGGCATTCAGCGACACCGCGGGATCGCCATGGTTGTACCATTTATTATTCTCGTCGATATCGACATGGACGGTCATGCACAGCGGGGCAAGACTAGGGGCCAGCGCTTCGTTGAGGTAGTCGAGGAAGATCTCGCTCCTCACCGCCATAACCCCCGGTGCAGGGCTGCTGCTGTCTACCCAGTCCCAGCCGAAGGGGGCAATGGGGGCCGGCATGGGGCGGTTGCCGCTCATCACAAGGTAGTTGAGCGTAGATAAGCCCGGCTGGCGCGGATCGCTGTATGGCGACACCACGTAATTGAGTGCAGTGGGTATGATGGATGCCGGAGGGTATACTCCCTGCGGTTGCAGCGCATTTCCGAGCGTGATACCGCCATTGGCGACAAGTGGAAGCCAGTAGCTATTTAAAAAAGCATTCAGGTCGCCGTAAATCGGGTCGGTTGGGTCAAACCCGATGACGGATGGCTGCGCGCCGGCAACCAGTTCGGGCGTATGCAGGTTGAGCAGGAGCTGCTGGAGGCTGAACATCGTTGCGGGATCGAGGTTATAGACCGACTTAAGGTGTTCCTGCACCGTTGGCGGCAGGTCTGCAAGCTTCACGTCTTCCGGCAGCGTAAGGTTGAGGTCTACCAGCCACTGGAACATCCATGGGTTATCGTCGGGTTGCGCCACCTGTTCTACCGTCCACGCGTTCCATCCGTAGGTGAGCTTCATCAGCTCGAAGGAGGCAAAATAGGTGGTGTACTGCACCGTCTGTGCGAGGTCTTTGGCGGTGTTGCTGTTGGCCGGTGGCGTAAGGGTAAGGACGTCGGGCATCTCCGCGGGGGGAATGCCCCGAGGTAAGCCGAACCCTACCCTGAAAGCATAGGCAAAGCCTGCGGCGGCCATGCTGTTACCCAGCTCTTGGTAGGTCTGATCGTCGCTGGTGGTACCGTTGGGAATGGCGAAGATATCTTGCCCGCCGGTCATGGCCTGCACTTCTTCGGCAGTCATCACGGTGGTACCCCCCACATGTGTGGCCGGGTCGTTGTACCGGTAGTATTCCGCAAGGGGTGGCGCTTGGGCACCTGCGGTGGCGATGGTCTGCTTGATGCTTGCGTTTAACGTGTCCTGCGTTAATGCCGAAACGAGGTCATAACGGTATGCCTCGCTAGAGAGATTGGAGCTTTGGGCACTCATGGCAATTTGTTTTTCAGTAGTAGATAATGTGCGGCAGCCTATCCGGCGACCTCACCCACCAAAGGTAGGGAAATGGCTACCACCAAACAGCTACCCTTTTGGGGGGTAGGAATAACTCAGGCACGCTGCATGAGGCCACACCCGATTGGCAGCCTTGGGCCCTGTTCTTTCTTAAGGCATTGCGTCAGCAGAAGCATCGGCTGGCGAGGATGGTGCTGAAAGGATACCCTGGGAGCGATTAAGACCTTATAAGTCGACCACGGCTCGCCAGGTCATCCCGCTTATATCAACCAGTTGGAGGACATAGCGCTTATCCATCGGCAGGCGCAGGTCGGTCAAATTTATCGACAAGTCCGCTTTCGCACCGAGCGGTATCACCATGCTATGCGCACCGCTTCGTACCTTTGCTACATAATGGTTATGGATGTTCTCCGCGGGGAACGCAGCCAAGTCATCCCCGTCTAGGGCAAAAACCGTTTCGCCCTCTTCGGTCAGCAGTTGGATTCCGATAAGGAAAGAACCGTACACATCCGCGCCTTCCGTGCGGTACACCTGAAACCGCAACCGGTTGCCCGCAAGCTGCACATCGGCGAGCTCAATCTTAGGCCTAACGGATTTATTGTGCAGCGTACCCCATACACCGCCGTGGAAGTACTGGTTGGTAAACAAGGTGAGTGCAAATATCAACAGGGAACCGATCAGTACAAACCGGCGGGGTGCAGCTAGGGGCAACGGGCCGGAGCCCAGCCAGCGGAACCACGGGGCATGGGTAAACGACAGGTTCTTCCGGACGAAATAATGGTCAAGCGAATAATTTGCACTGCCACTTAAAAACAGCGTAAAACCACCAGCCACGCCCAGCACGCCAATCTGCCATTCATCCAAGCAGGTGGTGCCGAGCCAACCGGATCCCAACAGGATACCCATGGCCAGCCCGAATACCCCGATCCCCATCAGCCGGGTGAAAAGCCCCAACATAACAAATAGCCCAACAACGGCTTCAATAATGGTAAAAGCCACCATAGCGGTATGCAGGTGGTCAGGATGTGTAACGAGGTATTCAATGACCGGCTGGATGCCCAATGCATTGGGCAGGAAATGGTTGAATTTCTCCCCGATATAGCCGGCCCCCTCGGGGTCGAGTTTGTTTTCGAGGATCAATCTCCGCCAAAAGGCGGAGAAATAGGTCCACCCGATAACCAGGCGGATTGCCAACGTGAAAAGACCGGCCGATGACGGCTGGTCATAACGAGTCTGTTTCATGATTATATTTTAATGTAAACGAATTACTGAAAAACGTACTGCGATAGGGGTGTTATGCAGCCGCGTCTAGCTTCAGCCGTTTAAATAAAATATACTTTGGTGGGGTTTTGCCGGAGGGCACCGCTGTGTGAAAATACAGGGATGACACCGTTACGTTCGGCGTGTCTGCCTGCCAGCGGCAAAAATCGGGCGCTGGCCGAATGGGTTTCTTTACGTCCGATTGGTTCTGGGATGCCGTAATTAGGGGAGCTGCGCTACATCCACTGAAAGTCGTGGCGACAGCCCGCGATTTATTCAGTGGCTGGGCGTACGTCACTTCGATGGCGTCAAACAGGCCAACCTTTACCGTGCACGGTGCCAATGCGAAAAGCACCAGCATTGTCAGGCTGATACGCTTTAATGTGGCTGTTTGTCTGTCGAAATAACGCATCGCATGCTAAGATACGTTTCTATTGCCAATAATACTAAAAACTGTATATATCGGGATCGTCAAGCGGTGTGCGTTCTGCCCACTCCAATCCCCCGGCAGCTCACCGTTGGAAAACTCGATATAAATCAGCCGTCTTTTCTTTCGGTTGGTTGTCCTGCTGGAGCTATGCGGAGCAGGTGCTTGCTGCCTTAATCCACCCGATAACTTCCGTAAGCTGTGATACTATACTTGCTCGAATCTCACTAAAGTTAAAAAAAGCTCAACCAAAAAATATGTCAAATTGTTGCTGGTCCGGTTACCTGGTTTCCGCCTTACAAACCAGTTCGAATTCTTTGATCATAACGATGTCCGAAGCCGGTATGGTTTGCACTAGTTCGGCGACAAAGTCGTTTTTGAGTTTCTTGGCTAAACGACTGGCGCTCCCCGAATACTCATGTTCGGTAATCCGTGCAGTAAGCATCACGGTAATCGGGATGCGTATCGTCTGGAGCGTTCCCTCAGCCATACAGACTGCCTTGGACCGGAGTTAAAATCCGCCGGGTCCAGGCACTGCCTGGACTTCATCGTTATGCACATATATCCGGGGGAGGACAGGAATAGGCATGTTGTCGGGCCATGTTAACGTATTTTCGGCAATAAACAGCCAGTCATTGTCTGTTCGCTTATAGGTATACGTGATTACGGGGTTTTCGGTAAAAACAGCCGTACCGTTTGTTTGCAAGGTAAGGTATGGCTTGTCTTTTCCTACCCAATCGGTCAGGTCAAAGAAAGACTGCGTTGCCAGCAACGATTTGTATTCTTCGGTCAGCGGTTGCTCACCGGCTGAAGTAAACACACGGGTTTCCGATTTGACCGAATATTGATCGCCTACAAACGTAAGCGGGTAGGAAGGCTCAGCCTCCTTATCTTTGGAGCAGGCGGACACCATCAGGGTCAGTACCAGAAAGCGGGCAACAAGTTTACTCTTTAACATCCAAGCTATAATTTGCAGGTAAAGATATACAAAAACCGATTCCGTTTAGCCCCGATTCTCCCCGTTTCGGGGCTTTCTTTTGAACCCTTATAACCGGTGCGGGTCACACTTCCCGCCTGACTTCCGCTTTCGACGTAGCGAGTTTCTGAGAGCCTACAATCCGGCAATCAATATTATATTTTCTTAATTAGTCATCCCTTAAATTCTGTACAACACACTAACAGTCAGT
>NZ_JAMXAY010000052.1 GCF_025460835.1 Parapedobacter soli | reverse complement strand
GGAGTGGGCCTCAAGCAGGCTTACTCCTTTTTTATTTTATCCGGTCAGTAGTGAATGCCTTTAGATAATTCTGTCGATATACCTTCGGCTGGCAACCTTTGAATTTTTTGAACTGGCGATAGAAAAAAGGGATGCTTTCGAAGCCGGAATCATAGCAGATATCGCTTATCTGATTGTCTGTATTGATGAGCAGTTTGCAGGCTTTGCTAATTCGGTATTCGTTTAGGAATTCAGAAAATGGCTTTTGCATCACCTTGCTGAAAAACCGTGAGAAGTATTTGGGACTCATGCATACCTGGTCTGCAATGTCATCGAGCGTAATTTTACCTCTGTAGTGCATGCTGATATACTTGTATATGGTGTTAATACGGTCGCTACTGTGATTGGTCGGTTCGTATGAAAAGCCGTGTTCGCAGAGAAAGTTATAATCGGAGGATATACTTAATTCATCCAGTATCTCGATAAGTTGGATAAGCCGCTGCAGTGGAGGCAATTCGGTTAAATGGAGGCATTTCTTTTTTAATCGCCTAGCGACAGCTGGATCGAATTTGATTCCGCGGTTTGCGAGTCGCAACAAGTTTCTAATCCCGGCAAATTCGTGGCTCTGCATCCATACTTCATCCCAAAATTGCTCTTTTAAATAGATAACAATGGCATTTGGCGGTCGTTGTTCCGATCCGGTCTCGTCTATCCAACAGTGTGGCAGGTTGGAACCCAGCAAGACAAAATCATCATTCATGTAGTTTTCTACGCTGTTGCCCACATACCGTATCCCTTGGCCCGCGGGGATGTAGGTCAATTCGTACTCGTTGTGGTAATGCCACGGATATTCAAATTCTTTTTTACTTTCTTGTAAAACGACATTAAATAAATTGGATTCAGCTAACGGTACGGGTTTGTAATTTGCTTTCATGGTTTAAATATAAATATAATCTAGCAGGAAACTTATTCCAATAATTTCCCTAAAATATTCATTTCAATTTAAGATATTCCGCACGACAGCCTTTTAGAAGCGAAAAAGACGAAATAGGATAGCTATTTATTTATATGGGGTAACCCGATTGACATTTCATCCCTTATCATTGCATTTATGATTGTAGACGTTCATACCCATGTTTTCTGGCCTGAATCGGACTTTGGGCCGAGGCTGCAGGCCGACCTAAATCGCTGCGGTGTTGACCAGGCCGTATGGGGCGACGTGACGGAACGGCATTTGGAGACCACGCTGGCTGCAGACGTAGCCATTGTGTTTGGGTTGCAAGCATCCGCTACCGACTGGCTCATCCCGAATGAAGCGGTGGCTGCCCATGTTGCGCAGGCCGCCGACCGGTTGTTGTTTTTCGCGTCGATAGATCCGGCTAAGGCCGGCTATATGGAAGAGTTGGAAGTTTGCCATCAGCAACTGGGCGCCGTGGGCGTTAAATTGGCTCCGCTTTATCAAAACGCGCACCCTGCTGACCCTAGGTATTATGACATATACAGGTACTGTGAAAAAAATGGGCTGCCGGTACTTTTCCATGCCGGAACGTCGTTCGTGAGCGGCACGCCACTCGATTATTCGCGTCCCGTCCATTTTGACTCGGTAGCACTGGATTTCCCCGAACTGCGTATGGTGCTGGCGCATCTCGGCCACCCGTGGGAAGGAGAGACCATTTCCGTTATTCGGAGGCACGCTAATGTGTATGCGGATCTGTCGGCCCTATACTACCGCCCCTGGCAGTTTTACAACGCCATGCGCCTACTGGTGGAATACCGCACCGAATCCAAAGTGTTGTTCGGCTCCGATTTTCCGTTTACGACAACAGCAGACTCCATAACAGGGGTACGTAACCTGAATCATATTATCGCTCAGAGCGGATTGCCGCCGGTTCCCGATGATGTAATCGAGGATATCATCCATCGTGATGCGTTGGCATGCTTGAACTTACCGCATCCAAAATCAATAAAGAGATGACGAGACAACTTCCGAAGACTATGAAAGCGCTGCAATTACTGGGTGTGGACCAGTTGGTGATGACCGAACTCCCTATACCGGAGCCGCAGGCTGGTGAGGTACTGATTAAGACTAGGGCATCGACAATCTGCACGTCCGACCTGCATGATATCAGAGAAAATCCGTTTGGTATTGCGCTTCCAAAAGTGCTCGGTCACGAAGGGGCAGGTGTGGTTGTGAAATGCGGTCCCGGTGTTACGGAATGCTCGGTCGGTGATCGGGTCGCTACGCACCCCGTGGTTCCCTGCGGAAATTGTACGGAATGTCACCGCGGCTTTGGCCACCTGTGCGTGAATATGGGGCACCTGGGGATCGATCGCAACGGCACGTTCGCAGCGTATTATGTTCACCGCGCAGACCGTCTGCGCCGATTGCCTTCCGATTTGCCGTTTCCCCTGGGGGCATTGCTGGAGCCTGTGGCCAATTGCCTGCAAGCGATTGCACGCGCCGGAGACGTAAGGGGCCGCGAAGTACTCGTGGTGGGTGATGGCCCATTCGGCAATATTATCGCGCGGTTGGCCACCCGGGCCGGCGCGGGACGGGTGCTGGTGGCGGGTAGGGAACCGTTCCGGCTCGGCATGATCCCTGGGGCGGAGATTGTCAACGCCCCCGCCAGGCGGTCGGCCGATGTAGCTATTCTAGCCGTGAGTTCGCCCGAAGCGTTTTCGACGTGCCTTTCGGCACTGCGCAAACGCGGCCGGCTGGTCGTATTCAGCCTGCTCAACCAGCCGGTGCCGATAGACTTGTTTGGCCTGCACATAGACGAACAGGAAATTGTGGGTTGCTGTAACGACGAGGATCGGATGGACGAATCGCTGGCGTGCCTGTTGGATCCGAAACTATCACTTTCAGCACTTATCACACACGAAGTGCCGTTTGAGAATTGGGCTGACGCCTTTCATCTGGCCCGCGACCGGCACGACATTGCACTTAAAGTAGCATTGACATTTGAATAAAAATAATTGTAACCATGAAGATTACCAATGTAGAGGCATTTATCCTTGAGTCGCCCTTCGAGAACACGGCACCCGAAGGTAGTGAAGAAGCCAGGGGCGTGAAGCATTGCCTGTTGTTGAAAGTTAGTACAGACGAGGGCATAACAGGCTGGTCGGATATTGAGACATCTTCCCACGTCGGGGTGGCAGCGGTAGAGGCGCCGGACAGTTCACCCTATTTCGAAGGGCTGCGAGCAATCGTTTTGAACGAAGACCCGTTCGATGTCGAGCGCCTGTGGGACAAGGTCTATCGCCATTCGATTTATTACGGACGCCGCGGGGTGGCCATGCAGCTCCTTTCCGGGTTCGACATCGCCTGCCATGACATCATTGGCAAAGCCACCGGAAAGCCGCTTTATAAAATCATGGGTGGAGCTCGACGGGAGCGTGTGCGTGCGTATGCTTCCACACTGTTTCGGCCAACTCCCGAAGCGATTAAAGATGCCTGTGCATTTTACCTCGATCGGGGTTTCACCGCCATCAAGTTCGGTTGGGGTGTCTTCGGACAGGATTTAAAGCTCGACATCAAACTCGTTGAAGCTGCCCGCGAGGCGGTAGGCCCGGAGGTGGAGCTGATGGTAGATCCCGGATGGATGGTCGATCGCAGCGCGTATGATGCCATTGCGCTCTGCCGCGCGTTGGAGCCGTACGACATTTACTGGCTGGAAGATTTTATGCACCCCGAAAATTATGAAGGGTATGCGAAAACGAAGGCGGCTGGTGTAAAAACACGCCTGGCTGCCGGCGAGCAGGAGGCCACCGGCTGGGGGTTCCGGCAGCTGATTCAGCAGGGCGGCATTGATGTGGTACAACCCGATATTACGCGTTGCGGCGGATTTACCCAAATCCGGAAAATTTTGTGGGAAGCGGAATTTGCGGGGGTGGATGTTTGTCCGCACGCCTGGCTAACCGACTTGAATACCGCCGCCGCGCTGCATGTCAACGCCATATTGCCGCGTTCGCTGTTCCTGGAATATAATGTGAGCGACAACCCCATGCTCCGGGAGGTAATCGAAAACCCTGTTCAGATCGATGAAGCGGGTTATATAGCGGTTCCGGACGGACCTGGATTGGGGATTGTAATCAATGAGTCAGCGGTGAAGAAATTCTGTGTTAACCGATGATATGATGCAGCAAATTCATGATTATCCATTACCGGCCGCTGAAGCAGCGCTTTGGTGGCTTGGACAGGCTGGGTATGTCGTCCGGTCGGCCGATATGACCGTGGTCATTGATCCGTATCTTTCTGATTCGGCGGCCAAAGGTACCCCGGAACTTGCGCGCCTATATCCCGTACCGATCAATCCGGCCGAACTTCGTGCTGATGTGTACATCGTTACGCACGACCACCTCGATCACCTGGATCCTGAAACCATTAGACCCTATCAGTATAAAGGGGATACCTGGTTCGTGGCACCGAGGCAGGCTGCTGGCAAACTTATTGATATCGGGGTGCCCGAAAACCGGGTTGTGGTGCTGCATGCCGGCGAAAGCTGGAAGCATGGGGCAGTTGAAATAACCGGCGTCTTCGCGCTACCCTCGGGCGTCGACGTATTGGATACCACCGGTTATACGATAACGTTCGCCAATGGCCGGCAGCTTTACCATACCAGCGATACAGAAATGCATCCGCTTGTGACGGCGGCAGCGCCTAAAACACCCGAGGTGCTGCTGGTTCCGATAAACGGCAAATGGGGCAACCCCGGGCCGGAGCAGGCCGCAAGGTTTGCACAAGCGCTCCAACCCAAGTATGTGCTTCCCAACCATTATGATCTGATGGCACTGAATGCCGAAAATCCGGACACCTTCGAATGGTTTTGTAGACAGTATGAGCTGGGCGATCGATGCGTGATACCTGAACGGATGAAGCCTTTTAAATGGGGCGGTAAGCCGGAATTGAATGATATAAAATAAATTAATTGACTTAATAAAAATGAAAATGAACAACGAAGCAAATCTTTTCCAAACTGATGACGAGAAGTTTGATTGGATCCGAAAGCATCTTTATGTCCCGATCGTGTCGGACGTTATGGATACCCTAGGCCACCGGAACAATGCGATGCATCATCGCCTGAGGCCACTGGACCCTGACAACTGCGTTATTGTAGGGCGTGCGAGGACCCAACGGTGGATGGAAACGGATTATATTGAACGGGATGCTTACGACCTGGAAATTGAGGCGGTAGACTCGCTGACCAAGAACGACGTAGTTGTTCATTCAACAGACAACGCAAACACCAATGCGCCATGGGGGGAATTGATGAGCACCATCGCAAAGCGCAACGGCGCAGTAGGAGTCATTTGCGACAGCATGGTGAGAGACTGTAAAAAGATGGTGGAAATGGGCTTTCCCGTTTTCTATACGGGCATAAAGCCGGTAGACAGTTTGGGCAGGGGGCGTATGATGGCTTATGACGTACCCGTAAAGTGCGGGGGGGTGCTTGTCAGAGCAGGTGATCTTATTTTCACAGATTTCGACGGCGTCGTCGTGGTGCCACGGGAAATAGAAGATCAGGTGCTGTCTCTGGCCTATGATAAGGTTACCAAAGAAAGCCAGTCGAGGAATGATTTATTAAATGGCGACACTTTAAGGGCCGTTTATGACCGCTATGGCGTACTTTAAGAAGAGTTGACAACAAAAAATATATTGTTATGAATATACTATGTGTGGCGGCACATCCAGACGATACCGAACTGCTCTGCGCAGGCACGTTAGCTCGCTATGCCCAGGACGGCCACCAGGTTACGATTGCCATTTTTACCGACGGAAGTATCGGCGATGCCGTTGTGAAACCGGAGGTGCTACGTGTTACGCGCGAAAAGGAAGCGCGTAACGCTGCCACCTTAATCGGCGCTCACCTGATTTGGGCAGGCGTGACCGACGAGCTGGTTTTTGCCGATAGGGAACAACGGCACTTGATGATCGATGTGCTCCGGGAAGCCGACCCGGATGTTATCTTTACCCACTCACCGAATGACTACCATCCCGACCATCGGTATGTCGGCCAACTGGTGTTCGACTCGTATTTCCAAAAGGGCTTACCGTCTATGCCAAACCAGTCACGACCGGCCTGTCGGTTCGCGCAAGCCCAACTGTATTATATGGATAACATATGTGGTATCCGGTTTGATCCCACGGAGTATGTAGACATTACCGAAACATTTGAAACGAAAAAGGCCATGCTCGCTTGCCATAAAAGCCAATTCGTGGCGATGGAAGACTTGGCCAGCACGGATATGAATGAAATGATTGAAATTCATGCCCGTTTCCGGGGATTGGCGGCGGGTTGCCGGTATGCTGAGGGTTTTGTCCGTGTTGACGCGTATCAGCGCGGACTAACCCGTCGCGTTTTGCCTTGAAGCATAAAACGTGTAATGTAACCATGTACCGAATTAACTACTAACGACACCTAATTTATACCATGAATAACTTCCACCTGTCTGGCCTTGATATCTTCATCATCGTTGGCATCACCTTGTTTGTTGTCATCATCGGACTGATTGCGGCGAAAAGGGCCGACCGAACGGTGAAGGGCTACTTTTTAGCATCGGGAAAAATGCCCTGGTACTTGGTGGGGGCGGCTTTTGTTGCTACCACCGTGTCGAGTGAACAAATCGTAGGAACCATGGGCGCGACTTACAAGGACGGAATGGGGATTGCAAACTGGACGTGGTGGGCGCTTCCAACGTATTTGCTGACGATGGTTTTTTTCATTCCGATGTACCTGCGCAATAAGATCATGACCGTTCCGGAATTCCTAAAGCGCCGTTATGGATCTGCATGTGCTAGTATTTATAGTGTGGTAATGACCATCGGTTACATATTGGTCTTCCTTCCCCCTATTCTTTATGGCGGGAGCATCACGGTGAGTGAACTGACCGGGTGGAATCAATATTACGTCATGGTGGGGATTGTCGTGGTGACTGCGAGCTATACGCTGCTCGGCGGACTCAACTCGGTGATGTGGACTGACGCGATACAGTGCGTGCTCTTTTTGGGAGGCGGCATTCTTTTTTTCTGGCTGGCCCTCCACCACATCCCCGGAGGTTGGAGCGCTATGGTGGAAGCGGCTCCCGAGCGTTTTCACTTGTATCACGAACCGTCCGATCCAGAAGCACCGTTTCTGGGCCTCATTATTGCTTCTTTCGGCGTATTCTTATTCTATCAGTCGTCTAACCAAGTGATGATACAGCGCATCTTGTCCGCCAAAAGTACCTGGGACGGGATGATGGGTATTGTCTTTGCGGGCTTCATCGGTATTGTTTTGCCCGTGGTGACTTGCCTGATGGGACTGGTGGTGTACCATTGGTTGGACGTAATGGGCCGCGGGGAGTCGTTGCTCCCCGACAACTACGATAAGGCATTTCCGTTGGCATTGGAGACCTTCGCGCCCTCGGGCGTGAAAGGTGTGGTATTGGCTGGGTTTTTCGCGGCGATCATGTCCACGGTAAGTGCGCTTTCCAACTCGATTTCCACCATCTTTTCCCTGGATATCTATCGCAACTTTTGGCGGAAAAATGCGGGCAACCGGGAATTGATTACCACTGGGCAGTTATCGGGTGGCGTGGCACTGCTGATCGCTTCGTTGATCGCCCCGATGGTGGGAACGGTGGGACTTTTTAAATATTTCCAGACCGGGGTTACCTACATCGCAACTCCGTTTATTTCAGTAATCCTGCTGGGAATTTTCTGGAAAAGGACCAGTTACGCCGGGGCGGTGGCGGGTCTTATCGGCGGCGTGGCTATCCAAGTGGTTTTAGCCGTGGTTTTACCGTTACTGGCCATCAGACTCCACTGGTTGTATGTCGGCGGCATTTCGCAGGCACTCACTATGCTACTGATTATATTGGTGTCGTTTTATACCGCTCCCCCAACGGCCGACCAAGTAAAATCGTTTGTTTGGCGACCATCCTGGCTCCGTACGCTTGATGATGGGGTGAAACGCCCTTGGTATAAACGGGTGGTATTTTGGGCTGCTCTATATGCCTTGGCCTGGTGTTACATCTATTGGCGATTCTGGTAATGGAACTGATCGTTCATGCTTGCCGTGATTTTGAAATCACCGGGAGAGGGGAAAATGCCCAGTGGGCCGCGACAAATTGGGAGGCGTTGCAAAAACTGGATGGGGGCGGGAAACCCTATAAAAGCCAATTCAAGATGATGTATTCCCCTCGTGGCGTGTACGTGCTGTTCTATGGCGAGGATGATCGGATCAGTTCTTCATTGGAGCACGACTTCGAGAAAATATATATGGGAGATGTGTTTGAGGTGTTTTTCCGATCCGATCCGGGTCAGCCTTGCTATTTCGAATACGAAATAAGCCCTCTCGGTAAGGAATTGGTCTTATTGATGACGATCAGGAACGACGTACTTATGGGTTGGGCCCCATGGCCGTATGAAAAGGAAGATCGGGTGAAAAAGAAAGTGTGTGTGCGCGGCGGACCCGCTAGTCCCGGTGCTTGCATATCGTATTGGACCGCGGAGCTGTTTATCCCTTATCGGTTACTGGCCCAGCTTAACCATGTGCCTCCCGCAAAGGGCACACGATGGTATGGCAATTTCTGCCGGCTTGATTACGATAGTGGCAATGCGATAAAGTGGGCGTGGGCGCCGGTGGAGACTTCCTTTCACGAGACCGATAACTACCTCCCGTTGGTGTTTGAATAATGTATTATGCGTGGCCGGCTTACGGTGCGCATTTTTGTTGACGTTATGGATAATCTGATGCAAAAAAATAAACCCGACAATAGAACCATGGAAGTAGGGGTGGCGCGAATCGACATCACGCCCAGTGTACCCATGCGGCTATCGGGGTTTGCCGCGAGACCAGTGGTGAAAGCCACGGAAACTTTGCATAAGCTTTCTGCCAAAGCATTGGCACTAGGGAGCGACTCGGAAGGCCCTTCGATAATCATCACGGTTGATTTACTAGGCGTCCAGTGGCGTATTGCGAGCCAAGTAATGGAAAGGATTTCAGCAAAGACTGGGATTGATCCGGCGCAGATTGTTATTGCAGCCTCGCATACCCACGGCAGCCCGGAAACCGGTAACCTGATCAACGTGTTGCAGTGCCGAGGCGATTACCCGACCCGCTTCTATTTCAGTGACCGCTTACTAGATCTGGATGAGTTGATCGCCATCGCCGAATACAATGAAGACCTCATCAATAAACTGGAAGAGGTAGCACTCGTAGCATGGAATGACCGCCAACCTGCATGGGTAGCATGGGGGCAGGGCCAAGCTGATTTTGGTGTGAACCGGATAACACCCGGGGGGGCGGTAGATAACGCATTGCCGGTTTTGAGGGTGACCAGTCCGGAAGGCGTGCTCCGCGCTGTGTTATTGAACTATGCTACCCACGGAATTACCTATGGTCCCGACGTCGATAAATTTCACGGCGATTGGATGGGCGAAGCGCAGCTTCAGCTCGAAGCGATGTTTCCAGGGGCTGTGGCGATGGTGGCCATTGGTTGCGCTGGCGACTCACACCCGGCTAAACAGGGGAAAGCCGCCTATGTGACGGCTTATGGAAGCGAGATCGCCATGCGCGTGAAACAGGTGCTCGAGTCGCCCATGACGCCCCTGGTGAATCCGCCCGTCGGAAAGATGACGTGGGTAGAACTGCCTTTTGGTAAGCTACCAACCACGCTGGAATGGATTGAGCGGGCAAAAACCGACAAGACCATAAAAGGTTACTATGCACGGCTTGCCTTGGAACGGCTGCTGCGCGGAGGGCAGCTGCCTACGGCGTTAGATTACCCGATACAAACCTGGGCCTTCGGAGAGGAGATGGTCATGATCAATATGGCCAACGAAGTGGTGGCAGAATATGCCCTACGGCTAAAGCATAAATTTCGCCCGGATCGGATGTGGATTAACACCTATGCGAATGACGTATCGTGTTACATTGCTTCCCGCCGATTGATCAAAGCGGGCGGCTATGAAGGGGATGTCAGTATGTATTGGTATCATATGCCTGCACCTTTTGCAGAAGAGGTCGAAGATATCGTCCTCGACGCGATCGATCGGATGATGCCCCATTCGTTCAAGAAATGAACGCTCCGTTGTACGAAATAGATAGGGTATGCTGATTTCGCGGGAAACCGATGCGTCGCACAGCGTGCGGCATAGAGGTGGAAATAGGATAAATATTTGTCGATATCATGCAAATGATTGTCTGAATCAAGGTATACATTTGTGATGTAGCTGAAGGCACTGAGATAAAACCTGGTATATTGAATACTAACCACTTTACACGTTATGGAAATGTTAAAAAAATCAATCACAACCCCCGATAAAACACCGCGGCGCATGTTTCCGGCCGCCAAGGTGCTCCAGGATGCCTGTTGGGCCTGTTTGGTCGCGTTGTTATTTTCCCCTGCAACGGTATTCGCCAACCCCACAATAGCCGAAATCGACGGTGCAACAAGGATCGTTACCCAGCGGGAAATAACAGGCCGGATAGTCGACGAGCAGGGCAACCCGATCGAGGCTGTTACCGTATCGGTAAAAGAAACGGCTGCCACAGGAATGACCGATAGCGGGGGTAATTACCGTATAGCAGTGCCCGCCGGTGGCGCCGTCTTAGTATTTACGGCCACTGGTTTCGTGCCGCAGGAGGTCAGCATCGGTGCATCAAATGTGATCGATGTCGTTCTGGAGCACTCGACCGAAGATTTGGATGAGGTGGTCGTCGTGGGGTTCGGTACGCAGAAAAAGGTGAGCATTGTCGGTGCAGTTTCCACCATCGCGATGGAGGAAGTGCGCAGAACCCCTACGCCGTCTATTTCGCAAGCGCTGGTAGGTAGAGTACCCGGGTTGGTTAGCCGGCAAACGAGCGGCGAACCGGGAAAAGATCAGGCGTATCTCTATATTCGGGGGCTCAGCAACTGGAATGACAATACCCCCATTGTCATCGTTGATGGGATAGAGCGCGATCTCAATACCATCAATATCGCCGAAGTGGAGTCGATTACTTTTCTGAAAGACGCTACCGCAACGGCGGTTTATGGTATCCGGGGCGCAAATGGTGTCATCATCATTACCACCAAAAAAGGCGAAATAGGCGCACCGGTCATTACCCTGCGGTCGGAAGTCGCCCAATTGACGGGGATGCGGTTTCCGGATTTTATTAATTCCGGCGAATTTGCCGAATTATGGAACGAAGCACGACTGAACGATGGGCTTTCGCCCACATACCGCTCGGAAGAAATTTTGCGGTTTTATGATGGGTCCGATCCGTATCTGTATCCGAACGTGAATTGGATCGATGAAGTACTGGAGAAATCGACCATGCAAACCCTCCACAACCTCAACATCAGCGGCGGGAATGAACGGGTACGCTATTTCGTTAATTTAGGTTACACGATGCAGGATGGCCTTTTTAAAACCGACCCGCAATTTGAGTACGGGACAAACGTACGGATGCACCGTTATAACCTGCGCTCGAATGTGGATGTAACCCTCTCATCAAATTTGGTGGCGGAAATCGGTTTGGGGCTCATCAGCAGGCAAGACCAGGGGCCGGGGTATGGATCGGCCGCGATCTTGAATTCGGTCTTTGATTATGCACCGCATAAGATTCCGATGTATAACCCCGATGGTACATTTGGTGCAACCATTTTCAATAACTACACCAATCCGTATATGCAAGCGACACACGGCGGCTATACGAACCTACTTTCCAATAATATGCAAGGCACGTTTACGCTCAAATGGGACTTGGGCAAGCTAGTTACCGAAGGGTTGAGCTGGACCAACACGTTTTCTTTCGATCAAAATGTTTGGGGCTCAAACCAACGGCTGAAAGGCATTACGAGCAAAGAATACGAAGGTATTTATAGCTACGGGGAAGACAAATACCACGTTTGGTTTGAAAAGGCGCCCGAAATCTACTCCACCGCTGCCGGTAACACGCGATATCTGCGTTTTTTTAGCCAAGCCAACTACAACCGTTCATTTGGAGCGCACGGCGTATCGTCCATGCTGATGTTTAACCTGGGCGAGGGCGTCAACCTTCTGGCCGCAGATGGGACAAATGCGTTACCTTCGCGCGTCATGGGGATATCGGGCCGTGCGGTTTATGACTTTAACCAACGGTACATCGCGGAATTCAGCTTCGGGTACAATGGGTCGGAAAACTTTGCACCCGGTCGGCGGTATGGCTTCTTCCCTGGCGTAGCGTTGGGCTGGAACATAGCCAACGAAAGCTTTTGGAAAATCGGCCAAATCAATATGCTGAAAATAAGGGGCTCGGCCGGCAAGGTCGGGAACGACCGTACTGGAGGGGCGCGGTTTGCCTACCTCTCTACCACAGGTAGTGCAGACGGCTACCTGTTTGGTGAGAGCTTTTCATCCAGGGTTGGGTATGCCGAGGGTCGGATCGGGAGCGAAAAAGCCATCACATGGGAAGAGGCAACCAAATATAATCTCGGTCTGGACGTGGGCCTGTTCAGAGACAAACTGACGTTTCAAGTAGACGCTTTTAAAGAAATGCGGGATGGATTACTGGTACAGCGGACAGCCTCTACTCCACAGGTATCCGGATTCGGTTCCCATCAGCTGCCGTGGGCCAATATCGGCAAAACCGAGAACAAAGGGATAGAGGGCATGTTGCAGGCGAGAAACACGACGGCGGGAGGACTATTCTATTCGGTGAAAGGAAACATTACGTTTACGCGAAGCCTTACCGTGTTCCGCGATGAGCCGATTAATAAGCCCGATTATCAGGCATTTCGCGGCCATTCCCTGAGTACGAGCCTAGCGTTGGTGGCACTCGGATTCTTTGAAGATCAGGAGGATATTCTCAATAGTCCCGTGCAGACGTTTGGTCCGGTCCGGCCGGGCGATATCAAATACCGGGATGTTAATGGCGACGGCATGGTTGACCAACGAGATGAGGTGATGGTGGGCCACCCCCAAGTGCCGGAGTTGATGTATGGTTTTGGCTTCACATTGGCTTATAAGGGGTTCGATGTGAGTGCGTACTTCACCGGTGCCGGAAATGCCAGCTACTTTTCTTACGGTCCCACGGTTTATCCCTTTGTGTGGGGCAATGATGCCAACGTGCAGCGGGAGTTTTACGAGCACCGCTGGCGTCCAGGAGCAGATAACACCAATGCCCGTTATCCGGCAGTTTCTTCGGGGCCGAATTTAAACAACAACCGTATTTCTACCCTATATATGCGCAACTCGAGCTATTTCAGACTTAAAAATGCGGAAATAGGTTATGCCATCCCGGAACGTACGCTCACCAGATTGAAACTGACGAATCTCCGCTTTTTCGTTAATGGCATTGACCTGTTGCTCTGGGATAATCTAGGTATTGTTGATCCGGAGATGAATAATGGTAATTCTGCACAGTATCCGAAGCAGCGTACCATTAATACAGGTGTTGAAATCATTTTCTAATTCATAAAAAAGGTGATATGAAACGAATACAATCTATAACCATGCTGGTTTCGGTTTCCATCCTTGCCCTTGTGTCATGCGATAGTTATTTGGATAAGGGGCCAGAAGAGAATATGTCCCTTCCCGAGGCGTTTGCGGAACGCCTATATACAGAGCGCTTCCTGAACAATATTTATTCTGGCATTCCCAATGAGATGGATTTCCACAACTTCGCATTTAATCCCTTTGTAGGGGGCTCTGATGAAATGGAGGTCACATTTGCGGGCGCAGTCGCTCAGCTCATCAATAATGGGTCCCTGAGTCCGGCGAATAACTTACCCATATGGGGCAGGTCGGCCGAGTGGAGCAGGAAATGCAATTTGTTTCTTGAACATATCCAGTACACCGACATGTCTCCCGAGGCCAAGAGCGTATGGATTGGCGAAGTACATTTTCTTCGGGCTTTCTTCAATTTCTTGGCCCTCCGGATGTACGGACCCATCCCGATTTATGACCATTCCCTCGATCCCGGCACCGACTTTACCACCATCGAGCGGGGTACGTATCAAGAGTGTGTGGATTTCATCGTCCGTGATTGCGACGAGGCCTACCGCCGTTTGCCTGCTAGGCAGAACAGCGCCGAATACGGCCGGGCCACAGCCGCGGCTGCCCTCGCGCTTAAGTCGCGGTTATTACTATATGCCGCATCTCCCCAATTTAACGGGAACCCGGATTACCGAGCGCTGGTGAACAGCGCCGGCGAACAGATGTTTCCGGAATACTCACGTGACCGATGGGCAAAGGCGGCGGAAGCCGCCAAGTTATGCATCGATTTCAGCGAAGGTAACCTGCCTGGGGCGAGTGCCCAGTATCAGTTGTATGAAGCCGCCTCGGGCAACCCGGCCGATTCACATTATGAATTGTTTACCAAAAACTGGAACCAAGAGGTGCTTTTTGCCAGCAACATCGGCACGAATATGTTGTTTGAACAATGTATTCACCCCAAAGGACTGAACGGGTTTAGTTTTTACGCACCCACCCAACAGATGGTGGATGCTTACCGAATGGCGGATGGTAGCCATCCGTTTGAACTGACGGGCGAGGGGCAGGTGGCTTACTCCGCCACGGGCCAACCCACGATTGTTCCGGGGTCGGGTTACACCGAGTCGGGGTTCGCCGATTCGGATAGCCCCGATGGTTACTGGACAGCGAGCGTCAGCAACATGTATGTCAACCGTGAACCAAGGTTTTATGCCCACATTAATTTTGCCGGTTCGTTGTGGAGGAATTACCGAAGCGAATTTTGGTACACAGGCAATGATGGCTTGCAGCAAGGCGGTGCCAACCATTCTAAAACAGGTTACGTCATTCGTAAATTTGCTGACAAGAACACCAACCTGCTGAATCAGGTCATTACGCAGCGTACATGGATCTGGTTCCGTCTTGGTGAAATTTACCTGAACTATGCCGAAGCTTTGAACGAAGCACACGATCAGGTTCATCCGGATGTTTATACCTATCTGAATAAAATTCGGCGTAGAGGGGGGCTGCCCGAACTTATAGGGCCGCACACTCCGCAACAGATGCGTATGCTCATCCGGCAGGAGCGCCGGGTGGAACTAGCGTTCGAAACCCATCGCTTCTTTGACAGCCGGCGGTGGTTGATCGCCGACCAAACCGATGGGAACATCATCTATGGATTGAACATCGGCGCGGGGAACAGCCTTACCGACCCCGAATTTTACCAGCGGACGCCGATGGAAAAGCGGACCTTCGTGTCCCCACGAAATTACCTGTTCCCCATACCGGAGAGCGAAATCCAAATTGTTCCGGCATTAGTACAAAACCCCGGCTTTTAGTTCTCCACATTAAAACACAATGTTATGAAAAAGAAATTTCTAGGAACATGGGTGATGCTGCTGGCTTTCATGTGTGCGTGCGACAACAAAGATGTAGTATATGAGATACCCGGTGCCGACAAATACACGCATGTCTACCTGCTCCAGGCTGTTAATGTGCCGAATTCGGCTTCCTTATTTATGATCGAGGGGACACAGACACTTGATTACAGTGCTTTTTACTCGGGTTTGACCGCCCCGAAGGACATCCACGTCCGGTTTTCCGTAGATCCAACCTTGGTAGACGAATACAATGAGATTAACCAGACATCGTACGAGGCGATGCCCGAAGGGAGTTATGAGCTAGAGACCAGCGAAAGTGTTATTCCCGCGGGAGAAAGCCGTACCCCGCTATTGAAGATCAGCATCCACACATTTGGACACATCGAAGCCTTCAAATCGTACCTGTTGCCATTGGTCGTGGAGACGTCGGACGCCACACTGAATCAAGAGCTATCCGTAGCTTATTACCAGATAGTTGGCTCTTATGCGCCCGGTCAGATTCCGCGTCGCTTGCTCAACGATAATGTTCCTAATGCCATCGAAATGTTCTCCTATCGGGATAAGTCATTGGTTACACGAAGTGAGGATGGCGTGGTGCGTTCATATCCGTATGATGCAGACAGCCAGACCTTCGGTGCGCCGAAGACGGTAGCCAATGACTGGACATATGGGTTTGTGCCCCATTTGGCAGCCGTAGGTGGAGATAGCCCCAAATTTCTAATGACGGATGGTGCCTGGTTAATCTGGGTTGTTACATGGGATGAAGACGGAAGTACGCCGTTGCCGGAGCCAAGTAATTTCACTGCATTAAACAGGTGGTTATTTACCGGGGGTGCCAATATTTTCGATCGATTGATCTATACGTCGCGAACGGACGGCCTTTTTGGCCGGTGGGGCAGCGACGGGTCGATAAGCTATTACCAATTTAATAGCGATTGGACAGCTTATACAGGCGTGGCTTTCAGGAATTTCGTGAACTGGAGTAACCAGCGCATCATTTTTGTCTATAAAGGCGACTTCATTACCATAGATGAGGTGGGCGACATGTGGTTGTATAAATATTCCGCTGGCGATTACCGGATCAACTCCCCGACCAAAGTGGGTAGCGGATGGGATATGTATACGCACGTTACGCCTTTCGGCGACCACATCGTCGCGCGGGACGCGGATGGAAACCTATGGGAATACGAGTTTGACTTAAGGGGTTTCTGGGCATTGAAATAATGGTATTACGACATAGAATGAGAATATGAGAACTATAAAACTAATGCGCCAGATATATCGTGTTATGCTTGGTCTCGGTATACTAGTGCTGGGCGCCTGCGAAAAAGAAACAAGTAGCGATAATCATTTTATCTATTTTAGTATTACAGAGCCCTACCAGCGAATCGGTGGCGTGGAATTCACTATCGACAACCGGACCGGTACGATTCAGAATGTGGATAGCCTGCCGGCGGGTACCGACCTGACCGCATTGAAGGCTTTTTTCGTGACGAACCACGATAACGACGCTGTATATATTCATGGAACGAAGCAGGTCAGCGGCGTGACGGTCAATGATTTTTCGTCTCCGGTAACTTATCGCGTAGAGGCATCGGGGCAAAAGAGGGAATATACCGTAAACCTGAAGGTTTCGGAGGCGCGCCAGAGCCAGGCTGGCGTGAAACTGCAAAATTTAACCGGCTTCATAAAAGGTGTGGTAGCCGATCGCGCGGAATGGCTTCATGAGGCTGTACGGCTATCTGAAGTGCAATTTATCGACAAGGCCGACCGGGCCCTGACGTTTTATTTGTTTGAAGTCGACCTGACGAATCCGGAGGTGGCCATACGAGCTACAACCGCTTCCAATCAACCTAATCAATGGGCAACGAAAACGATGCTCGACCAGGCACTGATGTTAGAAGGTGGCGCTTCTCGCGTATTGGGGGCGGTAAACGGTGATTATTTTGATTCCCTTACCGGCGCGCCGGAAAGTATCCTCTATGTCGATGGGAATGTACTGAAATCGAGTTTCGATATACCCAACAACAACTCCGGCTTTTTCGCCATGCGGACGGATGGAAAGGCGGCCATCGGGAGTTACGAAAATTACCCTATTGTGATGGATAAGCTACAACAAGCGGTGGGTGGGCGCGAACGGATCATGCTCGACGGGGGTATTTCTCCGGGATTGGGCGGTTCATTGGATCACCGGACCGCCGTGGCCACTTCGCTCGATCTGAAAACATTGTACCTCGCCGTTATCGAGGATTCGTCACCGGTGGCTGTAGGCGTATCCCTCGCTGATATGGGCAGTTGCTTACGCGCGATGGGCGCGGCCCACGCATTGAACCTGGGCGGTGGCGCAGCCAGTAGTTTCGTGGCCCGGCAAAACGACAACTTGCTGGCATTGAACCGTCCGGCCGACGGCTTGATAGGCGTGAGTAACGGCATAGCTATCATAATCAAAAATTAATTCCAATTTAGGTAAACGAGGGCCATTTGTCCCGGCACAACGAGGCCGAATGAGGTCGCGAAGCAGATGAAAAAAATATGAGACTAGGATTGTTTATTTTGCTGTATGGACTGGCGTTTAGTACGGTTAGTTTTGCCCAGGCGTTACGTTTAGATACCGAAGCAGAACCGCTGTTCACTCCAAGTGGTTCGGTTGCCGAGCCGAATATTGAGCTCGCCAAATTGTGGTGGCCCGACCAGCGTAATACCTGGACCCCCATCGGCTGGAAAGACCATTATTTCCGGTTCAATGTGCTGTATAACGGAACAATAATTGCCGAGCCGGCTCCGAATTGGGCACCAATGCGCGTGCACTCCAGGAAGTACCTCGGACAGGATTTTATGCTGTCTTTCTTCCCGTTGCCATCAGGCACACCCCCGCCCTTGCCCAAAGAGGTCACCTCGTTATGGCGTATTGATGGCGGGCGCGGGATTCAGGGCTGGCGGGAAGGCACGGAAACTCCTGTCCTTTACACTGATTTCCCCCTGCAGGAAGGGATTGTTGTCCGGCAGGAAATCTTTGCAAACGTTAAAGGCAGCACGGATGTCGAAACGGGTATTGAGCCATTGTATGCATGGGTTCGGCTTTCAGTGACCAAGGTAGATTCCGCCCGTTTTACCGGTGTCATCCCGGTAGCCACGCAATTGAGCAGGGTGTACTATATCCATTCGCAGCGCTATCTTCAGGAAGATGGGATAACGATCGATATCGATCCCAAGCTCGCGCCGTATCCAAGCGAACTCTCGTTGGCCGACTTCCGCGACGGTGAACAACAAGGCTACCGCGTCATGGAGCACGATGGCAAGGTGCGGCTAGCGATATTGCCCACGAAGCAAGACAGAAACATCGCCCTAACTCCGATAGACTCGGGAATGTATAACCTAAGGATTGATTTAAATGCCGAGGTAGGCGATTACGTCGATGTATTGATCCCCATGCTGCCCGAAGAACAGACCGAAATCGATAGCCAGCAAGCGCTTGGCTTTGAAGGTGCGTTGGCAGCGGCGGAACCTTATTGGCAACAGAAGCCGTCTTCGGCAGCTCACATACATGTGCCCGAGAAGTACATTAACCGGTGGCTCTCCCACAGCATCAAATTTGCTGAAATCATTGCCGAAAAGGACTATATAAACGGTGAGTACACCTTTTTATCCGGCTCCTGGGGCTATGATAATTTATGGAGTACACCGACGTCTATGACCAGCCACATGTTTCTGAGCTTGCTGGGGTATCATGAATCCGTAGGGAGGCACCTGGAGCTGTTTCGAAAGAACCAGGGAACTGTTAAACCTCCGGGGCCGGCTTACGACCTGCACCCCGGTTATTTCAGCACTCCAAAAACCTTGACCGCCTTCGACTGGCTGACCGATCACGGAGCTATCCTGCATCAGGCTAGCACTCATGCTCTGCTATCTAGAGACCCGGTATTTATCGCAAACTGGACCGATCCTATTGTGAAAGCATGCGATTTCATCAAGGACATGAGTGCCAAGACAGACTTCGAAGGAGTAAAGGGCTTATTACCCCCGGCGGTAGCTACCGATGAGTTATTCCCAATCCAGGCAGTATGGAACATCGCATGGAATTTCAAAGGCCTCCATACGGCTGTGAACTTCCTTCAGGCTATTGGGCATCCAAGGGCTGATGAGTTTTCGGATTTTGAAGCGAATTTCAAATCGACCTTTGTCACGGAATACCGCAAACTTGTTGCTCAAGGAGAAACGTGGATCGATAACAACGGGAATGTACGGCCGAAACCGCCTACGAACCTTACGTTGGAGCCTACTCCGCAGCACCCCTTTACCGATGCTTTTTACTTGGATACGGGCCCGATGGTATTGGTATGGGCAGGATTGATGGATGCCGACGATCCGATTATGCGATCGACGGTGGATTTCTTCCGCCACGGGCCTAATCGCGATTTTTACAGCACTCGGTTCAATCCCCTTTCGCGGCCGTACTTAAACCGGGAGATATCCACGTGCGAGCCCTGTTACAGTTGGAACGTTTTCCACTCGTGGCAGCTGAACGACCGTAAGCATTTTCTGGAAGGCCTTTACAGCTTGCTGGTGGGCGCCACTTCCCAGCAAACATTTATATCATGCGAACACCGGCATGGCATCCAGGGGACCTTATTCGCCACGCCTTTGGCTTTTACTATGATGCGCTTGGCGATGATCGATGACGAAATTGAGGACAATGCGCTTCATTTGCTCCGCCTTTGTCCGGACGCATGGCTCTCCCCGACAGAAGAAACGGTGTTTGAAAATATGCCTACCAAATATGGTGTGGTCAATCTGAGAGCCAACGTGTCGGCGGATTATAAAACACTCCATGTGTCTTTTTCTGGTAATTGGGTTAAGCAGCCGGAGCGCGTGAACCTCCATATCCCGGCCGGAAAGTTCGACAAGATCATCGTGAACGGGAAGAAATATAAACCGGTCAATACCATTATACTTTAACCCATTCTTTAAATTGCGTACGCCTTTATGAACAACGATCATACCTCGCCTTCCAGAAGGAGATTCCTCCGCCATGCGATCGGCGCCACCGCTGCTTCAGCTCTGTTGCCGGGCTATAGCTTTTCGAATTCATCAATAGCGCGCCCGACGACGGGTTCTTCGGAGATTATGCCGGCCGGGGCGTGCGGCAATGAGCCCCATGTTGCGTTGGCAAAACTTTGGTGGCCGGACCAACGGAATATCTGGACGCCCATTGGGTGGAAAGACCATTTTTTCCGTTTTAATGTGCTGTATAACGGAACGATCATTTTCGAGCCGTTCTCAGACCTAAGCGCCCGGAAAAATGCGGTAAAGTTTAAGGGAGACGACTTCCTTGTCAGTTTTACCCCCTGGCCGGATGCCAATGTTCCCGATTTGCCGGGTACGCAAACCCCGCAATGGACGCGGGATGGCGGACATGGCAAGCAAGGATGGAAGGAAGATACCGCCACGCCGGTTTTATGGACCGATTTCCCCCTGCAAGAGGGGTTGGTTATGCGGACCGAGGTGTTCGGCCATTTGGCGGGCGGCGGAGATGTGAAGAACGGGCTGGACCCGTTGTTCGCCTGGATCCGGATTTCCGTTGTTCATGTCGATCCGCTCCATGCCGTTGAACGGTTCCCGATGATCCTGCAGCTAAGCAGCAACTACTACGAACTGATTGGCCGTTTCATGCACGAGAACGGGGTGACGGTAGACGTGTTGCCAGATCGTGAAGCATACTCGAGGGAGCTGACCGCCGAACGGTATGGCGCAGGTGCTCAAACGGGCTTGAGCGTTGTGGAACCCGACGGGAAAATACGGTTTCTGGTGCTGCCCACTGCCGATGGCCGCGTATCGTTCTTCAAACGGAAAGCTGGCGTTTTCGGTATCAGGATTGACCTGGATGCGCAGGTAGGCGACTACGTAGATTGCCTTTTGCCGATGTTCCCGATAACGGCCTCGGAAATCGCTGCTGAACAAAAACTGGGCTACGACGGCGCTTTGGCTCAAAGTAACGCCTATTGGCAGCACGATCTCCTCCCAGCGGAGCGGTTCAACGTTCCGGAAAAGTTTATCACCGAGGCGGTTTATCATAACGTCAAGTACGTCCCGGTACTGACATCACTGGACTACCAGGCAAAAGAATATTCATTTCTATCCGGATCGTGGGGATATGACCAACTTTGGCCAACGCCCACTTCGATGAACAGCCACATGTTCCTCAGCCTATTGGGAGCGCACAAAACGGTCGAAAAGTATACGCGGATATTCAAAACCCATCAGGGAACGATCAAGCCACCCGGTGAATCGTATGATCTGCATCCGGGGTATTATGCTTCCCCCCATTACCTGACATCCATCGACTGGCTGGCCGATCACGGCGCTGTTTTACTTCAGGTGTCTACACACGCGTTGCTGTCCGGCGATCCGAAATTCATCAGCGAATGGACGGACTCGATCGTCAAGGCGTGCGATTTTATTCGAGATGCCTGCGCTAAAAAGGGCCACAACGGCGTGGAAGGGTTGATGCCGGCGGCCGTTGCTACGGACGATTTGATTCCTAAGCAGTCAATCTGGAACCTGGCGTGGAATTACAAGGGGCTAGTCAAGGCCATCCATTTATTAAAGCGCATTAAACATGCACGAGCCGATGAATTCGAGGCCTTCTCAGCTCAGTATAAGGCCACCTTCGTCGATGCATTTCGGCAGGCCGCTGCGAAAGCCCCTACATGGAAAGACCGACAAGGTAACGAATACCCCGTTCCCGTTACCGACCTTGCTAAGACCCCATCGCCGCGACACGTTTACGACGATGCTTTTCTGCTGGATACCGGGCCGATGGTGCTGGTCTGGGCGGAATTGTTCGATGCCGACGATCCGCTGATGGTAGCCGCCGTCAAGTTTTTCAGGGAAGGGCCGAACTGGGACTTAAAAGGGCCGCGGTTCAATGCCATTTCAAGGCCCGTTCTGGAATACGAAATGTCCAGTTGTGAACCGTGTTATAGCTGGAATGTAGCCCATTCGTGGCAGCTTTCAGACCGCCAGAAGTATCTGGAAGGGATGTACAGTTTGTTCGTTGGTTCGCTTTCCCAGCAAACCTTCACCTCCTGCGAGCACCGTACTGGGATGCAGGGAACACTGTTTTCGACGCCACTTGCTTTTTGGATGGCGCGGATGGCACTCATAGATGATGAGATAAATAAAAATGAGCTTCACTTGCTGCGTTTTTGCCCATTGGCGTGGATATCTGGTGAGCAGGAAACCGCACTAAAAGGGATGCCAACGCTGTATGGACCGGTAGATTTGGTGTTTAAGAAAGACACTGGTAACCAATCGCTTGACATCACCTTTAAAGGCGATTGGCATGAAAAGCCCCAAAAAATTGTATTGCATATACCTCCGGTTCACGGCTTGAAGAGCGTACGGGTAAACGGGGGTAAGCATGGCATAAAAAAACCAATAGAAGTAAACTTATAGACTAGATAATCACGTTGTAATGAAAAATAAGGACTTGCTTCCTCATTCCAGAAGGAATTTTTTGCGCCAGGCAATAGGTACCGTTACGGCCACAGCATTGGCGCCGGGCTTATCGCTGGCCAGTGTTTCAGGTAGCCCTGAGGGCCGCCTGGTAGCCGGAGTACCTTGCCATGTGGCCGAAGGCGAACCCGATGTAGACCTGGCCAGGCTATGGTGGCCTGAGCAGCGTAATGTCTGGACACCGATTGGATGGAAGAACCATTACTTTCGGTTCAATGTGCTCTACAATGGCGATATCATCACCGATCCTAACGGAAGCTGGCTCTCACCCCGGCAGCAAGCCATTCCGTTTGTAGGCAAAGATTTCCTGTTATCTATCCGACCAACCAAAGATGGGCTTCCGCCGCCTCTTCCCAAAGAACGCATTTCTGTTTCCAAGATCGATGGTGGTGTCGGTATCCAGGGATGGAACGAACAGCACGAAACGCCCGTGCTTTACACCGATTATCCGCTGCAGGAAGGGTTGGTGATCAGAAAGGAAATGTTTGCCCATGTGGAAGGCGGAAGGGAACCCCAGAGCAGTATCGATCCGCTTTTTGCTTGGATCCGGCTGTCGGTCGTTTTTGTAGATGAGCACCGGCATCCTGAACGTTTTCCGGTTTCCATTCAGTTAAGCAAAAATTATTACGATCATTATGATCATTTCGAGCATGCCGTTGCTGTTGACATCAATCCACTAGCGGCACCGTATCCACATGCGCTCGCGCCTTCGGATTACAGCAAGAACGGTCAATCGGGAATACAAGTAACTGAGCCGGATGGGAACGTGCGGCTATTGGCCATTAGCGCCTCATCCCACCGTTTTGCCTTTTCTGAGGTGCAGCAAGGGGTATATGCCATTCAGACATCGCTGGAAGCGAAAGTCGGTGATCACGTTGATATCCTTTTGCCGATGCTTGCGGTTCCGCCTGCGGTGGCGGTGCGGGAGCTAGCGTTTGGATATGATGCGGCGCTGGAGCAGAGTGACCGGTATTGGGCATACAGGCCGGCTACTGCGTCTACCGTGCGGGTGCCGGAAGACCACATTAACAAAGTGATCAGGCAAAGCTTGAAATTTGCGGAGATTATTGCTGAGAAAGACTATAAGACCAACGAGTATACTGCTTTATCTGGTTCATGGGGGTACGACAACTTATGGACCACGCCAACATCGATGGTGTCTCATATGTTTTTGGATTTGCTTGGCTACCATGAAGTGGTGGCCCGCTACTTAGAGCTGTTTAGAACAAACCAGGGAACGGTAAAACCTCCGGGACCCGCATATGATCTTCACCCTGGCTACTACAGTACCCCGAAAAACCTAACGGCGATCGACTGGCTTACCGACCATGGTGCGGTATTGCACCAGGTTTCTACGCACGCACTACTCACAGCCGATCAGGCATTTATTGCCAAATGGATCGAATCCGTGATTAAAGCATGTGAGTTTATCAAAGACATGTGTGCAAAAACCAACCATGGAGGGGTGAACGGGCTTTTGCCACCAGCAGTGGCAACCGATGAAGAAATCCCGATGCAGGCGTTGTGGAACCTCGTTTGGAATTATAAGGGGCTGACATCCGCTGTCCAACTCTTGGAGAAAAATGCCCACCCGCGAGCGGAAGAATTCTCGAACTTTGCGCTCGGGTTCAAAGAGTTATTTGTTGATACATACAAATCGCTAGCTGAAAAAGGGGAGTACTGGACGGATAATCAAGGTAAAAAGCGATTTAAACCGCCCACCGTTATGTCGTTGGAGCCACAACCCCATCATATCTTTTCGGATGCGTTCTACCTGGATACCGGTCCCATGGCATTGGTATGGGCCGGATTGATGGACGCTGATGATCCCATCATGCGTGATACGGTGGACTACTTTAGAGAGGGGCCGAACCGCCGATTTACCGGAATGATTCCACATGCCTTATGGCGACCGTATTTGGAACACGAAATGTCCACTTGCGAACCTTGCTATAGCTGGAATATGATTCATTCTTGGCAACTGAACGATAGGAAGCGATTCCTCGAGGGAATGTACAGCCTGTACATGGGGGCGCTATCCCAAAACACCTACATTTCCTGTGAACACAGGCATGGGATTCAAGGGAATCTCTTTGCGACACCATTAGCTTTCTATTTAACACGCTTGGCGGTAATTGATGATCAGCTCGCTCCAACGGAATTGCATCTGCTCCGTTTGTGTCCGTTGGCCTGGATAAGCCCCAGTGAAGAGACCGTGTTTGAGCAAATGCCCACGCGTTTCGGAAAGGTGAGTCTATCATTCCGTGGAACCGAAAGCCGCGGCAGTTTGGTGGTGAAACTGGCAGTGCAGTTTAACGAGAATCCGCAACGCGTCACCTTGCACATCCCACCGGTGCCCGGGTTAAAAAAAGTGATTCTGAATGGAAAATCCTACGGTGTTAAAAAACCGATCGAAGTGCGGATATAATGTGTATAGATGAAAGGAATTGAAGAAATCAAATGTAGGGTGCCGGTTCTCATTGGCCTGTCCATCCTCGCGGTCCTGGTCGGGGTTCGGCAAACTTATGGGCAAGTTGATGTCACAACCGTTGACATTTCGAACTTGCCTATCCGCGACCCTTATATTCTTGCAGATGAGGGGTCAGCTACCTATTATTTGTATAAGGCCGCAGGCGTATCGGACGGAACGGGTAAGCACGTATCTGGTGTGGTGGCCTACAAAAGCAATGATTTGACCTCATGGAAAGGTCCTATCACGGTTTTCTCCATGCCTTCCGACAACTGGATTCAGGGTGCGATATGGGCTCCCGAGGTGCACCATTATCAAGGACGATATTATTTGTTTGCAACCTTAAATTCGGACATCGAATGGAAGAAGCAACGGCCAGATTGGCCAAAATACACATTCAGAGCCACGCAAATATTTCATTCGGATTCGCCGGAAGGACCATTTATGCCTTTTTCGGACAAATTACCGCAAACGCCGATGGATCGTATGGCATTAGATGGCACGTTGTGGGTAGAAAATGGTACGCCCTATATGATTTATTGCCACGAATGGGTACAAATCCGCGATGGTAGCGTCGTGCTGCAGAGACTTTCTCCCGATTTAGCTAAACCAGTGGGACCGCCACTGACGTTGTTCCACGCATCAAGTGCGCCTTGGTCGACGGGTGACCCTCACGACGGGGCGGAACCGTCATATGTAACGGATGGATGCTTCCTTTATCGTACTAAGACCGGCAAATTGTTGATGATTTGGTCCAGTTTCAAGTCAGGTTCTTATGCTATCGGAATAGCGGAATCCGCTACCGGGCGGGTTGTCGGCCCTTGGACACAGCACTCCGAACCGTTGTTTGAAAAGGATGGGGGGCATGGCATGCTCTTTACAACGTTTGATGAAATGCTGATGTTGACCTTCCATAGCCCGAATAGTCCGTCGGGAAAGGAACGTGCCGTGATTTATGAGGTTGAGGATACTGGCGATTCATTGGTGGTAATCGATAAGGGTACCGGACTTGATGATTTTTAGTTTCAGCTACTAAATTTTTTCTTTTATGATTATGTTGAGGAACGTATGGATTTCGTTGGTGTTTGCAGTTGTCATGATGCCAGCCATTGCGCAAAATCAAGGTCGCAATTCCGAACCAGATATGGAGCAGGCGCTACTTTGGTGGCCTGACCAAAAAAACGTGTGGACTCCTGTGGGGTGGAAGGATCACTTTTTCAGGTTTAACGTGATTTATAATGGAGCAATTTTGGCCATGCCTGCTCCAAGATGGGGCTGGATTAGGGAGAACGTAAAACCGTGGTTGCACAAAGACATGCTGGTTACTGTCTCAACCCGGGGAGACGGGAATCCAGTGCCGATACCAACGTCGCGTATCGCCAGTTGGAAAGTAGACGGTGGATACGGAGACCAGGGTTGGGACAAAGCACATGAAACGCCCGTCCTGTGGACAGATTACAAGACGCAGGAAACCGGATCCGTCATCCGGCAAGATTTCTTTGCATATGCTAAAGATTGGCAAGACGTGGATTCGGGAATAGAACCCTTGTTCGGGTGGATGCGCCTCAAGGTAACCCACCTCGATCCATTCCGGCACCGCGACAGTCTGCCGGTGGTCATCCAAGTGAGCAGGAGCTACTATGATCATCAGGAACGCGGGGAATACGCCGTATCGCTGGACATCAATCCGGAGACGAAGAAGTATCATAACCCACTAATGGCACACCGTTATACGGAACAAGATAAACACATGCTCGATCTAGTAGAGCCCGATGGAAAGATTCGGTTGTCGGTCGTTTCGGATGCCGAGTTAAACGACAGCAGCTTTTTCGAAATTGAGGAGGGGGTATATGGCGTGAGGTTATGGCTAAAGGCTGAAGTGGGTAACTATGTTGACGTGTTGTTGCCGATGTTGGCGGAAGAGCGATCGGTTGTTCAGCACGAGCGTATACTCGGCTTCGATTACGCGCTACGGAAGAGCGACGAATACTGGGCGCACCGGGATTCAGAAGGGGCGCGTATTGTTGTACCCGAGGACTATATTAATGATGTCATTAGTTATAGCACCAAATTGGCCGAAATCATCGCTGAAAAGAATTACATGAATTCGGAGTACTCTTACTTGTCTGGTTCGTTTGCCTATGATTATTTGTGGAGCACCCCGACCTCCATGATCAGCCATATGTTTATGGACCCGCTCGGGAAATTTGACATCACGAGGAAATATTCAGAGATTTTTTTAACTAACCAAGGAACGGTAAAACCTCCTGGCACCGCCTATAGTATGGACCCGGGCTATTTTAGTACACCCAAAACGCTGACGTCCATCGACTGGCTTTCGGATCACGGCGCAATACTGCTGCAGATTACTAACCATGCGTTATTGAGTGGGAACGATGAGTTTTTCAAACGGTGGGAAGATGCCATTGTCAAAGCGTGTGATTTTATCAAGAACAACAGCGAGTTGACAGACCACGATGGTGTAAAAGGATTGCTTCCTCCTGCTGTTGCGACGGATGACTGGATCGAGACACAAGCCATTTGGAACCTGGCTTGGAATTATAAAGGACTGAGTTCTGCCGTTAAATTATTGAAAAAGAAAGGGCATCCAAGGGCTGCCGAATTTGAGGCGTTCGCCCGCCAGTTTAAAGAAATATTTCAGGAAAATTACCGGGAACTGACTAGGAATGGCCCTACTTGGGTTGACAATAAGGGTGCTACTCGATTTAAACCCCCTACCAGTATGTCGCCCCATATGCCCCAACACCAGTTTTCGGATGCTTTTTATTTAGATACGGGTCCGATGGTGTTGGTTTGGGCGGGGTTGATGCACGCAAGTGACCCGATAATGAAAGATGCGGTTGACTTTTTCAGGGATGGCCCCAATAAAAAACTTTGGCCTGTCTTTTATTCTGCCTTGCATAGGCCATGGCTGGATCGAGAAATTTCAACCTGCGAACCTTGTTATAGTTGGAATGTTTTCCACTCCTGGCAGTTGAATGATCGCGAAAAATTCTTGGAGGGGATGTATAGTCTATACGCAGGGGCGTTATCTCAAAACACTTATATATCTTGTGAGCATCGACACGGGATTCAGGGCAATCTTTTTGCAACACCGTTAGCTGTTTATCTTTCTCGCCTTGCGGTGATCGATGACCAAATTGAAGCCGATACATTACACATCATGCGGCTTTGTCCAGTGGCGTGGGTCTCTTCCTCGCAGGAAACGGTTTTCGAAAACATGCCCACCGAATATGGTGCCGTTGACCTGCGATTTGCATTGTCAGCAGATGGCGGGACGCTAGCGATCGAACTCAATGGTAAGTGGCGAGATAGACCAAAACAGGTCATCGTTCACGTGCCACCGATTTCGGGCTTAACTAACGTAACGGTAAATGGTAAACCATTTTCGCCGGCTATGGGGAAGATAGCTCTTTTTTAATCGATATTGATATATTTAAATTCATAACAATGGATAAGAAGGTAATTACACACCCGCACAAGGCACCTGGTTTCGTTACTGGAGTTTTTTCAGATGGTCTTGTAGTTGACGGGTTTTTATTTGTGAGCGGACAGGCCTCTGTAGATTTCCACACGTCGAGGTTTGTTTTGGGTTCTATCGAAGAGGAAACGGAACGAACGCTGGAAAATATCAAAGCGATTGTCGAGGCAGCGGGTGCCACGATGGGTGATGTCGTAAAGTGTACAGCTCATTTAAGCGACATCGAGGATTTCGATCGGTACAACGCGGTGTATGAGCGATATTTCCCGGGCATCAAACCGGCGCGCACAACGGTACAATCTGTGTTGGGTAAGGGAATCAAAGTAGAGATAGATTGTATAGCTAAACTACCAACACTATAATCTGGGAGTAGGCGTGCATAATCAACGAAATAAAAGCCCCGAAACGGGGAGGATCGGGGCTTTACTNTTGGGTAAGGGAATCAAAGTAGAGATAGATTGTATAGCTAAACTACCAACACTATAATCTGGGAGTAGGCGTGCATAATCAACGAAATAAAAGCCCCGAAACGGGGAGGATCGGGGCTTTACTAACTAACCAATTATAAACCTAAATTATGAAAAGACAAATTTTACTAACTGCCTATATAACGCATGCCGTTCCCGTTTTGTTACACTGGATGTGTTAAGATTTGTTAAATAGACTATGCGGTGACGAAAGGCGCTCAAAAAGAGACGCCCGTCACTGGAAGTAACGGGCTTCCGCCCCAATGGGGTTAGGGGCTATCAACCTCAAATGTAGCACTTTGTTTGGTTGAAACAACAGTGCCTGATAAAATTAAAGAATGACGTGAACTATCGCAAATTGCAAATAAAAGAGTCCTCGTGCTATGGGCTCATCGGTGCTTGATCGCAGCTGATGTACCCGGTAACAGCGAGGTAGACGACATATTTGGCTAGGCGCTCGGATTCTTCTATATAGCGCATCATCTGCTCTGATAACCCAAGGCTGATTTGCCAGATAAAGCAATTATAAACGGGTTTCATTGGTGTAGTCACCCTCGCTTCCTGCAATTAATATAATGTCGAAATCATCGATTATAACCCTTGTGAAATCGAGGTGGTTTATGCGTAACAAGCCATGTGGACTTGTGAGCCGCGGGTGATGGTCTATGCGCTCGGTGAAGACGTTGATCGCTGGCCAGTTAAATAGACATACGAGACACCCCGGTATACGTTTCGTTAAGAATGGGCTGACGACGGCGTTGCACGACGTTCACTGGCAGTGACAGTTCGACAACTGGTTCTTTGATAAAAATGCTTCTTAAAAATCCGAAAAAGGGCTGGTTCTTCATCGCGTTTACTTAGGGTGAAAGCCTAATATCGGCATTATAACTTAGTCGCCCAAGCAATGAGCTGACAAAAGCGCGCTTAATCTGATTAATTGAAAAGCGGATTTACATCCTATATTTGTGAAGCATTTGTACATCGACCGCGAGGAGAAGAAGGAGGAGAGGGATGTTTTGGAGCGGGTATTGGGGGAGTTGGTGAAGGAGGGTAAGCTTAAAGAAATTAACGACTCATTCAGTATCGCTCAATGATTAATTTGCAATGATTTAATGAATAACATAACACAACAAGTATGGCCGGCCGCTTACCGGGCTATTGCCGAAGAAACGGCGCGTCTGGGCTTCACTATGCCATCGGAGATCCAAACCTGTGCACTACTACGTACACTCGCTGCCGCCAAGCCAAGGGGGAGTTTTCTGGAATTGGGAACAGGTTCCGGGTTGGCAACAGCCTGGATACTGGATGGGATGGATACCCACTCAACCCTGATTTCGTTCGACCACGATGAGAGGTTGCTGAATATTGCTCGCAACAACTTGGGTAACGATTCGCGATTAACGCTGGAACTCGCAGACGGCGGTGATTGGGTGGCATCAAACGCAACCAAGTCTTTTGATTACATCTTTGCGGATACCTGGCATGGCAAATACCTGTTACTAGATGAGGTCTTGGCCATGCTTCGTCCGGGTGGGCTCTATATCGTTGACGACATGCTTCCGCAGGAAAATTGGCCGGAGGGGCATCATGAAAAAGCAATTGCGCTCATCGAAAGGCTGGAAGCCAGACCCGATTTATGGGTGGTTAAACAGCATTGGGCGTCGGGAATAATCATCGGTGTTAAGCGGTGTGCATAGGTCACTTTCCTAAATTAAAAATCACTATTGTCCGACTAAAGTCAGTATTGTTCATATTTAACTA
>NZ_JAMXAY010000051.1 GCF_025460835.1 Parapedobacter soli | reverse complement strand
AGCTAAAATTCGATTACCCACACTATCCGTCATAGAGCCATATTTATCATGCAGTCCTTTTCCGGAGAGCACCAAAGGTTTTATTTTCGTGATGCGGGTAAGCTTTGTTTTCTCCTGCTTGGCTTCCTCTATGTACCCAATGTATTCGCGTTGCCTGCCGGGTGTCAATGAGTCGAAGGCCTCTTTGAAAGGCTTATCCGTATCCAAGACCAGCTTCAGCGTCCCTTCGGGCTTCAGTTGTTCCGTCTTCTCAGGTCGAATCCCCTTTCCGTCTTTGATGGTTTGTATCGATTCCTCGATATACGCCAGAATTTTCTTTTCGTCCATTTGGTCCACATCGGTAAACCGCCATTGCCGCTGAGCTTTCGTTTTCCCTTCAGTGGCATTCACCAACACCTGATACCTATCTTCCAAGAACACCCCATTATAGAACCATAGGGAAAAGAAGTCTTTGAAGCCGCTCCAGCCGATAACGTGTTTACCGTGGTAGGTATAGATGTCGTTACCCCATTTAAATTCCTTTTCCAGCGGAGCTTTCGAAATTAGCTGGGCCATAAATTCGTTGCATTCCGCCCATTTTGCCCGGTATTTCCCCCAATCCGGGGTCTTCCTATCTTTGAGCTTTTCCACATTGTACTGGACGATGCGAGCAATCAATCGTTCAGGAACGGGACCATCCAATGGAATCTGGACGGCTCCTTTCGAAGTTCGGTAACCTTCCAAGTCTGCTGTAAATGCTTCGATTGCAGCCGACCCGGGGTATAACCCCAAATGGTTCTTATTCATTGCGAAATGAATCAGGTTCCCATTCAACCGGTATGTAGGCATCTGGTAGCTAATCGTCTCTTTGGCGTGCGATGGCGCAGCATTTTTGATGATCTGTCGGACATGCTCGAGAATGCGTTGGGAATCGGCATCAAACCCCGCAATGTATTCGTCGATGTTGGAAAATTTATGTATCATGACTTATTCTTTCATGAAATCAAATGCACCCTTCCGTAAATTGATGCCATATTCCAAATAAGCTTTTAAGCAGGCCAGAAAGTTTGCCCAACCTTCGGATTGCCCAATTGCTTGCTGTATCCCCGCATCGTCCTTCTTCATTTGGCGTTCCACTATACGCACTACGGTTGCACCGCTCGGTGTGCTTTCCAATGCAATTTCCACCAGCATCCCTTCCACGCCGCCGCTCCAATCGAACGAAATGTATTCATAGGGCCTGATTTGCTTCCCCAAAACGGGAAATCGATCATCAAATTCGGGGAATTTCCAATGTACTTCTTTACCTGTCTCCAACCTACCTGTCGAGTGCTCGATGAAATATTTGTTCATCTTATCCGGCGAAACAATGGCTTCGAACACCTCTGCTGCCGGCTTTAAGATTTGGATGGTTGCTTTTGCCGTCAATACATCTTCCATGATCTGTAATTTTATACCAAGGTCGTAAATCCATATGGAATTTGAAAGGTTCTTTATCGAATCCGTTCGCTGATCAGCCGGTAAAGCGCTACCAATGCAGGATCTTCCCCCAGCAGCTCCAGATGCTTCTCCATGGTTTGTATATCGTTCCGAATGGCAGGCCCGGTCTGTACGTCCTTAGGCTGGTGCTCCATTACTTTTTGGGCAGTCTCGAGGATAAGGGGCCGGATAAGATCGAAGTCCAAGCGATGGGTATCAAGTATATCTGCGGCAATAGCGTAGAAGTGGTTGGCGAAATTACATGCAAATACAGCGGCGACGTGCAGCGACAAGCGCTGCCTCGAATCGCAGTGAAAAACGCGCTTGGAAAGGTCATTGGCCAACGCCTCCAATCGTCCCAAGGCCGCTTCTCCCGAAGCTTCTACCGCAAGGGGGATTGCGGAAAAGTCGACAGCCTTTGCTTTCGAAAAGGTCTGTACCGGATACAGCACACCATAGTCGGCAGCATGCGCCGCCAACACCGTCATAGCTACGCTCCCCGCGGTATGCACCACCATACCCCGCAACGCAGCCGGCAATTGCACAGCCACGGTTTCTATGGCATCGTCCTTTACCGCAATGATATATAAGTCGGCATTCGCATCGATTGCGTTAAGGTCGGCTATCGTCTCGGCACCCAACGTTTCGGCGAGGGCCCGTGCGTGGGCCAATGTGGGGCTGTAAACCTGCTTAATGCGATGGCCTGCCCCGACCAACGCCCTACCGAGATGGGTTGCCACATTACCGCTACCAAGCAGTACGGCCTCCATCAGGCTTTCTGATGTTTGACTTCTTTGTTGCGGCGTATGATGGATAGCAGGAAGCCGATTGTCATCACGATAGCACCACACCAAAAGAAATTGATGTACGGAAATTTGATAGCTTTGAACACCACCCACCGTTTCTCAGGTATGGGCTTCTGGTACACCATCAACTCCAGTTTATCTTTCTGCGGCATGATGTTGCTGAACCTGAACCTAAGCCCCTGTTCTTCCACATCCTTGAAAAGGTCAAATGTAGAGCCCCCACGTATAAAGAAAACCGGTTCGGCACTATATGTTTCGCCACTAGCGGCATGTACTTTAATCTTCAAGCCAACGATGATGTCGTCTTCATTACGCGGGATGTTCTGAACTGTCGCATTCCGGTTGATTCCCTCCACCACAATATATCCGTTGCGGTACCGCAGCGTATCACCGATGTTGGTTTCATATACCGCTGGCTCCTCGAAGTCTTCAAAGCTGCCTTGTGAAGCATCACCCTGCGCTTGGGTATGCGAGTCGGACATCGCTGCGGTAATAAGCGTATAGATATCGTGGGTCAGGTAGTGCCGCGTATCCGGCGTACCGATCAGCCCACCCATTTCCGGGTTGTTCTGTGCAAATGGCCGCAGCTGGAAGCTCTCGGTTACCCGGCCGGTCTCCTCATCAACTTTCTCGTAATTGATTTTGTAATACACATTGGGCGGTGCCACGCTATCGCCCACGTAGGTAATGCGGTAATCGCCCATCTGTACGGGCTCTCCTTCGGTAAGGAAGAGGTTATCGCCGGGGTTCTCCACTTGGTCAAAGCCTGCCACGGCAATATAGTTGGCGCTATTTACCGAAATCACCTCATTGGTTGCCGCAGCCACGAGGGCACCGATAAGCAACAATCCAAAGCCGATATGGGCCACCGCGGAGCCCGTAAGCTTCCATTTACCACGGATAGCCTCGCCCAGTATCTTCCCGTTGGCCACAATGGTATACGTAGCTGAGAACGTGATCAGGATATACATGAAATTGGTGTATACGCCAGTGACATATACCACGATAGCAGCAATTACGGCAGCTATTGCCAGTGAAATGATAGCGGTAGTGAAAAACTGGCGGACATTGGTCCGCTTATATTTCATAAACTGGGTGAACGCGGATAGCAATGCCACTACGACGGCAAAGCCGGCCTGCCACTTATTGTAATGCTGTATCGGATCTATGGGGGGAGCTACGTCTGTGCCAAATATTGCATTGAAGACGGGCACCGAGGTAGAAGCAATGATCTGCACACATGCCACAGTCAACACCAATGCGCCGATGAACAGCCAGAACTCCCGTGAATAGATATCCTCCTCTTTTTGGTGCGACGGCATCTCGCGCTTACGGGTCACCAGGAAGTATACCATCACGCCGAGGAAAATCAAATTAAACGCCACCAGTTGCCAATACAATCCCAAGTCGGTAAATGAGTGCACCGAGGTCTCGCCAAGCACGCCACTGCGTGTAAGGAAAGAGGCGTAGATCACCAATACGAAGCTCACCAAAGCGAGGAAGGTAGCGGTGAAGTAAGAATGCCCTGAATTTTTATAGGCCACCATCACGTGTACGGCGGCTATGAGTGTGAACCAAGGGATAATCGACGCGTTTTCTACCGGGTCCCAAGCCCAGAACCCTCCGAAGTTGAGTGCTTCATAAGCCCAAAAGGAGCCCATGATGATTCCGGCGCCCAAGGTCATCACCGCGAAGAGTGCCCATGGCAAACCCGGGGTAATCCATTCCTTATAGCGCCGCGTCCATAACCCTGCGGTAGCATATGCAAAAGGAACGATCATAGCGGCAAATCCCAGAAATAGGGTAGGAGGGTGAATAACCATCCAGTAATTTTGCAACAAGGCGTTCAGCCCGGTACCGTCTGCAATCATCCCCAGGTAATTCGGGTCAGAAAAAATCGGTGCTTCTACCGCGTTTCTCAACAGGATAAAAGGCGAACTTCCCACACGTTCCCCAAATACAGCGATACCGATCAGCATCGATCCCAACACCGCCTGACAGAGCATCACCACCGTCATCACCGGCCTTTCCCAACTCTTGGCTTTAAACAGCAACACACATCCTAGCAGCGCCTGCCAGAACATCCAGAGCCAGAAACTTCCCTCCTGCCCTTCCCAGAAACTGGAAATAATATAATGAGTAGGCAATGATCTTGACGAATGGGCCCAGGCGTAATGGTACTCAAATAAATGATTGTAAATAATGTAGAATAGGCAACTGCCAATAGCAATTACCGAGACTAAGTTGACCCAGAAGGAGATCCGTGCAATTTGTAACCACGAACGGTCCTCTTGTTGCTTTGTGGCAAAATAGTACGCTACGCATGCCAACAATGCAGAACCAAAGGAAAGGATGACAAAGAACTGCCCGATTTGACCGGGCAGAAGGCTCTCGCCTACATAAGCTATATCCATCTACGTATACTAACGATTACCGGTTGCTGGCATGCCTGGCACGGTGGTGCTAGCCGTCGATGCCTCTATCACTTCTACCTCATCCTCATTATATTTGGATGGGCATTTCATCAAAATCTTACTCGCATGGAATTCGTCGCCCACCATCTTACCCGTCAGCACAATCTGCTCGGAACGCTCGATATCCTGCGGTTTTGCGCCACGGAAAACAACGCGGCATTCCGTGCTGTCATTGTCGTACATGTAAAACGAAAAATGGTTGGCGTCTACCTTCGGCTCGTAATGTAAGTCCTTTTCTTTGTTGAGTACCCCCACCACGTAAAGCTCCGTTTGCTTCTCTTTCGCTTCGGTGAAAGTCGAGTAAGTACTCGAATCGGTGTATATCACCACAATCATGGCAATGGCAATCGCGATAATGATGATACCTATTACTGAACTTTTCTTCATGTCATTACCCCCCAATGAATTAATACCGGAATGCAAAATTACGAATTGCAAAATGAAGGTACGAATATTGCAAGCTATTGGAGTCATTTAGAACCGTTCTAAACACTACATGTGGAAAAATGTGTATGTTTGCTTTCGGGACGATTGATTATGCTAACTGAATAATGACCAGCCACCTACATCGCATTGGGAAAATCTGTACCGCTGCGGCTTTGTTGTTTGCGCATGTGGCCTGTATTGCACAGCACCGTCCCCGTACCGAATTTAACTTCCGCAATGACAATGATCTTTATTTACTCAATAAGCAAGACCAATACTATACCAATGGGATATTCCTTAATATCCGCAAAACGGTAGACAGCGCCACGTTATCTACCAATGAAGCCAACCGGGTATGGGGGCTAACCATCGGGCAGAAAATGTACAATGCCTACACGGCCAATATCCGTTATATCGAGGAGGTTGATCGGCCCATCACCGCTTATCTTTTTCTCACCGCCAATTTGGATCGCTATTTTGCTAGCGAACGGTTCATGTCGGTCAGTGCCGAGATCGGCACAATAGGCAGCCGTGCCCTCGGTGAGCAGTTTCAGGAAAGCATACATAAAGCATTCCGGCTTTACGATATCGCTGGCTGGCAGTACCAACTGGAAAATGCCTTCGGTGTAGACGTTGCCGCACATTATGGCGGGTTACTTTACCGGAATCCAGCCCAATGGTTTGACGTGTCGGGGCAGGCTGCTGCCACTCTGGGTCTCAACCACACCGGTGTTTCCGTTGCGCCTGCTTTTCGAATCGGCCGCATCAATCCGTTCCACCAATCTGCCTATACATCGAGTAGACTCCAGTCGCGAAGCACCGCTGTTGCCAAAGAGCTTTTCTTGTACTACCGCCCCCAGTTGCATTTCGTTGGCTACGATGCCACCCTACAAGGAGGGATGTTCTTACACAATAAAGGTCCGGTTACCTATACCCCTGCACGTTGGGTATGGTATAATCATATCGGCGTAATGTATGCAAAAAACGCACTTTCCCTCCATTTCAAGTATATTTTCTATACCAAGGAAGTCCCGGGGATGTTTTTCCGCCACCGTTATGGGTCGGTAGGTTTGGGGTATCGGTTTTAAAACCAATCTTTCTTCCGGTTGATTTTCCGCAGTGCCTGACGCCGCTTGGCGTCGAGGCGTTTCTGCACGGCCGCTTTGGAGGGCTTGGTCGCTTTGCGTGGCTTCTCGGTCTTCAGGGCATTCGAAAGCAACTCGACGAGCTTTTGGATTGCGAGTTCCTTGTTACGCAATTGGCTGCGGGTTTCCTGGCTACTGATCTGCAGGAGGCCTTCCGCCTGCAGGCGATTGGATAAGCGTTTCCGGATGCGTGCTTTCTCTTCTTCGGAAAATATGGTTGCTGCGGCAATATCGAACAGCAGGGTAACTTTGGTTTCCACCTTGTTGACGTGCTGGCCGCCGGCACCTCCGCTCCGCGATGTTTGGAATTGCACGAAGGGCAGCAATAAATCAGCGTCAATCCGTTCAATCAGCGTCATCCGTCTTTAATCCCCTATCTATATTCAACCTGCTTTTACCACCAGCAAACCGCCCAACCAGCATCGCCGCCACATTATCACCCGTGGCGTTGAGCAGTGTCGCCATGGGGTCGACCAGCGTGCCAATGATCATTACTGCCGGAATCGCTTCGGTAGGGAGCCCATAAACCGAAATCATCAGCATTTCGCCGATATACCCCCCATTCGGGATACCACCGGCCACGATACTTACCAATACGGTAATCCCCAAAGCGGTGAGGAGGGTTGTAGGCTCAAAGAAATCCCTGCCGATAAGTACAAAGGCCACGTAAATCTTGACAATGCTCGACATGGACGACCCATCTTTATGCAATGTGGCTCCCAACGGGATGACCACGTTGGCCACAGCAGGGGGTATCCCCATTTTGGGAGCTACCGATAGGTTTATAGGCATGGTGGCGATGCTGCTACAGGTTCCGATAGCCGTGGCCGACGGCAGGATGTTGTTTTTCCAAAACCGCGTGATACCCGGCCGACCGCCTGCAATATAGGCGTAGATAGTGAAAAAGACTACGAAATAAAAGGCTCCAAGCGCATAATACAAACCCAATGGTTTCGCATAAAACCCGAAAAGCTCCGGCCCGATGGTACCAACTTGGTATGCAAAGTAAGCCCCCAGGCCGACAGGGGCGATCTTCATGATCATGAGAAGCAAATGTTTCATCACTTCATTGCCAGACACCAGGAATTTACGGAAAGACTTACCTGCGCTTCCGGCCCGCATGGCGGCAATACCTACGAGGAACGAAAAAATGACGAAAGCCAGCATATTCTCCCGCGATAGTACCTTGTAAAACTCGTCTACTGTAACAAACCGCACAAGCCTATCACCCCACGTATCGCCCGGGTTGCCTTGGAAAAGATCGTTACTGGCTTCCTGCATTGCCTGGGGGGCATCTACTGGGAAAAACCATAACGCAATGATGGTACATACTGCCGCGATGATAATTGTTCCCAGAAACACGCCAGCCATCGCCGAAATGATACGGCCCAATTTCTGTGAGCTATCAATGTTTGCAACGGCCGATGCGATAGCGAAAAACAGCAGGGGGATAACCGCGGCAAACAGCAGATTGAGGAAAATATCACCAAGGGGTTTGAGCCAAACCACCGTCCCCGGGAAAAATCCACCAATGATGCTTCCCACAACAATACCAAGCAATAGCAGTAAAATGCTACCGTAATTTGCTAGGAATCGGGGTGATTGTCTTTCCATATTTAGGCAGCTAAAGTAAAGGAATTTATTTTAAGTTTGCACCACATGGTCGAATTTGTTATCACGTCTGACGGTTCCAAAACACTATACCATCCGCGCATCGGCGAGCATTACCATTCACGCCACGGCGCGGTGCAGGAAAGCAAGCATGTGTTCCTCGGCATGGGACTAAAGCATTTCATGTCTCTACACCATCCACCAGCGGTCACTGTGCTCGAAATAGGGTTTGGCACAGGACTTAATTTTCTGCTGACAGCGGACCACTGCCATGCGGACGGTTCCGACCTTGATTACACGGGCGTAGAAGCGTATCCGTTACCGGCCGACACGCTGGCCCAAACCGGATATGGTGATTATGTGTCTCCGGCGTTGTGGCAGTCCTTCCTCTCCCATTATAAGGATTGTTTAACGGCTCCGCAAGTAATCGGAGAGGGTTGCGTGCTGCAGATCGCCCCTTGCCCGGCACTGGAGTTCACTACCGAAAAGCACTTTGATGTCTTGTATTTCGATGCCTTTGCGGCGGTACATCAACCGGAGATGTGGACGGAAGAAACATTACGGCATGTATGTACTTTTTTGAAACCGGGTGGGGTGTTTGTCACCTATGCCATTACCGGCAATCTCAAACGGGTGCTGAAATCTTTCGGGTTCACCGTAGAAAAAGTACCCGGAGCACCTGGTAAAAGAGAGATGCTCCGGGCAACCAAAGAATAAATCGTACCGATTAATGCCCGTGCGTACCGTCAGGCCCGTGCGAATGTCCGTGGGACAGCTCCTCTTCCGTGGCTTCACGGACGGACAATACTTCAATAGCGAAATGCAGGTTCTGCCCGGCCATTGGGTGGTTCAGATCTACCACCACCGTTTCGGGGCTTACTTCGGTTACTTTACCACGGAACTGGTTACCCTGATTGTCCTGAAGCGGTAAAATTTCACCAACGGCGGGAAGGCCGCTTTCCTTAAACATGTCGGCTGGCAGCGGTGCAATGGCTTGTTCATTGATTTCGCCGTATGCGTCTACGGCAGCCAATTCAAAATCTTTGGTATCCCCAGCTCCCAAACCAGCGATATTTTCTTCGAACTTCGGTAACATCATGCCCACTCCGAACAGAAAGTCCAGCGGATTGTCTTTGCCGGCTTCTTCGACGAAAGTTTTTTCACCATCTTCAACGGTGTGGAGTTTGTAAGTCAGCGTTACCACGCTGTTGGGTGCTATAGTCATTTGTTTAAAGTTATGGCCGCACATTACACGACCTGTTTATCAATTTGTAATTAATTGCATTAATCTGTCTGCCTGCTCCACCGGCAGACTGCATGTTTTGTTGCGGCACACATACGCTCTTGTTACAGCGCTTATCCGTCCTGCCAACAATGGAAGGGTTCCTTTTGTTCCCCCCAAGATCATTTTGTTGGGCACGTAATGCCTGTCCAGCTCCCGGCGCAAGTCCAACCACTCTGGGCCGGTCAGCACTACTTCCAAGGTTCCGGCTACCTCGTCCAGCAACTGGATTGCCCAGTTGGCATAAGCCGATCCATAGGCAGCGATATGTGGCACAACATTGGCCAATTGCTGGTTTGCAATAGCTGTATACCGCGGCTCATCAAACGCCAGTCCAAGCCAGCGGAGCTGCCGGGCAATGGTAGAGGTGGAAGAAGAGATCACATTGTCCATGGTTTCCGTTTTCCGGGCAATGAGCTGCTCGGCATGTGCCGACGTATAATAAAACACGGAGGCCTCTTCATCATAAAAGTTGGTTAAGACATACTCCACCAACCGCTTCGCCTGGTGGAGCCAAGTCTCATCGAATGTTGCCTCGTATAAAGCGATATAAGCTTCGATCGTAAAGGCATAGTCGTCCAGGAAGCCCGGGATACCCTTACCTTTTGCGGGTGGCTGGCGCCATAAACCGCCCTCTGCGGCGTATAGCTGTGCTTCGATGAACGCCGCGTTGGCCAATGCCACGTCGAGGTACGCGGAAACGCCAAAAACCCGGTAAGCATCCACAAACCCTTTCAGCATCATCGCATTCCAAGCGGTTATCAGTTTATCGTCCAACCCGGGGCGCACGCGGTTGTTCCGGTAGTCGAGCAATCTACGCTTTGCGTCGGCCAGGAAGGCCTCCCACTCTGTCTCGGAAAAGCCTGCTTCCTGAGCCATGTTGTCGGCGTCGATGTCGATTTTAAGTACGTTGGTATGCTCTTCCTCCCAGTTGCCAATGTCAGTAACCCCAAAATAGCGAATAAACAGCGTTGCATCATCGCCGAGCACTTCGTTGATTTCTTGTTGCTGAAACGTATAGAATTTTCCTTCCACACCTTCACTGTCGGCATCCAGGGCACAGTAAAAGCCGCCTTCGGGGCTGGTCATCTCACGCTGCACCCATTGCAGCGTTTCGCTCACTACACGTTTATACTGAGTTATGGGTCGTTGTTGCCATGCTTCGGCAAAAAGGCTCACCAGCTGTGCATTATCATAGAGCATTTTCTCAAAATGCGGAATATGCCAATGTTCATCTACGGAATAGCGTGCGAAGCCCCCTCCCACGTGGTCATAGATCCCACCCGAAGCTATTTTGCGGAGGGTGAAGTGTACATGGTCGACTACCCCGGGGTCATCCATCAGCACACCATAACGCAGTAAAAACAGCCAGTTGTTGGGCAGCGGAAACTTAGGCGCACCGCGGTGTCCACCCTCTTCGGTATCAAAGCGTTTTTTCCAAGGCGTAACAATATTCGCTAAATCTTCCTTGGAATAAGTTTCGGGGACCGGCGCAATGGGTAGCTGCTCACTTTGCTGGATACCGTCCGTAAGCCGTTCCGCATACTCGTAAGCCAATTCAGGGCTTTTCTCCCACATGGTTACCAGTTGTTGCAAGAATTCCTTCCAATACTGGGGCGGGAAATAAGTCCCCCCATAAATCGGCCGGCCGTCGGGCAAGCACACACAGTTCAGTGGCCATCCACCCTGTCCTGTCATCAGCTGCACGGCCACCATGTATATCTGGTCGATATCGGGCCTTTCCTCGCGGTCTACCTTGATGGACACGAAATGTTGATTCATCAAAGCAGCGATAGATTCATCCTCGAAGCTTTCCCGCTCCATCACATGGCACCAATGGCACGCCGAGTAACCGATACTAACGATAATGAGTTTGTTTTCTGCTTTGGCTTTTTGCAAGGCCTCCTCCCCCCAAGGATACCACTCAACGGGATTAAATTGGTGTTGCCTCAAGTATGGCGAGGTCTCGTTATGGAGTTTATTCGGCATTTGGGGGTAAAGTTAAGGTTTTTCTGCAGAACATAGCAAACAGCGCAACGCTATCTTTGACTAAACTTCTTTGCCTGGATCTGTATACCAAACCTTAGTTCCCATCCCGCCGGATATCGAGGCCCAATCGGGTACATTATCGAAACGGATATGGACGATACTACACGTGGTAAGGTTATAAACCGAGTCGTCAGCCAGGTAATTGACCAGCAGGGTAAGCCCTGGATTATGTCCAAAAAAGGCTACACTATCAACACTATTGTCCAATTCGCAGACGATTTGCAGCAATGTATTGGGCAAGGCTTCGTATATCCGAGGCTCGAGTTTTATCTCATTCACAGGGATGTCCAGGGATTCGGCGAAAATCTGCGCCGTTGTAATGGCCCGTTTTGCCGGGCTACTGACCAGCAGTTGGGGTTTCACGGCATGATCGGCCAGCCGTTTGGCCATTCTCGGTGCGTTTTTGAATCCACGCGAGTTGAGCGGCCGGTCGAAATCACTTACGTCGAAGCCCCAATCCGATTTTGCGTGCCTGACGATGAATAAATGCTTGGCCATGATACACCCCCCTCTGTCTAATTAAGTTACCAAAAGATAAGACATACTGCAACCCTCGTACCGATTTACGAAAAACATACGAAATACGAAAAAAACATCTCGCTTTTAGCCCCGGGCACACCATAGAACCACATAAGCTTCATGATAACATAACATCCTCTAAATACAGGCTGTTTAACTTAGCAGCTTCAACGCCGAGTGGACGTTTATTCGACGATTAGGGCATTGCAGCTGCTGGTTGCTTTTCCTAACAGTGCGTCGAGCAAATGAGTTTGGAAAAAAATACAGGCTAGGCTTTACTTTGTATTTGCTGATTTTTTTTGCTGAAAATGAGTAAAATAAAAAAATATGTGCCATAACCATGGCCCGGAACGACGATTTCTTCTTAACCCGTTGGATTGACTATTACGCAAAACACCTTGGGGAAGAACACCTGTATATCTTCCTCGACGGCGAGGATCAGCCCATCCCGAAAAATGCTGGAAAGGTGAATGTAAAGCATGAAAAGCGCGTTGTGGAACATGTTGTCCGCGCTGAGAAGCGCCGCTTAGGATTTCTTTCCAAAGTGGCAGGGCGCTTGCTCCAACACTACGATTTGGTCATCGGCGCAGACGCAGATGAATTCCTGGCCGTGGACCCTCGCTGCGGAAAAACATTGGTCGAATACCTAAGCGAAATTAAGATTGCACCTTCGGTATCGGGCCTAGGCTTGGATGTTGGACAGAAGTTGGGCGAAGAGGCTAAGCTTGACGACACATTGCCTTTTCTCACGCAACGGCAGTATGCTTTGGTATCCGCACGATATACCAAACCGTCGGTCATATCAAGCCCAGTCAGTTGGGGTTCCGGCTTCCACCGGGTTTTAGGACATAACTTCAACATCGACCCCAACCTATATTTACTACATTTTGGCTCTGTTGATTACGATATCATTCAGCAACGATTCCTCGATAAAGACCGGATGGCAACGGGACGCAAGCGCCACATCATGAAAAGGGCGAAGACCATTGATATGGTGACTAAAAAAAAGGCCCAGCAGGGAGACGTATGGTTCCCATGGGCACGCACTGTCCAGGCATGGGTCAGGCCGCCATATGCATGGAATAAGCCCACGATGGCAAATTGGAAATTAGTTGTAAAGCTTCCTGAGTCATTCAGAAATATCGTTTAACTCCTGTCTCCTGACCAAAAAAGCCAGCAGTGAAAGAATTCATAGAGAACCTACTCCCTTATGAGCGCGACCTGTTTTTCCTGTTAAATGGTAGCAACTCTGTTTTTTGGGACAATGTGATGTGGATCGTAAGCAGAACTAGTGCATGGTTTCCATTCTATGTATTTGTGGCACTGTTTCTTTTTTACAAAACGTTGAAAAAAGAAGCGGCACTTGTGTTGATTTTCTTCATCTTGATGATTGTTGTGTGCGACCAATTTTCATCTGGATTGGTGAAGCCCTTTTTTGAACGGCTCCGCCCTACCCACCATCCTGATTTCAAAGACTTCGTGGATATGGTGAATGAGCATCGAGGTGGCGGGTTCAGTTTCATTTCAGGACATGCGACAAACAGCTTCGGTTTTGCTGTTTTTTTGTCGTTGGTATTCCGAAACCGCTGGGTAACGCTCGTGTCACTTGTTTGGGCAACGCTAATCAGTTATTCCCGGATTTACCTCGGGGTGCACTTCATTTCGGATGTTGTAGGCGGTGTATTGGCAGGCATACTCATAGCAACGATTTCGTACGCCGTATTCGCATCTCTCCGGAAAAAACTTTTTCATCTGGATTCTTCTGAAAAAACGCGAATCTATTCCCCGCAACACGGAAAAATATTAGCTCTAGCGTTTACGGCCTATTTTCTTGGTGTTGTACTTTTCGGCGTGTTCTTTCCTTGATCAGTCTTTTCAACCCAGCTATCATTACTTCTGAGCACAGCGTTCTTCGAGAACATCGTTCTACTTCTCGTTTCGCTGGTTAATGATAACATCGGCAAACGACCCGGCAGGCAGTCTTTTTTTGGAGAGATAGAGCGATAGTTTATGCATGTTACATTTTGCGACGGCTTCCTCATAAACCTTACGATCAAATTTATCGAACGCAGCGACTTGTAGCTTGTGACAATCGGTATGCCCAACAATCTCACAATTCAAACTCTTCCATTCCGGATTCCGTATCATACGGTTGAACATGATTTGAAAAAAGAAATAATGATTGATTTCCGGCTCTCTTTTCCAATACTCAAGATGAATGGAAAGCAAATCGTCAATAATTTTATGGTGCGGTTTCGCTACGATAAAGGAGTTGAGCAACTTGACTTGGTGATTTGGATTCCAACTAAAAAATAAGGGGTCACTTTTATTGAAAAAAGACGCATCAGGAGGTGGGGTTTCGGCACGTTGAAGCGCAAAAAAGTCTTGTTGGAGCCAGTCCATCTCCAGCGGTTTCGTCAGGTAGATGGTCGAATCGAGCCAAACACCTCCATAAGCCGAAAGCAGTTGTAATCGAACAAGATTCGCTATTTTGGGAAAATCAAATCCACCCGTACCGAATTTCTCCCAGACCAGATCGGGTAATTCATCAACATACTCGTGTAATGTATCTTTCGATAATACAACTACCTCGTATCCGTTGTTGTGCTTTTTCACGGAATCCAAGCAGATCTTCACAATTTTAGGTATGTCTTCATCTACTCCCTGTTGCCAAAACTGCCAGGTTATTTTTTTTCCGACCAGTTCGGGCTTTTTGGCAACCGTCACCACCTTTTCTATTTTCCCTGTTAAAAATTCCGCGATATAACCATCTAATTTCCCCGCCACTTCGGCTTGTAAAAGCAAATCCCTTTTCGCTTTTCTAGCCTTTTTCAGCTGTTTTGGCTTGCTGCTGATTTTTCTGAAGAAAAACGCTGCTTCCCTGACCGTGTTTTGCAACAGCTGTTTCATTTCTCTACTACGTTTATTTTACCGTCCGCCTTATTTTTGACCTTACTGTTCCCGGAACACCCGCTGTTAAGCAATATATTTCTTTAGGTAATACCTCAGCCTACTCGGCCGTTTAATCTCATTTGCTTCCATAAAATCTTTTATAACGCCACGTGCTTTCCGGCGATTTTCACTGCTTTGCTTTTCACGGACCGGGTCATGCTTTTTGTTGAGGATAGAGCCTTCCCGATTTTTGTAGTAATACAAAGCACCGGGACAGAGGGCCACCTTGTTGGCATAATAAATCATTTCGACCATAGCAGGCGTGTCTTCCTTGGGCACCAAATCGGGGAACGAAAGATGCTGTTGGTTCCAAAATTCCCGCCTAATCAAGTACCGCCATGCCCATCCACGTATGGTTACTTCTGTCTTCTCCAATTTATCGTTGGTATCCACTAAGGCTTCGCTTTTCCGGAACCAAATACTTTTTATTGGTTTTTTTTCATAAAAAACCGAGCAGGCTGCAACGTCGGCTTGGGCTTCTTCCACACCATGAATCAATGTTTCATAAAAATCAGGGCTAAGCCAGTCGTCCGAATCCATAAAATGGATATATTCTCCTGTTGCATGTTCAACGCCCGAATTTCTTGCGGTGGGCAAGCCTCTGTTTTCTGAGTGCTCAACCAATTTAATGCGCGGGTCTTCTGCTGCAACCCGGGTGGCGATTTCGGTGGAACCATCAGTCGGGCAGTCCAACACGCAAATAACCTCCAAATTGCTATAGGTTTGGAAACGAACGGAATTCAACGCCCGTAACAAATATCTTTCAACATTGTACACCGGCATGATTACACTGATTTTTTTATCAAATTTGCCGTATTTTATCGGGTTGTTATCGCAGGTATATTTTCCCGTGATACGTTCTTTTAGCCGGAGAACTGCTTTGGCGGGGCGCTTGATTTTATAATCCCGGATTAAGTCTTTTATCGTCCTTTTTGCAGTTCGTACATTTTCTTTCCATTGTTTCTTTTGCTGCGGATTGTCACTGCTTCTGTTTCGGTTCAGGATGGAAGAGCTTCTATTTTTATAAAAATACACGGCATCCCGACAAACCGCTAGTTTATTTGCATGATGTACGATTGAGATAGCAACAACGATATCTTGCATTGGGATGAAATCCGGAAATAGAAAACCGTGCTCGTCCCAAAAGCTCTTTTTGATTAAATATCTCCATACCCAACCCCGATACAGAACTTCGGATTTATGAATCTTATTTCGACCAGTTATAACTTCATCATCCGCGAACCAAATGCTTTGTTTCGGTTTCCTCTCGTAAAACACCGAACAAGCGCAAACATCCGCGCCCGTTTCATTTGCCGCGTTCAACAGAATTTCGTAAAAATCGTGATTTATCAGATCGTCCGAATCCATAAAATGGATATATTCACCCGTTGCATTTTCGACGCCCGAGTTCCTCGCGCGGGGTAATCCTCGGTTCTCCGAGTGCACAACCAATTTAACGCGCGCGTCTTCAGCTGCAATTCGGGTGGCGATTTCAGCAGAATTATCACTCGGATCGTCCAACACGCAAATAATTTCCAAATTTCGGTAGGTTTGAAAGCGAATGGAATTCAATGTTGGCAACAAATATTTTCCTGCATTATAAACAGGAATGATTACACTGATTTTTTGATTCATTTTCATACCTGTCCCTTGCTTAATTCTGCGAAATACGTACCGGAGTAATCAATTCCCGTTGGCACTTTATAAGTTGTTTTTTGAAAAAATGATGCTTTTTTTATGCTGTCCCACTCATTTTTATCGAATTTCTCCAGTAGCTTGTCTCCTACAAGCTGCTGGATGCCGTCCTCTGAGACATGAGGCATTTTTTCAAACAGATTACCTGCTTTCCGGTTCTTCTCTACCAATGCTTTAAACATTAAATGGATTTGGAAATAGTCGATTCTTCTTGTCTCTTTTTCCCAATATGCCACACACACATGCGATACCACGCATCACACAAAAAACTACTTCTTTTGGCACGAATGAAACAGCTTTGTATAAACGAATAAGGAAAATGAGTTCGCTCTCCCGTCAGAAACATGAAGAACTCTTCCTCAAGAATATACTCAGGTATAAAATCGGTCATGTAACCCGTTGCGTCCAACCAGACTCCGCCATGGTTTTTCAATAAGTTCAGCCTTAGCAAATCGGAAAAATGGGTATGATCAATTTGCCCTTTTTCGAATTTATCTAAAACATAGCCGGGCAGATCCGAATACTCACCCATGGTAGAGCGATCAAGTACCTTATGTTCGAAGTTTCCTTTAAACCTATCGACGCTTTCCAGCGAAGCCTTCACAATTCGAGGTGTCATCCGTCCCGAAGGGTTATCCCAAAACTGCCAGATTGTTTCTGGGCTCGCCACTGTCACTTCTTTTCGAACCAGATAGTCGGTTGCTGGTAGGTATTTCCGAGAAAAATAATCCGTCAATATTTTTGCTTTAAGTAATTCGCCCTTGTGTTTGTTCCTTTTAGTATCGCCACTTCGCAGCCAGCCGATAAATCGGCTTAAAAATACAGCGGTTTTTATACGAAGTTGGGTGAATTTCCGTGAACAACTCATGCAAATATTTTTGTCGGATAATGGTTCAGTGGCGACCACTATGTTCTATTGGTTCTCTTTGTTGCACTTGGGTTGCCCATTTTTGTCCAAAGATAAGTCTTTGAAGAGGAAATCAAAAGCCGTATCACCACTTCTACGGTTAACGGTGTGTTAATTCTTCTTCTCAACAGCTGTGGGACGGGTATCTCAACCGATCAATACATCATCAAATGTACTGAACGGCGGAACGATTTTCAGGAAACAGGGGTGTGCTTTTGGAAAATCTACTTTTCAGGGAATTGTACAGGCGTTTCGGAAATATCTACGAAACACATATTTATGGTTGCTTCAATGCGACTAAGTAGTCGATTTCCGTTTCACAAGAATCGGAAAAATCTGGAATACGATTCCATATTTTTCCGACAATTCATTACATTTGTATATGATTCCTCGCATTGCTGCACAAAAGTTAACACAATTGGCCTCGCTATTTAAAGCTGTTGCCGTAATCGGCCCACGGCAATCCGGCAAGACGACGTTGGTGCGTGCGCTTTTCAACGAAAAACCATATGTCTCTTTGGAAGATCCGGACACGAGACAATATGCACTGGAAGATCCACGCGGTTTTTTAGCAAATTATCCTGAAGGAGCTGTACTTGATGAGGTACAACGAACACCCGACCTGTTTTCTTACCTACAGGGGATTCTTGATGAGCGAAACAAAATGGGTGAATTTATACTGACGGGTTCGAATAATTTTCTGCTACAACAGAATATCACACAAAGTTTAGCCGGCAGAGTAGCGTACCTACAATTACTACCTTTCGCATTGCAGGAGTTATATGACCGGGATGCCCCGGAGTTAGCCCGGCAGGACAAGGTGCTACTTCAGGGTTGCTACCCCCCAATACACGACTACGCCATCCCGCCGGTGGATTGGTTTCCGAATTACCTGCGAACCTACGTAGAGCGAGACGTACGACAAATCAAAAACGTAACGGATTTAATTGTTTTTGAACGATTTGTACGCCTGCTGGCAGGCCGGTCCGGACAGGAACTCAACATTACACCGCTGGCAGTTGAAGTGGGTGTAGACATCAAAACCATACAATCATGGATCGGTATCCTGGAAAGCAGTTTCATCATATTCCTGCTTCGGTCGCATTTTAAGAATTTTAACAAAACAGTTATCAAAAGACCGAAAATCTATTTCTATGATACCGGCCTGGTATGTTCGTTACTCGGGATAACTCAAGAAAAACAATTGGAAACCCACCCACTCAGGGGAAGTATTTTCGAAACATTGGTCGTATCTGAATTGGTCAAGAAAAGGACAAATACCGGAAGAGAAATAAACCTCTTTTATTGGAGAGACAAAACAGGGCGTGAAGTAGATGTGGTGATTGATGAGGTTGACAACCTCATACCCGTGGAAATCAAATCAGGAAAGACCGTCCATGCTGAGTTCTTTAAAAACCTCACCTATTGGATGGGGCTCAGTGGCATGCAAAAGGGATTCGTTATATACGGTGGCGACCTAAATCAATCCCGGAGCAATGGTATACAGGTAAATAGCTGGCGGGACCTCACCTTGGAAAATTTCCTTTAAACCGCTAGCTGTTGTGCTAGTACGATGCGTCGCTTACAGTGACAGATATTAGCACAATAATCGGAAGAACTCCGATTAGCTGTGATTATTTTGAACCACCGTAAGCCGATCGTACAACGCCACGGTTGGGCAGATATGAATAGGTAATGCGTAAAGGACATCGCCTACACGGAAACCGTGGCCAGCGGGCGCATCCAGTACCAGATGCTCTTCGCTGTGGCTGGTGGGTTTGAGGTCAGGTACGTCCAGAAAATGGCCTTATCGCCACGCCAACGGTCGATAATCTAATGGCTATCGACATGTCGAACAATGCGACAGTTTGATTCACATCTTAAAAAGAAAACAGCAAAACCATCACAATTATCCTATTTTTGCGATTATCCGCTCCGCGTCAAGGGGGATACCTCCGATGCGGAAATGACACTAAGAAAATGAGCAACCAACGTATGGAAATAGATTTGGTCTACCTGTGGGTAGATGGCAGTGACCCGAAATGGCAAGCCAAGAAGCGGGCTTTTACCGGTGCCATCAGTGACAATTCCGAAGTAAACAACAAGGGTCGCTACATCAACAATGACGAATTGAGGTATGCGTTGCGGTCGGTAGAAAAGCATGCGCCATGGATACAGCGTATTTTTATCGTAACAGACAATCAGCGGCCGGAGTGGCTGAATACGGATGACCCGCGCATACACATTGTAGACCATGCGGACATCATGCCGCCAGAAGCGCTGCCCTGCTTTAACTCGATTGTCATCGAGCATTTCCTATATCGGATACCGGGCCTATCAGAGTATTTTTTATTTGCCAACGATGATATGTTTTTCAACGCTGACGTTACACCGGCGTTCTTTTTCGGCAAAGATGGCTACCCGATTGTCCGGTTGCAGCGGAAACCCCTGGGCAAGTGGCGGTACCGCTGGAAGCGGCTTATCAATAAGCCACTTTCTAATTATAGGAACACCGTGGCCAATGCATCACGTTTAGTTGAGGAGAAATTTGGCAAGTATTATCCGGGTGTGCCCCACCATAATATCGACGCCTATCGGAAAAGCGATTACCAGACCGCGGTAGAAGACGTCTTCGACAAGGAAATAGAGACAGTTATGTCACACCATGTGCGCCACGAAGACGACATCCTAAGGGTGATTTACCTTTATTACGGATTGGCAATCGGACGTGGGCATCTCAAGCACGTTACCCGGAAAGAATCACTTACAATCGACCTCAACAAACCGGATTATAGGAAACGCCTCCTGCACTTCCAACCACAGCTATTCTGCTTGAACGACAACCAATATGTTTCGGATAGTGACCGCAGGCGCATCAAACCATTCCTACAATCGGTTTTTCCCAAAAAATCTACCTACGAAAAATAAAGGGTTAGGTGAGCCATTTGACGTACAGATAGGATATTCTCCCCGTCGGCACACCCGGTATCCTAATCCGGTGCTGGCGAGCGAATTTCTGTCTGAATGACTTGACATACTGGATATCGCGCCGCCTCCGTTGCCTATGTGCCTTGTCTTTTTTTGTCATGATGGAGTTCTCCTGTAGGCGGTAGGTATAAACGGCACCCGGCACAACCACCACGCTTTTGGCAAAAAAAACTGCCGGCAACGAAAAAGGCAGGTCCTCGATCAACCGCCCCTCTTCAAAGCGCAAACCGTGTTGCTTTAAAAAGTCAGCACGAAACAGGTACCTCCATACGTAGCCCCACTTACCTACGTTCGTTGCTTTCAATTTTTCCTGAACGGTTGTCAATACCCGTTGTTTCTCGAATAACATGGTCCGGTGCGGCTTTATCTCATTTATCATCCCACTACAGGCTATGTCTGCATCGGTTTCACTAACCGCAGCCGCCATTTCCCGGTAGAAATCGGGGTTAATCGAGTCATCCACATCCATAAAATGGACGTATGTTCCCGTTGCAGCGTCCATTCCGCTATTCCGTGCCGCCGACAACCCGCGGTTCTCCGGGAGGTGGATCGCTTTGACAGGGTATTGCGCAATAAGCTCAGCCGATCGATCGGTCGAACCATCGTTTACAACGATAATTTCTAAATTCTCATACGACTGGCTTTCCATATCTTCTAAACAAAGTCTGATGTATTTCTCACCGTTGTAAACCGGGATAATCACCGAAATCAAAGGGTTATCAGCAACCATAAGCAAATGATAATCAATAACGTTCGAAACTCGATGGCTTTCCCAAAATACTTGCAAAAGCATCATCTACGCCCTGCATGGTCTTGTCGTAATTGATGATGTGCTCGCTATCGTTTACGCAGACCAGTTTATAGGATTGTTCGCGTATGGCCTTGATGGCTTTAGGTGCCCTGAAAACGAGCGGGAACATTTTCGTGTCCTGGTAGGTATTATACGGGTTGAAATTGGATCTGCATATCTGCCATGTACGGAAAAGCTCCTGCGTATAATCTTCGGGACTCCGGAAGCGGTGCGATGACATCGCCGTCAACTCTTTACCGGCATAATCCCATACTTCCTCAAAGGTAGTCTTGGTATACGGCTGCGCATTATGGGGTGTGCGCAGGGTTACAAACTTCCCATAAGACTTCAACAGACGGGTCAACCGTGCCTTCTTGCCGTAGCTTTCATGGAACCATTTATCGTGATCGCGAGCCATCACCTGCTTTTTATCAAATCGTCGGTTGATGATTTCAATGTTGTTTTTCAAACACTTGCTCCATAGCGAAAAACCAAGGTTCATTCGAAAGGCGGCGATATCATTAGGGACGCCATCGACAAAAAAACGCGTTTCCGGCAAGTCGTTGATGATGAAAAAATCATCATTGAAATAAACGAAATGCTCTGCTAATCCGGGAATGTGATGCAGGTAAATCTCAATCAAGCTCGAATTAAAGCATGGTAAAAATTGTTTCGGAATATAGTCTTTGTGATCGACCATCCGCAGTTTCGGGTGACTGGTATCCAGCCATTCGGGTTGTTGGCCGCAGGTAACGAAATGGATGTTTCGTACCCATGGGGCAAATTTCTCCACACCACGGAACCAATACCGCAGTAGCCCATGGTCCCTAAAGCGTGCCTCGGTTACTTCATTCTTCTTGTTGTTTATCTTACCCGAATAGGCCGCAAAATCTCGCTGCCATTTCGGGTCATTCATGTCAACCCAGGTAATCACAAAGTCGATATCCATACCCTCCCGTTAAACGGTCAAACTTAGATAAAGTTGCTTTGATATGCAACTAGAATCGCGTCAACAAAAACGATTTCCATGCGGCACCCCATCATGGGCGTTAGGATGGATTGACCCCAATAGCCCGTTTCAACTGCCGTTTAAACGCTTTGCGGAGGCGCCGGAACCGCGCTTTGAAAATGCGGTATCTTTTCTTCCTTCTCGTTTTCGCAGATATCAGGCTTAGGGTACTCAGTAATGCGTCGGTAGTCTTGGCAACATCCAGTTGCTCTTCGGCGATTGCCCGGAGGCGCTCCCCGTCGCCGGGCCGGTATTTTGTAAACTCCACGATCAGCTCATCTTCCGAAAAATGTCGGTTGCGGTAGCGGCCGGAACAATTTGCTTCCACAAACACGTTGAATAAATGCGGGTGCAGGTATCCGTCGCCTTTATTGCCATTGTAATCGCGGCTGTCGAAAACAATGCACGGCCGCCCACAAGCCATGGCGTCATACACCGAACGGCCGATACCTACCACCAAATCGGCATCATTGATTTCCCGCTCGATATGGAATGTAGGATTTTTATGTTTGTTGAATGCGGTAAAGCCGACGCCAAGCCGGCGGCACACGTCGCGCAATAAGCTATTGGCCTCTTCGCTTTGGCAGAGCGACAGCACTTTTTTCAATTGCGGATTAAGCGGCCTTTCGGGCCGCTTCTGCTGCAGGTCGAGCCCATTAAGCACCAACACACTGTCAAATCCCTTCCTTTCGAGGCTATCGCAGACTTCTTTTGATATCCCCACGTGGAAATCGGCATAGACCGACGGGAATTCCAATCCCATAATAGCACCATGGCAGATCTGCACAATGGGTCCTTTCCCATACAGCGCCTCCACAGTAACATTGTGCGTAACGAGAATCAGGTCGTATTTTTCCTTACGCATAAATGGAACACCCAGGTCATCTCTTAGGTAATCGCATAATCGGCCTTGTTTAATAGCGAAGAACTCCACCTCGATTTCGTCCCTGGACCTCAATTGTTTAATCAGGTCACAGGTATACGTCTCTGCACCACCAACATGATCAAGGGAGTAAATGCCCACAAGCACTGACATTTTCTTGTTACCGTTTGACGGAGACTTATTCAGCATAAAATCATTTCATTTAACCATAGGTAGAAGAGGGGCCGCAAAAGTCACTCCAATATCAGCAAATCGTCAATCGCAATCCCAAAATAAAATTCGCTTCCTTTGTACTCATGCATTACTTATAGAAGTAATAGAGAAATGTATGTTGGTTTTATTTAAACGTATCAAAAGAAAGTTATCCATCAGATGATTAAACCGTTCTTTTCCATTGTAATCCCCACTTATCAATCCGCAAGCACCATCAATTCCTGCCTAACGAGCGTCCTTGACCAATCGTTCACCGATTTTGAAATAATTGTACAGGACGGGCAATCAACGGACGGTACATGCGATTTGATTCGCAAGTTTGCCGATTCCCGCTTACGGCTTTTTTCAGAAAAAGATTGCGGCGTTTACGATGCCATGAACCGTGCTATCGGCCGGCTGTCGGGCCAGTGGGTGTTATTCCTTGGCAGCGACGACCGGCTATACGCTGACGACACCCTAGCGATGCTCCACACCTTTTTAGCCAGCACCCCCTCCGCCGATCTGGTTTATGGCAACGTGATCATGGCCGGCGATAGCCACTGGATAAAGGACGGTGAAATCTACATGGGTGAAACCCATCTGGCCTTACTTTTTCAGAAAAACCTTTGCCAACAATCGATTCTGTATAACAAGCAGATATTTGAACGCGGTGAACGTTATAATTTGACCTATCCTGTTCTCGCCGACTACGATCTCAACTTACGTTGCTTCGCCCGCTATAAAATCACATATACAACGCAGGTCATTGCAGTCTATTCCACCGGGGGCTTGAGTTCGACAACGGCAGACGAACCGTTCGCACGCGATAAATGGATCAACATTATACGCTACTATCGTTACGCGCTACTCTCGGCATCCTTGGCGGCACATAAACAGGATTTTAAGCGTGCTGCAAAACACCTGCTGCGAAATGGAACGCCACAGGAACGCATGCTTGCGCTGGCTGTTTATCTCTATTTCAAGTTCACCTAGTGTACTGTTCACCTAGTGCACTCGACTCAAGATGTCTTTTAGTTTCTCCCCTACCTGCTCAACAGAATAAGGTTCCAGCGCAGCAAGCGCACCCTGCGAAAGGTCAGCCCACAGTTGGTTGTCGTGATATAACTCCAAAATAGCTTCTGCAAATTCGTCTGCCGTGTTTGCTCGTAAGTAATGCTTCCGGTCGACGAGCCCCATGCCCTCCGCCCCGATATCGGTAGTCACTACCGGCAACCCAAATTCAAAACTCTGGCCGATTTTACCTTTCATCCCTGCACCGAAACGCAACGGCGCAACGAAAACCCGACTAGACAAAAAATATGGCGATACATCAGGGATATAACCCGGAACATGCACCCTATCAGACCGTAGGTCGAGCACCTCTTGGGTGGGGAGGCTCCCCAATAAGTAGACTACTACGGTGGGCAGTTTCTGCCAGACCAGCGGCATTATATCGTTGACCAGCCAACTCGCCGCGTCTACATTTGGCAAATGGCGAAATCCGCCTATAAAACAAAGCCCTTGCCGCTCCTCAAAACCCGGCAACTCCATCTTCACCGGACGGTGTATATTCGGAACGACGGCGACGTTGTTAATCCCATAGCTATTTAAACGTTTGGCCTCCAAGCCTGTAATGGCAATAACCGTATCAGCCTCACGCAGCAATGATAGCTCCATCCGCTTTTGCCGCTTCACTTTTTTCGCCTTACGCGGGGCTATCCTTCCTATTTCAAGGGCCCTCTCATCACGTAGGAAATGGATGTCGACCGTGTCGTTTATCCAATAGATACCTTTCTTTTTTATAAATCGCCCGTACCGCCGGTTCATCCGGGGCCTACTTATCCACGCCACATCAATCCAAGGAATCACCTGCCGTATGACGCTTTTTGACGACTTCTGAAAAACAGGCTTATTAAGCACCCACACCCCCATGTTGACGAGAAGCGAGTAATAGGGTTCCTCTTGGGTTTTCCTTTCCGGGGAAAATATGACATTCCAATCTAATTGTAGAAAAAGCTTAATCAATTCAAACATCCGGCGAGAGCCCGAATCCTGATCAAATGTCGGCAACAATGGCTCGACAATCAAGATACATCTCCGGTGATGGGTGAATTTCCGTGCGACAGCCTCCGCATCAGTGGTCTGTGGGAATGACCGAAAAACATCAGCCCACCTAGCCCGGAATTTCCCGGCATTGACAAACTGATAGCTCTTTACATTTGCCCCATCGGAAATCTTGCCAGAACTCACACCCTCGAAGTGCACCACCTGGGATAGCGGTTGGTAATAAACCTTTTTATTCAACCGGTATCTAATGCGGAAAGCCAAATCAGTATCCTCATAATAAGCGGGGGAAAAAGCTTCGTCAAACCCATCCAATGTGATAAGATCGGCCTTCAATACCAGGAGGCAAGCCCCCGAACAGTAGTCCGTTTCCCGGAGATAGTTATAAAGCACGTTTTCAGTGTCGTCAAACTTACCATAATTCGCCGGCTCACCCCTGAAATCGACAATCCCACCCGCCTCCTGAAGCAGGCCATAGGGATAAACCAGTTTCGCGCCAACCAGTCCAACCTTTTCGACCTGCTGGAAAGGAGCAATTAAATTCGCTAGCCAACCGGATAACACCTGTGTGTCATTATTCAGAAAACAGACATACGTTCCCCGGCAATAAGGTAGCGCCTTATTACACGACTTAAGAAATCCGATGTTCCTATCGTTGTCAATAACGACGATATTATCCATCTCAGCGAGTACCATAGCGGTATCGTCCGTTGAACAGTCATTGACAATAATGACCTCATAACTGACGCCTCGCGTATTGTTCAATATCGACAACAAGCAGTTGTAAGTAAAGCGAATGTGGTTATGAACGCAAATTACGATACTCACTTCGGGATGTTCGGACGCCGGGAACGAAAGCGGAGCAAACGATTCGGGGGGTGGCAATAAACCGGGTATTTCGAACTTGGCCAAACCAAGCAGCCGGCGACAAAATTTGCGGAAGGACAGCCACTTGTACCCGGCGAAAAGCGCCTTGTTAAACCGAAACAGGCTGATAGCTATCAAAAGAAAACGCTGGGCTATCGCTATCAAAAACGAGGGCTTCAACAACGGTATCGGCTTTCCCTGTTCCTTATTTTTGTAGTATTTGCGGGTAATGAAAAGGCTCAATGAGCGATTTCTGCCATCTATCCATCTGGAGATTTTATTGGCACGCATAAGGGTAGTAAATCAAAAACAAGTCAACTCGATCACTATCCATGCTGGGGGATGGACAAGCTCGTATATTCTCCTTCGTCTAGCGCATAGTGCAACCAATTCCTGAAGCTGTATTTCTCCTTCACCGCCATGGGCAACGGCCGATAGGGCTTCTCAATAAACTCATAGAGCTCATCAACCCCGCTATTATTCCGAATAAAAATATTGTCGGGATGGTAGAAGTCATATTCCATAGCGCGGGGGTTGTCGGTGATTACCTTCTTGTCAAACAAGAGTGCCTCAAAAAACCGGAAAGACAGACCGTCATGGACCGGATTCCGTAAATCAAGGATGACTTTGGTGTTATATGCGTACCGCACGTTCTCATCATAAGCCACCGACTTCGTCGTCGTTTTCAGTCCGTATGGCAAATCGATTGTTTTCTTGTAATGTAGGCGATACTTCACTTTTAAACCGAGCGACCTGCAATCTTGGATAATGTGCCCCAATTCGTCTATCCGTTGTTTTTCGTAACTTCCGGAGTAATACACATCTGACTGTAACGCCTCGTCATGCAGGTTCCTACATAATGCCACCGGTGCATAGTTGGTGATGGGCAGCACCAGCGGGACAGTGAGGTCATTGCCATCAAAAACAAAGAACCGGTCAAACAAACCGATGTAATCATACACATCCGGAAAACGGTCCAACCCGTCCCACTGGTAGCCGATCAATTTTTTCACCTTTGTCCGCAACCGCTTTATGAATTCTATCGGGTAAACATCCGGTCGTATAATCAATGCATAGTCTGCCACGGATAACGCATCCAATTTCTCCTCCAGCCTATCCCGGCTCGCCTCAAACTTCAACTTGGTTTTATAAGACCGGTCGCCTAATATCTCCCGGAAAAAAAAGCTTTGCAGCCGCTGGAACCTGTCTTTATATTTAAATTTATCGCCATAGAACGAAATATTGATTGTATTAAAACCGAGGTTTTCTAATTCAGCTTCAATAACACTGTCCCAATTAAACCGCTGAGGAGCTCCCAAAACAATTGTTTTTCCATCAAAAATCGCCATATAGTTTGTCATTATATCAAAAGGCAGGTGCTGTCCGACAACCAATTTCCTTCAATTAACCTGCCAGCTTTTCACTGTACTTTCTCAACGTAACGGGAATTCCAGTCTCAATGCTACTCGCAGCACGATATGTTTCAACAATTCTATCACGGGAATAAAGCGAAGCAAACACTGTGGGAAGCCCTGCCATTGTTCACACCAGTAAACAAAGTGTCCAATTATTACCCATCACTAACCGCTGAGGGCCAAAAAGCTCGCCGCCGCACAAAAAATCAGCAAAGATGCCATTGCCACTCGTCCGGTATTGTCAGATTGCTTAAATTTACCGCTCAGATCAACAATGGAACAAGTGTCATGAGCGAAAACATCCCCATTCAGGAAATAGACCCATATATCATACGGGCACAGGAAGCATTCTTACGTTTCAAGAAGCTAACCCTCAAGGAAAGGGCGGCATTTATGTATCTGGTTGCCGACGAAATCGAGTCGCTCGGCACAGAATTGATTGATGCCGCGCAATCGGAAACGAGCCTCGGCGAGGGCCGGCTTACCGGCGAGAAAGCACGCACGGTAAACCAATGGCGCATCTATGCCGATGCGCTGTTAAACAGCAATGTGCTGCCGGTACAGATCGACACTGCTATTCCCGGCCGCACGCCCCCCAGGCCGGATATCCGCAAAACCTACACCGGACTGGGTGTGGTGGTGGTGTTTGGGGCGAGCAATTTCCCGTTTGCATTCTCTACCGCTGGCGGCGATACGGCGTCGGCTATCGCCGCGGGGTGTTCGGTGATTTTCAAAAGCCATTCGGGCCACCCCAAGACCTCGGCCATTATGGCCAGCGCCATTGGACGGGCCGCGGCAAAGGCGGGCCTGCCCAACGGCATATTTGCTGCCATTGCCACGGATGGGGCTACCGGAGGGCAGTACCTGGTAAAACACCCCCTGGTCAAAGCGGTCGGCTTTACCGGATCGCTTTATGGCGGCAGGGCCTTATTCGACCTGGCCAGCCAGCGCCCCGACCCGATTCCCGTATTTGCCGAAATGGGTAGTGTAAACCCGGTTTTTCTACTTCCCGGGCGGCTAGCGGCGTCCGCCGAAGAGGTGGCCACGCAATACGCGGGTTCACTCACGTTAGGTGTAGGCCAATTCTGCACAAACCCCGGTATTTTTGTGGCGCCCAACACCAGCGACCTACCCCGTTTTCTCGACACGTTAGCGGCCCAGATCAGCCAGATTGCCCCCTCCCGGATGCTGCATCCTGGCATTGCCGCATCTTATCATAAAAACAAGGCCGACTTGCTGGGCCAAGCGGGGGTTGATGTATTGGTAGCCGTGAACGAAGACAGCCCCGAAACCCACGGCAATGCTACGGTAGCCACTGTTTCAGCGCAGCGGTTCCTCGCAAACCCCAAACTAGGTGAAGAAGTGTTCGGCCCTTTCGGGCTTGTGGTTACCTACGAAAGCCCGTCAGAAGCATTGGCCATAGCCAATCAGCTGGAGGGGCAGCTTACCACCACCGTTTTGGCAGAACCTTCGGAGCTGGGCCAACATACGGAATTGGTAGCGGCACTGACAGAAAAATGCGGCCGCTTGCTGCTCAACGGCTTCCCAACGGGCGTGGAAGTCTGCGGAGCTATGCAGCACGGTGGGCCGTACCCTGCATCTACGGATAGCCGGTTCACGTCGGTTGGGCCGGATGCCATCAAGCGTTTTGCACGGCCGATCAGCTACCAGAACTGGCCGGACGAGATGCTGCCGGACGAACTCAAAAATGCCAATCCGCTAGGTATCTGGCGCACGGTAAACGGTGAGTTGAACAAAGGAGAGCTACCCGGAGCGGTTTAACTGACCGCTACCTATTCGCCAAACAGCTCTTCAAATGTTTTCTCGAGTGCGAACAGCTCGTCCCGCAGTTTCGCCGCTTGCAGGAAATCCATTTCTTTGGCTGCTTTGTTCATATCTTTACGCACTTTATCGATAGCCTGCTGCAGCTGCGGCTTACTCATATACTGTACCAGCGGGTCGGCAGCGATGCTGCTTGTGGGCCCGGGCTCCACGTAAATCTTGGCGTCTCCACCTTTGAAATCCGCCACCGATGTCTGTTCCAAGATCGCTTCGCGGGATTTGCCCACCGTACGGGGTGTGATGCCATGCTCTTCATTGTATCGGATCTGCTTATCCCTACGCCGGTTTGTCTCGTCGATCGTTATCCGCATGCTCTGGGTTATGGTATCCGCATACATGATTACGCGGCCCTTATCGTTACGGGCTGCGCGGCCGATGGTTTGGATAAGCGATCGTTCCGACCGCAGGAATCCTTCTTTATCGGCATCCAAAATGGCTACCAGCGTCACCTCCGGCAGGTCAAGCCCCTCCCTTAGCAGGTTAATACCCACCAGCACATCAAATTCGCCCAGCCGCAATCCACGTAAGATTTCCACGCGGTCCAGCGTCTTGATTTCCGAATGGATATACCGAACGCGGATACCCAGCTTGGTCATGTACTTGGTGAGTTCCTCGGCCATGCGCTTGGTAAGCGTGGTTACGAGTATCCTTCCCCCCTCTTTGGCCACGCGGTCCACCTCATCCAACAGGTCATCTACCTGATTGATTACGGGCCGCACCTCAACCATCGGGTCGAGTAACCCCGTGGGCCGGATGACCTGCTCCACCACTACACCTTCGGTTTGCTGCAGCTCATAGTCACCCGGGGTCGCACTTACGTAAATGGTTTGACCTACGAGCGACTCGAACTCCGGGAAATTAAGCGGCCTGTTATCCAAAGCCGCCGGCAGGCGGAATCCGTATTCCACCAATGACAGTTTCCGCGAGCGGTCGCCGCCGTACATGGCCCGTAGCTGGGGGATTGTGACGTGGCTTTCGTCGATCACCGTCAGGTAGTCGTCGGGAAAGTAATCAAGGAGGCAGAACGGCCGCATACCAGGGTCCCTCCCATCGAAGAAGCGTGAATAATTCTCAATGCCACTGCAATAGCCCAACTCACGCATCATCTCCAGGTCGTAGTTGACCCGCTCTTCGAGCCGCTTCGCTTCCAACGGTTTGCCATCGAGCAATAGCTGTTCTTTGCGTAATTCCAGCTCTTCGCCTATCGCCCATAGCGATTGAGTAAACTTTTCCTTCGGCGTAACGAATAGATTGGCTGGAAACAAGGCCATGTCTTCCATCTTTTCGAGCGTTTTACCACTGATGGGGTCGATGACACTGAGCTCGTCTATTTCATCACCAAAAAAAGAGATACGATAGGCTTCATCCATGTAAGCCGGGAAAATATCGACGGTATCTCCTTTCACGCGGAAAGTACCCCGTTTGAAATCTGTGGTAGTACGGGCATACAATATCTCAACCAATCGGTGCAGGAAAGCATTGCGGCTGATGACGGTACCCACGGCAAACCGGAAAACCGAGCGCGAAAAATCTTCGGGATTACCCATACCATAGATGCACGATACAGACGAGACCACGATAACATCGCGCCGGCCAGACATCAAGGCCGATGTGGTGCGGAGGCGGAGTTTTTCGATTTCATCGTTGATGGCGAGGTCCTTCTCGATGTACGTGTTGGATGAAGCGATGTACGCCTCAGGCTGATAATAGTCGTAGTAGGAAACGAAGTAGTTTACCGCATTCTCCGGAAAAAACTGCTTGAACTCACCATAGAGCTGTGCCGCCAGTGTTTTATTGTGGCTCAATATCAATGTAGGCCGCTGGGTCTGCTGGATAACATTGGCCACGGTAAAGGTTTTACCCGACCCGGTTACCCCGAGTAGTGTCTGGTACGTCTCACCGGCGTTGACACCGTCGACCAATTGGCGGATGGCCTCGGGCTGGTCGCCCGTGGGCGTATATTCGGATGTGAGCTTGAATTTCATGTACTACGGACTTTTAAGAAACCGAGCGAGACGTGGATTGTATCACCGGGGGCAACAAAGATAAGGAAAAGCGGGTATATTGGTTTATGTTGAGTATCGTGAAGCCGTTTCCAGTATTTCAAAGCTTCATCAGCTTAATAAGTTCTTCTCTGTATCCTTGTTTAACAAGAGCCTTAACCAGTCCGTCGCCGTTAACATCTTTTTGAACCCATGGTTAAAGCGTCAGCGGCTCTTCTCTGACAAGATGTAGACGAATAATCTTGGGCAACCTGTCCTCGTCAAAATGGCATGTAACAGCGTCCTTTACTTCCTCTCGCAATTCTTCGAGTGTCTCAGCCTGAGTGAAAATAGACTCCCCCCAATGCCTTGGCCGTATAGCCGCCCTTGGGAACTTCTTCAACCCAAAAAAAGACGTCCTCGTTCATATAACGAAAGTACGGAAAAAATTGGTTAAACTAGGTATTCAATCCAATAGCTGTTAATACGTCAGGTAAGTACTTCCTGCTTGCAGGCATTTCCCGCTTGCTCATATCTGAATCAAATTACGCTCGATGTAAGGAAGGTAATGGGGTTTTATTCCTTTCCTGGATACAACGTCTACCTTGGTCTGAAATTCATCTTCCAGTTCGTTTGCAAGTTTAAAAAAATCCGATACCAATTGAGCCGTTAAAGTCCACCAGAATACCGATATCGCTGGCTTCAGCATGTTCATCACTTGCCACCGATCCAAATAGCGCCAACTCACTGATTGGGTAGCGCTTTTGCAAGGAAGGCTTCAACTGCTTACGCCAATGATGGCGTTCGATGATTTCTTTTAGTTTCATGCTACTTTTTTGACCACGCGTTTGCTCTCAGTTCTTCTGCGGTAATGTCTCGGGAAGTCGTTACCTATTTGGTTGAAAGTGGTACGTTAGCTAGGGTAAGATTACAGATGGAGCAAATAAAATCATTTTCAAATGAAACCACCACCAGCATTGGTTTTAGTTTCAGGGGCGTTCAG
>NZ_JAMXAY010000050.1 GCF_025460835.1 Parapedobacter soli | reverse complement strand
ATTAGTAGGCAGTCGCTGGGGGTCAGCTTGCTCCGCAATATCCAGATGAGCCGCGATACGTAATACAGTGCCCTGTCTTTAAAGAAATCCTGCCGGATGCGCTGCATTTCTACAATGAAATACTCGCCATTATCGCCACGGCAATGCAGGTCGAAAACGACGCGCTTGTCCTCATCGCCATCGCCATCGTGTTCGTTGGGTGCGTATTCGAGTTCTGCAATGTGCTTTTCGCCCTGGAAGAGGTCGTTGAGGAATTCAATCAGTATCTCCTTGTTGGGCCCCTGTCCGAAAAGATGGCGAAACCCCCAGTCAGTTAAAGGGTCTATGAATTTCCCTATTTTAGGTTCTTTTGCATCGGTCATGCACAAAGATAAAAATTTTAGCTTATTATTGCCGGTAATTCATTGACCATTTAGCTTTAACCGACCGGTATGTGCGGCTACTGGAAAAGAAAAGATAACTAAACGAATCCCTGTGATGTTGTCGGCCTACCGAATAAGGGTTTGTGTCTCAAATGGATTGAGGCCTGCCAATTTGCACGGAAAATAGAACAAGCACTACAGGATGGAGAAATCGTTATTGACGAACGCGACAGACGATTGGTTTATTACAATGGGGATGACGAGATAATATTATAGGTATGAGAAGCAAAGTAGCACAGGAAATATTGGCGGAGACTCCGGAAGAAACCCGGATTTTCGTTCGGCAATATGCAGATATCGTAGTCCGCATTAACGAACTACTGCTTCAAAAGGGATACACCCAGAAGGATTTGGCCGAAAAATTACAGAAGAAGCCTTCGGAGATTAACAAGTGGCTGAAAGGCACGCATAACATCACGCTGAAAACGCTTGCCAAGATGGAAGCCGTATTGGGGGCTCCAATCATCTCGGTGCCGCATGGTGCTACCCGTTAATTAACGCTGCCCCTTAGGCATTCGATGCTCCTCGGATATGGAAAACCCGGTTTTATTACCGAACCAATCGGCATTTTACTTCAGCGTAACGGCCATTGATTTCGATAAATGCTACAAAGTCCGCAAGCAGCGGATTAAACATGGCTTTTCTGACAGGGATTTGGCCTTCCTGCTCGGTTTTGAACCGCGGTATGTAAAAGACATCGAAGACCCTACGCATAGCAAGCGGTACAAACCAAAAGATACCAATTACCTCCTGCACATCTTCGACTGCGAGCTGCCCGAGATTATGGAAAGTAGTTTCCCGCGTCGTTCGTATGACCTATGCCTAATCGTGACCGCTACCCCACGGAAACCGCGCACATTCGACATCTACATCAAGCAACCCAATGGGAAATGGAAGGCCTACCTGAACTTTACCGAACTGGCTGAAAACGAATGTTTGTCGCCGCGCAGTAAGGCCGACGCAATCGATGTGCAGGAGTACCTGCTTTCACTTTTGGCGGAAGGCTATCTGGATTCACCCAAAACCGGCTTGGAGTTATACCGCAAGTGCATCGCGCACTTCGACGGCCACATCAAACCCGTGTTTATCGCTAGTTCCATCCGTGAAATCAATAAGCAAGGGGATATGCCGATCGGTATCGATAAAAACCGCATGGGCAGGCGGGTGTATAGACGGGCAAAGAAATAGAAAGCCCCGAAACGGGGAGGATCGGGGCTTTCAAAACTAACCAATTATAAACCTAATTATGAACTTGTATAACGCATGCCGGCCCCGTTTTGTTACAATTAATTTGTTAAGATGTGTTAAATAGACAATACGGTGACCAACGACGGCTNAAACTAACCAATTATAAACCTAATTATGAACTTGTATAACGCATGCCGGCCCCGTTTTGTTACAATTAATTTGTTAAGATGTGTTAAATAGACAATACGGTGACCAACGACGGCTAAAAAAGAGAAACCCGTCACCTTTGAAAGCAACGGGCCTCCGCTCCAATGGGGTTAGGGGCTATCAACCTAGGAGGAGATGTGGAAATGGCCGGTGTGCACTAATCCCGTTTGAAGTTACAAGTCTGTCACGTATATTTGCATTTATGGGACAGTTGACAATTACATACTAAATATGAATCATTACCACCTGATTTGAAAAAGGAGGTGAATGATTTTGTAGACTTCCTTCTGAACAAGTCCAAGCCTATTGTTAGCAAACCTGCGAAATTCGGCAGTGCCAAGGGAAAAATCAAGATGAGCGCCGATTTCAACGAGCCGCTTGACGATTTTAAAGACTACATGTAATGCAGTACCTGCTGGACACCCACGCCTTTCTCTGGTTGATCAATGGCGACACCCAGCTTTCCGACAACGCACGAGCTCTTATCGAAAGCCCCTTTAACGAACGGTTTGTAAGCATAGCCTCCTTTTGGGAGATGGCCATTAAACTGAATCTGGGTAAGCTGGAGTTCAGCTACGGCAACTTATACTGGAGCATCCAAGAATAAATATCCTGGTTAAAAGCATCGTAATCGGAATTTTCTTTACCCTGACCCGATCCATCATAAGTCATCGTCCAGCTATCGTGCCCGACATTAGGGTAGAGTGTAACCTTCGGCTTTACTTTAATATTACCAACAGACTCAAATGCCTTGTTTATTTTAATGGCATAAGACACATCCACTTGTGGATCCGCTTCACCATGAAAAATCCACAGCGGAACTTTTGAAACATTCGCTACATAGGCTTGATTACTAGAATTATTGCGACCGCAAATCGCCACTGCAGCAGCGATATTCGAGTTATTGCCATACTTCCCCAGATAGTCATACGTGCCTGAACCGCCCAAACTCAGCCCAGTCAGATAAATCCGCTTCTTGTCTATACGGTAAGTATCTACGAGGTAATCAATAAAGCGCTTTAAAGCCTCGCTGTCCCACCTATTTACAGTTGTTTGTGCCGATACGACCAACATCTCTTCTTTGGGAGACCACGTTTTGTTGTTAATTAGTTTGCCCGGGCCATGCTTAAACACTTTAGTCAATTCTGATTTGTTGGTTTGGCTATTTCCCCTCTCGCCGGAGCCATGGAGAAAAATCAAAACCGGGTACGTGTTATTGATATGCTTATAGGATTCCGGAAAGAACATATAATACCCGTAAGGCGACGGGGTTTCTCCCAAAGCAAAGGGTACATGGAAACCATTACCTACTTTGTATTCATCGCCGTAATTAAAATTCGGATCTTCTTGCGGTTGCTCTTCTACAGGGTCTTGTTCTTCCGCAGGGTCTTCCTGCTCTCCCGGATTTTCCTCCTCTTCATTATTACCTTCCTCCTCTTTCGGGCTATCTTCCTCATTCACCACCTCGGTCGGCTCCTCACCAACATACGTAAGCTCATCTCTTTTGTCGCAGGAAACAACGTGGAAAAAAAGGTAAAAAACCGACAGGAAAACAACCATAGTCCTCATACTCATACGAAAAACAGTATTTATTATGTAAAATGTTTTTCGTTATAAACAATATTCAAGCCAAAACAATCATCTACGGTAAAGTAATTTTGTTTCAGAGTTTAATGTTACCGCACAAATACCGCCGTGCATTGTTAAAACCGCGTAATATCCCTTGCGCAGGTTATATCATACTTTTTATGGCAAGCACGAATTTTGAGCACCCCCATCTAAACACTGTGGCAAAATCTCGCATCATGATGAAAATAATTTTATGAAATAACGTCATATGTATGACCAGCACAACCCATGCCCACGGTTGCACACACGCGGCCGAAACCAATAAGCCCATAGGCAGGAAACATTGATAAAAGTCGAGCATCATCATCTGCCACGGCCTGTCCTGCGGAGCGATTATCGAAATTGGAAGTTGGTTATACTTTTTGAATCGTATACCTACCAACACAAAATATACGGGAAAAAGGAGGAACAAAACCGGCTCGGATATATATATCAACATGACCAAAAAAGCGGCCATCTCAATGGTCATGATCGCTGCTGCCACCGGGCGAAATTGGCGCACATCCACTTTGCTTGCTAACGTGGTGGTATTTGTTTGAAGATCGTTGGCCTTGTCTATAAATTGATGCCACAAGATGCCGCGAAGGCCAAAAGTAAACGCCCAAATCCCGACACTGATAAACCATACCATAGCGATTGGTTGGTCGGTGACGAAACTGATCCGAGAAACGACAAAAAGTGTGGGAAACAAATGGGCTCCACACGCATCTGCCAACACCCCCAATACACCTCGGTTTTTGAAACGGAATGGTGGTATAGAATACAAGCTAAACACAACCCAAGCCGATAAATAAAGTACTAACGATAGTTTATCCGGCCACAGAACATAGGAGAAAAAGCCACCGACCGCTAAACACAAAGTAGGAATCAACCATCGGTACTTTGGAGAGATACGTGCCATGTGGTTCCGCTTACCTATCGCCAAGTCTTCTTGGATGTCGGTAATGTCATTGATAACGCTGACGTATACCGCTCCTATAGCCAGCGCAACCAACAGGAAAATGAAATCGGGAGCAACCTGGTAGAGGGGTGTATCTGACAACATACTTGTTGCGTATGCAACGGCTAGTATTCCAGCAATTTTGTAATCCCACCAATCATAGGCCCGGACTGAACGGAATAGAACATATAACTTCGTCATCCCTTTACATACGTTATTTGCCTCACTTATGCGAACGCAACGAGTCCACCAACGACCGATACCGGTTACCAAAAGCATACAATGCCAGCCTGTATGTAGCAGTCAGGGTGTGCTTTGTATCGATGGAAAAAGATTGCTTGAACAGTTTCCAGGCATCGGTCAGATTCCGCTCCCTCACCACGACGTGCTTGGCCATTTCAACCAACCCGGCCATATACCGCTTTTGCAATAAATCCATTTCTTCGGCGGTCAACCTCTCACCGTATATATTCATGATTTCTTTCGTATCCTCAATGAGGAGCAGCTTGACTATCTCATTACGCTTACGGCCGTCGTAAATGTTTTTCCCATCAATGCCTTTATACCAGAGTTTCTCCATAGTAAAGGCCGCCCTGCATGGCCTAGACAAGATCATATCCAAGTAAAGACACCAATCATCTCCAATATTGAGTTTTTTATTCCAGCCCGACACAATGGCAGATCTGCGCATCACGAGGGAAGAAGAGGGCGACGGACAAGCTTGCAGGTATAAATCTCTTAACTCATGGCTATCCAATTCAATCCATGGAACGGAATTCCGCTTTATATACGGTTGCAAAAAGGGGTCTTTAACAAAAAAATCTTCCCATTGGCCATCCGGAGATGCTTGGAACCAATTTGCAAAAACGAAATCAAAATCATTGTTTGCCAGTACGTTTACGCATTTCTCCAAAAATTCAGGTTCCCAACGGTCATCTGAATCCAAGGATGCAAGTAGGGTTCCTCTGGCCCGAGCAAGCCCGGAATTGCGGGCCGACGCCTGCCCTTGGTTCTTCTGATAAATATATTCCAGGCCTTCCATCCCGCTTATCAATTCCCGGGTGTCATCGGTAGATCCATCATCAACTACAATCAATTGAATATTTCGGTAAGTCTGCAACCGCACACTTTCAATTGCTTTAACAACCGAGTCTTGCCTGTTATACGTCGGAATTATGACCGTGACCAATGGTTCCATCAACATTAAGTTTATATAAAAGTTAATAAATTATCTACAAAATCCCTTTCGGGAACCTCCGGAAGCACAGAAGCAACATGATTTGACGCATTAGCGCCTAGCGTTTCCCAATCTTCACGCCGTGCCCAGGCCCGTTCCAATGTCGAATCAATGGAATCTTCATTACTTTGTGCAATAAATCCATTGACCCCATCTTCTAGTAGTTCAGCGCTCCCTCCCGCATCAGTAGTAATTATCGGCCGGCCTACTTTCATGGCTTCCACGATGGTAAGCGGCAACCCCTCACTTCGGGATGGAAGAATTAATGCATGATGGTGTTTCCAAACCGCTTCTATATCTTGCACTTGCCCCAAGAAAGAGACATTAGTTAGTTCTAAAAGATTGGCCATTTCTTTCAATCCGACCTCATCGCGCCCACTTCCAACAAATGAGACATGTAGCGGCCTTTTTTTCCACTTGGGCTTACTGAGCACCCGGAGTAACATATCCTGCCCCTTATCCAGTACAAATAACCTACCTATACAACACAGCTTCCATCCCGTAGTGTGACTGTCTGGAAAGGGAATCTTCTTCGAAACTTTTAATGGATTAAAAATAACTTCCCCGTGCGGCAGCCGTAATCCGAATTGTTCTTCTGTGAGCCTTTTATTATGGGTTGAGACAAAATAGCAAGCGCGTGCGTCTTGAAATACCCGCCGCATAGCCGGCCGATCACCAGGTTCCGGCCAGTAAAAATCAACTGCTTTATGACATACAATAACATAAGGTATGTTATAGATATTACAAACATGACCATAGGCTAGCCCGTCAAAATTAATTGCTTGAGAAATAATAACTAACCGAGGGCGTAGGTTCTTTATTTCTGCCTCAAAATTGTCAACATCTTCTGCTTGCAAAAACCAAGGGCGCTTTTTGTCGCCCCCCGCGCCATCTGCACTTTTATTAGTAGAAAAAACAGAACCGAACTGACGGAAGAGGCCCTTCTTCCGACCCTCGGCAGGCAGCAATGACTTCAATTGGACGCCCTGCTCATGCAAAAGATCAAATTGATAGTGCTCCTGTGGAATTTTCTTCTTAAACACCGTGACTTGAAGTCCCTTCGATTGGAAAAACGCAATGCTTCGTGACCAGAGTTCCTCACTCCCGCCCCAGCTATCCTCACAAGTAGAAACTATCACTATCATATCGTTAGCCAACTTCGAATTAAATTTCGTTTTCATCCAATAAAACGTCATTTTGGAAAATCGAGGTAAAAACTCCCTCCCTCATGGTTAATTCCTGACAAGTGCCTTCTTGCACGATTTCACCATTGGATAAGACATAAATATAATCTGCATGCTTAACTGTCGAATAGCGGTGACTGATAACCAACGCACCCCGATTTCCCAAGTTTGCTTTTAAAGAGGCGAAAAGGTCGTGTTCAGACCGGGCGTCCAATGCGCTAGTCGCCTCATCCAGTATAAAGAATTGGGCCGGACTGTAAAATGCCCTCGCCGTCGCCAATTTTTGCCACTGACCGATACTGATTTCACGTCCCCCTTCAAACACTCGCCCCATCATGGTATCGTACTTACTTCCAAACTGTTCAATGAATTGATGTGCTCCAGCTTGTTCTGCGGCGTATACGATGTCCGCCTCGTCATGCCGCTGCCGCCCTATATCGCCAAGGGATATGTTTTCTGCAACGGTAACATTATACTTGTAGAAATCTTGAAATACGATGCCGATCTGCTTCCGGTATTCTTCTAGTTTGAAATTAACGATGTCCACTCCGTTCAGCTTGACCGACCCCGAATCGGGGTCATACAACCTGGCGATCAACTTAATCAACGTAGATTTCCCCGAACCGTTTAGTCCTACCAACGCAACCACCTTGCCTTGAGGTACAACTAGGGAAATATCTTTTAAGACAACCTCTTCGGCATGGGGGTATCTGAACGTAAGGTTTTCTAGCGACAGGCTGCCACTGCCCCTATCAGCATACGGTATCGGAAGCGGATGTTCAGTTTCAGGCAACTCACTTTTCAAATCGAATAGATCGAAGATATATTTTACATAAATATTATTCGAATAAACCGTGGTGATACTTCCCATCAACCCTTGGAGATATCCAAAAAACATCGGAAACATTAACAGGAAGATAGCAATATCACCAGGGGTAACACGCCCCTCAATTGCACCCATTGCGATGAAATAAATACAAACGAAGAAACTCAAGCTGATTAACGAACCTAAACCTGCTTCGGAAAGTGTGCTCTGTAAACTTATACGCAGTCGTTCAGCAACGAGTCTCGTCCGGATTCGGAAATACTTCTCCTTAAAATAACCACCCAAACTATAACTTCTAATCTCTTTGGCAGAAACCTCGGAAGTGATAAGCTGCCCGAAATAAGAAGCTTGACGTTCAAGTGGTGTGTTTCTTACCCGTAGCGAGTTTTGTTTCTCAGAGAAATAAATCCGCACGGCCAGCATCGGAAGGATAAATGCAAGTAGTGCGGGCAACAACCGCCAGTCAATCGTAACGATAATCATCGCTGTCGCCGAGATCTTAAGCATCCCGCTAATTACATTTATTAACCCCATAATAATCGCGTTGGGACGGCTCCCTCCCGCCTCTTTGGCCAATTTTAGGGTATTGAAATATTCAGGATTTTCGTAAAATGCCATGTCTAACCCCACGGTATGACGGTGGATTCGGTCATCTATTTTCTCAGAAATTATAGTAGACTGCAGGTCGGAAAAATAGGCGGAAAATGAATTGACGATACCATGGAGTACCGATGCGCTCCCAGCGAGGATCACTTGTTCAACTATGCGTTTCCTGTATTCTAAGGACTCCAATTCAAAATTCGAGACCACATCCACCAGCATCTTTAGCGCATACAACGAAACAAACAACAATGTCGTCTCAGCAACAACTAATAAGATAACCACCACCGTCTTACCTGGCTCGATGGACCACACTAAACTAAGTGTCCGACCGAACCGTAGGTCGGAAATACGAGAGTAATAATATGAGAGTTTGCTTCGAACCATTCCACAAAATACAAGCCTGACGATTATCAAATTTTAAATTGGCCCCGACGTTCTTTTAGTAAATATGAAGGACATCTATTTTAAAAATGAAACACAGGTAAAACGCTGTCATGTACTAACGACCATACAAATGTTAATATAATATCGAATATATATATGAAGATGTCGGCCAGATTTTTAGTTTTGTAGCATATATGCGACAACCGTAATTCGTTGGAGAATGTCTTGTAGAATTGCTCACTTAGTTCTGGGATACCGTTATCCCACACAATTAAAGCGTTTAATCAATCACCTGCGTCACCCCAATACCACTATTTTCATTCACATCGACAGCAAATCGCCGCTTAAAGATTTTGACTCCCTGATCGGAAATCGGGAAAACATACGCTTCTTATCGGCACGCCGGGACGTTATCTGGGGTGGATACAGCATGGTGCAAACGACAATCGACGCATTCCATGAAATTATAGCAAACCATGAGGATTTCGATTTCATCAACTTGTTAAGTGAATCTGATTACCCGCTAAGAAATGCGACAACCGTCCACTCTTATCTTTCATCTAACTTAGGGAAATCTTTTATGGAAATGCGTTTCGAGGGCTCACCATGGTGGGAGGAGGCGCAACAGAAAATCAGAAAATACCACTTCGTGAATTATCGGCTCCCGGGTAAATACTTGGCAGAACGAATCATCAACGCGATAACTGCTGAACGAAAGCTACCCCTGGATATGGTCTTCACCGGGTATTCCCAATGGATGACATTATCGATAAAACACGTCAAACACATTCTTTCGTTTGTTAATAAAAACCCAAAAGCAGTTCAGTTTTTCAAACATACTTGGGGGCCAGATGAATTTTTCTTCCAAACTATACTGTATAATTCCCATTTTCGAGAAGAAATCATCAACGATAACTTAAGGTATATTAAATGGGTAGAAGGAAAACATAGCCCAGAAATTTTGACACAAGAAGATTTTGCCACATTAGCCAATTCCGGAAAGCTATACGCAAGAAAATTTAATATAGAGATAGATGGCTCCGTGTTAGACACCATCGACCAGCGCTTATTGAAACAGGGCGAAACGCGTAGTTAATTATACTTTTTCTTTTTGAATAAGCGCAGGAATCGTTTTCAGGAGTAGTTTTAAATCTGTCCAAAAAGAAAACTTCTCCGTATACTCATTGTCAAGTCTTCTTCTTTCCTCATCAGACATTTCACTTTTACCCCGTTTGGTCACCTGCCATAGTCCAGTAATGCCCGCCGGACCCAAAAATCGCATAGCCCATTCGTCTGATGTCAACATTTGTGCCTCATACAATGGCAATGGCCGATTTCCTACGAGCGACATATCACCTTTCAGCACATTAACCAACTGCGGCAGTTCGTCCAAACTACTATTACGTAAAAACGAGCCGAGCCGGGTTATCCGAGGATCATTTTTGATCTTAACAAACGCGGCAGCACCATCTTTCGATGCATATTGATTGAGTGCGGAAAGTTCTCCAAGCTCTTTATCTGCATCCACCTTCATCGAACGAAACTTATAAAAATTGAAAATCCGATAACCTGTACCGGCACGCTCGCTTTTATAGATAACGGGGCCCTTGGAATCCAACTTGATAAGGATAGCAATCAACACCAATATCGGCGACAAGATCAGTAGCATCGTCCCTGAAACCAACACATCAAAAACACGTTTCGTAAATGGCAGCCTATACGTATATTGCTGCATCGTTGCCGTCGGGGGCAACTGCACCTGCTTATTTCCTATCAGCTTGAATTTAAGAAGGAATTTCAACCGCTCCTCAATGTTAGCTACATTAAAAGGATAGCAATAGATGTCACTCACCTCATGTGCGAATGTCGCGGCCAATGATGTACGATTGTTCTTGAATCCAAGCAAAATAATGCTGATGGAACTGTATGTCGGATCCGATTTTAACCGTTTGATAAAGGAATAAAGTGGTCCGAATTCATCCCCTATTTCTAGAAGAAGGAAATCCGGCACCGTAAAAAATGACTGCTGCTCAATATGCTTCTCGATGTCGGACAACTGATCAAACCGGATTACATCAATCCGGTTATTCAGCTTCTCGTCCAGTTCATCAACGAATTTCGTTCCAAGATAAGCAATTGATATCGTCAGAAACTTAGATGTCGGTTTAACTTCAGTTAACAAATCCATAGGTTGAGACATTAAATATATTTCCAATAGTAGCTTTTAAAGTGCGAGGGTCGAAAGGCTTTTTCAAACAGTGCCTAATTGGATAAGGCAAGGAATCCAACTCTTCCCTAATACGCTCAGATGCCGACAATACAATCACCGGGATATCGCAATATAGCCCACTTACCTTGAGGCATTTCAAAAAGGATTTGCCATCCATCTGTGGCATCATCCAATCCATGATGATTAAATCCGGAATTTCCTGTCTTTCCAACCATAGAAAAGCCTCGTAACCGTTGGCAGCCGACCGAACATCAAATTCTTTTGCTAGAATAAAGTGGAGCAGCCGATGTATAGTAGGTTCGTCTTCTACGAGGAGTATTCTTTTTTTCATGCTTCAAACTGGTATCTGCGGATATTTATTTCACCAGCAAATCTCACAGTTTTCAGAAGAAAACCGGCAGAAATCAGCACATAAAACTTCATTTGTAGCGAATCCACTACAATCGAAAACCGGCTACGCAGAAAGCTGCACAGCCGGTCTCAAAACTAACGTTCGGAACGCTACAACCGCTTTACCCGGATATTCCGGAAGTGTACTTCCGACCCATGCCCGAGGAAGGCGATATGGCCCGACGTACGCTTCAAGCCCGGGTGGTCCTTTTTGTCGAGTGTTCCATTTTTAGAGGCTTCCGCCAAATCGCCATCCACAATTACCGTCCCGTTAAGTGTCACCCGAATCTTATTGCCCTTGATCCAGATTTCCTCCTCATTCCATTCGCCCACAGGCCTCAAGTAACCGCGCTTAGCCGGAATAACCCCGTATACCGAGCCGTGGTACTGGTATTCCGCCAGGTTCTTGTACATATCGGCACCGTTGTCTAGCACCTGGATCTCCATGCCTCCATAAGCGGCGTCACCTTCCATCGGTGCCCGTATGCCGATACCGTTATTCGCACCGGGTGTCAAACGGAACTCAAACCGGTATATGAAATCGCTGAACTCTTCTTTCGTGTATAAATTACCTCCCGACCCTTCCGTTGGATAGATGGCCAGCGTACCTTCATCGCTCACGCGGTAAGCCGTTGTATTGCCTGTCCACGCATCCATATCGGTGCCGTCAAACAGCACCTCAAAACCCTCAGCCCGTTCTTCGGCACTAAGGGTAAACGTTTCGTGCCGCGGAAGCTCCCGGATATAGATATCCCGGTACATCACGTGGGTACCGTGCGCCTGCAATTCGAGCTGCTCCGTTGGGAAAATCGGCAAACTCCGATCCCAATAGTTTTCAAGTACCACATTGTCCGTTACCAACTCACCGTTGAGATACACCGTTACCCGGTCGCCGATCATCGTGATGCGGAAGGTATTCCACTCACCCAAGGCATTATCGGCCACCTTAAGGGGTTTGCTCTCATGCTTCTGGTTGTTATACAGCCCGCCTGAGCCCACCTGAGCGCCTACATCAACCCTTGATGTATCCCATATTTGCACCTGCGGCGTACCGCGTAGGTAGATACCGGCATCGCCGTCTTTCCCCTCTTTGTCTAGCTTCCAATCCACCAACAGCTCGAAATCTCCATATTGTTTCACCGTAGCGATATTATCACCATGTCCGTTGAAATGCAGCACCCCACCTTCGGCATACCAGCCCGCCCGCATAGCCTCGTCGGCTTTCACTTGTTCCTCAGCCAAGGTTTTGGCATCCATCGCAGCCCGCTTTATCGGGTTTGCTACCAGTCCCTTCCAACCATCCAGGTCGCGGCCGTTAAACAAGGCTACATAGCCAGCGCCCTTGGGCAATTCGTCGATATGCTTCTGCACGGCCTCGCGCAGGTAGCTGCTTTCACTTCCAGACAGCCGACCGATCACTTTATTCAACAGACGGGTTACCTCCGCCCCATAGAATTGCTTATTTTCCAAGGCGATGTTCATCACCGTATTTGCCGCGGTGGACCCCAGCTCTTCATCGTCGACAAACTGCCCTGCAAATAGCAGGGCCTGGTAGGTTTCTGTTGCTTGTAAGGCCCGCAATATCGTTTTGCGCTGTCCGTCCGTTTGTGCAACGGCAAACGCATCCCTCAAGTGAAGAACCCGTTGGTCGGCAGGTATATCAGCTATTCCGATTACCCGCACCAAGCCATTGATCACCTCATTCAGCTGAGCGGCATCCATCACTTTTTTGCGGCTCAATGCCACCAACTCGGACAACGCGCCCGCATCCGTCCAGCTCGCCAAAGCCGATGTGGCTGCGCGGCGCAAGGCGGGGTTGTCGCCACCGGCATGTTCAGACACGACCGCCAACGCGGCCTCGCCCCCAACGCCGGCTAATACCGGGAAAAAGCGGGGCTGCAAACCAGCATCGGCACGGCGCGCGCTCGAAATGACTTGCTGAAGCCGGTTATCCCTGTCGCCTCCCCGGTCAACCGCCACCACAATGGCTTCTTGGACGGGTTTTACGTAACGCTCGTCGGCCGTAAGCAACAGGCTCAATAAGTTATTCAAATCGTCCGGACGTACCACTTTTGGCAGCGCTGCATACGCAGCGGCTTTCACCTCGTCCGACGCGTCGCCACCGATGATATCCAGCATCGCGGAAACACTTTCGCCGGCACCGCGTTGGGCGAGTACGTCAATCAACAACAGCTGGACGTCGTTTTCTCCCGTGGCTGCTAACGCGTTTGCAACGGTTTGGGTTACGTGCCTATTCCCCGATGTGAGCAGCGCTTGCTTGATGGCGGCCCGCGTGCGGTCATCATTATCGGCCAATAGGCCAATCAATTCATCTACTTCGGCATCTCCATCCAATTGGTGCAGCGCACCAACGGCAGCAACCCTTACGTCCGGGGAGCCGGCTCGGAGTGCTTTCCTGACCACCGGTAGCGCAACAACCTGTTGGTGGTTGCCCAAATACCGTAGAATATCCACCTGCGCCTGATTATCAGCCTTAGCAACGCTGCGGGCCAGGCGCGACGATACCCCGCTATCGAGGTAAGGCACCAAAAAGCCGAGGGCGGCATTCCGGTACACCCGGTTATCGTCGTTCACGGCCTTCAACAGCTTGCCGACCTGCTTCTCCTTATTTACCTCCGTCAGTAATCCCAGTGCGGCAATATGGGTGTGGACCTGTGCGGCCGTGTTCGTTCGTTTGAATAGTTGCTTTGCCGATTTACGGGCTGTGGCAACCTCTCCCAACTCAACGAGCCGATGCAGATAATTGATGTAGGCTGCGGTTGCTTCTGTCGGCTCGTACACATAGCCGGCCTCTTTAGCCGCATTGAGCAAAACGTCACCCGATGCTATTCCCCCGATCCGCGAAAGCGCATATAGCACGACTTTCCGCGTATCAGCATCGGGCGCATTCGCGCTGGCCAATACCGACTGCTCAGCGGGTGCGTACGCGATGAACCCGAGTGCATTGATGATATTCGCGGCAGCAACTCCGGTTGCTTGGGGCAGCGCCGCTAACAATGCATCGCCAGCCTTTGCCGTACCGATCCGGGCGAGTGCCCGTGCGGCCTTTTCGCTGAGGTAAACATCCGTAAGGTAACCACTGAGACCTTCCACTGCGGTATCATCAGCGGCATTTTGCAGTAATTGTATTACAAATCCTTTGTTGTCCTTATTTTCAAGCGCCGACAATGCGGCGAGCGCACCTTGGATAAACGTTGCCCGTTGGCGTTCTTTACCCGGCAGCAGCACGTGGTAACTATAGCTGTTTGACGCATATTCCACGCCGGCATCATCTCCTTGTCCCGGAGGCGTGAGTTGCGACAGCAATGCCGTGATGTCTGTAGCGGAAAAACGTTCGAGCTGCTCCATAGCATCGTTAAGCCGTTGGGAGGTCTCCGACGGTTGCAGTGCCAACAAATCAGCTATTTTCGTGGTGGTGGTACGCGTATCGCCCTGCTGGGCAAATAGGGGTGCCTGTAAAATGAATAGCGCAAAAAGCGCAACAATAGACCTTATCATGGGTTTATTAATTTTTTAAGTTTTATATAGACCACGGACCCCGCATGGGTTGGTCAATCAATCTGTTGGCGGCTTCGTCATTGACAAATACCTGTTGTTCGGAGTCGAACTTCAACGACCGCCCAAGCCGCAATGCCGTAAGTCCCATGTTCACGATCGTACAGGAACGGAAGCCGTTCTCTTCGTTCAGCGCAAACTTCCGGCGTGCCTTCACTGCTTCCACAAAATCGGTTACCTGTGGCTCGGGATCGGGGAATGCGGCAAGCTTCCGCTCCATGTCGGGGATATCCGACTTGAATCCCCGGTATAATTTCCCGTTGGGGCCTTCGATATACGGCATCCCTACATCCTTTCCCTCTCCATCGAGCACAATCTGGCACCCATCCGCATAGGTGTAGGTAATCCGGCGCCAAGTACCCACGGCATCGCTGTGCTGCTGCGGCGCATCCACTTCGACCGTAACCGGGCTTTCATTGTCTTTGTTCAGGAAATACTGGACCGGGTCGATGTAGTGTTGGCCCATGTCGCCCAATCCGCCACCATCGTAATCCCAATAGCCCCTGAATGTGGTGTGTACACGATGCTCACTATATGGCTTATACGGCGCCGGGCCCAGCCACATATCGTAATCCAGTTCCTTCGGTACCTCCTGCACCGGCAGGTTCTCCCTGCCCACCCAGTAGAACTTCCAATCGAAACCGGTGTGCTTGCTGATGGTCACCTTCAGGGGCCACCCCAGCATGCCCGAGTCAACCAGCTTTTTGATACGCTTCACCGGCACATTCATTCCGTAAAACGCGGCATCGAACCGGAACCACGTGTTCAGCCGGAAGATATTGCCGTGCTGCTTGACGGCTTCCACCACCTTCTTGCCCTCGCCAATGGTACGGGTCATCGGCTTTTCGCACCAGATGTCCTTGCCCATCCGGGCCGCTTCGGCAGCCATAATGCCATGCCAGTGGGGCGGCGTGGCGATGTGTACGATATCCACTTCAGGAAGCTGGATCAACTCGCGGAAATCGGCCAGCTGCTTGACACCGGGGTCGCCCAGCTGCTTCATGGCCAGTGCCAAGTGGCGCGTGTCCACATCGCAGATTGCTACCGTTTTGGTACCCGCATAGCCGAAATGGCCGCGCCCCATAGACCCCACCCCGATTACACCTTTGGTGAGGTGGTCGCTGGGCGCCAAATACCCCTGCCCTCCCAAAACAAAACGGGGGACAATGCTGAATGCAGCGGCCCCCACTAATGACTTCTTGATAAACTCCCGACGGGACGTGTTTTCTTTTTTCATGCTTATTCTGATTTCCAAATCGGTTTCGAGTCCACAAATTTATTATTTCCTTCCTCAACACCAAAACTTTTTTAATTTTTTGATAAAAGAAATCTTATATCGATAAATATATAGCTAAAGTAAATACCGATTCACAATTTTTACTTATTTTTGAATGTTAAATGGAAAAAATGCCCCGATTACTTTCACTGGATCATATCGCCGATAAATCGCGTATTGCACGAAAAAACCACCGCGCGAAACTGAAACTGATTAAGGCGCTTATCGAAACCGATGGACTGACCAATGCAGCGCTATGTAAGCACCTTAACCTCAGCGCGCCGAAAATACTGGAACTGATTGGCAGCCTAGCCGATGCAGGGATATTGGAACAAAATGAGAAAGGCAGTTCGATCGGCGGCAGAAAGCCGATCCTGAATAAGCTCAGAAAACGTATTTTCTTTGTGTTATGCGTAGAAGTCGAACTGTTCAAAGTCAGGATGACCTTGGTCGATAATACGAATACGTTCATCCATACAGCTTCGTCCACTTTTCTATTGAGCAAAGATTGGTCTTCGGCCGACCAACTGAAAGCGTTGGTTGCTGATTTCGTGGCAGCAGCAAACATAACATGGGAATTGATATTGGCCATTGGCATCAGTATGCCTGGGCTCATCCATAAAACGGAGGGGCGCAACCACACCTACATGACCAACGAGCGGAATGCGCAGCCGCTACAGGAATACTTAACCGCTGCATTTGATAAGCCCGTATTCATCATTAATGATGTTAAAAGTGCTGCTGTTGCTGAATTGAAATTCGGATTAGCGAAGGGCTGTAACGATGTGTTGGTTATTCTGATGGATTGGGGCATTGGTTTAGGAATCATCATGGACGGCCAATTACGGAACGGCGCCGGGGGCTTCTCCGGAGAAATGGGGCATATGCCATTCGTTGACGACGGCGCGCTGTGTTATTGCGGAAAAAAAGGATGCTTGGAAACGGTCGCCTCCGGCATTGCATTGGCAAAAATGGCTAAAGACGGCATACGATCCGGAGAAGACTCCCTCCTTAACACTCTTTCCGAACATGAACTCGAAAACATCGAACCCCAAGCGGTCATTGACGCCGCAAACCGTGGCGACCAATATGCCATCAACATCCTATCCAACACCGGCGAAAAGCTCGGAAAAGGCATTGCAACGCTGGTACAGCTCTTCAACCCGGAACTGATCATCTTGAGTGGCAAAATCGCGGAAGCGAACGAATACATTACCATTCCCATCCAACAGGCTATCAACACGTACTGCATGACCCAATTAAAAGATTTCGTCACCGTGGAACGGTCGCAGCTGGGGGCCGACGCCGGGGCAAAAGGTGTCGCCCATATCACGTTCGAACGCTACTTCGACCAACTCATCGCACACACCCAGACACACATCAGTTAACCGATGAGCCGTACCGCTATCATAGCAACGTGGATAAACGAACCGCAACGTGCAGATGGGTGGGCGGTGATACAGGGTAACCGGCCCTTCCCGCGGCCCAGTGTATGGCTAATCAATCCGACGGCTGCCCACGCGTTGCTCGCCCACCGGTACGACAACATATTAAACAACGATGAGCTGGCCCGGGCAGCCCGCTTCCATCAGCAAGCACACCAAATTCGTTACCAAACCACCCACACCGTGCTCCGGCTGCTCCTGGCAGGTGCTACACAGTTGGCACCAACTGCCCTCCATTTTGTCGGTGAACGCCACAACAAGCCAAGTTTATCACCACACAGCGGTAATTCCGTCGCATTCAATCTTTCCTATACGGAAAATAAATCGTTAATCGGCATTGCCAACGGTAAACCCATCGGTGTAGACATCGAGTGGTTAAATCGGCCCCTCGTGATCGACGACATGCTGGATGCGTGTTTTTCGGCTTCTGAAATCGACTATATTACGTCGCAGGAAGAAGGCACCCGACGCCGATTCTTTACGTTATGGACGAGAAAGGAGGCGATCCTGAAACTAACCGGTGAAGGAATTGGCGAGCACCTCCCGTTATTTGAAGTATTGGATGGCACCGGTGTCGCCAAAAATGAAATCATCGGCGGCAACCCACCCCATCAGATTTTCCTATATTCGTTCCCAATCGGTAGCGACTATTTGGGCTGTTACGCGGCATCCGAACCACTGGAGCAGCTACCGATATTTCAGCTTTAGCGTACCTTTAGCCGCCATTGGCCTGTTTAGCCTTGCGTGTCGACCGTTCCCATACCGCACTTTGGCCACTTCCGAAGTATCGTATCATGCCCGCCAGCACTGCATAGTTCATCACACAGAAGTAATAAGGAATAAATAACAGTTTGGCCCGCAACGCCCGACGCTCAAGCAACAGGCCTACCAGCGCACACAGGTAAAATACCACCTGCCCGTAAAACAACCAGGTATAGATCATGCCTGCGCCGCCCATATGCAAAATGGCATTGATGATAAAGACAACCACCAGCATGATGGGCGTGAGCGTCCACCGCAACACCCGGTGGCTGATGTATTGGAATGCCAGCACCGGATCAGCAAATGGATTCGGAGCGCGCTTCAACCGCACAATAGATTGGATACCTCCTGCGGCGATGCGTATTTTCCGCTTCAGCTCCTCCCCTACGTTCTCCGAAGCCATCTCAGTTGCATATGCCCCCGGCTCATACACCACACGGTACCCCCGTTCGGCAATGCGCATCGAAATCATAAAGTCATCCAATACCGTATCGAGCGGCACAGGTTCATAGAGTGCCCGGCGGATGCTGAACAGCTCACCGGCACTCCCCACCACGGTATGCAACTCGGAATCCCACCGCTTCAGGGCTGATTCATATTTCCAATAAAAACCTTCGCCTGCGGCGGAGGCATCGGCCGATGCCTCCGCATGCACCCGCTTTTCACCGGCCACCGCACCTACCGTGGGGTCTGCGTAGTGTTTGCATATTTCCACCAGCGCGGCGGGGTTCAGCAATGTATTGGCATCGGTAAAAACCGCGATATCGGTTGTCACCCGCTCCATGGCACGGTGCACCGCCGCAATCTTCCCGTTGCGCGCATCCTCGTGCAATAAATCGATCTCTGGAAATTCCCGGATAATATCGGGGGTGCCATCCGTAGAACCATCCGTCACGAAACAATAGCTCAGCTTCCCATCCGGGTATTGTAAAGCCAGCGTATTACTGATCTTATCACCGATAACCGCCGCTTCATTGTAGGCAGCCACGATAATGGTGCAGGAGGGCAGGTCACCATAGCTCACAGCGGCAGCCTCTTCTTCCCTCGTATGCTTGCTCCGGGTAACAAGCCGCTTCAGCCGAGTTAAGAAGTACAGCACGATGCCGTAACCCAAGTAAGTATACACAATGAGGAATAGCCCGATCCAAAAAACAAGTTCCATTGTCCGTATTTTCGAAATAACCGCACGAAAGTATCGATTTATCCGATGCGGTGGGGCACTTTATGACGTGCAGGAAGCTTAAAAATGTAATCCGTGGCTTTTTTCCGACATAAAAACCCGCCAAGCTGCCCGGTCCATCTCGAAAGTGAGGTCCGACTCATCAAATTCATCGATTGGCACCCAGCGGAATACCTGGTCAATAGCCAGGCCTTCGCTAAAATCGAACCGGGTATTGCTGAAACGGCAACTGATCGGCGTATCGTTTTTCACCGAGTAATATACTGCGATGACTTGGCTACCATCAAATACAGATTTGACAAATACATCGGTGGTATGGATATGCTGTACGACTCGGATAGCTGCGTTGCATTCTTCGTAGAACTCGCGCATAAGCCCGTCAGCGAGCCCCTCACCGTACTCCAGCCCACCCCCTGGAAACTTACTGAATTCCATACCGTATTCCCGTTCGTCACTAATCAGCACCTGGCGGTCATCGTTTACCAAGATGCCGTAGACACGTATGTTGAAACAAGCTTTATCCATATCAGGCAGTCCACGTTTTTGCCCAAAACTACGTTTTTAAACCATGGTTTCAATATAATTATATTTCTTGTCATATTTTAAATATAATCGGATTGTTAAAAAAAGATTACCAACCATTTGTTTACCTTTGCATAGACTATGCAATTGACACAACAAATACCTGAAGGATCACGGAAAGAAGTAATGGCTTACCTGGAGCCTTACATGCTTAATGACATGCGTGAATACCTGAAGCCCGTTGAGGAGATGTGGCAACCTGCAGACCTGCTCCCGGATTCGTCGCGGGACACCTTTTTCCAAGAAGTGAGGGATCTGCAGGAAAGTGCCCGCGAGCTATCGTACGACCTGGTAGCGGTACTTATTGGTGATACCATCACGGAAGAGGCCCTACCCACTTACGAGTCGTGGCTTACGATGGTGGAAGACGTCAACAAAAACGAACAGGGTGGATGGATGAAATGGGTGCGCGCGTGGACGGCGGAAGAGAACCGCCATGGCGATCTACTCAACAAATACCTCTACCTATCCGGCCGCGTGAACATGCGGGAAATGGAGATATCTACCCAATACCTGCTACAGGACGGTATCGACATCGGGACGGGCAACGACCCCTACCGGAATTTCATTTACACCTCTTTCCAAGAACTGGCGACCAATGTGTCGCACCGGCGGGTAGCTGCATTTTCGAAAAAAGATGGCGACAAGCTCCTGGCGAAAATGTGCGGCGTTATCGCTGCCGACGAGGCGCGCCATGCGAAAGCCTATATGTCATTTATCTCCAAAGCAATGGAGGTAGACCCCAGCGAGGTGATGCTGGCATTTGAAGATATGATGCGGAAAAAAATCGTGATGCCTGCCCACATGCTGCGCGAGTCGGGCGAACCCCAGGGGGAAGCTTTCACCCATTTCTCCGATGCAGCCCAACGGCTTGGCGTATATACCGCGATAGACTATGTGGATATCTTGAAAGAGCTGCTGCGCGAATGGAAGGTGGAATCGGTGCGGGAACTTAATGAAGCCGGCGAGCGTGCCAGGGACTACCTCGTCCGCCTGCCCGACCGCCTGCTGCGTTTGGCCGACCGCATGAAAATCCCTGAAAAGCAATACAGCTTCAAATGGATTCACGCGCGTTGATGCGGTAAATACACCTCCGCCATCATACATCGCGCACTGCCCCCACCATTCCGTTCAATGGTGTCCAATGGCGAATGGATTATCGGATTGAACGATTCCAGTAGGCTTACCTGCTCCGGCCGGAGCGAACCGAGAGCTTGTGATGACATGACGAGATAACGCTGCCCCTTTTTATTTTCAACCTGCAACATGTTTCCGGCAAAGGCATCCATCTGGTCATGATCGATGGCAACAATGGCCTTGCCCGAGTGTTTTAACGCACTGCTAAGCGCTGTCCGGTCTGGAAGCGCAACTGCGTCGAGGTTGATAACGGCATACCGATCGGCAATGCACATCATCACGTTGGTATGGTAGATAGCCGTACCACTCCGGTCTACTGCATCGAAAATAACCGGCGTATAGCCCAGTTGCCTACAAAAATACCGGAACAGCTGCTCGTCGGTGCGCGGCGAACGGCAAGCATATGCCATTCCGTTCTCGCGGTCGAGCACGAAACTTCCCGTCCCTTCCAAAAAACGCCCCTCCACCTCATGGCTACTCAGGTCGATCTGCCGGCTCACGGCAAAGCGCTCCTTTATCGCGTCGATTACCGCCGGCTTACGTTCCAATCGCCTGTTCTCGGCAAACATCGGATATAACACCAACGTTCCATCCCGGTGGAAAGACACCCAGTTGTTCGGGAAAATACTATCCGGTGTATAGGGCTCGGCGCTGTCGTCCATCACGAGCACATCAATGTCGTGCTGCCTCAGTTTTTCTACGAAGGCATCAAACTCCTCTAACGCCTGTTGCTGGATAGCGGCGGCGTCCCCTTCCCTAGGGAATTGCTGGAATGCGTTGTTGGTGGCGGTTTGTGCGTTGTAACCGAACCGTACCGGGCGGATCATTAATAGGGTCATGGGTCTCTTAATAAAGGCATACTCATGCAGTGGAAGCCGCCCCGGGCACGCGACAACTCTGCCGACGGCATCAATATCAACGTATCGGCCAGCTCATCCGCTTTCACCCTGCCCGACTCCAAGCTGGCCAGCAGGTCGGCCACATTGACGACATCGAAACCGAGTGCACGGAATGCTTCCGTAGTCTTGTCGTTACGGTCGTAGCCCAATACCACCCCCTCCTGGATGGCCAATACGTTGCAGCTATCTGTCCACTGCTCACGGGCATCGTAGGGGAACTCGTCGTTTCCCGACAGGATAATGTGCACGTCGTCCGGCGCCGCACCCAAATCAGCTACGCTGACGTCCACCAGCAATGCCTCCAACGAAGTGAACTGCCTAGGACTTGACAAATTATTTTTTTGAAACTGCAAAATCTCCAAATCATCTAAGCGTTGCGGCTGGATACGAAGTGCCCGGTGTATGGCATCGGTCTGTGCCCCGGCAATTTGCTCGTGGGAAAAATCGCCCAGCATTACCCACACGTTCCGCTTCACCTGCGTAAAGACCGTATCAATATGCATATAATCGCGTTTGTGGGGGATTTTCACGATGGTGGCTTTCTCCACGACATCCCGATCGAATAGCTGTCGGACGGCTTGCGCCGCCGCCTCACGGGTGGTCCGCTCACTTACGCCAATCAGTACGTGATTGGGGCTGACCACCATCACATCGCCACCCTCTAATGTTACCCGTTCCACGTCGGCATCGTTGGGCAATAGGAAGTGATGCTGCGTATCGGTGAGCTCGATCACCTTATCGTGGTACGCTGCGAATAACGGATGGTGGTAAAAAATATACTTGGCAATCAACGCCTCGCGTTTACGCGCTTCCTTCATTGGTTTGTTGAGCAGGATATGGTCATTGACTACGATACCGATATCGCGCGTAAAAATAAAATTGGGGATGGGCGGGAAGATCATCTCACGCTCATCGGGCGTACCGCTGAAGAATATCCGCGCCAGCGTAGCTGGTGCATACGACATCAGTTCGCGCTGTATGTCATAGCTGCAGGCCTCAATCGCACAGACCGACGCAACCAGCTGGCTTTTAATGGATGTATCGGCCAAAATATCCGCCAATAATACCTGCAGCTCGACCACATGCTGCGAATTGTAAAAATCGGGATGGTCGGGTTTAAAGAAATTGCGGTGGTAATCCGGCGCTTCCATATCGGCCAGCTGCCCCTTTATCTTTTCTTCATCCAAGAAATACAGCAGTAACTTGATGTAATAATCGTACTCATATCGCCGGATAGTATCCAAGTGCACGATATCTTCGAACAGCCAGTCCTGTGCCTTGGAAGGCACCACTTTACCTAAACCACTGTCGGGGCTATGCACCAGCACCTTCCGTAAGCGGCCGGTTTCGGATGAGACATGGATGGTATCGGTATAATGCTTCATAACGGTTCTTCTGAAAGCCGCAAGATACAAAATTGCTTCTTTAATCAGTTTGCGTTCGAAGCTTCGGGGTCAAAATGCCATGCGGAAACGATTACTTGATAATCTCCTCGATTTCCTTGATGATCTGCTGCGCAATAGCCTCTGCCCGTTCCCGAGTGGGACCTTCCGAGTAGATCCGGATGATGGGCTCGGTATTGGATTTACGCAAATGGACCCATTCTTCTTCGAAATCGATCTTCAGTCCGTCTAGGGTACTGTGGGGTACATCCTTATATTTTTGCTGCATAGTGGACAAGAGGCCATCAATGTCCAGTCCGGGGGTCAGCGTGATTTTGTTTTTCGACATATAATATTGCGGGTAGCCCGCCCGTAACTCAGAGATACGCTTACCACTTTTGGCCAAGTGGGTGAGGAAGAGCGCAATACCAACCAAGGCGTCCCTCCCATAGTGTGTGGCCGGGTAAATGACCCCCCCGTTGCCTTCCCCGCCGATTATGGCTCCTACCTCTTTCATTTTGGTCACCACATTCACCTCACCTACCGCCGCAGCGTAATACTCCGACCCGCTGTTGGTGGTCACGTCGCGCAAGGCTCTTGTCGACGAAAGGTTCGAAACCGTATTGCCCGGTGTATGCCGAAGCACATAGTCGCTCACCGCAACCAGCGTATATTCCTCACCGAACATCTTACCGTCTTCCATCACAAAACAGAGCCGGTCTACATCAGGATCCACCGCGATACCCAGATCGGCGCCTTTCTCTACCACCAACGCGGATAAATCAGTCAAGTTCTCCGCAAGCGGCTCCGGGTTATGTGGAAAAATACCATTCGGTTCACAATGGATTTCGTACACGGTTTCCACACCGAGGGCAGCCAATAATGCCGGTACGAAAATCCCTCCGGTAGAATTGACCGCATCGACAGCTACCCGGAAACCAGCTTGCCGAATGGCGTCTACGTCAACCAAGGGCAGTGCCAGGATTTGATCGATGTGCTTTTTCAAATAGCTTTCATCCATCGATACGTTGCCCAAGCTTTCCACCCCTGCAAAATCAAAATCAAGCTGCTCCGCAATTTCGAGCACACGCCGACCGGCAGCATCGTCAATGAACTCACCTTTATCGTTGAGCAGTTTCAGTGCATTCCATTGCCCCGGGTTATGGCTGGCCGTAAGGATGATGCCGCCGGCTGCCTGCTCGCCGGGCACGGCAATCTCCACCGTAGGTGTGGTAGACAGCCCCAAATCGATTACATCCATACCGATGCTCTGCAGTGTACCCACCACCAAGTTGCGAACCATCAGGCCCGAAATACGGGCATCACGGCCAACGACTATCTTATTAGACGCCGACCGTTGCCCGATGAAATGGCCGAATGCTGCTGTGAACTTCACGATATCAATGGGAGTCAGTGCCTCACCGGACCGGCCGCCAATGGTTCCTCTTATACCCGAAATAGATTTGATTAATGTCATGTGGAATATTGTCTTTGAGGTGGTAAAAATAGGAATATTGTAGGAATTTAAAATTTATTTTTACTTTTGTTGCAACTTTGTTTAATTTATATGATCGACCAACTTATCTCGTTCGACCAAGATGCGTTCTTGGCGATTAACCAGGGATTGAGCAATGCATTCTTTGATTGGTTGATGCCTATTCTGCGGAACCGGTATACTTGGGCCCCGCTCTATCTGTTCATCATCATTTTCTGCATCAGGAATTATAAAAAAAACGGATTATACATCATCGCCTTTTTGTTGATCACCTTCGGCATTACCGACCATGTGTCGTCTTCCGTTATCAAGAAATCCGTGGAACGGGTGCGGCCATGCCGCGACGTGGAATTCAAAGATCAGGTAAATGTACTGGTACGGTGCAGTGGTGGCTACAGTTTTACGTCGTCGCATGCTGCAAATCATTTTGCGATTGCCGTTGCCTTGATTATGGTGTTTTACCGAAAGTGGAAGCACATCCTTTGGTTGGGGCTGTCGTGGGCAGCAATCATCAGTTTTGCGCAGGTATATGTGGGAGTGCATTATCCACTGGACATCCTCGGGGGCGCGTTGCTGGGAAGCACCATCGGCTACCTTACCAGTCTAGGATTTAGATACTTGGTTCCTAACCTAGCGCCCATAAAAAGCGAAGCATGAGTTCTACCGCGATTATTGCCATTCTGTTTGTTTCGGCCTTCGTGAGCGGGATATCGGTTTTTTTTGTAAAGCGCGACAACACCCATTTGCTGAAGCTGATCTTGTCGTTCAGCGGTGCCTACCTATTTTCCATCACGGTGCTCCACCTGATTCCGGAAGTATACCATACGCACAGCACCCATGCACACACCATTGGCTTGTTCGTGCTCCTGGGCTTCATTCTGCAGCTCAGCCTGGAACAGTTCTCGCACGGTATCGAGCATGGACACATCCATCACTCGGGGAAAAGCAGCATATTCCCGCTAGGGATTATGGTGAGCCTGTGCCTCCATGCGGTATTGGAAGGTATGCCGTTGGCTGCAGGCCATCAGGGCGCACTCACCTTCGGGATTGCACTGCACCACGTACCGGCGGCATTCGCCCTCGGCAGCTTATTGGTCAACACCGCGCTTCCAAGAAGGAACATAACCATTTTGCTGGCCGTATTCGCTGCGATGACACCCCTCGGCTACCTGATCAGCAAGGCCATAAGCTCGGGCGGGATCGGTCACATTGAGCAGTATTTCGACCGGATTATGGCGGTTGTGATCGGTATTTTCCTCCACATCTCCACGACCATCCTTTTTGAATCAGGATCGGCCGACCACCACAAATTCAACAGGAAGAAAATGGTCGCCGTGGCACTGGGTATCGCTGCCTCTTTGTTAAATTTCGTTTTCGACCCCCACGTGCATTGAGTAGTGCCTATTCCTTCTTGGCTTCCAACTCGTTAGGTAATGTTTCCAACGATGCTCTCAGCTTCAGGAAAGTTTGAACAGCCTGCTTTTTTTCATCAGTGTATTCGTAATCGATGTTTTCCATCAAGTACTGGCGATAATCGAAATCGATCCGGGCAGGTAATTCGGCTATCAATGCTTCCCGCTGGCTCAATCCGTAAGCCAGGGCTTCGTTGAAGGCGTGGACAAAATGCGGTTCCAGTGGCTTGTTGGCCACCCATACGGCAAACGTAAATGGCAGCCCGGTGAACTCCTGCCAATGCCACGATAAATCATAAACATAGGGATGGGCGTGTTGCTTCCCGAATGTACGGTCTCCGATCTCCACATAGGCGTCCGCTTCAGTATCCTCTTCTACCATTACCACTGTATCGTTTTTCCAATGGTAACGTAGCAACACGCGGGCCAACGCATTGGATGTGCGCGATTGGCTATCCAAGCGGAGCGACCGGATTGCAGTCACCGGCTTTTCGCTGTAGATAAACACCGAATTGACGGCTCCCGTTGCTCCCAAGCAGTAATCGGAGATGATTCGGGCATCCGGTATATCGGGAAGCGCCGCCACCGGCACAATACCCAAATCGGCCTCGCCATGGATCAGTTTATGCGCGCACGTACTGGGGATATCCAAGCTCAATAATATGTCTTCGCGGATTGGCGAATGTTCGATTCCGTACATAAATGGCAGTGTGTTGGTATAAGACACTGCCGATATTTTCACTTTTTCCATATTCATCATTCAGTAAGCAGTCCTGCCAAATGTTCAATATTATAGGGGTCTACGATGGCGAACCGACGGCCATCGTATTGCACCTTATACAATGCGGTATTCGTATGCGGGAAATCATCCATCGTTGCAATATCCAGCCCCATGAGCAAACAAAGGAATATACGCATTGCCCGGCCATGCATGCAAATCAGCACGGTCCTTTCGTGGGGCTGTGATAGGATGTGGTCGAGTGCCTTGCGCTGCCTCTCTGCCAACTGGTTGGGGGTTTCGCCACCTTCCACTGCACGGTCCAACTCGCCCTTCCGCCAGCGCTCAATGAGGTCGGCAAAGCCCGACATGATGTCGGGGTGCTGTTCTTTTCCTTCATAGATTCCCCAGCCGATTTCATCGAGCCCGGCCAATTGTTCCTTGGCAACACCCACAAATGGTGCTACCGTCTGGTGCGTACGCACCAAAGTGGATGTATAAATTTTGTCGAAGGGCACATCGCGGTAATGCGTGTAAAATGCTTCGGCCTGTCTTTTGCCCGTCTCATTCAATGGGGAGTCAATCCCCCGGCCCTGCACAATCCCCTTTAAATTGAGATCCGTCTGGCCGTGGCGGATGATGTAAAGTGTTTTTTCCAAAAATATACTGCTATTTATCGTTCAACACGGGCAACTGGTAATACCGCGCCTGTTTGTTTGGCGCGTCTTCATCGAACACCACCTCGTTGTAGTCGGTAATGACGTTATAGAGCGTGTCACGTTCAATGGGGTGTTTGCCCGCCTGCTTAATTAACTCCACCAGCTCCTTTGTCGACATAGCCGGGTGTTGCTCTTCGGCTCCGGCCATGGAGTAAATCTTGGTGGTATCATCTATAGTACCATCGATATCATTCACACCGAAGTTGAGGGATAGCTGAGCCGTTTCCCGGCTTATCATTGCCCAGTAAGCCTTGATATGCGGGAAATTGTCTAAATAGATACGGCTGATCGCGTAGTTACGGAGATCTTCAACTACGGTCGACTCCGGCACGTTCGACATCTGGTTACCTTTATTCCTGAATTTCAATGGTATGAAGGCCTGGAAGCCCTCTGTTTTATCTTGCAGCTGCCGCAGGCGCTCCATGTGGTCCACACGGTGCCAATATTGCTCGATATGCCCATACAACATGGTCGCATTGGAGTGCATACCCAACTTATGCCATTCTTCGTGTATCTGCAACCATTGCTCGGCATTGCATTTATCCTTGGCAATCTGGTTCCTTATTTCCGGATGGAAAATCTCCGCCCCGCCGCCCGGCATGGATTCCAGGCCGGCATCTTTCATCATGGCCATACCGGTAGCGTAATCGACCTTCGCTTTTTTGAAGATATAATGGTATTCTACCGGGGTTAATGCTTTGACGTGTAGGTCGGGGCGATGATTCTTGATGGCTGTAAACAGGTCCATGTAGAACGACATATTGTACTGCGGCATTACCCCCCCCACGATATGGACTTCCGTAACCGGTTCATCATCGTATGATTTCACCACACCAAGTATCTCTTCCATCGTGGCTTCCCACCCATCGGCGCGCTCTTTGATGAGCCGCGAATAGGAACAGAATTTACAATCGTAAACACAGAGGTTGGTCGGCTCAATGTGGAAGTTGCGGTTGAAATAAGTGATATCTCGATGCATGCGTGTGCGGATCGTGTTTGCGAGCACACCCAAATAACCCAATTCGCCCCGCTCATAGAGCACTATGCATTCATCCTGGTCAATCCGCACACCATCACGCACTTTGGCCGCAATGGTTCTTAAGTCGTCATCGAGATACTTGTCTTCAAGAAGAAAGGTAAGCTTTTGTTCGGCATCCATATCCTGAAATCTTTGAGAGCAAATCTAGCTAAATTTGCCCTTATATGCAATTCAATATGTACGGTTCATTCTCCAAACTGCTGCATTTCTATCAATTTTTTATAAAGGCCGTTGTGTACCAATAATTGCTGGTGGTTGCCCTCTTCTACCACGCGTCCCGCTTCCAAAACAACGATTTTATCTGCGTTTTGGATGGTACTCAACCGATGGGCGATGACCAACGTCGTGCGGTTCTGCATCAACTTGGACAGTGCTTCCTGCACTAATTTTTCCGATTCGGTATCCAGTGCGGACGTTGCTTCGTCAAGCAATAATATCGGTGGATTTCTCAACACCGCACGTGCAATACAGATGCGCTGGCGCTGGCCACCCGACAGCCGTACCCCACGGTCGCCAATCGTTGTTTCATATCCGTTTTCCGTTTCCAGAATAAACTCATGCGCGTTGGCGATCCTCGCGGCGGCGATTACATCATCTTTGCTTACATTGGCTGCAGAAAAAGCGATGTTGTTGAAGATGGTGTCATTAAACAAGAACGATTCCTGATTCACTAATCCGATTAATGACCTCAAATCATTAACCACCAAATCTTTAACATTTACGCCATCAACGAGTACTTCACCACTATCCACATCTACGAAGCGTGGAATTAAATCCATCAGGGTAGACTTGCCTCCGCCCGAAGGGCCTACCAACGCTACGGTTTGCCCTTTCCGTATCTCCAGATTGACATTTTTAAGCACCTGCCGCTCGCCATACGAGAAGTTCACGTTGACTAGGCGAACTCCACTATTGAAATCGGCAATCGGCTGGGCATTGGGAGATTCGGGCAATTCATTCCTTTCGTCGATCAACCCCAACACCCGCTCACCAGCGGCAATGCCCGAATTAATGTTACTGAATGCGTCCGTAAGCGCCTTTGCCGGACGCATGACTTGCGAAAAAATAGCGATATAGGTGATGAATGCCTCCGCGGGCAGCTCGCCCGATCCACTCAACACCAGATTGCCGCCATAGAGCAGCACCACGGCAACCATCGTTACCCCCAGCAATTCCGATACGGGCGACCCCAATTGCTGCCGGCGTACCATCCGCCTGCTTATTTTCGAGAACCGGATATTCTCGTCGTGGAATTTCTTTTTGATAAATTCAGTTGCGTTGAATGCCTTGATGATTTTGACTCCCGACAATGCCTCATCCAGATAGCTGATCATATTGCCATACACCTGTTGTGCTTGAGTGGCCTGCGCTTTGAGCCGCTTAACGATGCGTGAAATGACAAATGCGGAAAGCGGGATAACCAAGACAGCAAACAAGGTGAGCTTGGTGGAAATCAGAAATAATGCGACAATATAAAACAGCAATGTGAGTGGCTCCTTAAATGCGACCTGAAGCGTTGCTGTAACAGAAAATTGCACCACCTGGACATCGGAGGCAATCTTCGAAATGATGTCTCCTTTCCGTTGGCTATTGAAGTAACCGACGTGTAGGTCCATGACATTATCAAAGACCGACCGGCGTAGATTCAGCAAGGTATGGATGCGCAGGTTTTCCATTATTCGTTGTGAGAGGTACCGGAAGAGGTTGCTGAGGAATACCGACCCGATAATTACGACGCACACCCGCTGCAATGCGCCGTATGGTCCGTAAACCGAGATGGCCTCCGTTGCATAATATTTGAAATAAGCAACGATGTCGAACCAATTGTCCGGTTGCACAACACTGCTCCCATCATCACCATTAAACAAAGTGTGCAGCAACGGGATGATCAGTGCTAGATTGAGCGTAGCGAAGAGCACACTCAATAATGTGGTAGCCGCATAGGGAATGGCAAATTTCCCAAGGGGCTTGGCATATGATAGTAATCGGAAATATGTCTTCATCAAGAACTAAACAAGCTGCAAAGCTACCAAAAAAGAAAGCTTGGCAGAAAAATACAAATCTAATTATTGGATGGTTTTACTTAATTTAGTCGCCCAAAGGTAAAAAAATGCAGATACAGGTTGCCCAACGGCTTCAACATACCGAAGAATACTATTTTTCAAGGAAACTACGTGAAATCGAAGCCTTAAATCAGACCGGTGCGAAAGTGATCAACTTGGGCATCGGCAGTCCCGACTTACCCCCCCATCCGGAGGTTATCGAAACGCTCCATGAATATGCGACGCGGCCGGACACACATGGCTACCAGAATTACAGGGGCATTTTACCGCTCCGGCAGGCCATTGCCGATTGGTACCGCCGTTGGTACGGCGTATCTGTAGATCCTCATGTAAACGTCCTTCCATTGATTGGTTCGAAAGAAGGCATTGTACACGTATGTATGACTTATTTGCAGGAGGGCGATGAAGCACTTTTCCCCAACCCGGGATATCCGGCTTATGCGGCGGCTGTCCGCCTGAGCGGTGCAACGGGTATACCTTATGATTTGGATGAAAAAAACGGCTGGCTACCGGATTTCAATGAGCTGGGCAAACGTGACCTGAGCCGGGTGAAGATGATGTGGCTGAACTACCCACACATGCCTACGGGCACGCCGGCTACCGCAGCATTTTTCAGTGAAGCAGTCGCTTTTGCCAAGCAGCACAACATCCTGCTTTGCCACGACAATCCATACAGTTTCATACTGAACGATAAACCGTTGAGTCTGCTCGCTACCCAAGGTGCGATGGATGTGGCCATTGAGCTCAACTCATTGAGCAAGTCGGCAAATATGGCGGGTTGGCGCCTAGGGATGCTTATTGCCGAGGAAGCCCGTATTCAAGAGATTATCCGTTTCAAGAGCAACATGGACTCGGGGATGTTCCTTCCCATGCAAATGGCAGCGGCAAAAGCGCTGTCGCTTGGCCATGAATGGTACGATGAGCTGAACACCACTTACCGGGAACGGCGGGAGAAAGTATACCGCCTCTTGGATACGCTAGGCTGTACCTATAGCCGGGAACAGGTGGGTTTGTTTATATGGGCGAAGGTTCCCACTGCCTATGCCGACGGGTATGCCCTGAGCGACGCCATTTTACATGAGTCAAGGGTATTCATCACCCCTGGAGGTATTTTTGGGGATGGCGGAGAACGTTACATACGGGTGAGCCTTTGTGCCACCGCAAGCGTACTCGATGATGCCTATAAGCGTATTGTAAATGTGGATAATCCGTAAACGAAGCATAAAACAGAAATGAATATAGCCATTGTTGGTGTGGGGCTCATCGGTGGGTCCATAGCCATCACCTTGAAAGAAAAGAAGTTTGCCAAAAAGATTGTCGGCGTAGACAAAAGTGAGGCTAACCTGAAGAAAGCATTGCAGCTTGGGCTGATTGACGAGGCTGTCACCTTAGATGAGGCACTGGCACAATGCCGGGTTATCCTGCTTTCCATTCCGGTAGATGCTATCCTCGATTTATTGCCATCGCTCCTCGACAAGGTCACCGATCAGGTGATTATCGATATGGGATCCACAAAAGAGCGGATACTCAGCACAATCGCTAACCATCCCAAACGGGGTCGTGTGGTCGCGGCACACCCCATGGCCGGCACGGAGTACTCCGGGCCTGAGGCTGCGGTGCCTAACTTATTTGCCGGCAAGGTAATGGTGTATATAGACGCGATGAACAGTGATGAAGATGCGTTCGACACGGTAGAGGCCATCACCGAACAGTTGGAGATGCGTGCTACCTTTATGAACGCACATGAACACGACGTGCACACGGCTTATGTGTCTCACATTTCGCATATCACATCGTTTGCCCTGGCACTCACCGTACTGGAAAAAGAAAAAGCGCAGGGACGGATTTTCGAGCTGGCCGGATCAGGTTTTGAGTCTACCGTGCGACTTGCCAAGAGCTCGCCCGACATGTGGACCCCCATTTTCATGCAAAATCGTGAAAACGTGCTGGAAGTGCTTGAAGAACATATCAAGCAGTTGCAACACGTACATGATGTACTTGAGAATGAAGACTACGATGCCTTTTATAGGTTGATCAAAAAGTCGAATAAAATCCGTCGTATTCTGAAATAACGCATCATCACAATCATGAAAAGGGGCGTCCGCCAGTTGGCGGATGCCCCTTTGGGTTGTTGGTCGATTGAACTTCTTTAATATTCGAGTACCGTCACTTCGGTCCTCCGGTTTGCCTGGTGTTCCTCGCGCGA
>NZ_JAMXAY010000005.1 GCF_025460835.1 Parapedobacter soli | reverse complement strand
GCGGGGCCGATGTTCAACCCCTGACACAGTTTGTTTTACACTCCCTGTGTTCCGAAGCCCACTCCTTTATTTTCTCGTTGCCCCAACCTTTTTTCTCAAACAGGTTATCCATTTCGTCAGACGCTTTCTCCATAAAATATTTTGAAAGCATATCCTTTACCTCCACCCACACATTGTCGGGATATTGCTTGGAAAACATTCTAAGCAATTCCAATTGAGCTTGTGTGAATTTTCCACTTGGTAGTATTTCTTCTATTACCATGACAATTGTTCTTTTCTCAAATTTACGTATTCCGATGCAACATTCAAAATTCACCAACACCATAATACTGCGAGCATTTTGATGTGACAAACTGGTGGTAAAAAAGGAGTTGTGAGTTTCTGTGATGTTCAAACACCTTGGCGCTAACAGTGCAGGGCAAGTGGTTCTAAAATAGCCCTGAAAAGACAGAAGCAGCTTCTCTTATCGAAAAACTGCTTTTTAATTTCGCTCCTGTCTGTTAATATCGGCGATAGCTCCGCTCGACTTGTATCTCCTTCAAGTGGGAGGTTAAAAAATTGCTGTATTTACAAGCCAAGATAAACGAATATTTTCCGTTTATCTTGTTGTTTTTTTACATTTGCATATGGAGATCAATCGGATTATAGGTTCTCATGCTGATCAGTTACTGCCTCATCAACTATTGATGTCGTGGTTAAAGGGGTACAAGCGACCAAATGACAAAATCTTAGGGTTAAAGGCACAGGGCATTTTGGAACCGCTAAAAAAAGGATTATATATTGCAGGTCCCTCGATTTCGGAGACAAAGCCGGACACTTTTTTGATAGCGAACCACCTGTTGGGACCGAGTTACGTATCTGTGGAAACGGCTCTATCTTTTTATGGGCTGATACCCGAACGTGTTTATGAAACAGCGTCCATGACGACAAAGGCGCCACGGTCTTTTAAAACAGCAGTGGGGCGGTTCACCTACACCCGGCTCCCGTTGCCTTATTACTCCTTTGGCTTAAATATGCTTCAGCTTCCGTCAAATCAGTATGCTATTGTGGCTTCTCGAGAAAAGGCATTATGCGACAAGATCGTGACGACATCGGGCTTGATATTGAGAAGTGTCCGCAATGCCTATGACTATCTTGTCGACGACATGCGGATCGATGAATCTGCACTAAAAGAATTGGATACTAACGCGATACAGGAGTGGCTTCCCGATGCACCGAAAAGAGATAGTTTAGGGATGGTTGTTAAAATGATCGAGCAATTATGATAAAAGAATGGTTGGATAGCTACAAGCCGGCAAACGAACAGGACGCGAAGGATGCATTGAGGGAGATCATGCAGGAGATTGCACTTGCAGGTCTTTATCGTACCGCTTTCTTTGAAAAGGCGGCTTTTTATGGGGGAACAGCGTTAAGGATATTTTACGGTCTGGATCGATTTTCAGAAGATTTGGACTTTTCATTGTTGAGCCCTGATCCAGAATTCGATCTCGGTAAGTATCAAGATGCCATCGTCCATGAATTTGAATCATTGGGAATGAAAGTGTCGGTCAGAGAAAAGAAGAAAGCTGCTAAAAGTAATATCGAATCGACATTCTTAAAGTCTGAAACGCTTTGGAAAGAGTTGGTTCTAGAAGGCATCATTCCCCAACAGGGAATAAACAGGGTTGCCAATATCAAAGTCAAGATAGAAGTTGATACAAAACCTCCTTTAGGCTTTGAAACGGAAGAAAAACTGCTATTGCGACCTTTTTCTTTTTATGTGAAATGTTTCGCTCTCCCGGATTTGTTTGCGGGAAAAATGCATGCGCTACTCTTTCGGAAATGGGGGAAAAACGTGAAGGGTCGGGATTGGTATGATATGGAATGGTATATAAAAAAGGGAGTTCCCCTAAATCTCCGTCATTTCGTTGTAAGGGCAATAGATAGCGGTGACTGGAACAGCGATACGATAACGGAAGTCGAGTTTAGGGATTTGTTGGCTAAAAGAATTGATGCTGTAAATATACAGTATGTTAAGGATGACATTAGGCGTTTTATCAAAAATCAGGATGTACTTGAGATTTGGAGTTCCAAATATTTCCACGAACTTGTAGCTCACATGAAAGTTAGAGAATAAGGGAGTAGCGGAGCGTCATGGCGACACCCTGCCATCCAGTATCATTCCAGATAGATGATCTGGGATTTAGAATTGCAAATGGATAATGCACCGGTTTTGATATTTGATCCCCATTTCGGAGAACCCGATCGGTCAAACAAAGATGTCTCCAATCTTCGCTTAAAAAGCAAAAAAGCCGTTTTTCGATAAGAAAAACAGCTTTTTTAATTGGCTCCTGAAGCTGGGCTCGAACCAGCGACCCTCTGATTAACAGTCAGATGCTCTAACCAGCTGAGCTATTCAGGAGTGTTGTAGCTGGTATACCCCGTTTTCGGGACTGCAATATTCGGAACTTTCCCCCGAATATACAAAAAATATTTCAAAAATAACGCAATCACTTAGCTGTCAATAGTTATGCCTACCGGAACAGCTATCGATATGTAATCTTCTGTATTACCCGGTCATATTAATAAGCACATTGCCGATTTTCTGTCCCGTTTCCACGTAACGATAAGCATCCACGATTTGGTCCAACGTATAATACCGATCGATCAGCGGCCTGAGGTCGCCGCCGGCTAATAGTTCCGTGAGGAACTGCATGTCATCCCCGGTAAACCTGGGGATGGGGAAAATGGCTTTTCGGCCGCCGAGAAGTGGGGTTAGCAGTGCCAGGGGGATATTCTCACCGTTTTTTCCTAGCTCGGTGGAGACATATATCCCACTTTTTTTAAGCAAGGGTTTGCATCGTCCGAATGAGCTCTTCCCCACGGCATCGAATATGAAATCAAACTTCTGGTCGGTCCGGGTGAAATCATCGGAGAGATAGTCTATAACGCGGTCGGCCCCCAAGCCGTTTACGAGATCGGCATGCGGCGCGGCACATACCGCGGTGATATGTGCGCCAAGATAACGGAGGATCTGCACGGCGGCTGAGCCGATAGCGCCCGTTGCACCATTTACAAGTACGTGGTAGCCTGCCTTTACTTTTGCCGCACGGATATTGGAGAGGGCATAATGGGCTCCCTCGGTGGCCGCTGCAACTTCATGGTAGGCTAAGTGATGGGGGATGGTAGACAGGGTGCCGTCTTCGGCGACAACCTTGTACTCGGCGTGTCCGCCAAAGCGGCTGTCGTCGTAACCGAATACCCTGTCGCCAACGCGGAACCGGGTAACCTCTTCGCCCACGGCAACGATTTCACCGGCAAATTCGTTGCCGAGGATTTTGGTGTGCGGCTTTATAAGCCCGCTCCAGAGCCTGCTAATGAAATATTCGGCGCTCCGGAATCCGCAATCTGTACGGTTTACTGTGGCGACATGGATCTTTATGAGCACTTCTCCGGGGGCAGGCAGTGGTTTTTCGGTCTCCACTACCGATACCACTTCCGGAGGGCCGTATTGTGTGTATATAGCTGCTTTCATCGCTAATGTTATGTGTCAAACTGCGTTAAAGATAGGACATCAGTGTTATCTTTTTGTTAATTCGACTTTGGTGTACGCTTCATATTTATAGCCGTCGTGTTCCAATTGCGGATGTAAACCTATACCTTTGCGGCCAAATTGAACATAAATACAATGAGTTTAGTCATTATCGGAACCATTGCATACGACGCAATAGAAACCCCCTTTGGGAAAACAGATAAGATAGTCGGCGGGGCCGCGACCTTTGCCGGGCTGGCTGCGGCCTATTTATATGACCGCGTAAAATTGATTGGGGTTGTCGGCGAAGATTTCGGTGAGGATAACCTGGGCATCTTGCGGTCCAAAGGGATCGATCTGCACGGGGTGCAGGTAAAGCAAGGGGAGAAATCTTTCTTTTGGTCGGGCAAGTACCACAACGATATGAACAGCCGCGATACATTGGTGACCGAGTTGAACGTGCTGGCCGATTTCGACCCGGTTGTGCCAGACAGTTACCAGGATTGCGAATACCTGCTGCTGGGTAACTTGACACCACAGGTGCAGTTGACCACGCTCGACCGCCTGCAGCGTAAGCCCAGACTCGTGGTATTGGATACCATGAACTTCTGGATGGATATTGCATTGGATGATTTGCTCCGTGTGCTGAAACGTGTGGATGTGCTTACCATCAACGATGCGGAAGCGCGGCAGCTATCGGGTGAGTACTCATTGGTGAAAGCCGCTGAAAAGATATTGGAACTTGGCCCCCGGTACCTGATAATAAAAAAAGGAGAGCATGGCGCCCTGCTATTTGGCGATGACCGGGTTTTTGCGGCACCCGCCCTTCCGCTCGCCGAGGTCTACGACCCCACGGGGGCCGGCGATGCGTTTGCCGGTGGTTTCGTGGGCTACCTGGCACGGGTAGGAACGGTGAATTTCAACAATATGAAAAATGCGGTGATTTTTGGCTCGGCCCTCGCCTCGTTCTGTGTAGAGAAATTCGGGACCGAACGGCTCCGTGAGCTGGATAATGAGCTGATAAACCAACGGATATCCCGCTTCACTGAGCTCAGTAAATTCGAAATTTAAACACGGTTTGCGGAGTTCCGCTAAGACCGCTCATACTTATAGGCATGCAATGCTTTTTTCATTGTGCGCCTTGCCACATGGATACGCGTTTTCACCGTGCCGATTGGGATTTCGAGGTGTTCGGAAATTTCATGGTATTTGTAGCCTTCGAAATACATGCTGAACGGCACGTAGTAGTCGTCAGATAAGCTGGCCATCGCCTCCTTGATGTCCTCCATCACGAACTTGTTTTCCCCGGCGTTGGTGGCCGCACTGTAAGCCAGGTGCGCACTGGAAATCTCATCGGATTGGGAAACAAGGCCACTGGTTTTTACAAAACGGCGGTAGTTGTTGATGAAGGTGTTTTTCATGATGGTGTACAACCACCCCTTCAGATTCGTGCCCTCTTTGAATTTGCCATGATAGGTTACGGCCTTTAACATGGTGTCTTGAACCAAATCGTTGGCGTCTTCATCGTCTCGCGTGAAATGCAAAGCATAGCCTCTTAATGATTCTGCGTGTTGCACCACTAGTGTGTTGAACTCAAATCTCGTCATTTTCTTACGGTTTAAGGGGTCTCGGGCAGCGGGCCCGAATCTCCGTGTTAAACAATTTTATGATACCGATAAGCTGTCGCAATGCTTATTGGGAAAACCTGACGTTTTACTTCGGTCTACTTAGTGCCGTGCTAGTTACTGCAAGTATCGTGCTAATTGGATGGTATACCTACGCGTTATAAGGCTAATTTACAATTATATTTCAATTATTTCATAAAATATTTACTTCTCGTTCCAGCGTGATGCCGAATTGCGATCGGACGTCGGCAATGATCTGTTCGGAAAGCTCATAAATAGCTGGGCCGGAAGCATTTTTATGGTTTACCAAAACGAGTGCTTGGTTTTTCCAGGTACCCGCATCGCCCACGCGCTTGCCCTTCCAGCCGCACTGTTCAATCAGCCACCCCGCCGCAATTTTGACATGATCTGGCCCGGCAGGATAAAACACGAAATCCCTGTCTGGAAAAGAAGACTGTAACTGCCTTAAATGCTCTACGGGTACGATAGGGTTCTTAAAAAAGCTGCCTGAATTGCCGATGGTGGACGGGTCGGGCAGCTTGTCGGTACGGATAGACGAGACCACGGTGGCGATGTCTGCAATAGTAGGGTCGATGATGCCGCGTTTTTGCAGTTCGGAAGAAATAGCACCATAAGAGGTGTTGATTTCGGGTTCGAGCGAAAGCTGCAGGGTAACCTCCGTGATGATATACCTGCCCTTCGCTTCCCGCTTGAAATAGCTCTCGCGATACGAAAACCGGCAAGCTTCCTTGTCGAATGTGGTGATTTCCCCACGTTGTGTATCGAAAACGCGGCAATTTACAAACACGTCTTTTAGCTCAACACCATAGGCGCCTATGTTTTGGATAGGTGCAGCCCCAACGGTACCTGGTATGAGTGCCAGGTTTTCAATGCCTGCAAACCGGTGGTCTACACAATACCATACCAGCTTATTCCAAACAACACCAGCTCCGGCGGTGACCAACGCCGCATTGCCGGTTACCGTGTGGCGGATGCCGGGGATGTGGATGTGGATGACCAACCCGTCAAAATCTTTCGTGAACAGCATGTTGCTGCCCCCACCCAATACCAATATAGGCTGGCGGGTGACGGCCTGGTACTCGGTGAAAAGCCGGATAAGGGCTTCTTCCGAGTGTATTTCGACGTATTGTTTCGCGTAGGCCTCTACACCGAACGTGTTGTGTTTTTTGAGTGGGAAGTGTTCTTTGATCGATAATTCCATAAAATCTGACTGATATGCCCAACTATTCAAAATAATGACTACCTTTAACATAGCGTTTGGTAGGGACTATTGTCCATTGCTGAACGCTCAAAGATAACAGATTGACCTGACAGCACAACTAAGTTGATTGCATCATGATGAATGCAGACAAAAAGCGCACGCGGATATTGGAGGCAGCTACGCGCCGATTCGCACATTTCGGATTGGCCAAAACCACGATGGCTGAGATTGCACGCGACTTGTCTTTTTCCAAAGCATTGTTGTATTATTACTTTCCAGACAAAAACAGCTTGTACGCCGCTGTGTTGGAGTATGTGATTAATAAATCGGTTGAAGAGATGGATGACGCCCTGGCTGGGATTGACGATTGCCATGCGGCGATGATGTTCGTGTTGGACAAGCGGATCGAATTCGTGACCCGCTACTATACCCTGCTGGAATACTCTATTTCGGCCGTGCAGCAGGTTCCTGATGTGATGGCGCATGTACTGAACGACTCTAAAGAAAAGGAGCGGAGCATCCTGGCGAGGATACTTCAGAAGGGAATCGATACCGGGCAGCTACAGGTGGATGATATAGTCGAAACTACCGAAATCCTGTTGTTTGCATTGGTGGGTATGCGGTTCAGTATACTGAAAGATGTAAAAGGCATGTTATTCCCTACCGAAGAGGAGTTCGATCGGATATTGGTGCTCCAAAAGAAGATGGCCGCCGTTTTCCTGAATGGGCTGAAACCGGCAGCCCGTTAACTGCGGAGTTCCGCCCGCATGCTATTGGCCTGCAAAATCCGGTTAACAATCTGCTGTGCGTGTATCCTCGAGTTTTCTATGAACCATAGGTGGGTGTTCATACCGCCGCACACTACTCCCGCCAGGAAAAGCCCTGGAATATTGGTTTCCATCGTCTCGGGGTTATGGTAAGGTTCTTTCGAGGGGTCAGAAGCCAGGGAAATTCCTATTTTTTCTAAAAACCTGAAGTCAGGCTGGTAGCCTGTCAGCGCCAGGACGAAATCGTTTGCTATTGTAATCGGACCATCCGGTGTCATGATGTCGACTTCGGCCGGTCGGATTTCGGTTAGCTCGCTGTTGAAAAGTGCCCGGATTTCTCCGTTGGCAATGCGGTTTTCGATATCGGGGCGTACCCAATATTTTACCCGCGTACCGATTTGGTCGCCGCGCACCACAAGGGTTACGTCGGCACCTTTGCGGTAGGTCTCCAGCGCGGCGTCGACAGATGAATTGCTGGCACCGACCACCACCACTTTTTGCCCCGCGTAATAGTGCGGGTCGTTGTAGTAGTGGCTTACCTTGGGGAGTTCCTCGCCGGCAATATCCAGCAGGCAGGGGATGTCGTAAAAACCAGTGGCAACGATGACGTGCTGGCCAGTATAGACCGACTTCGACGTGCTGATGAGAAAACCATCTTCTTGTTTGTCTACCATGGTTACTTCTTCAAACAAGTGGATGTTCAGCTCGAATTGCTGCTGCACGCGCCGGTAATATTCGAGTGCCTCGGCCCGCTTCGGCTTCGGGCTTGTCGATACGAAAGGGACATCACCTATCTCCAGCCGCTCTGAAGTAGAGAAAAATGTCATATTTTGGGGGTAGCGGTACAACGAATTGACCAAGCAGCCCCGCTCTACGATGAGGTAGGAGAGCCCTGCTGCTTTGGCGGCTATGCCGCAAGCCAGCCCAATGGGCCCGCCGCCGATGATGAGCACGTCGAAATGCGCTGTGGGTATTTTCATTAGCGTAATTTGTTCTTTCAATGGCAATGAGGCTCACATGGATATGCTGTTACTTTCGTTAGTGGCGATTCATGCAAGCTTCACCCGCTGCAAAGATAAGTGACACAAAAGCTAAAAACAACATGTGGTGCCCCGTGGTAACCGACGATCATCCGTTAGCGCCTCCGTGGTTGTTTCCTCAAATCACTGCACACTTTGTGCAGGTCGGTGGCGATACGCTTGAGAAACTGGAGCTGATCGGTAATCAATCTTAATTCCTCCGAATCGATGTTGTTGTCATCGATGTCTGGCGGGGTTTCAACATCAATTTCCTCAAATGCCTTATCATCTTCTTCGATGTCGTCATCAAAAAGGCGGATGCATTGGGCGAGCAACGATAGGGTTTTCCGGATCAGTTTGATTTGTTCGCCCGTCAGTGATGTTTCCGAAGCCCCTTGTACATTGTTCAAGAGCGTAACCGAGTAGGAGGAAAGGATATGGTTGAACACAACAAACCTATTTACATCCCGCGCATCTTTTTGCTTGCTCTTAGGTTCGGTGATCATTCGCTGGAAGGCAGACGCCATGTTGGCGGTTGTGACGTATACATCTTTGCGTGCCAGCTTATATTCGGTGATGCTTGGTGGACGCCCCGCGATAATTTTTAAGGCTTGGCCAACATACCAGTAATTGGCGATGAGCAGTTTGCGCATGGTGCCGTATACCTGAACACTCTCCCAACTGGGTAATATAATATAGGACGAAAGGAATGCCAGACCTGATCCGATCAAGGTGTCGATAATCCGTTCCTGGAGGATCACGAACGTGTCCACACCCAGGAAACTGAAGAGGATGAGTACATAGGGCGTCATGAACATGACGCTGACCACGTAGTTGATGCGCATGAGGCTGTAGGTGGCCATCATAAAGAGTAAAAGAAGGACAAATAACAATGTCTCATCGTTGACCACAAGTAGGAGGATGGCCCCGGCTATACCACCGATGATGGTGCCGATGAGCCGCTGGAAGTTGCGCTCTTTCGTGAGGCTGAAACCGGGTTTTAGAATAACCATGATGGTCATCAATATCCAATAACTGTGGGTGCCCACATCAAAAGTCAACGATACCAAGTAGCCGATTCCCATCACAATTGCCATGCGGAGCGAATGCCTGAACAGGGTCGATTTGAGCGTAAGGTTCTCCCGTAGTTTTTTGAAATCGATTTCTTTGTGCTCGATGAACTTGCTGAGGTCGGTTTCTTCCCGGCGTACGGAGTTTTTTGCTTTCAGGTCGAAATAGCTATACAACGAGTTGATGCGCTGTACCAGGTTACGGATGTTGATGAGTATTTTCCGGAGCGGCAATACATTGAGTTGCTGGGTTTTTTCTATGGTGTCTATAGCCGAACGTATCCGCTCTAAGTCCGTTTTGAAGTTGTATAATGCCTTTGGCTTTTTGTTGGCGTTGATTTGATAAGACAGGTGCTCGAGCTCGTTGCCGACTCGGCGGATGGTGATGTGGAATTGCTGCAATACGCCCGTGGAACCAAATTGCTCCCTAATCGAATCATAATCGTAATGCGTGGCCATGCTCTGCTCGAAAAGATCGATGATATCGGAAAAGATGAGGATGAGCAGCCGGCCGATTTCGGTGGTGTCTTTAATTTTGCGCTTGCCCCTGAACAGCTGGTCGCGGACATTATCTTGGTGGGTGCTTACGGTGATTTGCTGGTCGATCAACGTGCGGTAATTCTTTTCGAAGTCGACATCAACCGTGTAGAAGTTGGCTTTGATTCGGATGTAATCAGCTACATTTAAAATCGATTCCGCAAGCTCCTGCTGGGCTTGGCGGTATGGCCTCACCTGATGTAATGAAAGGCTCAATAGCATATACCACACACAGCCGATAAGGATATAGAGCAGATGGCTGAAGATATTCAATGACGGGTCGTCGGCGGCTCCGATGCTGAGCACCATGACCAAGATCGCCATGGTACCCACCGATGATGCGCGGGCGCCATACACCGAAAACATGGAAAACAGGAAAGATAGTGCCATCAGGGTGATGGCCAGGAGTGCAGGGACGCCGTTGACAAGGGTGGTGACAATGGCGGCAACCGAAACCGACAGGGTACAGAAAAGCATGCCATTACGCCGATGATGCACCGGCCCCGGGCTATCTGACAAACCGACTGCCATTGCGCCCAAAGAAACGATGATACCGGTTTGGAGATTGCCAAACGCTGAAAAAACCAACGCAGGTACAATGGTGCCAAAGGTGATTCGCAGGCCGTCAGAGAAATACTGGCTGTAAAAAAAATTCTGGATATCTTTGGCCTTACTCATGCACAGAAGGATGGTAAGCGCAAAGGTAAGTAAAAGGATTGTGATAAAAGGACGACATTCAAGCTTCTGTTATTAAGAAAAATGATGGAAAGGGTTAATTGTCTTTTTTTTATTTTGTGTCTGATTTTTTTGGTGTTTTTGCAATAAAACAAGCTGATTGTTGGGTGATTATTTATATATTTGGCCGTTTGGTTAGCTTTTGATATATGAGGAGCCCGAAAACCGCGGAGGTATTGGTCAACATTCCCTATATTCGTTTTTATCCGTTTTCAGATTGGTGTCAGGCAACTGCCGGTACGGTTGAATGGAAAAGTAAACGATATAATCAATAATTATTTTCGTATGAATTTAAGTAAAAAACAAGCAGTCTTCGAAAGCGAAGTGCTCACCCGTTTCGAGTTGTTCAACAGCCTGTTTATGACGCTGCCATTTTACCAGGTGAAACATACGGGGACGCTGCTGCCTTTCTTTACCACGCATTGTGAACGCGGCGTTGCCGATAAGTTAAACCCCGAGGCTATTATTGAGAGCTTTTTTGGGCAATATGCGCAATATGTCCGAGAGTCAGACCGAATAGACCTGCTGTTCAGGATCATTCAGTATATCGAGCGGCAGGTGGTGCTTTTCGACGCCATTGAGGATGCGGCGTTCAAAAAAACAGGGCGCTCTGACGAAGCGGGCCTGTTGGATTCTGTATTTAAGGAAACGGAAACCAACAAAGAACTCCGGGCCAAACTGATAGAGAAATTGAACGATTTTTCGGTGCGGCTGGTGCTTACAGCCCATCCCACACAATTCTATCCCGGACCGGTATTGGCAATCATTACCGATCTGACAGAAGCATTGAAGAAAAACGATATCCATAACATCCACCTCTTGCTGCAGCAGTTGGGTAAGACGCCCTTTTTGAATAAGAACAAGCCGACGCCGGTAGATGAGGCGGTGAGTCTGGCTTGGTTTCTCGAAAATGTTTTTTACCATGTAGCTTCAGCTATACAGTCAAAATTCGACGATGAGTTCGATCTCTCGGTGGATGAGGGAAGCCAATTGGTCGAACTGGGGTTCTGGCCCGGTGGTGATCGTGATGGAAATCCCAACGTTACCGTGGAAAGCACTAAACGTGTTGCGCTATTGCTCCGCACCGTGCTGTTCAGGTGTTATTACCGTGATTTCCGGACACTCAAACGGCGCCTTACGTTTAAGGGCGTTGAGAAATACATGGATGCTCTTCAGGATTTGATTTACGAAAATAGCTTTAATCCGCCCGAGAATCCCGACAATGTGAAGCCGGTAATCATCCATAACCTTAAGGAGATTAAGCGGGTGCTGAACGATTATCACGACGGTCTGTTCGTGGAACTGGTGGATGATTTGTTGCGCAAGGTGCGGACATTCGGTTGCTTTTTCGCTACGCTTGACCTCAGGCAGGATAGCAGTGTCCTTCGGCAAACCCACGCCTACCTGCGAGAGGCACATGCGGGTAAATTGGCGATGGCTGCTGACTTCGACAAGCTTGATGAAGACGGTAAACAAGAGGATATGACGTTTGTGGAACATGACTTATCCGTTGGCGAAGAAGCACCTGCCCTGGTGGCCGATACGTTGCAGGTAATACGGCTTATCAAAGATATCCAACGTTCGGGCGGCGAACGGGCCGCGCAGCGGTTTATTATCAGCAATTGCCAACAGGCATCCGATATGCTGGAACTGATGGAGCTCTTTTTATGGAGCGGATGGCGGAAGGACGCATTGTATATTGATTTCGTGCCGCTCTTTGAAACGGTTGACGACCTCAAGCGCGCGGCAGACGTGATGGAAACCCTGTACAAGCATAGTGTATATGCCTCGCACCTTAAGCGGCGCGGTAATAAGCAGACCATCATGCTGGGCTTCTCGGACAGCACGAAAGACGGCGGTTACCTCATGGCGAACTGGTCGATTTATAAAGCCAAAATAGAGCTTACCGCTATGGCACGGAAATATGACATCGACTTGGTGTTTTTCGATGGCCGGGGTGGGCCCCCAGCCCGGGGCGGAGGAAAAACACAGCGCTTCTACGCCTCCATGGGTAAAGAAATTGCGAACGACCACATCCAGTTGACCATCCAGGGCCAAACAATCAGTAGCCAATATGGGTCGTTAGATACCGCGCAGTATAACATTGAGCAGTTGATGCACGCCGGGCTCACGTCGCATCTCGAGCAGCAGAGCGGCGATACGCTATCTGCTGAGAAAAAGGAATTGATTGAATACATGGCGCAAATAAGCCACGATCAATTCCTGGCACTACGCCACGACCCGCTGTTTCTCAAGTACCTCGAACGGTTGAGCCCGCTCAAATTCCTGTCGCAGATCAATATCAGCAGTAGGCCGGTAAAACGGAACTCGGATAGGGAGTTGCGCCTGGAAGATTTGCGTGCCATTAGTTTCGTGACGTCATGGAGCCAACTGAAGCAGAACATCCCCGGGTTTTACGGAGTGGGCACTGCATTGGAAGAAGTCGAAAAGGCTGGCAAATGGGAGCAGGTGAAAGAACTTTACGAAACATCGCGGATGTTTCAGACCATTATCGACAACTGCATGATGTCGATGTCGAAGTCAAATTTTGATTTGACGTCATATATCCAAGACGATGAAGTCTATGGCGATTTTTGGAGGAAGATGCGCGATGAGTTTGAACGGACCACCAAGTACGTGCTGAAACTTAGTGACACCTCCGTGCTGATGGAGAATTATCCCGTGGAGCGCGAGTCAATTGCAATACGGGAGAAGATCGTGTTGCCGTTGTTGATTATCCAGCATTATGCCATCCGTAAACTGAGGGCGGGTAATTTGAGTGAGAGCGAGAGCGAAGTGTTTTCAAAATTGATTACCCGTACCATCTATGGGGTGGTGAATGCCGGGCGGAACCTGGCCTAGCTCTTACCGATAATCACAATATTTTTGATGTGTAACGCAATTTTCGCTAAGTTTGTTGCAACGAAAACAATTATTTGAATGAACGCAAAAAATAACTTTTTAGCTGCCGCATCACTAGCGGTGTTGGTTTTGGGTTCTTGTGCGAGGCCCTCCGGCGAACAGGTAAGCAGGAGCACCCTTTATAATGACGAGACTAAAGTTGACACAGAAGGGTTTGTTTTTTTTAAAACGGTACATGAAAAAGCCCAGTTCGAGACGCAGTTAGCACAGTATGTGCAAGCAGGCGCCGCTTCTGCCCAAGCTAAGGATTTGGCTGCAAAGGTCATTGAAACATACGAGCCGATAGCCGCTGAGCTGGAAGATCTTGCTGCAGACTTCTTTGTTTTACTGCCCCATCCCGGTACGGCACAGTTCGCCGCAGCCGATCATTTCGAGTCCGATACGCTGGGAACGTTTGACAACGCGGCATACATCGCGCATGTCCAGCACGAGCAGGCGGCCATTATCGATCAATTTAGCCGTGTAAGCCGTAATACGAGTAAGCAGCTTCAGGATTATGTCGAGGAAAAGTTGCCTGCTGTGAAAGCTGTTTTTGCAGCTGCCGGTGGGCAGCAAGACCACAGCGCCCATCATTGATATAAATCAGATCAGCGATGCCGAAGAAGAGTATAATCACAGGTATATTGTCATACGGGATGTCGGGGCGCGTGTTCCATGCACCGTTCATGAGCCAGAAAACGCGGTTTGAATTGCGTGCTGTCGTTGAGCGGAGTGAGAAACGTGCACAGCAACGTTATCCTGATATCATCAGCTATGACTCGGTGGATGATTTGCTGAATGATGAGGCCATCGAGCTTGTTATCGTCAACACGCCGAATAATACCCACGTAGAATTTGCTAAGCAGGCCTTGAATGCCGGCAAGCATATTTTGGTGGAGAAACCTTTTGCTCCTACCAGCAAAGAAGCACAGGAGATATTTGACTTGAGCAGGAAAGTGGGTAAGTACGTCATGGTTTTTCAAAACAGGCGGTGGGATAGCGATTTTAAGTTGCTTAAGCAGGTAGTGGAGCGGAAGACGGTTGGGGAACCCATCGAGCTGCACGTCAGGTTTGACCGGTACCGTCCGGAGAAAGGCCCTAAGATTTTTAAAGAACTCCCCATCCCGGCAAGCGGTGTGCTGTACGATTTGGGTCCGCACCTCCTTGATCAGGTAATCGCATTATTCGGCAAACCCAAAAAAAGCATCAAGATTGTCGCTGCCCATAGGGAAGGTTCCGAGGTAGACGATTTTGCTACACTCGTGCTCAGCTACGCTAAGGGGCTGACGGTTTTTGTGCATGCGAGTTTGTTGGTTGCCAACCCGCTGCCTGCTTTCGTGCTGCATGGCACCAAGGGGTCGTTCCAGAAAGTAAGGGCAGATGTGCAAGAAGACCAGCTGCAGGCGGGCATGTCGCCGAAAGCCGCCGATTATGGTATAGAGCCTCCAGGCAAGGAGGGGTTGATTACACTGATGAAACCCAATGGTGACCGGGAGATACATTACAGCGAGGCACTCAAGGGTGACTATAATGACCTGTTTAATGCAGTGTATGCGCAGATACGATTGGATGAGCCTTTCCCAGTGAAAGAAGAGGAAATACGTTGGCAGTTGGAAATCCTCGAACAGCAGGCCTGGAATGGTTGATATTATGGTATTACAGAGTATTCGTTCCACGCGGTTGTAAGTTGCGACCGGATTCAATACAAGGTTTGGTTATGGTGAATTAACTCGCACTTAACCTTAACGAAACGTTGCATTGTTATTATTGGCCGTGTGTAACTTATGGCGGCCCATGATAGCAGTAGTGAAGCATAAATATCCCCTTATAAATCGTGAGATAAGCTGGTTGTATTTTAACGAGCGGGTGCTGCAGGAAGCTTCTGACAAAACGGTGCCGCTTGTTGAACGGCTTCGGTTTTTGGCGATTTTCTCGTCCAATCTGGATGAGTTTTATCGGGTGAGGGTGGCCACGCTCAACCGGTTGGTAGATATCAACAACAAAGCCAAGACCATGCTTGGGTTCAATCCCAAGAAAATCCTAAATGAAATCAAAAATACGGTAGTCCGCCTCGAAAAGCGTTTCGATTATCTTTATGAACAGGAAATCATCAAAGAGCTTGAGGCGCAGAAAATATTTATCATCAATGAGCAGCAGCTGAATGTAGGTAGGGGTGCGTATGTGCGTGATTATTTCAGGCGCCAGATACTCCCCGCATTGGTACCCATTATGTTGGAAGGAGCGGATCCGACAACCCCGTTTCCGGAGCTTAAGGACAGACATATCTACTTCATCGTTAAGTTGACGTTCCGGAAAAAGGTAAAGCATGCGTTGGTAGAGATACCCAGCCCGATTATTTCTCGCTTTCTCATCCTGCCCGAAAATAATGGACTGAAGTTCATTATCCTGCTAGACGACATTATCAGGTATTGCCTAGACGATCTTTTCTTTATTTTTGAGTACGATACCATCGAAGCCCACAGCATACAGCTTACGCGTGATGCCGAGTTGGATATCGATCCTAATATGAGTGAAAAGTTCGTCGACGCACTCATGCATAGTTTACAACGCAGGGATAAAGGACGGCCCATGCGGTTGTTGTATGACAGCGATATCCCGATCGATACACTGAATTATTTGGTTAGCCGGATGCAGCTGGACCCGGATGCATTAATACCCGGCGGACGGTACCATAACTTTAAAGATTTCATCGATTTCCCTAATGTTGGCGGATCGGAGTTGGAATATCCTCCAGTGTCCCAATTGCGGGTCAATAACATGGACCTTGGCCGGAGTATATTCAGCCAAATGGCACAGCGAGACTACTTGGTCAGTCTACCGTACCAGTCGTTCGATTATATCGTACACTTTCTCCGAGAGGCGGCCATCGATCCCAAGGTGCAGGAAATCAATATCTGCCTTTATCGGTTGGCCGAGAACTCGAGCGTGATCAACGCATTGATTAACGCTGCGCAAAATGGCAAAAAGGTTAATTGCTTACTTGAATTGAAGGCCCGGTTTGATGAGGAAGCAAATATATACTGGCGCAATAAATTGGAGGACGGAGGGGTTAACGTCAATATCGGTGTCGTGCAATATAAGGTACACGCTAAGGTGTGCCTGGTTACGCGCCGCGAAAAAGGCGGATTGGCGTATTACGCGAATCTTGCCACGGGCAATTTCAACGAGAAGACGGCGAAAAGTTATTGCGACCATAGCCTGTTTACGGTAGACCCTGCAATTACCAGAGACTTGAAGCGTCTTTTCAAAGGTCTGGAGAAGCAGGTTTTTCACCGCGATTACAAATCGATTATTGCCTCACCCCTGGGGACACGCCCCCGGTTGTATCAGCTCATTGCCAACGAGATAGAAGTGGCCAAGTCGGGAAAAAAAGCATACATGATCCTGAAGATGAACAGCCTGTCGGATGAGGAGATGATACAGAAGCTCTATGACGCCAGCAATGCCGGCGTAACCATTCAACTTATCGTACGGGGGATGTGCTGTTTGGTGCCGGGGCAGGCAGGTTTCAGCGAAAGGATAACGGTGAGGAGCATCGTGGACCGCTATCTGGAGCACGCGCGGGTTTGGATTTTCGGCAATGGTGGCGATGAGCTGATTTACCTGTCGTCGGCCGATTTGATGACACGCAATATCGACCGCAGGGTAGAGGTTGCTTTCCCGATTGTGGATGTACAGATTAGGAAAGAAATCCGGGATATCATCAATATCCAATTGCGGGATAATACTAAAGCCAGGGAAATCAACCAGTCGAACAATAACCGCTATATCGGTGTGAAAAGCAAGATCAAGCACCGGGCGCAAGAGGATATCTATAATTACCTTAAATATAAATCTTGACAGAAAAGTGAGATACGCAGCAATAGACATTGGATCTAACGCAGTTCGGCTTTTAATAGCCGACATTATCCGGAACGACGACGTCATATCGTTTAAAAAAAACACGCTGGTACGGGTGCCTTTGAGATTGGGCGATGACGCGTTCATCGACAGGCGCATTTCCGAACCGAAAGCGGAGGACTTGGTGAAAACGATGGCCGCATTCCGGAATTTGATGGACGTTTACAAGGTGAGCAAATACATGGCTTGCGCGACATCTGCTATGCGAGAGGCAGTCAACGGCGCCTCGCTATTGGACGTCATCAATGGTGCAGGTATAGACCTGAAAATTATCGATGGAAGGGAAGAGGCCAGGATTATCTACAACAGTCGTATTGAACAACACCTCAACAACAATAAAGCATACCTGTATATCGATGTGGGAGGAGGTAGTACAGAGCTATCGGTATTTGCTGATTCCAAGCTGGTTGCTTCGGCATCATTCAACGTCGGGACAATCCGTATACTGGATAACCAAGACCGTGAGGAGACATGGGATGAGATGCGGACGTGGGTGAAGACCCATACGAAGGAATTCAAGGCCGTGTATGGTATCGGTACCGGGGGCAATATCAATAAACTGTCGAGACTAGCGAACAACAACAAAGAAGACAAGCCCATTTCATTCACTAAGCTGAAATCGTTGTACCAGTACCTGAACTCTTTTTCGTTGAAAGATCGCATCAATGTTCTCGGATTGAATCACGACCGTGCCGATGTGATTATCCCCGCGTGTGAAATTTTCCTGACACTGATGAAAGCGGGTCGGTTGCGGCAGATTATCGTTCCGAGGGTCGGATTAGCCGACGGAATTATCCAAACGCTTATCGATAACTCCGTGACGGAGAGCTTGGAAGAAAAAAAGCTTGAATAAAGAAAAAAAATCTCTAAGTTTGCACCAGCAAATCCTCTTGCGGAAGTGGCGAAATTGGTAGACGCACCATCTTGAGGGGGTGGCGCCCTAAGGGCGTGGCAGTTCGAATCTGCTCTTCCGCACGGCACAGGAATCTTAGGGGCTGTCTCAAAAAGGCGGCCTCTTTTTATTTGTATTACTGCCTACCTTACCCCCGGGTGCAACTGTGCTTTTTCCGCGGCTCACCACCCAAATACCAGCGGGAATATGAACGTCACAGCAATGGCCCACAGGCAATAAACGGGCAGGTACCGTGCAACGGCATTTTGGACTTTATCTATCGGTGCACTGCCCCGTAGTACACTGAAAAGCTGGACGATTGCCAGCAAGAGGTTTACTATAGCCAATAAATTGGCACCGAGTACAGCTACCCTGTTGGGTGTAATCCCCCATTCGGTGATGCGGAAAAGGATGGCGGAGAGGGCCACAGCATTGACAACAACTGTCACAATGGCAAGTAATGTGATCACCCATACTTCCGTACGCCTTCGGGCGCGGTCTGAAGTACCGGCGATGGAAAAGAAGATAATGGCCATTACGCCAATTAATAGGATGTTGAAAATCAGCAGGAACTCCCTATCGGTATAAGGGTCTTTCCCACCGTAAACCATGGCAGGGAGGAAGATGATAAGCATTGCCAATACCAGCGGGCAGAATATCCGTGCGATAATCGGTGAGATTTTTCCGACTAGCTGGGGGTTGGACCGGATCAGGTAGGTGGCAACCAAGGGTATTGCGACTGCGCCTGTGATCCCGACATAACGGAAATAGGCCTCTTCAATGTTAAACCCGATTGCCGAGAACAAGTTGACGGTGATGCCCGAAAGGATAGCACCGCCCATGGAGATAAGCGCCATCATCACCAATAGGTCGCCGTTGTATGTGAGAAACCGGATCCGCTGTTCGCTCCTGTCGCGGGTGCTGCCTACGAACGCAATACCCAATATAGACCACAGTATAAGTATGAGGTGGAAGCATGATAATACAACCGTGTCGCTCGTTGGAATATCTGGCATTAGGTTGATGAAAAGCAAGCAGATAAGCATTGCACCGAATAGGAAAGCAATTTTTGCCGCTGGTAGGCGATGTTTCCATGCAAAGTACATCGTTAAAGGTGGGAAAACCATGAAGCCGATGTTCCGGGAGTAGAAGAAATCGCTATCGATGCCGAACACCGTGGGAAATTGGCCAATGAAGCCTAGGGTAATAGCTGCGACGGTGATAAATATCAGGTCCATTCGGGTACTTCGATCGATGGTTCGGCCCGTATAATTCAACCGCGCGTCCCAACACTCGGCAATGATATTACCCTTGAGGGTTGGAAGCAGGTCATTGAACGATTGCTTGAATGCCGCACGGTTTGTGCGGTATAATATTTCCAATTGCACGGGGTTGTTGAGGTGGGTGCAGATTTCCGTTTTCATTTGTATGTGGATTATGTGATTGTTTTTATAAAAAGAACTTTGATTTTCAAAGTTTATGGGGGTGATGGTCCCTTTCTAACGTCATTATTTCTGTGATTCGATTAGTTGTTCCAGTGCTTTCAGGTGTCTGTTGAATGCAGTTTTGCCCTCCGCTGTTATATGATATTGTGTATTCGGTTTCTTTCCTACGAACGACTTGTTTACGCCGATGAATTGCTCCTTTTCCAATGCCTTGATATGGCTCGCCAGATTCCCGTCGGTGACACCTAAAAACTCTTTCAGCGCGTTGAAGTCGAGCGTATCGTTAACGGCCAATGCCGACATGATGCCAAGCCTCACCCGGCTTTCGAATGCCTTATATAATCCGTCTATTGCTAATTTCACTTCTCGAAACGATAATAGATATAGATGCCATAAACGATATGCAGCAAACCGAAGCCGATGGTCCAGCAAATTAATCCGTAACTAATAAAGCCAAGGCCGATAAGCCCAAGTGTAATTTCAATACCCCCTAACCACTTAACCGCGCTATAGGTGAAGTTGCCGGCGCTATAGAGGGCGAGTCCATAGAAAATCAAGGAAAGAGGTGCGGCCAGTCCAACTAATCCGTACGATAGCAAAATCAGGATAGATACGCCGCCCGTAACTAGCGGAATAATCATCGTGGTGACCATGCGGCGGGATGTGCTATTCCAAAGGTTTTCACCCCGTTTGCTCGATTTCCGGTGGGATAGGAAAACTGCGGTGCCAACGGCGAGTAGCAACGTGCCGATGGCCAAAGTGAGAAGCTGAGGGAGGGCTGGCGCCGGATTTGCCGGGGCGGTGCCATAAGTGATGCCCCCGGGATTAAAACCAAGGACTGTGTAAGCCAGATAAACTGCAGCGATTGCATAGATACCAGCCATTACCCCCGCCCACCCGGAGAGCGACAGAAACTTAGAGGTCCGCTCCATCATCGAACGGATTTCCGCGATGTCTCCGATGTAGTCCTGTTTCGTTTTCATTTAAAAGTACTTTTTTTTTCAAAGTTAAATAAAAGTCTGAATATGCAAGAAATGTTTTGAGTTTTTGACTAGGGGGGAATTGGTCAGCGATACATTTTAGAATGAATTCGAGCTTTCATTTTTGAGAAGAAAGTAATACTTTTGCACACCCACGTTACCAGTGGAACGGGATGTAGCGCAGCCCGGTAGCGCGCTTCGTTCGGGACGAAGAGGCCGCAGGTTCGAATCCTGTCATCCCGACATAATTAAGCAGCAATCGATTGGTTTTCAGTTGTTTGCTGTTTTTGTTTTTGGTAGTGGGGCTATTTGTGGGGCTGTTTTGACTGTTTTCAGGTCAAAGAAATGTGCTATCTTTGTTCCAGTGCCGCAAGGTATTTTAAAACGTACGAAGCCCCGTCATTAGGTTGATGGGGTTTTGTTTTGCTTCTTACATAATCATCGCCCGCTCCACTTCTTGGTATGGCACGCTTTCGCCGCGTTGTATTTCCCTCAATATTTTTTGGTATCGCTTTGTCGGCTTCCCGGCATAATACTTCATAAAATGTTTTTTGTGAAGTTTTTCATAATTACTGTCCAGTCGTAAATGTGCGCCATAAAGCCGTTCTAAATCCCTGTACCTTTTGCTTTGCGTCTGGCACTCATACATGGCATGGTTGAACGCTTCCCGGTGCAGGAAATAACCGCCAATACTGTAAAGTATCCGGCATCGCTTCCCTGTCTGCGGGCAGACGAAATAAGGTATCAATCCCTTTCCAAGATTTGACGGCTGATAGGTAATGTATACCCTGTACTTACGGGTATCGCCCCCATACCTGTAATCCAGTTCGATATAATGCCCATCGTCAGATAGGGTATTGGTTTCAATGGAAATGCTCGCACGCTTTTCACCGTACCTGTCATGCCAAGTGACAATGCCCGATCTACGGATATTGGGTTTAAAATAGCCGTCACGCTTCAACAACGCAAGCCTAAGCCTTAAAACGCTGTCATACAAATCCGGCAATGTGTGTGGTCTTCCCATAATGCAAACCTAAATAATTAAGAAGTTTTAACGTGATACAGGGGATGAAATTAAAATGCGTTTCAGCTCCTGCAGGCGGTTGAGGTAGGGTAAGAATGTCCGTTTACTGTTGTTCGCTTTCAAGGTGGCAAAGTGGCTTTCAATGAATAGGGAACAATCCGTTATTGTGCTGCACCTGTTCAGCTTTATGGGTTGGGTTGGTAGTTCAATACTTGCAAAGTAGTTTTCAAATTCTGCAATATCATTGCTCCAGTTTTGGGGCTGTTCAATTCGTTCAGTTTTGAATACCTCAACTTTTGGCAATGGTTCAACGTGTGAAAAAATAATGTTTTGTTGGGGGGTAACTTTAGTAACTTTAGTAACTTTTTCAGGTTCGGGCTGTGGTGGTTGTTCCTGAATATTCCGTTTCCTGAATAGTCGCCAATCCTGTTTTATTAAATAGTCTGCAAGGTCGTTGCCTTCGCTTTTGTCCCGTTCAGGTGCTAACTGCTCCAGTAAGTCCGAAAATATAAAGCGTGTACCGGGTAAACGGCTTTCATATTCTTTGGCTTTGGTTTCCCATTCTTTGAAGGTGTTACCGTCTTTTGAAAGGTCGGGAAATACATAAACAAAACGCCCTTGTAATACTTTCAGCTTGTCAAATGAAAAACTGCTTTTGTTGTAAACTGCCAACCAAATAAGGCTTTCAGGTGTTTCAGGCAAACCAAAATACAATGTACCGTAAACGGCTGTTTTTGGGGCTTCAACTAATGCAACGGGGTTGCTGTGGTACTTGCTTAAAAGGTGTTCGCCAAATAAACAGGAAATTCGTTTATCCTGCCTTGTGTATGCTTCCAGCCAATCGGGCAACGGCTTGTTGTTACGGGTGTGATGTTTCTCGATGATGGAGTGTAAAAAGTCCGTACCTGTGGTGTGGTTGTGTTCGTCAAATTGTTTTACTTGTATGGCCCTAACGTTACCCCCAACGTCAATAAACGGAAAGGTGACGGCTCCGGCTCTGTAGCCATTGGCCACCGTACCAAGTCTGTACAGCTCGATAACCTTTGTGACCTCATCAACTCCAAAGGGAAATTGTACCCGGCTTAGCAGGTTTTGGATGAACGTATTAATTACATAGCGCTCGGGCTGCAATGTCTGTTTGAATGTATCAAAGTCAAAGTAAACGGGTTGAGGTTCGGGCCGTGGTGCTTTCTTTTTTTGTTGGGGTTTCCATTTGTTCGGTAATTCCGAACGGTTGCCCTGTTCCTGTTCCCAAATTGCTTTTGCGTAACCGTCTGAATAAGGGTTGAGGTGGTATGAACATTTACTTTCACGGTCGCAACGTCCGTACTGTTCGGGTAAGTGGTCGCCTGTTTCTGTATCAATATACAGTACAAACGTCTTTTTGTTACAGTCGGGGCAATGGTGCTTTTTACTGCCTTTTTCTAAACTGTATCGGTGGGGTTGGTTACTAAAGTTATTAAAGTTACTCATTGAAAAAACCTTTTTTATTTGCGTTAAAAACTTAGTCCCGGTGCTTCAATAAAAACCGCCAATTGGTTTTGTGAAACCCTATCTACAACCAAACTCAAAGCCCGTAACTGTTTTATGAAATTGGTCTTTTTGAAAGGTGTCATTCCGTCATCAATACAAAAGGCTCTATATTCCGGGTACAGGTCTTTTATTAACTTGTAATTGGTTAAACTGCCTTTGTATTCGTTTTCATTCAAAAACATCTGTACGCTGTTACTTTCAATTTTGTATTGTTCAACGGCTTGTTGGGCTGCTTCACAATCTGAAAACTTCTTTTGCTCCAGCAACCTGTTAAGTCCTTGCAATACCCAATTGAATACGCCTGATAGCTCGTTTTCAATGATCTTTGTATGTAGGCTTTTATCCTGTTCGTGTTCGGGAATAGTAACATCAAACGGGATGATTAAAAACCTCCTGAAATAGGCGTTTGTATGTTCAACGTCTTTGGGCAATTCATTACAATTGAAAATCAGTTTGGCGTACTGCTTCAAGATGAAAGGCTGGCCATAAGGTAAGCGGGCTTCAACGGGTTCACCAGATACCAATTGTTTGAAAATGGACGCTTCCAAATTGCCGTTAATCTCACTTGCGTAATTGACCAACTTGTTAGCCAGCTTTGCCCGGAAATACCCGTTATCATTGGTCAGGCTCTGTAATGAATAGCTGCTAATGTTATCCGTACCCAACAAGGCGTTGACAACTTCAAAGAATACGCTTTTACCGTTTGCGCCCGTACCGTACAGGATAAGGGCTTTTTCCTCTTTTAATGCGTTACTGCCGTGCTTGATGAAAACAAAACCTAAGTACTCGGCCAATACCCGTTGACGTTCTTTGTCAGGCAATACCCGGTTTAGGTATGCTTCAAACAAAGGCGCTTTGGCTGTCGGGTCGTATTCAAAAGGTAATTGGTATGTAATGAAGTCGTTGCGGTCGAACGGCCTTAGCTTCGTTCCCTGCGGGCTTATTTCAAATGTTCCGTTGAGTAGGTTAATCAGTACCTTATCCTTGTTGCCTTCCGGTGTGGGCAAATAAGCGGTTGCAAGGAATTGTTTGAAAAGCTGTTCCCGAAATTGGTAAAACCTTGCTGAAAACTTGGTTACGCCCATTTTTTCGGCTGCTTCACCCAAAAACTTCTGGAATGTCTCTTTGTCAATGTCGGCCCAATAGGTTCCATTGTAGAGGTAAATAAAATCGTGGTTTTTGCACAAGCCCCAACGGTTTTTTTCGGCTAACATTAGCGCGTTTTCAACGGACAAAACCAAATAATGTTTAAGGTTCAGTTTCAGGCCGTCCAGTTGCTTTTGAATGTCCTTCGCTTCATCGCTTCCGTGCGTTGCCCTTTCCAGCTGTTCCCTTAATTGTTTGGCCTGTGGAAACGCCAATACTTCAAAATCCAGCGGTTCAATCTGTTCTATCAGTTGATGCAATATTTCAGCATGGGGCATTGATGGGCTAATGCTTTTAAGTTGCTCCATGTGGTTGATGATTGTTTCCGGGTTGATAAGGTCATCAAATGCCGGGTTTATCTTAATAGCTTCCATCGCTCAAAACTTTTGTGATTAAACCATAAACCTTATCCCGTGCGGTGTCCCATTGTTTGGCAAGGCGGTTGATACCCGGCTCGCCGATGTTGGGTAACATAGGGAGCCTTTTCAGGTAGCGCATAAGCTGGGTCATGTCGCCCGTATGTCGGTGCGCCCATTTTTTATGTGACCTCATCGCTTACCTCCTTTCAGTGACTGGATAAGTGCCGGATTGGTGGTGAGGTATTGAGCTACGCGCCCGGTATACTTACATGGAGCTGTGAAAACCACTTCCAGCAAGCCCATGCGCTGCATCTCGCGTTTGTATCTGGTCAGGCATTTCTGCCGTATCCCGGTATCCTCTGCAACCATTGTGCAGGTGGCTGTTTTCCGGCGCAAATAGGCTGCGAAAATTCGCTTTTGCACGCTGTGATTGCTATCTTTGCCCTGTCCTTGAAAGTTATTGTTAGGGGTTGTCATCTGGCACCCCCTTTCTTGTTTTCTAAGGCTTTAATAACCTTGTTTAAATCATAGCGGATGACGCTCCCGGCCTGTACGTAAGGGATGCGGTTTTGCTTTCGCCAACGTAACAATGTTTGCCGGGTAATCCCAAGTTTCTTGATTAGTTCGTCACCGTCTATTATTTCTGGTGTGGTTTGTTCCTCCACGGTACGTTCATTTAGGCAATCACGCACCCATCCCTTAAACACGGGTTCCAGTTTGCTTAAGGGTACATTAAAAAATACTTGTTCCATTGTTTTTACATTTTGAATTAACAATGGGTCAAAACAAGTAAAGGGTAACCCGGTAACTAACGGGTTACTGGCAAGAAAATAGTTTCAAATGATTGAATATCAGAAAGAAAAATTTTATTTTTTTTCTCGGCTTCGGTAAAGGGCGACTATTCTTGCATACTTTTTATGTGGGCCATATCATTTTCCGCAAGCGTTGCGCCGTTTGGATACATGCTTTTCAAGTAATGAATGACGGCTTCCAATTTCGCTATTGAAAAACTGCAATCGTCATCAATTTTTTTCTTTGCATCGTAGTATTCCTTACGTAGATACTTAAACGTTTGACTGATTTCGTGATCATCTATGAAAGCTTTTATTCTATCGTCATCATTGGTAGCGTCAGGCAAACCGCCGCTTTTGTGTGCGTAGTGAAATATCACCGCCCATTGCGCACCGTTTGGCACTTTGTCATTGTTTTTAGGCTTTCGTTTACCTTCGTCAAATTTCATTGTCACCAAATCCAGTATCCGTTTCCGCTCATTAATTTTTTCAAAGTCAAGCTCCCCATTATAAGGACATAACTCGTTTGTCGCATTAACAACGATTTTAGGTGCAAGGCTTTCAAGTTTCTTTTGGAGTTCCCTCAACTCAATTAATGTTTTTATGCGCTCTATTTGCTCTATTTGACCGTCAAAGAATGGTTTATTTACCTGTCGAATTATCCCCAGTTGTTGACTTAGGTTGTTGGGTAATGGAAAAAATAAACCTCCCGCGTTCCATGCTTTGAACCTATCATAGGATAGAATCGCATTGTCGTGGTCTATCACGTAACCCCTAAAACCGTCTGCCCATTTTTCGACAAATTCAATCAGTTTTTCCGCAATATCGTTATTGCTTTCGTAATGCTCGTTTACGATATTCAGGTAATAGTTGTGAAAATCGCTTTCATCAATCTTAAACGCGCCCTTTACAATCTCATTGTAATCGTCTGTAAGTAGTTTCTTTCCCATCTCAATCAATTCAAATTATGTTTCATTCTAAGGTTTAGAAAGTCAGTACCCACACACCCTCGTTTGCCCTCCGTAAGGTTCATTATCACTTTTCTTAAATTCTCAATCTTTTTATTAGCATTGATAAGCTGATCATTCCTTTGAATCAACCTTGTTTTCATGTCATCGAGTTCCTCCAGCCGTGCAAATAGTTCATTCTTTAACCTGTCCAGTTCGTTGTTGTCTTTCATCATAAGGTTTATTTTAGTCTACTTTTTTCATCGTTTCCGGCGCACCCCACGCCTTAACCATTACCGCTTTTTTGCGTTCTTGTGTGACCTTCACGTACCTTTTGAAGCTCGCATAGCTTTTATGCCCGGTGATGCTCATTACCTCCTCTGCGTTCAACCCCTTTTCGAGTGATAGGGTTGCGAACGTCTTGCGCCCGGTGTGGGCGCTTATCAATTCATACTTGGGATAAACTACCGCATAGCGTTTTGCACCCTTGTAGCGTACTATCTCAATTTCCTCATTTATCCCGGCATACCTGCATAAGGCTTTCAGATAGGCATTGAATTTTTGGCTACTGATTACAGGCAATATCTTTATCCGGTTTGGGTACTTAGCCAGTATTTCGGCTGCGTAAGCCGTCAACGGTATTTCAATGGGTTCTTTGGTCTTAGTGACGGTCAACCGTATGTAGCCGTTCTTGATGTGTTCACGGCGCAATTGCGCAAGGTCTGAATACCGCAACCCGGTGACGCATGAAAAACAAAACACGTCCCTAACCTTAGCCAATGCGTTTAGTGAAATGTAAAGGGCTTTCGGTTCGGACTGTATCAATACCTTACCATCCCCGGTTAAATCAAGATTGTACAGTGTCAGAAACTCATTTTCGGTCAGTGCAATGACTTCCAGCGTTTCACGCTTGACGGTGAAGTCGTGGTAAGTCTGGTTTATCGTGTGGCCATGTTTCCGGGCGAAGGAAAGAAACGTTTTGACGGTTGTTATCTGTTTTGCTGCGGTAACGTTGATCTGTCCTTTTTCCTCAATCAGATAATTGTAGAACGCCTGCAAAAAACCGTATCCCGCGCTTTCCATCGTTATCCTTTGCCGCTTGTGCTTTTCATAGTCATCAATATGGTTACGTGTCGTTATGTAGACTTTGACCGTACCCTCGTTGCGCGTGGCTCTTACGTCATTAACATATTGATCGATGAAGTCGACAAGGTAGTGTTTAGGGTCAACCTTTTGGGCTTGGGGTTTCCGTCGTGTTTTAAATTCGCTGATAACATCCTCAACGGTATAAGCGATACGGTCAATCTCAAACTTCGTGGCAATGTCCGATACTTCATCGGCAATTGAACGCAATTCCTTATTGATGCGGTTTATGTCGTCATTGTACGGCAATGTGTCCGGGTTCATGTTGGGCAATAGCCTTTTAGCCTCTTTGCGGTTGATGTAAACGGCTTGTTGGTTTTCGCTATCCCATTGCTCCGGCAGCAGAGTAATCCCGGTGGATAGCTTACGGCGGTTCCCTGCAACCCATACAATCAGGGTAACCGGGTGTTCTCCCTTTTTGTTGGCCGTATCCCGGCGCAACTCGAAAGTTGTTTTCAATGCCATAAGTCGAATTTTAAAACGTATAGCAAATATACACATTATAAATTTTGTGGGGCTATTTGTGGGGCTGTAAATGTGATGTTTTTATTAACATTGGTTTACACGTGTTAACAAAATATGCGTTTAAAAGGTGTATTGGCCTATTTTAGGTTAATGTTAGCGACTATGAAAATAAAAGGTTCAAGAACTGTCATCCCGACCAACTAAAAAGCTCTCCGCAAGTAGGTGGAGGGCTTTTACTGTTTTTAAAGCGAGCCAAGCTCGTTTGAGCGAGTGGAAAAACAGTAAAAGTCACAGGCACGTAGAGCAGGCGTTTTTTAGTTGAGACCTCCCCACCTCAAGGATGGCTGCGGCCTTTAGTGCGGGGATAGCGCGACGTAGCCAATCCTGTCATCCCGACTGCTTCACAAAGCAATCAATTGTTTTTCAGTTGGTTGCTATTTTGTTTTGTGCTGTTGGAGCGAATTGTGGGGCGAATTGAGCGGGTGTTTACCGACTTGGGATAACTGGAATTTTAATATTACTTATAGTGGAACCGCAAAATCCTTAAAAACGAACAAAACCCCGTCATTAGGTTGATGGGGTTTTGTTTTATAATAATTCCGTCCACTTATTTTAAGTTTGGTTTACGTCGTAGCATCTGTTTTGGATCTGTCTAGTGTATTCCCTGGCCTTATCGGCTTCAGTTGGGGTAACCTTATAGGTGGTATATCTTGAATACCTAGATTTATCATCAAGCCACTTATATTTGACTGCAGTCTGCAAATCCATTTTTTCACATACAAGTCTTTCCCTCGCAGAATGTCGACCTTGCATTTTGTACGCTGATTTGACATCGGAGATTGTCTTGCAGCTACTACCATTAATCTCACATGGTAATAAAACGTCTTCTACAAAATGAATAGCAGCATAAAAACAAGTAGTAACCACCCAGTCGTAATATTTCTTTCCCTCATGAAGAAGTTCAGAAAGCTCGAAATTCCTTTCACCATGTTCTCGCTTCCTACTCATTAATAGCACCGATAAATTCAGAATAATCGAACCGATCCTCTTTGAGTGCATCCCTGTCAAGGTTATCGTACGAAATTAACCCAATATCTAAAGTGCAATCAAATAGTTTGGTGAAAATCTTTTTTAACTCAAACAGCTTTGAATAAGACAACTCAACAAATGCATCATCCAATAACAAATCACCATCAACAGCAATGAGTGCCTTAGGATTTAGATGAGCAATGTTTATAAAAAAAGCATTGACCTTGTATCCATGTTTTTGAAGATGAGATACAGCAACATTAGTTAGTATATACACCTGATTAGCCTGTTGGGTAAATCGTTCGGTCGTACTTTTCACGAGTTCGTCAATGAATTCTTTTCTACCTTTCTGTTCCCCGTCACTGAACCCTTGATTATAGGCATCAGCGACGACATCAACATGATAGAAATTATTTACTTTTTCCTTCCTCGCTTGATCCTTGTACTTAACAAGATAATCGTTAAATTGAGCAGTACCTCTTGTAGGTGAAATGTTGTCTTCGGTCATAAGATATTCTCAATGAACAATGGCAAAATGTTATACATGAGATGTCGCAAACATACACACTTAAATGACACAATTGCAAGTAATTTAACAAAAATGATGCAAAAATGTTCAAATTGACACAAATCACCCCCGCAAAGAATCCAGTTTAAGCCGGCCCGTGGTCGGGTCCCATCTTGGTCAGCAGATTCGCCGATGTTAATCGAACATCGGTCTCGAAACGGATAATCGTGGTATTTGGCCCTAAATCCGATTGATTAAAATAATTCGGGCGATTTGTACCGGGGTGGCCCGCTGGTATATTAGCACGTTGGTGTCCACTGCAAAAGGTTTAGCCATCGTAGTCATTGGCTTCGTCCCGGTCAAAGGAGAATCCGCTCGGAACTCGTTTCCCTTGATGTTGAATATCACCCTACTGTTACCAACTATACTGGCCTGACCATACACCGATTTCAGCTCGTTGAAGCTGCCAAACTCCAGTTTTAAGGATGGTAACAGTGAAGCTGGCAATTTTTTACATTCTGAGGTCAATAAAGTATGGGGTATTGTCGATTTGCCGGTATTGCTTTTCTTTATCACCCACACTATAGTAAAAGGTCTCACATACCCGATCATTAGGTTCGGGAAACACCATAACGAGTTCGGGAAACACCGGCTCAGACCCATTGCAGTGCAACCCGGTTCCATCCCTCTGCTACCCGAACCCGGTTGGTGCCGGACCAGGTTCGGCTCGAATGGACAACGATCCATGTGGAACTGAAAGCGGTTCATGCGGAGCGTAGCCGGATTCGGCTGTACGTCGGGGGGATTGCGGTGACGTCGTCTTGGGTCGGTGAGAGGTCATCTCGGGACTAGGTTACACCGGGCTGGATTACGATTAGGTTATTTTGGATTAAGTTGGAACAGCCATGGGTCAACGCGGAACAGATCCGATATGGGGCGGAATGCCGCCGGTTTGTTTGTGCGCCCGGCCGGATCAGGGATGAACCAAAAGGAGGTCAGGTGAAGCCCATCCGAACCCTTATGGAACGTAGCCGGTTTAAGTGCATGTCTGGCCGAACTGTGTCCGGCTTAACCTGGGTCCATGTCCGCTTAACCTGAACCCGTGCGGATGCGACATGAACCCATGCGGATGCGACATGAGCCCATGTGGGTGCGAGATGAAACCATGCCGGTGTAACCTGAACCCATGTGGGTGCGACATCAGCCCATGTGGATGCGAGATGAAACCATGCCGGTGTAACCTGAACCCATTTCGGTGCGACATGAAACCAGTTGGGTATATCCCGGACGCGGTGCGGCATGACCCGAACCCCTCCGCGCATGAAAACTAAAGGAGTCGGTGGAAGAACCGCCGGGAGGCAAAGCCCGGTGCCAGCGTTGCAGTTGCATGACGGTCGCATGGCCCGTTACCGAGCCTTGTCATGTACTTAAAGTTTTCTTACTTTTAGCGACGATTAGAAGCTGAAATAATAGTATGATAAGAGCAATTAACTACCTGCTGGTATGCAGGGTTTTCATTGGCGTAGTGGAGTGTGCCTTTGCCCGAGAAGCCGATACACTGCATTATACGGATGCCCGGCAACTTACGCTTATCGGTAAATCATTGGCGGGAGGGCCTTTCTTCCACCGTTTGGATACGGCGGCTTTTCCGGCGATGCCGCCCACGGTAAAGCGATTGCTGACCCATTCTGCCGGATTGGCCATCAGCTTCCGTACCAATAGTACTGAAATTGCAGCAAAATGGTGCACAAGTTCGCGGGGACCGGGGAATAATATGACGGCCATCGCTTTTGAAGGGCTGGACCTTTATATTAAACGCGGCGGTAAATGGCAATATGCCGGTGTAGCGCGACCGGCAACAAACGAATGCAACGAATTATACACTTGTGCAAAACATGAAGCCACTACAGACGGCACCCACCCCGACGACCTCGGCTTCGACCGTATGCTGGAGAAGATACGCCCCGCCGTAGTGAAGATATTAAAGAAGTATGGAATTTGATTACGATTTCTAAACCGGGACAAATCGGTTAACTTTGGCCCTCCATCAGTGGCAGCGATATGAAAAAGAAAAATACGACACAAGAGCTTTCGGGCGTAAAGGAAATTGCCAGGAGAGCAAATGTGTCGATAGCAACAGTGGATCGGGTGATCCATAATCGAAAGGGAGTGTCAGATGCTACCCGGGATAAGATTAACCAGATCATCGAAGAGATAGGTTTTCAGCCGAATATATTGGCAAGTAGGTTGGCTTCTAAGAAAATCAATCGATTTGCGGTACTTATTCCCAATGCGCGGGAAACCGATTATTGGGAGGCACACCGCAAAGGCGCGGAGCGTGCGTATCACGAAATCAAACAATATGGTATCCAACTGGAGCTGTTCCTCTTCGACCTTAATGACAAGCAATCTTTCAAAACACAGGCCACAGCAGTTTTAGATGGAGCGTTCCATGGGGTTGTCTTAGCCCCCTCTTTTGTGGATGAAGCACGTGAATTCGTAACGGCGTGCGAGTTGAGAAAACTGCCCTTTGTGTTCATCAATTCGGATATGCCCGGCACAAAGGGACTTGCCTACATCGGCCCGCATCTATTCAAAAGCGGGCGCCTCGGAGGCCAGCTAGTAAGGTTTGGGTTGAAGCAAGGGAAGGTACTTATCGTAAATATCTCCAAAGAAATCGATGCATACCACCATTTGCTGCGGAAAGAGGAAGGGTTTCGTGCATATATTGAGGAAACAAATAGAAAAGACAACCATATCCAAATAGAGAAAATAGATATCACGAATACAACAGACAAAGCAATCGCTGATGCGTTGACGGGCTGTTTAAAGCAGCATCCCGATATAGCGGCATTCTTTGTCACTAATTCGAGGGTACGGAATGTGGCCAAATATTTGGATAGGCAATCGGATATACAATCCATTCTCGTGGGGTATGACCTGATAGCGGAGAATGTTGATTTCCTTAAAAAAGGTACCATCGATTTTTTGATCGGCCAGAAACCGGAGGAACAGGGCTATGCTGGAATAACGACTTTGTTTCAACATGTCATTGCAGGGAAGGAGGTTACCAAAGAACAATATATGCCCATTGACATCATAACGAGTGAGAACGTTGCCTTTTATAAAAACTGATCCATTCATAACTGCTTAAACCGCCACCGTAATTTTTTCATAAATAATTTGGAACTGCTAAATATAATGACGTACTTAGCGGGTACGTTACCGCAATAACGATTATAAACAAGGATAAATCTCGTGTTCATGCAGATATTATATAACAAGATAACGCCACTATTCGTATCGTGTACGTACACGCTTGTGATTAGTGAGTGTTAACGTGGCTTATCTGTCAGATAACGCAAATAAACAACAATAGGTTAAAAAAACGATCACACGATGATGATGAAATCAAATAGAAGAGCATTTATTAAGACGGCAGCCTTGTCAGGCGTCGGTTTGACAATGAGCGGATTGGATGTATTTGGCCGTAGCACCCCCATGCGCCATGCAACAGGTAAACGTGTCGGCATTATTGGGCTGGATACGTCGCATAGTGTGGCGTTTACGAAGGCATTAAACGCGGATATGCCTGATGTGAAGCTAAAGGGCTATAAGGTCATTGCCGCCTATCCGTATGGGAGCCGGACGATTGAGAGTAGTGCAAAGCGCATACCGGGGTATATAGCGGATGTCAAAAAGTATGGCGTAGCCATCGTAGATTCAATCGATGCATTATTGGCACAGGTGGATGTGGTGCTGCTGGAAACCAATGATGGAAGGTTGCATTTGGAACAGGCTTTGCCCGTGATTAGGACAGGCAAACGACTATTTATCGATAAGCCGATTGCGGCTTCCCTAGAAGATGCGCTAGCAATCTTTAAGGCTGCCGAACAGCATACTGTGCCGGTATTTTCATCCTCATCACTGCGATATACAGAAAACATAGCGGCAATCCGGTCGGGCGAACTGATTGGTAAAGTCACGGGTGCTGACACTTACAGTCCCGCGGTTATTGAGCCGACACATCCGGATCTGTTTTGGTACGGTATCCATGGGGTAGAGATGCTTTATGCCGTTATGGGTACGGGTTGTGTGAGCGTATCACGTACGCATAATGAGGGTACGGACATTGTTGTGGGGACATGGAACGATGGACGTATCGGCACATTCCGGGGCACACGCACGGGACACCGCGACTATGGTGGAATTGTTCACGGTGAAAAAGGACATGTGCCGATAGCAAAGCACCAGGGTTACACGTCACTACTTTATAAGATTGTCGAATTTTTCGAAACCGGTGTGCCGCCTGTCGATCCCGCAGAGACGTTGGAGATTTTCGCCTTTATGGCCGCTGCCGACGAAAGCAAACGGCAGGGAGGGAAAGCGGTGGTGTTAAAACACGTTAGTTAGTATCGGCAGCTGCAATGGAAAGGCGATTTTTTTTAAAAAGAGGAATTTACGGGTTGGCAGGGATGACTTTGGCGAGCTTACCGTCAAAGAGGGTGTTGTCTCATCAGCCACCTCCATTGAACATAGGAATTATTGGGTTCGGGAGCCGGGGCGGAGGCGTGCATTAGGTACCACGTTTTCCAATTGCTTATTCTTGGCACCGCAAATCAATGCGCAAAACCGGCCGGATTTACTGTATCTTGCGGGCGTGGTCCATATTAATAAAATGGTGATGTATAATCATATAAATTCGAGACTTGGCAACGATATATTACGGTACTGCACCGAACAGGGTATCCGGCTCCGCCCTGCGTTTATCGCCATGCTAAAAGCACACCATGAACTGGAAGCATCGGATATCGAAAGTCAAGAATCTCACACATAAGGGTATCAGAAAAAGACTATTACAAATATGAATAAGCTGTTTTTCGCGAGTTGTTTTTGCCTATTTTTCGGGGGTGCCGTTACTAACGTACGCTCACAGCAGAAGCCAATCGAAGCGATGCATATCTATCTTCTGATGGGGCAGTCAAACATGGCGGGCCGCGGAGAAGTGACCGACTATTATGCGAAGCAAGGCCATCCGCGGGTTATGACGCTGGGCCAGACCGGCGAATGGGTACCCGCCAAGCACCCACTTCATTTCGATAAGCCTAAAGTAGTCGGTGTTGGCCCGGGTTTGGCTTTCGGAACGGCCATGGCCGACGCCTATCCCGACGCGGTCATCGGACTGGTGCCCTGCGCGGTGGGGGGAACGTCAATCGCTAAATGGGCCCCGGGGGCTTATGACGAAAGCACCAATACGCATCCGTATGATGATGCCGTGACGAGGATAACCAAAGCGATGGCGGCTGGCATAATCAAAGGGGTTATATGGCATCAGGGTGAGGGTGATAGTAATCCGGCATCGGCAAGCGTATACCTTGAAAAGTTAGAAATGCTTGTCGGTCGCGTTCGCACACTGGTGGGTAATCCGACCCTGCCTTTCGTAGTAGGTCAATTGGCGAGATATCGTAAAAGCTATCAGCTGATCAATGAAGAACTAACAAACCTACCCGATGCGGTGCCGTGTACAGCGGTGGTGTCGTCGGAAGGACTATGGCACCTGGGCGACGGCACCCATTTCGATAGCCCCTCCGCATCGGAACTCGGTCGGCGTTTTGCCGACGGTATGCTCACATTACAGCAGCTTGCCGAAGCACCGTCGCCCACTGCGGCAGACCCAGAGGGATGGGAGCAGTTGTTGGGGGGCAACGACCCGAATATAAGGTGGCGAAGTATCCGCGGCGACCGTTTTCCCGACGAAGGATGGCAGGCCGCAGATGGAATACTCACCGTCCTACCCGGCAGGAAAGGCGGGGATATCATCACGCGCGAGCAATTTTCGGACTTTGAGTTGGTGTTTGATTTTATGCTCAGCGATTCCGCCAATACCGGGTTGAAGTATTTTGTGGCACCATTGAAAACGGCAAAGGGTAAATCGGTTTTGAATGGCCCGGAATACCAGCTGATTGACGATTTCAAACACGAATCGGTTATTGATGGCAAAAGTCCGGAAACAAGCACGGGTTCATTATACCTTTTATTTGCACCCGAAGACAAAGTGTTGCATCGGCCGGGAATGTGGAACCAAGCTAAAATTATCGCTCAAGGCGACCAGGTGGAACATTGGCTCAATGGGCGCTGCATATTGCGCTATAACAGGACGTCGGATATATTCAGGGAACGCGTTGGGCAAACGAAATTCAATGACTATCAGGAAGGGTATGGCGAGGCCAAGTCCGGCCATATTCTTCTACAAGACCATGGAGATCGGGCTTCATTCAGGAACCTCCGCATAAGGCGGTTGCCGTAATCTGGGTAGGCACGGGACACGGACGCTCAAATAAAACAAATAAAATACACGGAAATTAATTTTATTTTATATCTTCGTGTACGTACACGAAACATTTATAGGCCCGTTTTTGAAGGGTAAGCCGATTGTTGGTTCGGTACGTTAGGCAATAATAAACAGGATAAAATATGATGGAAAAACCAATTGATTCAAGAAGAACCTTTATTAAAAAGGCGGTTGTCGGTGCGACGGCGCTCTCGTTTGGCAGTGTCTTGCCGGCCTTCAGTGCAAGGGGCTACGCAAATATCATGGGTGCAAACGAACGTATACGGGTGGCAGTGATGGGTGTCAATGCACGTGGCCTGGCACTTGCCAATAACTTTTCGTTACAGCCCAACTGTGAAATAGCTTATATATGCGATGTGGATTCCCGCGCAGCCGATAAATGTGCCAAGCAGGTGGAAGACAAACAAGGTAACCGCCCGAAAATAGAAGAAGACATCAGGAAACTGCTGGAAAAAAAGGACTTCGATGCGCTCGTAGTGGCCACTCCGGACCATTGGCATGCACCGGCAGCTATTTTGGCATCGCAAGCCGGCAAACATGTGTACCTCGAAAAGCCTGCGAGCCATAACCCCCACGAAGGTGAGCTGCTGGTGGCTGCCCAGCAGAAGTATGGCAACGTCATCCAGATGGGGAACCAGCGGCGGTCGTGGCCTAATGTTGCACAGGCCATCCATGAACTGCATAACGGTATCATCGGCAGGACTTATTTTGCCAAAACCTGGTATACCAATAACAGGGCTTCCATCGGTGTCGGTAAGGCGGGACCCGTACCCAGCTGGCTGAACTACGATTTATGGCAAGGCCCCGCTCCGCGCCGAGCGTTCAAAGACAATGTCATCCATTACAACTGGCATTGGTTCTGGCACTGGGGTACGGGCGAAGCGCTGAATAACGGCACCCACATGGTCGACCTTGCCCGCTGGGGCTTGCAGGTAGATTACCCTACCAAAGTGACGTCTACAGGTGGCCGCTACCGCTACCAGGATGATTGGGAAACTCCCGATACCCAAGTCATCAACCTGGAGTTTGCCGATAAGAGCATGATTACCTGGGAGGGTAGGAGCTGCAATGGTATACCGATAGAAGGCTCTAGCGTGGGAGTCATTTTTTATGGGGAGAATGGCGCGCTGCAAATTGATGGGGGCAACGCATATAAAGTGTATGATCTTAAAGGGAAACTGGTGAAAGAAGTGAAAAACGACCTGGCCATCGACGCGCGGAATCTGACCAGCCCCTCACAGGCCTTGGATGCCATCCACATCCAAAACTTCTTCGATGTCATCAAAAATGGTGGCCAGCTAGCATCGGATATCAAAAGCGGGCATATCAGCACCTTATTGGTGCAACTTGGAAATATCGCACAACGCAACGGTGGGATGCTTGAGACCGATCCATCCAATGGTCATATTCTACACAATAGAAAAGCAATGAGGTTATGGCGCCGTGAATACGAGCGCGGATGGGAACCAACAATTTAAGCGGATTCCAATGGCAACATCAAGTACCAAAGTAGCTGTCGCGTCGCTCTCACGGCGCGATACCACCATATCCATTGTCATTATTGCCGGAATGTTTTTCATCTTCGGCTTCCTGTCGTGGATCAACGCCATCCTTATTCCGTATTTTAAAATCGCGTGTGAACTCACCCATTTCCAATCCTATCTCGTTGCATTCGCCTTTTACATTGCCTATTTCGTCATGTCCGTGCCGTCGTCTTATTTATTGAAAGCCGTTGGTTTTAAAAAGGGGATGATGGTGGGCTTTTTTGCACTGAGCTTAGGGGCCTTTATCTTTGTGCCGGCGGCAATGACGCGCACATACGAGATATTCCTCATCGGATTGTTTACCATCGGTGTGGGACTGGCTATCCTGCAAACTGCTGCCAATCCATACATTACCATTCTAGGGCCGAAAGAACGGGCAGCCCAGCGCATCAGCATCATGGGTATCTGTAATAAATTTGCAGGTATTGTAGCACCTTTGCTTTTCGCGGCGGCAGTGCTTCGGCCCACAGACCAGGCCCTTTTTGATAGCCTGGAGTCGATGACTGAAGTGGCCCGTTCGGCTGCTCTCGACGAGCTCATTGCCCGGGTTATCACACCGTATACGGTTGTTGGAATCGCCTTGTTGCTTATCGGGGTCGGCGTACGTTATTCTCCGTTGCCCGAAATCGACACAGAGGAAGAATCGGAAGAGGTATCGTTGGCGAATCATGGCAAAACATCGATTTTCCAGTTCCCGCATTTACTATTGGGCGCAGTGGCCATCTTTATCCATGTGGGTGCCCAGGTTATTTCCATAGACACAATCATCAATTATGCAGGATCGATGGGGGTGTCGCTGATTGAGGCTAAGGTTTTCCCTTCCTATACCTTAGGGATGGCCATTGTAGGCTACGTGCTGGGCATATCCGTTATACCGCGTTGGATAAGCCAGAAGAATATGCTGCGTGTGGTTACCGTGATGGGAGCGGTACTTTCGCTGTTGATTGTTTTTACGCGCGGCGAGGTAAGTTTGTTTGGGCATCGAACGGATATCTCCATTTGGTTTATTGTCCTTTTAGGAATCCCCAATTCCCTTACCTGGGCAGGTATTTGGCCGCTTGCTATCGATGGGCTAGGCCGCTTCACGAAAGTAGGCGCATCCCTGCTGATCATGGGGTTGTGTGGCAATGCCATACTGCCTATGGTGTATGGGTATTTTGCGGATACGGTGGGGCTGCGGGAAGCGTATTGGGTGCTGTTCCCCTGCTACCTCTATTTGATTTATTATGCCATGTGGGGGCACAAACTTAGAAAGTGGTAACATGTCAAAAAAATATTTAAAGATTATAAACGGTAATATCATCACGCCTTATCGGATGATTCGAAACGGCCAGCTGTTGATTTCCGATGGTAAGATCGAGACCGTAAGCGAAGGGGAAATCGCAATCTCCGGAGCCGAGGTTATGGATGTTGAAGGCGACTATATATCGCCGGGGTTTATCGATATCCATGTGCACGGTGGCGGCGGTTCGGATGTCATGGACAACGATATCAACGCATTCTTAAAAGTTGCCGAAACACACGTGCGGTTTGGTACCACTGCGATGCTGCCTACTACACTGACCAGCACCAAGGCTGAGATTATCCGATTACTTGATACGTATGAGCGGGCGGCGGTGAAGAATACGAAGGGAGCAAGGTTTTTGGGTGTGCATATCGAGGGCCCTTATTTCGCGATGGACCAGCGGGGTGCACAAGACCCGCGTTATATCCGCGATCCTGATCCTGCCGAGTACCTTGAAATACTGAATAGTTCATCGTCGATTGCACGCTGGAGCGTTGCTCCCGAACGTAACGGGGCCATACCTTTCGGTGATGTGTTGCGCGGGCGGGGTATATTGCCGTCGATTGCCCACACGGATGCGTTGTACAGCGATGCCATCCAAGCTTTCGAACACGGCTATTCGTTGGTTACACATTTATATTCGGCAATGTTGGGCGTAACAAGGCGAAATGCCTTTCGCTATGGGGGCGTGGTAGAAAGTGCTTTTCTCATCGATGAGATGGATGTAGAAATCATTGCCGACGGTAGGCATTTGCCTTCGGAGTTACTCAGGTTGGTCTACAAGATAAAAGGTGCAGACCGAATTGCTTTGATTACCGATGCGATGCGTGCTGCGGCCATGCCCGAGGGACCGAGCATATTAGGTAGCCTGACCGATGGGATGGACGTATTGGTGGAAGAGGGAGTGGCCAAGCTACCCGACCGGTCAGCGTTTGCGGGTAGCACCGCAACCACTGACCGCTTGGTGCGAACAATAGTGAAAGAAGCCGGCATACCGCTCGTTGACGCAGTACGGATGATGACCGCCACACCGGCACGTATCCTAGGCGTGGATCGTTCCATCGGAACCTTGGTAACCGGAAAGCAGGCGGATATTGTGCGGTTTGATGAAAATATAAACGTTAAAATGACCATGATAAAGGGGGAGATCATCCATAGCGCCAGCGAAGTTGCTTCCGGTACCCATCATGGAGAAACTGTAAGGTGAGAAGAAAATGAGGCATAGAGAAGTAGATTCATTGCTTGTCAAGCAATTTGATGATCGTACCACCATGGGTAAGGCAGCAGCCGTAGAAGTTGCTGATACCATGCTCCGATTATTAGCTGAACAACCGGCTGTCAACATGGTTTTTGCGGCAGCACCCTCTCAGAATGAATTTCTGGAAGCACTTGCAAGCCGCGACGATATCGACTGGAGGCGTGTGAACGCATTCCACATGGATGAATATGTGGGCCTGCCTGCCGATGCCACGCAGCGATTCGGCAACTTCCTTAAGGTACGGTTGTTTGACAGGGTCCCATTGCGGTCGGCCAACTATTTGGACGGCAATGCCACGGATGCTGCCGATGAATGCAAGCGCTACACGGAGTTGATGCAGATATACCCGATTGATGTTGTTTGCATGGGAATCGGTGAGAATTGCCATATTGCCTTTAACGATCCGCATGTGGCAGATTTTAGCGACCCGGCCTGGGTGAAAGTGGTCGATTTGGATATGGCTTGCCGCCAGCAGCAGGTAAACGACAAGTGTTTTGACGCGATTACGGACGTTCCGACGCATGCGCTAACGCTGACGATCCCTGCATTGATGGCAGCAGATTATGTTTTCTGTATGGTGCCCGGTCTTAACAAGGCCGATGCGGTCCGCCATACCCTGCAGGAGGATATTACGCCAGTGTACCCGTCTACCGTGCTACGGTCGCACCGCAATGCTATCTTGTATATTGACAATCAAAGTGCGTCGAAATTATAAATTTTTTAAATTTTTGCCGTCAGGATTGGATAATTGTAATTACTTTAGTCGCATGGTGTCCCATTTATGAACGAATGGGATATTTTTTGACCAGTTATCAAAATTATATATGCAAGAATCTTCTTCTACCGCCGGCGTAGCTGCCCACAAAAAGAACCTGTGGAAAGTTATTGGCGCGTCGTCATTGGGCACACTTATCGAATGGTATGATTTTTACATTTTCGGCAGTTTAGCCATCGTTATCTCCACCAAATTCTTTCCTCCTGATAATCCTACAGCAGCATTCCTATCTACCCTTGCTACCTTTGCAGCAGGTTTTGTCGTCAGGCCCTTTGGGGCGCTGTTTTTCGGGCGCCTTGGCGACATCATCGGTCGTAAGTACACGTTTCTGGTTACGCTATTGGTCATGGGCTTGGCCACCTGTGCCATCGGGCTTGTTCCTGGTTATGAGACTATCGGGTTCGCTGCACCGATTATCGTGTTGCTGTTGCGGTTATTGCAGGGACTTGCCCTCGGTGGTGAGTATGGCGGCGCCGCTACCTACGTAGCGGAACATTCCGAACCGGATAAGCGGGGTTACCGTACATCTTGGATACAGACCACGGCCACATTCGGATTGTTTATCTCGCTGGCTGTAATCATGCTTACCAAGGGCAGTATGTCTGCCGAAGCGTTCGACGACTGGGGTTGGCGCTTGCCGTTCCTGGTTTCATCGGTTATGGTGGTGATATCGTACTTTATCCGCCGGAACATGGATGAATCGCCGTTGTTTAAGAAAGCCAAAAGTGAAGGGAAAACGACCGCGAATCCATTGCGCGAGTCGTTTGGAAAGAAATATAATTTCAAGTTTGTATTACTTGCGCTGTTTGGTGCCACGATGGGGCAGGGGGTTATTTGGTATACCGGACAATTTTATGCCCTTTCTTTCCTGCAGAGCGTATGTAAGGTCGATTTCGACCAAACCAACTACATAATCGGCGCCGCGCTACTGGCAGGAACAGGCTTTTTTGTGTTTTTCGGGTGGTTGTCTGATAAGGTAGGTCGAAAGCCGGTAATGTTGGCCGGTATGTTGTTAGCTATCCTTACTTACCGCCCGATATTTGACCGTATCTATCAATTGACCGATACGGCAAATAAACAGGAGTTGGTGGAAAAACACGCCATCCGGCAACATGTGGATAGTCACGGAGAAACGGGAGACTCATTGCGGATCACCACCGTAGAGCGCTTTTTCACCGACGGGTCTGTGCATAGGCTGGTGCAGGAGGAAGTGAAAGTGGCCGGCCAAGCGGAATACCTAACACCCACGTCCGCGGCACATATCCACGTCGGGCCGGGGACGTTCGCGTCGCTGGTATTCATGGTGTTTATTTTGGTGCTTTACGTTACGATGGTGTATGGGCCCATAGCGGCATTTCTGGTGGAAATGTTCCCCGTCCGTATCCGATACACGTCGATGTCGCTGCCTTACCACATCGGCAATGGTATTTTCGGGGGGCTGCTCCCCGCGGTGGCCACGTACTTGGTTACAACGGCCCAATTTGCCAATGAAAACGCACTTGCCTCCGGCAATACGTTGTTATATGAAAAGCCGCATCTGGCCGGACTTTGGTACCCGATTATCATCGGGGGTGTGAGTTTCGTCATCGGGTTGCTTTATTTGAGAAATAAGAATCAAAACGTACACTAAAGATGAACAAAGTAAAACGGATTTTAGGTGTTGTGTGGATTGCCCTCGGCCTGGTGTCGGGTTATTACCTGATTGTAAGCCAGGCAATCCCCGAGTTTTCCAGTGGTCGGTCGGAAGATTTGGTGCCGGCCATCATATACACGTTTATCCTCATGCCCATCATTACGGGTGGGCTATGTATATTTGGGTGGTATGCGTTACGGGGAGAATACGATGAACTCGACTGACCGGATAGCCGGTAGCTTGCCGTAAAGTACTTGCAACACTCAAAATGATTCATTACGTTTAACACTGGATTCCTATAGTGGGAATTGTTAATTCATAGGTGTTATGAATATCCAAGTCAGGAACTTGTCGCTAAAAGATTATAATGACCTGGTTGATTCGATGAATCAGGCTTACGGAGGTATCGGGAGCCTATGGACGCGAACGAACATCAAGGATTTGATCGGCTTATTTCCAGAGGGCCAGCTTTGCGTGGAAGTGGATGGTCGGGTAGTAGCCTGTGCGCTAACTATCATTATCGATACGAAAAAAACAGATATCACCGATACATACCGCGAAATCATCGCGGGCGGAACGTTCTCAACCCATGATCCCGAAGGAAACGTATTGTATGGTATCGAAGCTTTTGTGCATCCCGAATACCGGGATTTACGTTTGGGTAGGCGGCTGTATGATGCCCGTAAGCAACTCTGTGAGCACTGGAACCTGAAAGGGATTTTATTGGGTGGCCGTTTGCCCAAATACCACGAGTATGCCGACGAACTGACACCCAAGGAGTATATTGAGAAAGTGAAGCAGAAAGAAGTGTACGACCCCGTGTTGACATTCCAGCTGGCGAACGACTTCCATGTGAAGAAAATACTGAAAAATTACCTGCCGGGCGACACGGAGTCGAGGGAGTATGCCACATTGTTGGAGTGGAACAACATCTACTACGAGCCCAAGACCAAAGCGTCGTCGCCTTCTAAGCAGACCATCCGGCTAGGGCTGGTGCAATGGCAGATGCGTACGTTTAAAGATGTGCAGGCATTCTATGACCAAGTGGAATTTTTTGTGGATGCGGTGAGTGGGTATGGTGCTGATTTTGCCCTTTTCCCCGAGTTTTTCAATACGCCGTTGATGGAACCATTTAATCACCTGCCAACAACGGAGGCTATGCGCGAATTAGCGGCCATGACCGAGGAGATAAAACAGCGTATCCAGGAATTTGCCGTATCGTATAATGTCAACATCATTGCCGGTACCATGCCTTTGGTTGAAGACGATGGCCGGCTCTATAACGTGTCGTTCCTTTGCCAGCGCAATGGTAAAACAGAGGAGTACCACAAGGTGCACATTACGCCTAATGAAACGAAGTATTATGGAATGCAGGGCGGCAACGAGGTCGGCGTTTTTGACACGGATTGCGGAAAGATCGGTATATTGATTTGCTACGACGTGGAGTTTCCCGAGTTGGGTAGGATCCTAGCCGACCAGGGGATGCAGATTTTGTTTGTTCCGTTTTTGACGGACACCCAGAATGGCTATGTGCGGGTGAGAAATTGTGCGCAGGCACGTGCAATAGAAAATGAATGTTATGTGGCCATCGCAGGGGCTGTGGGCAATTTACCCCGTGTCAATAACATGGATATCCAGTACGCGCAATCGGCTGTGTTCACCCCCTCGGATTTTGCATTCCCCACAAACGCCATCAAAGCGGAGGCCACACCGAATACAGAGATGGTGCTGGTAGTGGACGTGGATCTCAATCTCTTGAAAGAGGTAAACCAATACGGTACCGTGAAAAACCTCGTGGATCGCCGGAGAGACCTGTACCGGGTCTCGTTGTTGAAATAGAAGTAGCATGCGGGAGCATCGGCGTGTGCCATCACTGCAACATCAGCCTCAAATTAAATCCGAAGTTCGCATACGAGGTCGCAAATGTCTGCGACGTGTAAGGCCGTACCGAGTTGCTATCGAAGAAAAGGCGGATATTGAACCGTTGGTTGATTACATAATCTACCGAAGGGCGGTAAGAGATGCTCTTGTTTCCAGCCGATACCTCCGATTCGTTGATGTCTGAACGATATACCAGCGTTTTTAGGTCGTTGAGCGAGATATCCAATCGGAAGTTGAGGTCATTGTTCAAGCGGACACCACTAAACCAACCGAATGGCATCTGGAAACCGGTGGCACGATAACCGGCGCCGAAGACAATCGACTGGTCCGTAAGCAAGGCCAACTGACTATTCTGCAAGCTGAGATTCAAGGTACGGGCCCTTCGGTATTCCGCGTTCATCGTGAGATTGTTCCTAAACCGTGCATCAAAACCGATCAGCGGTGTGAATTGCTCGAAGATCGACACCTGCTGGAACTGGAGTTCGGGAAGGAAGTTCTCGTTGGCATCCCGTATTGAGGGGAAGCCGCCGGCCTCATCGTACCGGATCAGCGAATTATAGCCATTGATTGAGTATCGGGTATTGTAGCCGTGACGTAATATCAGCGACGTTATAAACTCACTGAATAGGGGGACGTTGTTCAATCCGCTGTAGGTGACATTCCAGTTGGGAATGGGAATATCCGGGAAGCCACCGAGCTTAAAGCGTTCAGCATCCTTTCCGCGGTAAGCCGCCAAGAAGGCATTAACCACTACGTCTTGCGCGGTTTGGCCGTAGCCATCTGCATACGCCCCTGTTTGTCCCAGTGAGTTCGGGTTGAGTTTTCCGAGCCTGGTGGAGATTGTCTGCCGGTTTCGTTCAAACTGTTGGAATAACGCTTCGTGATCCTTGAAGGCTGTCCCGATAGTTAGGTACGAAATGCTGTAGTTCCCCGTAGTGACGGGAGTAAGGCTTTGGAAATTGCCGGAGCCTGCCGAGTATTGGAAGGAAGTGGTGTAATTTTGGTTATCCAGTTTTACGGCCGTTAGTTCGATATTCAAGTCGCGAATGGGCTCCACTATTGCGCGGATAGATAGGTCTTCCGTGAGGGCCGTCATATACAGCTGCGTTTGCAGTGTGTCTGTTGTAATCCATCCGTTCTCTGCGGCGCGTTGGCGGATATCGCGCTGACTCCCGAAAAGGAAGCCCCAACCGGGGGCATTAAGGTCGAAGTCATATCCCAGTACGTTGGTCTGCGGCGTGTATCCTGGCAAAAAGGTGTTCTGTACGCGCGTATACGCGGCATTGATATTCTTGACGCTCGTTAGCAGGCCGGTAAGAAAAGCTGCTGTGCCGCTGGCATCCAGTCCGGTATTGTTGCGGATAAACCCGAATTTATTATACAAGCCAACCATGTTGAATGTAGGGTTTACCTGGATGGTGCGTGAGTTCTGGATACTGTTGCCCATATTAATGTCTTCACTGAGCATCGATAGCAGGGGTTCGGTTTGCCAGTTGAACTGTGTCCCATAGCGTGTATCTACATTCACCCAGTCCAGTCCCGGTAGTTTGTGGATTGGGAGCGTGTAGGTGATGTTAACCATGTGGTTGTAGTCTGTGGTGCGGCCGAGCCGCCAGAAGTTTTCCCACAGCGTGTCTCGCTTCAGCCCGTTCAATCGGCCATCCGGCTCATCTACAATTGCGTAATTTGTGGCATTGAAATCAAGTTTCAGCGATTTAGATAGGTTCCAACTGATGCCATAAATCCGGTTCATTGAAAAGTTCTTATTGTACAATGTGCCCATCGCCGGCAGGAAATTGTCTGCCGAATTATTGGTGCGTAGTGTATTTTCGTTGTATATGCGGTTTACATCAATCCGGAAGTTGAGCAACGAAGGCATCAGGTTGAAATTGAAATCGCTAAGAATACCCAGGTGTTTGTTTTTAATCCATTTTTTGAACGGCTCAAACATAAGGTCATCACTGCTGGTAAACGTATAGTCAAGTGCCGCGCGGTAGTTTTTCTGTAGGGCGACCTCGGTTAGGTAATCGCGGTGATAATGCTGTGAATAGGCGTAGGTAGCACTGAAATTCTCGATATCCCACGGTCGCACCGGCTTTTCAATGTTGGTACGTATCTTACGTACGTTGGTTAGGTTGAAGCTTTTGCGCGTAGTAAAATCTTGGGTGGCGCGCAGTAGTGAGTCCCGCTGGTTACGCGATAGATTGGCCAACGCACTATTAAGCTCGATATCGGGTATCAGTGGGTTGTATTCGGGGGTGCCTACTTGTCGGGTATAGCTAAAGAATAACGGTATCCGTAAGCCATAATCAGCTGGGAAAAATTTCCCGAGCTCGGCGTTGGTCACCAAATCGAGGTACAGGTCATCGCTGCGGCTCCGCTCGCCAATGCGCTGTTCGATGGAACCGAAACCGATTGTGCTTTTACTCCCTGATACCGTGACATTGGCAAAGTCTGCCAGCTGGGCATTCACCCGTGCGCTGACGGCCCACCCACCTTTGTCATCAAAATCGGTAAGCCGCAGCTCATTGAACCAGAAGAGGCCGGATTTATCCAACCCGTCGTCGCTTGGTGTACTCACCTCGCTACCCCGCAGGGAGTTCATTACACCTAGCATATAGAAGCGTACCTTGCTGATATCGGGTTGACCTAGGATAGTTACCCTATTTTCACCATCGAAGAAGGTAAACGGCTCGTTGTAGGGCCATGGTTGGCCATTGAGCATTGCTTTGTTACGTGCTTCCTTGGCTTCCTGGAAAATGGCTATCCGTATATTCATCCGGTTTTCTTCCGGCCAAATCAGTTCCGGGTCTTGGGTGCCCGGTTGGGTTACGCTCAGCGGCATGTCGTACTGGTAGTAGTTGTACCTGTCGTCCGTGCCTATCCTTATAAAGGCACGGAAATCGCCATGTTGTAGAGATTGGCCAACTGCTGCTTCTGCGTGGATGAACATTTCGAGACGTCCGTACGCCCTGAAGTCGTTGGTAGCGGTGCGGTATGCCGCACGGCCATAGCCGTCACGTAGGTTTTTGACCTCGAGCGATAGTGATTGCTCGTTGAGCTGTACGTTATTGTTGAGGTTGCCCCAGTCGAGTTGCCGCTCGATACCTGGAGGCACCACATAAGGTATGGGTTGCCGATTACCGTTCTGTTCGATGTTTACAGCGGCAACTTCAAGGGTGGAGTTATCGACCGGAACAACGCCCATGCTTGGGTCGGCGATGACTTTTGCATTATCTTCTTCGGCGTTATACCGGCGCCATTCCCCCCGTACCAACTGCAGCTGCGCGAATCGGATCACGGCAGTGTCGGCGAAGCCTGTCATAAACATGCGGGCGAATCGGATGGATTTGAAATCGCGGATATCGCCTACCCGGTCCTCAAATTGGTTTAATGGAATACGCAGTTGGTACCATTTCACTTGATCTTTGCGCCCGTTGCGAAGTTCTACTTCTGCTGTATGCATGTCTGAGATGAAGTTCTTCCCTACCTGCATATCCTGGGGGCGGATGGATATTCGGTATTGGTAGTATTCCTCGTTCTCGTTCATGTTGTTGTCGCGGTTGATGTCTTCCCCGTCGGGTAATAGAGTCGATGCCGAGGTTTCCACGCCCACGGACTGCTCAGGGGTTTTGGAGTTGCCTTCCGGCCCGTTGAACCGTTCGTAGCGTTTTAGGATGCCTGCATTCAGGTTGTCGAGTTCCGGTCCGCGGAAGTACTGGAAGTTGTCGCCTGATGGGTCGGATACCAATTCACTGGCTGCAGCCGATGTGAGCAAGCCCTGTATGCGGCTTAGGAAGTCGCTATGGAATTCACGTTCGTCGGCATCACTGAGGCCGTCCAAGCCAATATCTTGGCGGGCACGCGCTACCGGGTCGTTGTCAAAAGCTTGGATGACGGGTTGATTGCGCGGTACGCGGCCCCAGTTGGTTTCATCAATTTGGGAGAGGTCTCCCGAAGGTGACATGCCATTCTCCATAGCTTTTCGTCCATCTTTCAGAATGTCTTCCGAAATATTCCCCAAGTTCAGATACAGATCGCCTCCGTCTGAATTGGGATTCGTCAAGAAAGGATCCATCATCCATATCTCCACAAACTCGATATTCTGTGCCTCGAAATCCGGAGCGTCGATTTTCCGGAACATCCCACCCCACCGACTGCGGGGATTGGCTAGCGTCCCATCGGGATTGACGCCTGTAGTCGTATAGTTGTATGGGCCGCGTATGGTTGGGTAGAATGCTAAATCCAGTGTCGACAGGTAAATAGGTAGTCCTGTGGTCGATTCCCTTAAGGGGAATACCTCCTGTTCCAATACCTCGCGCACCCGGTGGTTGGACAGTTCTGAACGGCTGATGTTTTTCGGTGTGAGGTTGATGTCCCGATAGAAAATGGGATCGATGTTATAAAAAGCAAAGCGTGCCCGATTGAATCCATACTGGAGGTCGTCCATCAATTGGGCTTCTGGGAATAACTGCGGTGTACCGGACAACTGCCAGTTGTACGCACCTTTGATATCGATAAACGACCTACTGTTTTCGAAGTCGTCGACATAGGTGATGCCGCTACGTGTTCCGGCAAAATTGAGTGCCCGGGGATGGCCCGGCAACAATTGGGCAAATTCGCCGTAGAACGAGATAGACGACGGCTCTTTGGTGTCTAGGAAGGGAATCTTATCTACCATCCGCGTGAGCCACCGAGAAGGCGAATTGTAGGAAAGGTCGAGGCCCCACATCGTGTTGGATACAGGCTCTTCACCGATATTCACTTTTTGGGTCAGCGGCCGCTCGGTTAGGTTCATGATTGTGCCGCCTAAATGCAATTTATCGTTTACCGCGTAATCTAGCCTTCCCCCTAGCATGGTGCGTTGTTGTAGACCGAACAGCTGGTTGTTTTCCATCTTGATCCGGATCGGCTGTCCGGATTGTAACAACGCTTGGTTCAAAATCCGTACACGGCCGATGTCGTAATCGACAATGAAGTCAACCCCCTCCTGTAAGGGGGCAGGACCGGCGAAGACCTGTACCGACCCGCGGGGCACATTAATGGCACCCAATTGGAATTCGGTGCCCACCTCCGATTCGTAAGATCCTTTGATGAGGTATCGGTTTTGGTTGGGGAAATACTGCTGTGCAATTACCTTGGTAGAGTCATACAGTGCTTGGTAGGTGTACTTGTCGATAAGCTCCTGTTCTGCCCCCGGCATAAACTGGCTGGCGAGGTCGCTGCCGAAAGGTTCTACCAAGGGGAACATGATGCGACCCCGTTCGGGATCGATGGTAATATCGGGGAGGAAGTCGAAATAACCATCGGGTTGTTGTGCATTCTGGGGGTTCAGCCGGTCGAGGCCGGTAATTTGTATCCATAACTTGTTTTGTGTGTTTTGCCCCTCATACATCGCTGGCCGTTCCACACCGCTTTCGTCTTCTATTCTGAAAATATTGAACCTGAAGTTATTTTGGCCTACCCCATAGGCACCGATGGAATAGATGTTCTTCATCATCAGGTCCCATATTGGCAGGTTGGTTTTGAGTTTTTCGTTTTTCAGCAATTTGGTGACCAGCATTTGGGGTTGCGAGGGAGTAACAGGTACGTCGGTCGAAAATTCACCTACCTGGTATTCGCGGCCACCGGCGGTATAACGATAGGCTACGGCCAGTACTTGGTCGTTATTGAGCGGCATGTTGAGCGAGATAAAGCCCAATCGACGGTTCACAGTGTATTCTGTTCCTTCACGGAGCTTCCGCGCATAAGTCAGCTTCGCGTAGTTGTCATTGGCGCCGTTACCTTGGAAAAACTGTTGTGCCCCGCTGGATTGGGTGAGCCGTGCATCGGCTGGCAGTACTTGCAAGAGCGTATTGGAGTACCATTGTACGGGTTCACCGGGAATCCCCGTAGATGGGTAGCGTGTATTCCCGGGGCTGATAAGCGCTGTGTTAAAAGGTTGGTATTCCCCTAGGTCCATCAAAGCCAGCACGTCCCTTGAGTCGTCAACCGCATTGCTGCGGTTACTTATCCAGACCTCAATTTGGGTAATGTTTACGTCGGTAGTTATAATAGGGGCCAGTGCCATGGCCCTGTTAAAATTCTCCCGGAAATACTGCGCTAAGAAATAGTGCTGGTTGTCTTCATATTCATCGGCCTTCAGTGCGAACTCACTTTCCTGTGCACCATTTTTTATGGTGATTTCCCGTTGTTGCGACCGTTGTTGGGAGAAGATACCCGTAACATTCAACCGGCCAAACTGCAATTGCGTTTTAAGGCCGAAAAGGGCTTGTGTGCCATTAATGAGCGTGGTGTTGAGTGGCATGCTTACATTCCCCAGCTCAATTCGTTTGATGATATCGTCGTCTTTACCGGTGTAGTCCAGCCGGATCTGGTTTTCAAAATCGAACTGCGCTTCGGTATTGTAGTTGGTTGTTAGCTTCAGCCGGTCACCTATTTGCCCGGTCAGGTTCATCTGGATGCGTTGGTCGAAGTCGAACCCCCACTGCCTACGCTGCCGTTCGTTGAACATCGGGTTGGCGTTTTTGTTGTGTTGCGCCATGATACTGATATCGGCACTGCCACGCGGGATAATATCGATGGTATTGCTGCCGAAGATTTTTTCGAAGGCCTCACTTTGCACGTAAATCGTCGGGATTAGCCGGTCCTGCCGGTAATTGGTGAGCTGTCGATCCGAAAGCTCACGCCAGTAGTTCCGTTTCAATAGGTTACTCTCATATTCTTGATACTCATCGAGGGTGAGGTACTGCGGGGGGCGATAGAGTCGGCTGCCTAGTTTTTCACGGATAACATATTGGCGCGTTACCGGATCGAATACAACTTCACGCTCGATGTTTGATGGGAGCCCCAGATCGAAGGGTTGTTTTTTCTGGTATAGGTTAAGGAAAGGGAGGTCGTTCAGCGGATACCGTAGTTTTATACTATCGCGACCGAGCGAATCGAGCGCTTGCCCCACTGCTTGGTTATTTAGGACAACCAGAAAGGGTAATAAGAGCAACAAAAAGCGAAATCGTATTGTCCTTTCCAAATAGATGCTTCGTTTAGTACCTTGAAATTACTGCCTTTTACGCGGCCAATTTATATAAAAAACCTTAAAGTTTCTTCAATGCTTCTTTGATGAGGGCCTCCACCGTTAAACTGGGATTGCCCTGGAAGACGCCGGCCAATACTTTTTCGGCCTGTGCACGAGCAAATCCCAGCATAATCAACGCACTCAGTGCTTCTTCCGGTATGCTTTGCTGGTGGTGTACGGCTATCAATGCGTCTGGTCCCTGTTTCTTGAGTTTGTCTTGCAACTCAAGTACGAGACGTTGTGCGGTTTTTGGGCCTATTCCTTTAATGCGCTGGATAAGCGGTGCATTTCCTTGGATGATGGCTGATTGAATCTCTTCGGGTGTGATTGAAGAGAGGATCATCCGCCCGGTGTTTGGCCCGATGCCCGACACGGAAATCAGGTGCTCGAATAGCCGGCGTTCGCCCTCTTCCGCAAACCCATAAAGGGTATGGGCATCTTCACGCACCTGAAAGCTGATGAACAACTTGCATTGCTCGTGGTCTTTTATCTGCGAATAGGTGTGTAGTGAAATATGGACATGGTACCCAATACCACCCACGTCGAGCACTACATGTGTAGGCGCTTTATATGCCAGTTTGCCACTTAGGTATTCGTACATAGCAGTTGCCTCACTTCTTTTTTTGTTTTGTTATCACGGGTTCTCTAGATTGGACATCGACGACGGCGATGGTGACCATATTGACGATTTCGCGCACGGAGCTATCGAGTTGCAGTACGTGCATTGGCTTGTTCATGCCCAACAGGATGGGCCCCACGGCTTCCGATCCACCGATTTCTTGCAGTAGTTTATAAGCGATATTGCCCGATTCTAGATTTGGGAATACCAAGGTGTTTGCCGGGGTTCCTTTCAACGTGCTGAACGGGAAGTTTGACGCCAACAATTCGCTGTTCATCGCAAAATTTGCCTGCATCTCGCCATCGACGATTATTTCCGGATGTGTTTCGTGGAGTATCTGTGCCGCTTTGCGGACCTTATCGGGCACGTCGCCGCTATTCGAGCCGAAATTGGAGTAGGAAAGCAAGGCGATGCGTGGGGTAATACTCATTTTCTGCACTGCATCGTGGAGCAGTACGGTGATGTCTACGAGCTCTTCAGCCGTGGGGTTGGCATTGATGGTGGTATCGCCGAAAAATACCGGCCCCTTGGCGGTGAGCATCATATACATCCCGGCCAATTTGCTCCCCGGCTGTGTGCCGATTACGTGCAGTGCCGGCCGGATGGCTGTCCCGTAATTTTTGGTAAGCCCGGAGATGAGCGTGTCGGCTTCGCCAAACTGCACCATGCTTGCACCGAAATAATTCCGGTCGAGCATGAGTTTTTGCGCATCTAGGTAAGATACCCCACGCCGTTGCCGTTTGGTATATAGAAAATCGACATAGTTCTGGAAACGAGGGCTACCTTTCTCTTCCAGCGGGTCGATAATAAGCACGTCGGCCAGCTCGAGTAGGTTGTCGTCAATCAGCTCCTGTATTTTCTTTTTATTGCCCAGTAAAATGGGTGTCGCTATTCCGTCTTCCTTCACGATTTGAGCTGCGCGGAGCGTTTTGTAGTTGTCGGCTTCCGTAAAAACGACCCGTTTGGGATTAAGTTTTGCGACGTCGCTCAGCTTCCGCATGATGCGGTCGTCCTGCCCTAAGCGCTGCCGGAGTTCCTCCCGGTATTTGTCCCAATCGGCAATGGTTTTGCGTGCTATGCCGGAGTCGATGGCTGCCTGTGCCACTGCGGGAGCCACCTCGGTAATGAGCCGTGGGTCGGTAGGTTTGGGGATTATATAATCGGGACCGAATTTCAAGTTTTGGGCATCATAAGCTTGGTTTACCGTTTCAGGGACCGGTTGTTTGGCCAGCTCGGCGATAGCCATTACCGCCGCAATCTTCATTTCTTCATTGATAGCGGTGGCGCGAACGTCTAATGCTCCGCGGAAGATGTAAGGGAATCCTAATACGTTATTAACCTGATTTGGATAATCGGACCGGCCCGTGGCCATAATCACATCTTTGCGTGTTTTCACGGCCAAGGGGTACGCAATTTCCGGATCTGGATTTGCCATGGCAAATACAATTGGGTTTTTAGCCATGGTCTTGAGCATTTCAGCCGTAACCACATCGCCTTTAGACAGGCCGATGAATACGTCGGCACCCTTTAGCGCACCTGCCAACGTATCCACTTTTTCATCGGTTGCAAACTCGGCTTTTATAGCGTCGAGGTTCGGCCGGTCAATGTGGATACAGCCCTTGCTGTCAAGCATGACGATATTTTCTTTCCGTGCACCCAATGCCACGTACATCCGTGCGCAAGAGATGGCTGCCGCGCCTGCTCCGTTCACCACAATCTTCACCTTGTCCAGTTTCTTTTTTTGGAGGGCACAAGCGTTGATGAGCGCTGCGCCGGAGATAATCGCCGTACCGTGCTGGTCGTCGTGCATCACCGGGATGTTTAACTCTTCTTTGAGCCTACGTTCAATTTCGAAGCATTCCGGCGCTTTGATATCCTCCAGGTTGACGCCGCCAAAGGTAGGTTCTAGGCATTTTACAATGCGCACAAACTCATCCACATCTTTGGTGTCGAGCTCAATGTCGAATACGTCTATGTCGGCGAAGATTTTGAACAATAAGCCCTTGCCCTCCATCACCGGCTTACCTGCTACCGGACCAATGTCGCCCAGTCCAAGTACTGCCGTTCCATTACTGATTACTGCAACCAGATTGCCTTTTGCGGTGTACTTGTATGCGTTTTCCTTATTTTCAGCGATCCGCAGGCAGGGTTCAGCAACGCCGGGAGAGTAGGCCAGTGAGAGGTCCCGTTGTGATTGGGTAGGTTTCGTAGGTACAACGGCGATTTTACCCGGCCTCCCTTTAGCGTGATAGTCCAGGGCGTCATGCTTCCGATTCGTTTTGTTCATTTTTTTGATTTTTTCGCTTTCGTGGGTTTTCAGTGGCAAGCCAGTGCAAAGGTAATACTTTATCTTTCATCCTTGCTCATTTAAGCACATCCAGTAGCCGAAACATCCGCTGCCTCATTGGAGTTGCCGGTCCGTTATAGTTGTTCACCAGTAGGGCAAACACGAGTGGGGTACCATCCTTGCTGGTTTGGTATCCGGCATAACCCAGCACTCCGCTGATTGTTCCACTTTTCATTTTCATTCCGTTATAGGTGGGCAAGCTTTCAAAAAAGCCAGCAAACCAAGGTTCCCCTTTAACAGACGCCAGTATGCGCGCAAGAGCATTGGTGGTAATCCGGTTTTCTGGCGAGAGGCCGCTACCATCCATGATTTTAAGTTCTTCAGCAGGAAGCCCAAGCTTTGTCGACCAAAACTCCCCGAGTAATTCTGCTCCCGTTTGTGTATCTGTTTTTCCCAACTGATCCTGTGCTTGTGCTATGGCCAACAAGAGGGCTTCGCCGTATAGATTGATGCTCTTTTGGTTGAACCAATAAATCAGTTCGTTTAGCGTGGGGGAACGGTGGGTATAAATGGTAGTCCCGCCACTCGGAGCCGAGCTACCGGCGAGCAGCAGCAGGTGGCTGGTGGTTGGCTGCCCACTCACATCGATTCCATTCCGTTGTAGCGCATTTTGCAATTGATACGCAGCGTCATAAGCCCCGTCGGGCAGAGCGAGGTAAATGGTTTTTTTAATGTCGATACCGTATGTTCCCCGGAGGTAAATACGGCTCGAATACGGTGCTGAAAATGCGTATACACGATCACCTGTGCCGCGGTCGCCTGTTGTTGTTTCATTTACCAGTTGCAAATAACCCAAATCGGCTGTAGTACTTCCCAGCCGCGTAGGGGCTCCTGGCGATGCCCCTGCTGTGAAGTTGATGCCGACTGCGTTTTCACGCCAGTTGAGCGCGGAGACACCGGCGCCGTAATAGTTGCCCATGTCTCGCCACGTCCACCCACCCGGTGCCGTTTGGCCGTTGTATAACCGGTCGTCGGCAATGATCCGCCCCTCGATTTTGCGGATACCATGATCCTGCACGGCATTTACCCAGGCCGCCAACAGTTCGGTTTCGGCAGTTTGCGGGAAGCGGTCGCTACCGAGCGACGGATCGCCAGACCCTTGGATGACAAGATCCCCTGTTAAGGTGCCCGAAGCGTCTATTGTTCCCGTATAATAGAGTATGGTCTCGAAGGTGTGTGTTGCGCCCAACGTGTAGTAGGCGGTAGCTGCTGTTACTGTCTTCAGTGTCGAGGCGCTGGCCATTCCGATTTTTTCGTTTTTAGCAAATACCACATCGCCGGTTTTTGCATTGATAACAGTTAGCGATGCCGTTCCGTTGGCCAAACTTTCGTGTGTTTCAAATGTACGGAACCCGTTGGCTATTCGCTGTGCTAAGGATTGGGCATTTGTGGGAGTCGACAGCCATAAAAAGCAGACGGGTAGTAGTAATCGTAGCATATCAAGGTATTTCGTGGCGGCTAAGTTAGCTAATACCCGGTATACTTTCTTCACTTGTTTCCTCCTCGCCCTCATATACCGAATTTTCAGCATCTAAATCTGCTATCAATTTACTGATGTCATCGGGTGAAGGGTATAATGCTTCGATTTTGTCGCGATAACCCTGTGGTAGTTCCGGGTGGTGCAGGATGAATGATTTTTTAGCAATCAAGTAGGCCCCCATTCGGCGATTGACGGCGTTGCCATCTGCCACCCGTTCGGCCTTCCGGACGTAGTTCCGCGATAAGGAATAGGAGATACCCATCCCTATAATACCCAAAGTACTTCTCCGCTCATAATCCATAATATGGCCCAGCTCATGCCCCAGCCAGCCAATCATCACGCTATCAGGGATGCGGGTTATTGACTCGGCGCCATAGTCCAACTTGAAAGCGGGGTTGATTAGTACTTTATATTTTCGGTTTTCCTGTTTCTTAAATAACGATCCCACGATAGGCCTGGCAGCCATAATGGATTTTTTCAACTTGTCGGTGAAAACAAACTGGATGGATGTTTCTTTCAGCTCCGGATAATAAGACAATGCCCGTAGCACGGGTTCTTCAATGGCTAGGGGTATGGTTTTGTTTTGTTTGTACTGACATAACTCTTGAGCGCCCAAATGTTCGCACAACAATAGCGTCAATCCGAAGAATACGATTCGAAACATGAGGAAATTGTTGGTGACAGGCTAAGATAATCAAAAACTCGGATACGGCCAACACACATTCGCCCATTACTATAAAAACCGGGCTGCTTCCACCTAAGGAAACAGCCCGGTCCGTCTGCAGTCTTTTTTGGTGTATTGACAAATTTTTTTAACTAATGGGGTGGCGGTATTGCAAAAAAGCAAGCTGCCGAGCGACTACTTCCAGTATGACCCGATGGTGCAGGATAGTTGTGTGTTTTCTTTAGCGTACTTTTGAATGAGCCTGCATCTTGTTGGTGTGTGATCGGAAGATATATTGACAAAGATGTATTGCGGATTATAGCCAATTGTACCACATGATTTTGCAATCTTGGAAAAAGTTTTAATCTTTACCGCATATAAACCGATATAAGTTGATTTCTCAAAACCATAGCGACGAACGGCATTTACTCGAACAATTACGGGCAGGTGACCATGATGCGTTTGTGGAAATATATCATCGGTATAAGCTAAGGCTCGCGGGTAACTTTCTCAGGATACTCAAATCTAGTGAACTGGCTGAAGAATTACTGCAAGAGTTATTTGTACGGCTATGGATTCGCAGGGAACAAATAGACCCGGAGCAGTCCATCAAATCATACCTGTTCCGCATCGGGGAAAACCTCATTCGGGATACATTCCGGAAGGCTGCGAAAGATAAACGGATACAACAGTATTTGCAGACTGCTGTCTCCGGAATCTATTCGCACGTTGAAGAATTGCTGATTTCGTCAGAGACGAGAACCGAACTCTATCACGCAATTGATCTGCTGCCGCCAAAAAGACGGGAAGTATTCAGATTGTGTAAATTGGAATCAAAAAGCTACGAAGAGGTAAGCCAACTGTTAAACATCAGCCCCGGTACCGTAAATGACCACATCCGAAAGGCCAATAGCTTTTTGAGACAGTATTTGACTACACATGCCGAGTTAGGCATGCTTCTCGTGTTGAATACGATATTATACGGAATTTCATAAAAAATTAACATTCTGTATATCAGTGTATTAATTGTTTGTCTGATTTTATTTCCGGAATAGAGCATCTGGTTTTCCTGCTATCAGCGTATAAGCTTGAAAAAAGATTGTGAAGAAGGCCCCCATCACGACCCTGTTTCAAAAATACCTGAATAATCAGATCAGCCCGGAAGAGTTGCAGGACCTGTTGCATTACTTTGAGCATTCGGAAGTAGGTGATGATCTGACACCGCTAATCAAACAGGCGCTGGATCATGTGGCTGAAACTCCGGACGAGTTGTTGGTAAGAGCTATGGCCGATCGCGCGGAGCGGCGGATCATTGCAAGGACCGTATCGTCCGGTCAATCAAAGAGGTGGACGAGCGGACATTGGCTGCGTGTTGCCGCAGCTGCGTTGATCATCATGGCAGGAGGTACCTATTTCTATCTCAAATCCCCGGATGGATTGCAGGCTCCCGTATCCCAATTCGCCGATATCGCACCGGGCAGCAACCAAGCTAGGCTCACGTTACCCGATGGTCGGACCATTGACCTCAACACGGCACAGCGCGGTATTACTGTGGAGGATGGAATTAAATACACGGATGGAACAGAAGTCGTTGTAAATCAACAACCGATTAGTGGTGCTCAACGGAGCAATAACCAAACCACGGTCTCACCGATGGCAGCAACCATGTCCTTGTCAACCCCGAAAGGGGGGCAATACCAAATTATATTGCCGGATGGCACGAATGTGTGGCTCAATGCGGCGTCCATGTTGCGCTATCCCACGCAGTTTACTGGAGATACACGGGAAGTGGAGCTGGATGGCGAAGGGTATTTTGAGGTCGCAAAGGATGCCCATCAACCTTTTTTGGTGAAAAGTAACGGACAGGTAGTCAAAGTTTTGGGTACCGAATTTAACGTCAATGCGTATCGAGATGAAGTACGGGTAACCACCACGCTGGTAGAAGGGTCCGTTGAGGTTGCAAGCCAAACCGCCACAGCTGGGCTATCTGTAAAATCCGTTGGGCTAAAGCCGGGTCAGCAGGCCGCATTTGAAGATGGCCATATACACGTAACTGAGGTCGATGCCAGCGATTATGTAGCATGGAAAGACGGCAGATTTGTGTTCTATAGCGAACCCCTACCATTGGTAATCAGAAAAATAGAAAGGTGGTATGACGTATCCTTTGAGCACCGGGAGCTGGCCGAAGACATCGAACTTTGGGGCTCGCTATCGCGCAATGTGATGCTCTCTGAGATTCTTGAAGTGATTGAGTTAAATACACCGTTAACATTCGAACGTAAAGGAAGGAGGATTATCGTAAGCAGAAAGTAATACAATAAGCCCACAATGCCAGGCAAAAAGGCCGAAAGTGTCATTACCACTTTCGGCGTAATCAGGCATAACAATCGTAACCATTTAAATAACTAAATCGTTAACCTAACGGTACAAAACTACTAAAAGCTATTTGAAATCTAACGATTTCAGATGAGAAAACTGAAGTGGATTGTGCCTAAAAAAGGATTTTTATGTATAATCGAGTATGTATCGACGCGGCCGACGGGAAACTTGTCAAGTCGCCGCAAGGTACTCATATGTTCAACAAACCAATTATTCTGTTTTTAGTAATTATGAAATTGACCGCCATACTCATATTGGTATTCTCGTTTCAGGTAACCGCATATACCTACGCACAGCGGATAACGCTGCGCGTAACGAACGCACCGCTTGAAAACGTGCTGAAACAAATTCAACAGCAAAGCGGATACAACTTCATGTTTAATAACCAATATTTGAGGGAGTCCAATCCGGTGACATTGGATATCAAAGATGTGGCTGTGTCGAAGGTGCTTTTGCAAGTATTTGAAAATCAGCCCTACGACTACCTAATTGAAGGAGGGATCGTTACTTTGGTTCCGAAAAAGGAGACTAAACCCTCGTCTGCAATAAGACGCGAAGAGGTACAGCGAAGTATTCGAGGGCGTGTTGTCGATTCCCTTGGCACACCATTAACGGGCGTATCGGTATTCGTAAAGGGTACCTCAAGGGGCACCTCTACCAATACCGATGGGCGATTTGAGATCCAAGCCAATTCAAATGAAATACTAGTATTTCGTTATGTAGGTTATATTGTTCAAGAAGCTGTCGTAGGTACACAAACGTCGCTGGATATCGTATTGGAGGTTGAAGAATCTGATTTGGAAGAGGTGGTCGTGGTGGGTTACGGAACCCAAAAGAAAGAAACGGTAACGGGTGCGATTTCATCCATCCAAACAAAAGAAATCAAGCAAAGCCCTGCTTCCAACCTCGCGGTCTCCCTGGCCGGTAAGTTGCCGGGATTAACGGTAATCCAGAATGCTGGGGAACCCGGAAGAGAGGGAGTTAATCTGTATTTGAGGGGCGTGCGGACATTGAACGGGCAGTCTCCCCTTATTTTAGTCGACGGGGTCCCGCGTGAGCTAACCTATATCGACCCGAATGAAGTGGAGAGCGTTACGATTTTGAAAGACGCTTCGTCGACAGCGGTATTTGGCGTGAAAGGTGCCAACGGGGTCATACTCATCACCACAAAAAGAGGTGAAAGTGAAAAGCCACAAATTTCGTTGTCTTTCGAGAATGCCTACCAGCAATTCAACCGTATCCCACAACCCGTGGGTGCACTGGATTATGTGACATTGACAAACCAAGCAAGGGAGAATGATGGTCGGACCGAGCTGTATTCGGACGAAGTAATCGAACACTTTAGGCGGCAAGACAGGCCCGATATCTATCCGGACAACAACTGGATGGATATGATGGTCAAGGATAACACCCGTCAAACACGGGCTAACCTGAATGTAAGCGGCAAGGCCAGATCAACGGCCTACTTTGTCAATGTGGGCGCACTGCAACAGGACGGCCTCTGGAAGGTCTCGCAAGATGAATACGACGCTTCCAGTTCGTTAAAAAGGTATAATTTCCGTTCGAATATTGATATTAATCTCAACCGAAGCCTAACAGCGTTTTTAAACATCGGTGGTTATTTGGAGATATTAAATAAACCGAACCCCAATGCAGACAACTTAATGCTACTCTACAGTACCTATACGTACCCCAGTATCATGCCGGGGCCGCTGACACCGGAGGGAGAAGTAATCGGTCACGTGGGGTCCGACTCGAACCCTCCCTGGGGAATAATAAACAAATCGGGTTACGCCCAAGAAAAGCGCACGAACGTGACTGCCACCTATGGCATGAAACAAGACCTTTCCACCTTCATAACCGAGGGACTGTCTGCACAGGCAATGGCATCTTTTGATACCCGCACAATTTACCACCTCAATGCCAGCCAAACATTCCAGCAATGGATTATGGAAGTGGGACAGGATGAAGATGGAAATGAGATACCCGTGTATAATAGACGAGACCAGACGGAGAATACCCCCCTCGCCCTCAGCTCGTCTTCCAATTTCCTTTCGTATTTAAATATACAGGGCTCACTTAACTATGAGCGGGATTTCAACAATCATGCATTGACTGCTTTGTTGCTTTACCAACAAGAAGAACAGATATTGCAGGGACAGCGTTTGCCGTTCAGGGTGATTGGAGCTGTTTCAAGGCTTACTTATGGTTATGGCAATAAATATTTCGCTGAATTCAACGGAGGGTATAACGGATCGGAGCAATTTTCGAGAAAAAACAGATTCGGCTTTTTCCCTTCTGTTTCGGCAAGCTGGATAGTAAGCAGGGAAAACTTCTTGCAAAACAATCCGGTACTATCATTTCTGAAACTCAGGGGCTCTTACGGTGTGGTTGGTAATGATAGGTTAGGCGGCAGCCGCTTTTTGTACTTAGATGATGTGAAGTTGACTGGTGGGGGTATTATTCCCGGTTTGTATGGGGGGCAGCTCATCGAAGAGACCGCTATAGGAAATCCGGACTTGAGGTGGGAAGTGAGCCGAAAGGGTAACGTGGGGATAGAAATCGGACTCTTTAATCAAGTAGACCTAATTGCCGATTTTTACAGGGAGAAGACGGAAAACATGTTGATTAATAGGCAACAATTCACCCAAATCCTAGGTTTGAGCGGTTTACCCCCGTTAAATATCGGTATCGTTGAGAATCATGGGTTTGAAGTCGAATTGAGGCATCGGAAAACGTTCAGCCAAAATTTCTCGATACTCAGCAAGGTAAACCTGAACTACGCCAAAAATAAGTTGATTTTCAACGACGAGCCCATGAGGCCCGAAACCTACGCCTATCGCTACCAACAACAAGGATTTCCGATAGGTCAGCAGTTTGGATATTTGACCGACGGCTTTTGGGGAAGCCAGGAAGAGATTGATAACTCGGGGCTGGTTTATCAGGTTGGAGCCGGACAGCCAAGGGTAGGGGATTTGAAGTATATCGATCTGAATGGCGATGGTACGATTAACGAGGAAGACATATCGCCGATCCTTTATTCGTCTATCCCCGAATTCACGTTCGGCGGTGCGTTAAGCGTCGACTATCGAAGTTTTGACATTTCGTTCTTACTACAAGGCGTATCAAGGGTTTCCAGGCCTTATACCGGCAACGGCATTTACGAGGTGGGTCAGGGAAATAGTGTCTTTTTTGATATCCATCAGAAAGCTTGGACACCGGAACGTGCAGCAAATGGCGACGAAATCACTTGGCCGGCATTGGGGTCGTCCATCAATGCAAACCATATCCAAAACGCATTTTTCATTTGGGATGCTTCTTATCTGAGGCTGAAAAGTTTTGAGGTTGGATATACGCTTTCCAACAACCTGATATCAAAGATGAGAATGCAAAGCTTGCGTGTATACGCAACCGCATTGAATCCGCTTACCTGGGATAAATTTCCGACCAAAGAATATGACCCTGAGTTAAGCTGGGTGTTGGCATACCCCATTCAGCGGATGTTCAATTTCGGGGTGAATGTAGTCTTTTAAAGAAAATTAGAGTATATGAAACCATCATGATTTATTCAATCGCACAGCGGGGAATGAATAAATCTTAAAGTTTCATCACGAGTAAAAAAACAAATTATATACAGATGAAAATCGTAAAGAAAATTTTTATCATGACCCAGCTTGTTTTCCTGATGGCTGGGTGCCAAGAATATTTAGATATTACGCCCGACGGGAGGATTTCTTTGGAAGACGTATGGAAGGACCCCAAAATGGTGGAAGCGTATCTCAACGGTGCTTATTCGGAGATGAATGTCAATCAAGGCGGCCTCAATTATTTTTCGGGCGCATTTTTAGGCGGCATTACCGATCTTTTTCACGATTCGGATGATTTTGAACCAGACCCGTTAATTGCTCCGATGTGGTATCAGGGGAGCTTATCTCCCACATACGATCCCACCCAGACTGGCAGCAATGGCAACATTTTCAGGGTGTATTGGTCTGGAATAAGAAAATGCAACGTTTTTTTGAAAAATATAGATCATGCGCAAGTAATAAACGAAGGATCCCGGGCAAGGATGAAGGCTGAGGCGAGAGTGCTTAGAGCTTGGTATTACGTCCAGCTTTGCAAGAAATACGGTCCTATGCCAATTGTGGAGGTGCCTTTGGACCTGCAGACTGATTTTTCGACGGTGGAAAGACCAGGGAGCTTTCAAGAAGTCGCCGATTTTATCGATCGCGATTGGCAAGCTGTCAAAGACGTTTCAGATTTTCCGTGGCGGATAACGAACGGCCTCGATAAGAGCAGAATGACCAAAGCGATTATGCTGTTGCTGCGCTCCCAAGCCCAATTGTTTGCCGCAAGTCCGCTATACAATCCGGAGAATGACCTGACCAAATGGGAAAAAGCGAGGGACTATGCAAGTGAAGGAATATCGTTGCTTACGGCCAACGGAGGGTACCAAGTATACTATGATCCTAGCCTCGGAGAAGCGTCGTTTGAGAATTATTTTTTGAATAGCAGAGACTTCAGTGCTTCTCCAAGGGACAAAGAGACTATTCTGGAGAGTGTGAGCCCGTATCCCATGGTATGGCCCCATCACAGTAATGGCTTCCCACAGCGTGATATGGAAAAGGCGGGTAGCTGTCCTACCCAGGAGTTAGTAGATATGTTTGATATGCGGACAACCGGATTACCAGTCGTCGACCCAGCTACCCCATATTTGGACGACGACCATCTGGAGCCGAATTACGTCTCGGGAAGTGGTTATGATCCAGCAAACCCTTATGACAATAGGGATCCCCGGTTTTATGCCACCGTGATCTATAATGGAGCTTATATTCCAGGCATTGATGCATTAGCTGAAACATTTGTAGGTGGAGCAGCCGAGATCAGACCTAATGGAGGCCGGAGAAATACCCGTACGGGTTATTACCTTAGAAAGTTCCTTGATCAAACGGTTCCTGCGCCGATACTCTTAGGCGCATATTGGAAACGGATGCGCTTTGGGGAATTCTACCTAAATCTTGCAGAAGCCGAAAACGAATTAAATGGACCGGGGCCCGACGTTACCGCGGCCATGAAACCGCTTCGTGATCGCGTCCATATGCCAGCTATTCCCCAAACCATTACCTCTAAGGAAGAAATGCGAGCCTATATCCAGAAAGAGCGTGCTGTTGAACTTGCGTTAGAAGAGCAGCGTGTTTGGGATGTGCGGCGGTGGAAAATACTGGATAAGACCGATAAGTTGGTTACGGGTATGTTGATCGAAAAAGAAGGTGATGCTTTTACCTACGAGCGTTTTGTCGTAGGCAGGCGGAATTCGTGGCAAGACAAGTATTTATTGTTCCCCATTCCGTTGACAGAAATTTCAGTTTTAGGTGAGGACTGGCAGAATCCGGGATGGTAAAATGAGAGGTTGGGGTCATATCCGAGATGACCCCAACTTTAAAACATACGTAACACTTATATTCCATTTTAATCTGTATAACATGAAAATATTAGGCAATCTGATATTTGTGCTTTATTTTTCTATTGCCTGTAGCAAAACGAAAGGCGAGCCGGCCGCATCGGTTTTTATTGACGCTATACATATCACGAATATTGATGTCGTTGATATCAACATTAATAATAGGGGAAAGCAGGTGAAACTGACATTTTATGAAGACCAGGATATCACCGATGTCCGGCTGTTGTTCTCGCTCCCTGATGCCGTTGAACTAGCAGACTCAGAAAATGACCAGTTACAGTTAGATTTGGAAAACATCGACTCCTTCGGGCTTCTTGTACAGGGCAAGGATATCCGGTTTGAGCTGGTTGCTGAGCGTATACCTCGACCATTTCGCCAGCAAAGTTTTGTTATAAGCACATTTCACGGCGTCCCGGGGGGACCCGCCACTTACTACCGCAAGGTTTTGGAAAACACGAAAAAAGCTAATCTCACACATTTTGAAACCACTTTCACTACCCCCGAGGGAAGCTTGCAAGCCCTACAAATTGCCGAAGATGTGGACTTGAACGTTATTGTCCAAGACTATTCCAGGTTTGGAGGTTTTCAGAACTACGACGAAATGATAGCGAAGACAACCACGGCAAGCGTTATCGAAGCCGTCGAACGATATAGTAAGTACCGGTCTTTTGCCGGGTATTATATTTGGGATGAGCCATTTTCAGAGCAGTTGGCCCAAGTCCGGCGGGATATGGATCTCTTAAAACGTTACGATCCCGGAAAATTGTTTTTGGTCGTGACACTCCAATCTTACAGCCCAACGTATACGTGGGAGAATGGGCAGTATACTAGGTATATTGACGACTTGTTGTCCGTAGTTGATCCCCCTATCCTTTGTACAAATTATTATGTCTACGAGCAGGACATAAAACAAGGTGTCGAACTGGAAGATTCCAAATTATGGAAAGATTGGGGCTATATACGTAAAAAGGCAATCGAACGGGAAATTCCTTTTTGGCTATATACCCAGTTGATGGGAGATATTTTAGATGGTAAAGTCGGTGATATTACCATTGAACAGATTGCGGTGCAAAATTATATTGCATTAGCTTTTGGTGCCAAGGGCATTTCCTACTATAACACCATTGGTGGTATTTTTGATGAAGAAGGGACACCAAACCATTTATTCAACGATGTTGCAACGCTTAACGTCGAGACTTTACATGTCGGAAATAGATTATTGAACACTTCTTCACAAAAAATTTATCACACGGGTAATATATTACATGATGATTATTTGGACAAATTATCGGATTCCGATTTGCTGAAATCAGTGTCTGGCGGGCTTTTGGTAGGTGAATTTAAAGATAACGACAGTGGAGAGCGCTTGCTTTTGCTGGTCAATACTGATTATGACAATGCGGCGTCAAGCACGGTTACGCTTATGGATTCTTTTCAAGTGGGGAAGTTGGACAATCAAACAGGGCAAATAGTTATTTGGGGTGATAACCTTAATTCGCTACCGGTCGATATCCCTCCTGGCCGGGGTGAATTATTTGTTTTAAAATAATATTTTGATTGGTTCGCATAACGGAACAGGATGGTAGGTTTGTCTTTTCCTATTATCTTTACCGGCTTACCAACTTTGTTAATCTTGAGGTTATGAACCGATACTTACTGCTTCTGATATGGTCAGTTTTTGGTGTGATTCTTTCGACGAACGCATCGGCATCCACAAAATCGGTGAGCTCGGTATTTCCAATAGGCCTCCGCTGTGAATACCTTGAAAATCCGACCGCAATAAATATACAGTCGCCACGATTAAGCTGGGTGCTGGAAGCCTCAGACAACACCATGTTTGGGCAACGGCAGACAGCCTATCGCATTTTGGTGGCCTCAGCCGCTCGGCATTTGGCTAAAGAGAATGGAGATGTGTGGGATAGCGGCTGGGTGACTTCAGACCAAATGCAGCATATTGCATACGGTGGTAAGAAATTACATTCCGATCGCACCTACCATTGGAAAGTTCAAGTCAAGGATGAGCGGGGAATAGTGTCGGCATGGAGTAAACCCGCCTATTGGACAACGGGCTTGTTCGATCCTGGCGAATGGAAGGCCCAATGGATCGGGAGCGATGAATTATATGATCGCAAGGCGAGTGAGAACAACATCACCGACCCCTGGTTCAGGAAAACGGTGGAGCTTCGTAAGCGGCCGGGGAAAGCGACGATATTAGTGGCTTCTGTAGGGTATCATGAATTGTATGTTAATGGGGAGCGTATTGGCGACGAGGTGCTCGCGCCTGCCGTAACCGACCATACCAAACGGGCCCGGTACGTCGCCTACGATATCGCTGATAAACTCAAACGCGGCAGCAATGTGATTGCCCTTTGGCTGGGAACTTCGTGGTCGATTTTCCCGGGATACATCCTCCACGAGGATCGGCCACTTACGCCAATTGTGACTGCACAAGTAGCGATTTATGACGAGGTATCGCCGAATGATGATGACCAACCGGTAGTGACCGTTGTGACCGATGCTACTTGGAAAACGCACCCCAGCCCCAATCGGCTGCTTGGAAAGTGGGATTTCAGGAATATGGGTGGTGAACTTTGGGATGCCCGGAAAGAAATTGCCGACTGGAACAAGACAACCTGCGACGAAACCACTTGGAAACCCGCTACCGAATACACGCCTAACCTGGCGCTTTCGCCCCAGCTGGTAGCGGGCAACCGACTATTTGATGAAATCCGCCCCGTAAATATCGAAGAACGGGCCGACGGCTCCTACCGGGTAGACATGGGAGTCAACTTCGCCGGATGGACGGAAGTGGGTGTGAAGGGACAAGAAGGCGATACCATCCGGTTCCTGTACTCCGAGCGGGAACAGGATGATATGACGTTCAACCTGCATAGTGCGTATGTGATCGGTGCTACCGGCAAGGGCATATTCCGCAACCGTTTCAACTACAGCTCGGGCCGGTGGATCACCATTACAGGATTGGACGTGGCGCCGGATATCAATGATATACGGGGGTGGATGGTCCGTACGGATTATGGAAATGCTGCGCAGTTTGAATCGTCGGATACGTTGCAGAACTGGATATATGATCGGGTGCGGTGGACATTTGAGAACTTGTCGCTCGGTGGCTTTATTGTCGATTGCCCGCAGCGTGAGCGTATGGGGTACGGGGGTGATGCCCATGCAACGAGCGAAACAGGTATGTTCAATTACCACTTGGGCGCTTTTTATACCAAATGGATGCAAGACTGGCGCGATGTGCAAGGTACGGAGCCCATGGTGGGTAATATGCTCGACACCAACTACGCCCGCAAAGTGGTAACCAGTGGCCGGCTCTTGAATAACGGTGTGCTACCCCATACCGCCCCTACCTACTGGGGCGGGGGCGGCCCGGCATGGGGTGGAATCGTGGTTACGCTACCCTGGTTCATGTATCAGCATTACGGCGACAGGCTTGTACTGGAGGATAATTTCGAACTCATCCAAGGTTGGTTAGCATTCCTGAAATCGCATACAAAAGATGATTTGCTGCAACGGTTTGGCGGTCAATGGGATTTTCTGGGCGACTGGCTTTGGCCCAATGCCACGGCCGAAGGGATGAACAACGACAAACCCGAAACACTTTGCCTGAATAATGCCTATTACGTGTTCAACTTGCGTACGGCGGCAAAAATTGCACGAGTTACCGGCCGTGGAGCCGAAGCATCCGCGTGGGAAGCACAGGCTGAAGCGTCGGCCAAAGCGGTGCATGCCCGCTTTTTCAATGCAGCGGATCATAGCTATGCGGATGGATCTATGGCCAACCTTGCTGCGGCCCTGTTGGCTGACATTCCACCTGCATCGCTTCGCAACAAAGTGATGCAGCGCTTGGAGAAGGAGATCCTTGACGTAAAGGGCGGCCATATCCATGCCGGTATCACAGGTGGCGCACTGCTTTTTAAACTGCTCCGCGAGGAAGGTCGGGACGACCTGATTTATAGCATGGTGTCGCAGACGACCTACCCCAGCTGGGGTTATATGAAAGAAAATGGTGCAACAACGATATGGGAGATGTGGGAGAAGGACCTTCCTGGGCACTCGTTATTGCACAGTTCATACCTTTATCCCGGTGCTTGGTATATCGATGGCGTAGCAGGCATCAAGCGCAATCCCGATTACCCCGGGTTCCAACAATTCATTATCCGCCCACCACTGCCCGCTGCGACAGATTTAACTTGGGCCCAGGCGTCGTTTGAATCGCCGGTAGGCACCATCAAGTCGAAATGGTCGCGTAAAGACGGCCAGCTGCGGCTGGAAGTCACCGTTCCCCCCAATAGCGTGGCGTTGTTGCAATTGACGCCCGAAGAAGCGGTGGATACCAGCCGGTACCCTAGTATTCAGAAGCTGGTGGAACGAAATGGTCTGTTGCATTATAAAATGTTGCCAGGCAGGTATGTCTTGGCGCAAGCGGAATGAGTTTTTGTTTATAACCATAAGTAAAGAAGGCCGGATATGTCTAGATTTTTTGATAATAGGTGTTGCGTTGCGGCTCGGGTCGCGGGGCTATGCACGGTTCTATGTGTTGCTACTGCCTCTATATTGTACGCCCAACACCAGAAAGTAACGTTTACGCCGTATTTTGTCGCTGCTGAGAGCTTTGAGTCTGTTGGCGTAATAGACGTGGATGGCGATGGCCGGCCCGACCTTGTGTCGGGTGATTTTATTTACAAGAACAACGGCGATGTCGGCACCATTTTCCGCAAACGTCATCGATTGGGGCAACAGCCGGCATTTGGAGAATATTTCGACGACTTTGCGACCATCCCTTTAGATGTGAACGGGGACGGTCGGATAGACTTTGTTACCGGCGGTTGGTTCGGCGAAGCATTGCGTTGGCACGAAAATCCGGGGACGAACGCCGAATGGCCAGCCCACGAAATCGCCAAAGTGGGTAATGTCGAAACCGTGAGGGGATGGGACCTGGATGGCGATGGCGTGGTGGAAATCGTGCCTAACACACCTAACACAGCCCTGCACTATTTCAAACTCGAAGGACCCGGAAAATTCGTCCGCTACGAAGTGGGCGATTACAAAAGTCACGGAATCGGTTTCGGCGATATAAACGGGGATGGGTTGGGCGACTTCGTTGTCAAAAACGGGTGGATTGAGAACAAAGGAGACAACCAATGGGTATTTCACCCCGATTTTGATATGGGTCAATATGCCAGTATCCCCATCATTGTGGCTGACCTGAACGGCGACGGCAAAAATGACCTAATCGCCGGTACCGCACACAATTATGGTATTTATTGGTACGAGCAGCAGATTGATGCCGAGGGCAAGCGGTCCTTTAAGAAGCATGTGATCGATGAAGCGGCGTCGCAGTACCATGAGTTGGTCTGGGCCGATATCACCGGCGATGGAAAGCCGGAATTAATCACAGGTAAACGTTACCGGGCACACAACGACGGCGACCCGGGTGCGTACGATGATGTCGGATTGTACTATTTCACTTGGGATGGCAGATCATTCGTTAAGAATATAATTGCTTACGGCCCGCCGGGCGTGGGCAAAGGTACCGGCATTTATATGCAGGTGGCCGACCTGAGAGGCACGGGGAGGAACGACGTTATCGTGGCCGGAAAAGATGGCCTGTGGGTGTTTTTCAATGATGGAACCGAGTAAAGCTTTAAAAACAACTAGTTAATCAAATACCGAATGCTTAAGATAAAGTTATTTCTATTTGCCAGTGGAATCATCGGCACACTGCTCGCCGGTACATGTTTAGATCTTCCGGCACAGCGATTGGGTAGTACCGCTCCGCTAGAATTCAAACAAAATGAACGCATCCTATTCCTAGGTGGCTCGCTCTTCGAGAACGAGCTACAGGACGGCTACATCGAGTTTACCATTTCTAGCCGCTGGCCCGATAAGGATCTCACTTTCCGCAACCTTGGATGGACTGGCGACAATGTGTACGCCGAGGCCCGTAGCACGTTCACAACGCCACCCACAGCCTATCAGCAATTGTTCCAACAAATCCGGAGCACCGCCCCCAACCATGTGTTGATTGCTTATGGCGGTGTAGAATCCCAAAAGGGGAAAGCAGGACTCGATGAGTTTACCAAGGGGCTGGAAATAATTATCGACTCAATCGACGTACTAGGAGCGCAGACTATACTGTTATCAACCATTCCCGTGAAACTCGCCGGCAGTCCGGAAAACACGGCTGTCCAAAACGAGAACTTAAAGCTGTATGCTGGGGCGATTTCGTCGATCGCTTCAAAACGCAAAAAAAAGTACGTTGATCTTTATACGCCCCTGGCCCAAAACACAAGTGACTTTTATCTCGATAACGGGATCCATTTGAACGATGCCGGCTATTATTACCTCGCCCAGGTACTGGAAGAGGCTTTTGGATGGTCTCCCCGCGGATCGACGGTAACCATCAACGCATCCCGGTCCACAGCGGCAATCTCCGGCCCGGCCAAGGTTATTTCAGATAAGGATGGGAAAATCGCATTCAGCATCGAAGAATCTATCCTCCCACTACCGGTAAAAGGCTCGGTGAAACCTGCGGCAAATGCATCGACGTCTGTCCGGGTAGACGGATTGAAAGATGGGTTTTACACCTTAACCGAAAACGGGCGGCAGCTAGTTACGGCCTCCGCCGACGATTGGGCAAAAGGCATTGTTTTAGACCACGGAGTATCACAGGAACGGGCCGAAAGGCTCTGCGAATATATTGTCAAGAAGAATGAATTGTTCTTCCAGCAGTACCGTCCGTTGAACCGGACCTATATCTTGGGTTTTAGGCAATACGAGCAGGGTAGGCACGAGCAGGGCCTTAAGGATATGGACTTTATCATCACCTGGCTTGAAGGCCAAATCAACCTGCATAGGAAGCCAACCGTTAAAACATATGAACTCACTCCGTTGAAGGGATAATATAGCTGGGGTAACTAAAAAATAATTGAGATGAAATTGATGCGTGTGTTGCCGTCTTTTCCAAGGTTACTGGCCGTACCGGTGCTGATGCTGGCCGCCTGCTCTACCAGCCCGGATGGGCCCACCGAGTATGCGGAAGATGATCCCCGGCATGAGCTCCAATCCTTCCAGGTTGCTGATGGGTTTGAAGTAACCCTTTTTGCATCAGAACCGCTTGTGGCAAAGCCCATTCAGATGAATTGGGACGCTGCGGGGCGCTTGTGGGTAATCAGCAGTACCGCCTATCCGCACCTTAAAACGGGGGAAGAGGCCAACGATAAGGTATTCATTCTCGAAGATACCGACGGCGACGGGGTTGCAGACAAATCTACTGTTTTTGCAGAAGGGCTGAACCAACCTACAGGGATCCTACCGGGTGATGGTGGGGTTTACGTGGCAAATGCTACGGAAATCCTTCACCTGTCAGATACGGACGGCGACGGCAAAGCGGATACCCGCAGAAGGATATTAGACGGATTCGGGACGGGCGACACCCACCACCTCATCCATACATTCCGGTGGGGTCCCGAGGGGCGGCTTTACTTCAACCAGTCGATTTATATCCATAGCCACGTCGAAACCCCGTGGGGAATCCGGCGCTTGGAGGGTGGAGGCGTATGGAAGCTCAATCCGCAGACACGGGAGCTCGATGTTTACGCAAAGGGCCTGGTGAACCCGTGGGGGTTGCGCTTCGACCGCTATGGCCAATCGTTCCTTACCGATGGGGCCGGAGAGGAAGGGATCAACTATGCGTTCCCAGGTGCCACCTTCCTGGCATCGCCGGGTGCCGAAGAAATACTCCGTGGACTGAATCCCGGTCAGCCCAAACACTCGGGGTTGGAAATCGTATCGGGGAGACACCTGCCCGAATCATGGGCAGGAAGCTTGATTACGAATGACTTCCGCGCCAACAGGGTCAACCGCTTTGAGCTGGAGGAGCAGGGTAGCGGCTACGCGTCCAAACAGATGCCCGACCTGCTTTGGACAGACCATGTGGCATTCCGGCCGGTAGATATTTCCCTAGGGCCCGATGGAGCGATATACATTGCCGATTGGTATAATCCAATTATCCAGCACGGAGAAGTAGATTTCCACGACCCCCGGCGCGATAGGGAACGGGGCCGTATATGGCGCATCACCGCCAAGCGGAAAGCAATGGTGAAGAAACCGAAACTGGTAGGCGCATCGGTTGAAAACCTTCTAGAAGCTTTGGAGGCGCCGGAGATGTGGACACGTGAGCAAGCACGGCAGCTGCTGAAAGAAAAGGGTGCCGGGGAAGTCGCCACACCTCTCCAAAAGTGGATAGACGGCCTTAATCGTAAAAATGATGAATACGAGCGATTGAAACTTGAGGGTTTGTGGGTGTTTCAAGCAATTGACACGTATAATGGCCAGCTGTTGGAAGACCTGTTGAACGCACAAAGCCACCAAGTGCGGAGCGGGGCGCTGCGGTCGTTGCAGCTCTGGCACGAAGAAGTGGACAACTTAGATGCTGTCCTGCAAAAAGCAGTCATCGATACGCATCCCCAGGTACGCCTTGAAGCCGTAATCGCACTCCGCGACTTGAACACCGCCGCGGCCGCGAAAACGGCCCTCGACGTATTGGACCAGCCCATGGACGAATTCCTAGACTTCGCATTGTGGCAAACCTTAAGGCAACTAGAACCCGAGTGGCTCGCGAATCTCAAAAACGACCCCACGTATTTCGGCGATCCCGCTAAAACATCATACGCGTTGAAGTCTGCCGCCAGTGCCGATGCCATCGCGATTTTAACACAGCTGTATAAGCAGGGTGAGGTTCCGCAGCAGTATCGGAAAGACGTGCTATCGGCCATTGGAAAGCGAGGAGGGATAGATGAGCTGAACGATGTGCTGGATGTCGCCATGGAAAGGTTTTCCGGAGGACAGTCTGATATTTCCGGCGAATTAGCCGCAATCGAAAACGCAGCAGTGAATCGGCAGGTTGTAGCAAACCGTGGGTTAGGCCGCCTTCAAGAAGTTATTGATGGCACTGATGAAGCCACTACCATGGCGGCGATGCGGGCTGCCGGGGCGTTAAAAGTCAAAGTACTCGAACCCCAGCTGAAAAAGTTTGTTATACACAAAAACCGAAACTACGCCAAGACGGCAATGGGTGCATTGGCAGCGATAAATCCGGGAGCGGCAGAAATGCTCCTGAAAGATATCGCAGTGGGGCAGCAGCCGCTAGACCTCCGGCTGATTGCCGTTTCGCAACTGGCACAGCTCAACGCGGCCACAGCCGCTAAGATTGGTGTGGGACTGATGGATAAGCTGGATAACCCGGAGCAAGCCCATGGGGTATTCGACGCTTTCCTTACCGATGGTGGACGCACAAACGCATTAGCCCGTGTACTTGTAAATACCCGTATCCCAGAAGAGGTAGCGGTAGCCGTGCGTCAGCATCTGCAAACCTCGGTACCTTGGGATCGTAGGGAGAAAGATGACGTCAAGTTACTAATCCAGGGTTTGGAAGCGTCCGGCGGGGTGCTGCCGGCCGAGCGCATGCCGCAAGACCTCGATGCCGAACAGATCAAAGAGCTGGCTTCGGAAGCACAGCGGAAAGGAAGCCCCGTGCAGGGCGAACTGATTTTCCGCAAACGGGAACTCGCTTGTATGACCTGCCATGCCATTGGCGGCGCAGGTGGACTGATAGGGCCCGACTTGAGCAGTCTTGGAACCAGCTCGCCCGCCGAAACAATCATAAAGTCCATTATCTACCCCACGGAGTCTATCAAAGAGGGATACGAATTGCAGCGCGTGGTACGTACCGACGGTAGCGAAATGATGGGATACCTGGTTACCGACAGGCCTAGTGAGATCATAGTACGCAATGTTACAGGCCAAGAGATTGCCATACCGAAAGAAAGTATCGAAACGCGGGAAAAGATACCGGGATCGCTCATGCCGCCGGGCCTCACCGCAAGCCTGGATAAGCAGGAGTTCATCGATCTGGTGAGTTACCTTTCCAAGCTGGGCAAGTCGGGGAGCTTCAGGGTGCCCACCGAGCGATTTGTGCGGCTGTGGCACGCTGTATCCGTCAACGATGAGCTTCGGGATAAGATCAAGGCGGGAGGCATTGGGGCCGTGTCTCAAGACAACGCATTTGGAGGCAGGTCGTTGTACAGCACCGCATCCGGTGCATTGCCAATCGATGAGCTGCCAATTGTGGGCGTCGACGAAAATAAACGCATCAGTTTGGTGAAATTCCAGGTTGAAGTTCTTACGCCGGGAGATGTTACGTTCAGTTTTAATGACGGTGCGGGCATAACGGCCTGGGTAGATGAAAAATCCGCAGCTATCCAAGATGGGGCCCTCACCGCTTCGCTATCACCGGGAACGAGTCAAGTGGTGCTTGCAATCGACCGGGATATGCGTAAGGAAGGCGACCTGTTAGTACGCCTGATTGACGGCGAAGCACAAACCAGGTTGGTCATGGGGAAGTAAGTAAATGAATTTTTTGTCCGATGGATATGGTTTTTACGGCCTATAAGTGCGTTTTCCTGGAATAAGACGGTATCTTTATGCCATCTTAATAAATCACATCATGGAAAAACGTATTTCGATCGATCAACTTGAGCCCCAAGCTTATGAAGCTGTACGCGCATTGGAAAAGTACTTGGCGCAGTCGCAGCTTACGCCCATCCATAAAGAACTGATTAAAATCCGGGCGTCGCAGCTCAATGGCTGTGCTTTCTGCCTTGACATGCATACTAAAGATGCGCTGAAATACGGGGAAACCCCGCAACGCATCTTCCTGCTCAGCGCATGGCGCGAAACCGAGCTGTTCACAGAAGAAGAGCGTATCCTTTTGCAAGTAACCGAGGAGGTCACGTTGATCAGCGAGCAAGGTCTCACCAAAGCGACCTATGACGCCGCCCTGGAAATTCTGGGAGAACACTACTTGGCACAGGTTATTATGGCCGTTGCCACAATTAACGTGTGGAACCGCCTCGCCATCAGCACACATAAGCCAATACCGGCGTAAGTAGGTGATTAACTAGGTGATTTTGTGACAAACGACAGGGTGTTCGGGCTTGACGGAGTGTTTTAAAATCGTAATTTTGTGGATTGCACGATTCTTTTCATTGAAAGGGGGATAATGTGGACGTAAATACAAGCAGTGTGGCTACCGATGATGCCATCGGTAAGGCATTAAAATCGCACCTTAATGCACCGGCGTGGCAATGGCTCTCATCTCAGGTTGGAGGACTCGCCGACAACCCAACCCCGGGCGTAATTGCTAGGGTATTCACATCGTTGCCGCGGCAACTCAAGTCGGGAGATACTCCGACGGCAATTTCCTTAGGTGAGCCCTATGAAGGGCCGGGCGGGCTTTCATTGGTGGTGACGGAGTGGTCGGTGGTGAAGCTGGCCCGGGTGTGGCTATTGACCCGTATTCCGAAGCTGGATGAAGCGGCTTATGTACGGTTGATTGAGCAGCTGTTCAAATATGGTGAGATGGAAGAGCTGGTGGCTCTTTACGCTGCGCTACCGGTTTATCATTACCCGGAAGCATGGCGCGAGCGCTGCAAGGAAGGGATACGGAGTAATATTGGCTCTGTGCGGCATACCGTGATTGTGAACAATCCGTATCCGGCGCGTTTTCTCGATGAAGAATCGTGGAACCAGATGGTACTCAAGGCTTTTTTTACGGATGAGGATATCGCCGGCATCACCGGCCTCAGACAGCGAAACAATTTACGCTTGGCACAGTCGTTGACAGACTATGCGTATGAGCGCCATGCTGCGCAGCGCGAGATTAACCCGATGCTGTGGATTCTCGTGGGTCCGTTTATCGGTGAGCGGGCATTTGATTTGATGTCGCAGTTGGCAATAGAAAGCCGCCAGCCACTCGAAAGGCAAGCGATAGCGTATGCATTCGCACATAGCGATTATGACCCGGCCCAACGTTACCTCAAGGAGCATGAGGTGCCCGCGTCGTTTTCGGAAAGCCGCGGTACCCCCTGGGAAGCGTGGGAGCAATAATTTAAAAGATACTACAAATAACGATATAATAATGTGCAGTTATCATGAGCAGGACCGTGCGTCTATGGGAGAGCGCATAGCGTTGGACTTAGAACTAGTCAAGGGGTTTCGGTTTTTCGACCCGCATATCCACATGGTTTCGCGAACTACCGACGACTACCAGGCTATGGCCGATGCGGGTATCGTCGGCTTGATCGAACCGGCGTTTTGGGTGGGGCAACCACGGACGGGTATCGATACGTTCCGCGATTATTACAGCAGCCTGATTGGTTGGGAGCGATTCCGGTCGTCACAATTCGGCATCCGCCACTTCTGTACCATCGGGCTGAACTCACGCGAGGCGAACAACGAAGCATTGGCCGAGCAGGTAATGGAGTTGTTGCCTTTCTATATCTATAAAGAAGGGGTGGTCGGCATTGGCGAAATCGGGTTTGACGACCAAACTGCCGCGGAAGAAAAATATTACCGCCTACAACTAGAGCTGGCAAAGGAGGCCGGGCTACCCGTACAGGTGCATACCCCACACCGCGATAAAACACGCGGTACATCGCGCAGCATGGATATTGCCCTTGAGCACGGGCTCGACCCCAAGATGGTCATCATAGACCATAATACGGAAGAAACGGTAAAGGAGGTGCTCGACAGGGGTTTCTGGGCAGCATTTACGATTTATCCGTTCACCAAAATGGGCAATGAGCGCATGGTGCAGCTCGTCAAAGAGTATGGCCCCGAACGTATTATGGTCAACTCCGCGGCGGATTGGGGAATCAGCGACCCGCTGGCGGTGCCCAAGACAGCGGCACTGATGGTAAAAAGCGGCATAAGCCGCGAAACAATCGACTTGGTTTGCTACGGGAATGCAGTAACGGCGTTTGCCCAAAGCGGCCAGTTGGACGAAGGGATGCTTGCCAAGGAAATCCAGATTGACCAAGCACAGAAATTCGAGGGCAACACGGTATTGCGTGGGGGGCAGCAGCCGCGGCGCGATGCAGGCTCCATCATTATTTCATAGCCGCGGATGGGGACACTGAAACCGTATCTGCAATTGATGCGGCCGGCAAATATCGTCACGGCTATTTCGGATGTGTTGGCCGGCATTTCCATTGCGTTGTTATTTGTGCCCGAAGGATCTACCTTGGCGTGGCCCACATTGGCTGTACTCATCGTTGCTACGATGGGACTTTATGGAGGCGGGGTGGTTTTCAACGATGTCTTCGATGCGGAAATCGATGCCATTGAACGGCCCGAGCGGCCCATCCCCAGCGGCAAGGTATCCAAGCGGGCGGCTGCCCTGTTGGGAACGTTTCTTTTCGTTGTTGGGATAGCTGCTGTCAGCCCTTTGGGCATGCCTACGGTGCTGATCGCTGTTTCTATCGTGTTGATGTGTTTGGTTTACGATAGGTGGGCCAAGCACCATCCGGTTACGGGCCCGCTAGCCATGGGGTTGTGCCGCGGCCTCAACTTGACGTTGGGTATGAGCTACTCGCTACTGGCATTGGGCCAGCTTTGGTTCCTGGCATTCGTGCCGGTTATTTACATCGCAGCGGTTACCACCATCAGCCGGGGAGAGGTACATGGGGGGCAGCGGGTACCTATGTACCTTTCGGCTATATTATATAGCGTTGTTGTTGCGTGTATCGTGGCTTTCGGTTTACATTACCAAAGCAGCTTCTTGGCCATTGGGATGGTGCTACCATTTATCGCATTTGTGTTTCCGCCGCTGGTCAAGGCTATCCGGACAATGGAAGCCGGCGATGTCCGCCGATCTGTGAAGCACGGCGTTATTGGACTGATTTTTATGAATGCCGCTTGGACGGCGGCCGCGGGCATGTGGGCGTTCACGTTCTTCACATTGTCGTTATTCCCCCTATCCATTTGGTTGGGCAAACGCTTTGCTGTTACTTAATTTTTTTATGAAGTCTATTATTAAGCAGAAATTCTCGGTTTCTTACCAATATGATATCCATTTTACCTCGGGCTTGTTTACGCTCGAAAACCGCTTGCTGAGCCGTTTTTTTGCGGAGCGCCTGGACGGGCCGGTGCCGAAGCTTCTGGTGGCGGTGGATGAAGGCGTAGCCAGGTGCCATCCGACACTGGTTGACCAAATCCGGGATTACCTTAATCCGGAGCCTGCGGTACAGCTGGTAAGTGATATCCTGGTGGTACCCGGAGGCGAGGCTATCAAAAACCATCGGGAGCATGTAGACCGTATCATCGAGGCCGTGGATCGCTACGGTATTGACCGCCACTCGTATATCATGGCCATTGGTGGCGGCGCGGTACTCGATGCCATAGGCTATGCCACAGCGGTTGCACACCGCGGAATCCGCCATTTGCGTGTGCCCACCACGGTACTTTCCCAAAACGACTCGGGCATGGGCGTGAAAAATGGCATCAACTACCGCGGCAAGAAAAATTTTGTGGGTACATTCAGCCCACCCGTTGCCGTATTTAATGATAACCGGTTCCTGCTAACGCTTGATGACCGTGCGTGGGCGTCAGGTATCTCCGAGGCCGTTAAGGTAGCGTTAATCAAGGATGCTGCTTTCTTTGACTGGATAGAAGCACATGCCGGAAGCCTGCGCCGCCGTGATGGGGAGGTCATGGATGAACTCATTTTCCGTTGTGCCGAGCTGCATCTCCAGCACATCGCGGGTGCGGATCCGTTTGAATTCGGGTCTTCCAGGCCGTTGGATTTTGGCCACTGGAGTGCACACAAGTTGGAGCAGCTGTCTGGTTTCGAGGTACTGCACGGCGAGGCTGTGGCTATTGGCATTGCGTTGGACACCGTTTATTCGGCCATTGTTGGCCTGCTCCCGCCCCAAGATGCGCAGCGCGTGTTGTCTGTGCTGCAGGCGTTGGAATTGCCTATTTTCCACCCGCTTTTGGGTGGTGCAGCCGCAGACCACCCATTACTGGCTGGTTTAGAAGAGTTTCGCGAGCATTTGGGAGGCAGGCTCACCATTATGCTGCTCAGCGCCATCGGGCGTGGGGTGGAAGTGCACGAACTGGAAGCGGAAAACGTTTTGCGGGCAGCTGCAGCATTGCAAGAGGGCGTTCATTTAGTAAATTGATATGATTACACGCTACGGGCACCTTACTTATTGTACGAATATACACGGTGGAGAGCAGTGGGAGGACCATTTCCAACTGCTTAAAATGCATTTCCCAAAAGTGAAGCAGGCAGTTTCGCCACATGACGCAATGGGATTGGGGTTGCGCCTTTCCAATCTGGCAAGTAGGGCGTTGCTGGATAGTGGCAAGCTTGATGAGTTTAAGGCTTGGCTGGATCACGAAAATGCCTACGTGTTTACGATGAATGGGTTTCCTTTTGGTGACTTCCATGAAGATGTTGTCAAAGCGCACGTGCATGCACCCGATTGGACCACCGATGAGCGGCTGCAATATACCAAGCGCCTATTTGATATCCTGTTGCAGTTGCTGCCGGAAAACATAGATGGCGGGATATCCACTTCGCCACTGGCATACCGGCATTGGTATAATGAGAGTGAAAACAAGTGGCAGACGATGCGTGCGCGTGCGACGGCGCAGGTGGCGGACGTAGCGTTGTACCTTGTACAAGTGTACCGCAAATATGGCAAGGTGTTGCACCTCGATATTGAGCCCGAGCCCGATGGCGTATTGGAAACGGGCGATGAGTTTATCAGTTGGTATGAAGACGAGTTGGTTCCCACAGCTGTTAAAATATTTGCCGCTACACTTGGGATGACGGCTACGGAAGCCGAGGAAGCCCTCAAAAGGCATATCCAGTTATGTTATGACGTCTGCCATTTTGCATTAGGTTACGAAGATCACCATGCGGTGGTTGAAGCCTTGGCGCAACGAGGTATCCAGATAGGCAAGTTCCAGATTAGTGCAGCCCTAAAGGCAGCTATGCCATCAGACACCGCCGCCCGGCAGGCGGTAGGCGATGCGTTCATGGCATTTGATGAGCCTACTTACCTACACCAAGTCATAGCCCAGCAAAGGGATGGGCAGCTTCGGCGCTTCAACGATCTGCCCGATGCCCAAAGTGCCCTTTTCGATGAGCAGACCATCGCGTGGCGCTCGCATTTCCACATCCCGATATTCCTGGAAGACCTGGGAACACTGCAATCCACGCAATCGGATATTCTCGATGTACTTGCTCTGCACAAAAGCAAGTTGCTTACGGGGCACCTGGAAGCCGAAACGTATACCTGGGGTGTTTTGCCCGAACGGCTCCAATTACCGATAGCTGAATCCATCTCGCGTGAGCTGAATTGGGTGATAGATCAATTACAAGAATGAGGTTGTTATGCGAAAAACTGTTGTCATTGATGTCGTAGGACTATCGTCCGCTGTAATAGGCGAACATACGCCTTTCTTGGCTAGCTATGTAAAGAATGCCTATGTAAGCCGGATAAAACCGCACTTGCCGGCGGTCACAACGTCTATGCAAACCACTTACCTTACAGGGTTGTGGCCATCGCAACACGGAATTGTGGCCAACGGTTGGTATGACCGCGTTGATAGTGAAGTGAAATTCTGGAAGCAATCCAATAAGCTGGTACAAGGCGAAAGCGTGTGGGATACCGCAAAGCGTATCGACCCAGGGTTCACCTGTGCCCAACTATTCTGGTGGTATAATATGTATGGTAGTGCGGACTATTCGGTAACCCCCCGACCCAATTACTTAGCCGATGGCCGTAAGATTCCCGATTGCTATTCCCACCCAGCGACTTTGCGCGATGAGTTGCAGCAACGGTTCGGACAGTTCCCACTGTTCAGCTTCTGGGGGCCGGGGGCCAATATTGCGTCGTCTGAGTGGATTGCAAATTCGGCCATGTATGTCGAGGAGAAACACAGCCCTACGCTGAGCCTGGTCTATTTGCCACATCTGGACTACTGTCAGCAGAAGTTTGGCCCGGATACCTCGAAAATCGGGAAGGAGCTGCGTGAAATCGATACCCTGTTAGAGAAGATGGTAGGCTTCTACGAAGCGCGGGGAGCAAATGTACTGCTGTTATCCGAGTATGGAATTGCGCCCGTTTGTCGCCCAGTGCATATCAATCGGCTGCTTCGCAAAGCCGGATTGTTAGCCGTCCGTATAGAAAGGGGACTGGAGCTGCTCGATGCGGGTGCTTCATCAGCATTTGCGGTGGCCGACCACCAGATTGCCCACATCTACACCGCAACCGATACGGTGAAGCAACAAGTAGTAGAGCTGCTCACCGAAGTGCCGGGTATTGCATTGCTGCTTGATGACGAGGGGAAGAAGCAATACCACCTCGACCATGAGCGGGCCGGCGATATAGTGGCAGTTGCAGAAGCCGACAGCTGGTTCACCTACTATTTCTGGCTGGACGACCGTGTGGCTCCCGATTATGCCCGGGTGGTGGATATCCATAAGAAGCCCGGCTACGATCCTGTCGAGATGTTTATGTCGTCCAAGCTGCGCGGGGGGTATAAACTACTTCGCAAAAAGCTGGGTTTCCGGTATGTAATGGATGTCATTCCGCTGGATGCCACGTTGGTAAAAGGTTCGCATGGTGCGGTGGATATTCCGGTCGACTATTATCCGTTGTTAATCAGTAAAGACAAAAAGCACGAAGCGGAGTTAGAGCCGATTGCAATACGGGATATTATATTGGGCAGCCTCAACGCTTAGTTTGAGGCTGCTTATGATTACTCCTTGCCGGTGCCAGGAGTAGCATCCCGCCAAGGACCGCCGATATAAATCCAATGTTAATGTTATGATCCGAACACAAAAGAAACCCAATTCCTTTCGATTTGCGTGTCTCCTTGCCGTATCTGCCTTTTATCTATCGGCCACAGCACAACCCTACCCCTCATTAAATAATGCCAAAATCGATGGGTATCGGGGCATCTGGTTTACACTAGGCCAATTTTCTGAATACGGGGATAAATATTCCGGAGGGTTGGGAACCTATACTGCCAAGCATATTCCACTGGCCATCTATTCGCCCGAAGCAAATAAAACGTTCTTTGTTTACGGTGGTATCGTGAAAGGCCGTATGAGCGATGCCGACCCCGGCGACCCCAAAGCAAAGGCGAGAGGGGATTACCTGGTCTGCATGGCTGGGAGCTACGACCATAAAACGGGTACTGTTGAGAAACCCACGGTAGTATACGATAAAGACGGTGTTTTCGACCCGCACGACAACCCTTCGATCGCCATGGATTCTGACGGTTATATCTGGGTGTTTGTGAGCGGAAGGGGGCGCGGCCGACCAGGATTTATCTATAAAAGCAGTTTGCCCAATTCCATCGATCGGTTCGAGATGATTTCGGAACAGGAGATAACCTACCCACAGCCGAAGTATGTTGAGGGCGAGGGCTTTTTGCACCTATTCACCAAGTATCTCGGCGTTCGGCTGCTGTACTTCAGCACAAGTAAGGATGGTGTGGAATGGACCGGAGACCGGCAACTTGTTGCTATAAAGCGGGCGGAAGATAAAAATGCGGGCCACTATCAAATCAGTGGCCAGCTGGGGGAGAAAATCGTGTTTTTTTACAATTGGCATCCCAACGGTAACGTAGACCTCAGAACAAATATCTATTACCTGCAAACCACCGATTTCGGTCGTACGTGGACCACGGTAGATGGCACTCCGATTTCGATTCCCGTCACTGAAGTGGATAACCCCACATTGGCCCGTGAGTTTTTCTCGAAGGGAGAGAATGTATACATCAAAGATGTTGCTTTCGACAAGCACGGCAATCCTGCGGCACTTTACCTCTCGGGGGTAGGGCACCAGCCCGGTCCGCAAAATGCCATGCGGGAATGGCAGGTAATCCATTGGACAGGAGAAAAGTGGGAAAATCATACCATAGCGACATCAGACCATAATTATGATACCGGTAGCCTATGGATTGACGGCGACAAGTGGATGGTGGTAGCGCCTACCGATAATACGCCGCAGCAGTGGGGTGGGGGCGGAGAGCTGGTGCTTTGGGAAAGCAAAGATAACGGCAAGACCTGGAAGTCTAGAAAGCAAATCACCAAGAACAGTGACGTAAACCATAACTATGTGAGAAAGGTAGTGAATGGAAGAGATCCGTTTAAGTACTTCTGGGGCGATGGTGATCCCCATGTACATAGTGAGTCCCACCTGTATTTCGGTGATTCCAAAGGAAGGGTTTGGCGGTTGCCCTACACGATGGATGCGGATGAAGTGAAGCCGAAAAAGGGAATTCGGTGAGTATTTTCTATGTCTTGTATATACAAGTTTGTTTATTTATGTTTGTGCTGTTACAATCAATACCAGTATTATGACTCAAATACAAGATAAGCCAAACTACCGAGTAGCCCTTTCTACCTTAACGACGCTATTTTTTATGTGGGGGTTCATCACCTGCATGAACGATATCCTGATCCCCCATTTGAAGGAGCTTTTCCAGCTGAGCTATTTCCAGGCTATGTTGGTGCAGTTTGCTTTTTTTGGTGCGTACTTCGTTGGCTCGGTGGCCTATTTTCTCATTTCCTATCTCTATGGCGATCCTATCAACAAGATTGGTTACAAGGGTGGAATTATCATTGGTTTGGTGATTTCAGCATTGGGATGTGTGCTTTTTTATCCTGCGGAGACGATGGCTATATACTCCATGTTCCTGTTGGCCTTGTTTACGTTGGGATTGGGGTTTACCTTGTTGCAGATATCTGCTAACCCGTACGTTGCCATACTCGGCGGTCCTGAGGGTGCGTCGAGCAGGTTGAACATGGCTCAGGCGTTCAATTCATTGGGCACCACCATTGCGCCGGTATTGGGCGGTTATTTCGTTTTTGAGTTTTTCGCCGACGGCGGTGAAATTACGGCCGAGGCTACGAAAATTCCGTACCTGATTTTCGGATTGTTGTTCGTCCTGGTGGCTGTACTTGTCTGGTTTGTGCGTTTACCTAAATTCGAGGCCGAAGAAATAGCCGGCGGAAAGCTCGGTGCATTGGCATTCCCCCAGCTACGGGGTGGTGTAATGGGCATTTTCTTTTACGTGGGGGCTGAAGTCGCCATCGGAAGCCTGATCATCAGCTTCATTGGTCAGCCGGAGATTATGGGTGTGGGAGAGCATGTGGGTAAGAATTACCTGGCACTATATTGGGGCGGCGCGATGATCGGCCGTTTCCTTGGGGCAATCTCGTTGAATGATAAATTAAAGGGAGCACGTAAAACCGTGTATATGGTGGTGGCAGCGATGCTGGTGTTCCTTTTGATATATAGCATCGTCGATTTGACATTTGCACAGGTTGCAACCTTCCTATTGTTTATTTTGCTCAACTTCGGTGCTTTCGCGATCGGCCGGTCTAAGGCAGCCCGTACGTTGTTGGTGTTTGCATTGGTGAACATTGTTCTATTACTGGCCACCGTATGGGGTACGGCCAGCTGGGCCATGTGGACGCTCTTAGCCGTTGGTCTGTTCAATTCCATCATGTGGTCAAACATCTTCACGCTGGCCATTACAGGCTTGGGCCCACATACGAGCCAAGGGGCTTCTTTATTAGTGATGGGTATTCTGGGCGGTGCATTGATTCCACTTTTGCAGGGATGGATGGCCGATACCATCGGGCTTAAACCCTCGTTTATCATCCCAGCTATTTGCTACGCGTATATTGCAGCGTACGGGTTGTACTGTAGTCGCAAGCTGGGTGTGGCTAAGAAATCAGAACCTGTTGGCGGGGGGCATTAAAAATAATCTTGAATGAAATAATCCGCTGTATTGCAATAGAGGAAGGAGTAGATCACCAAATTGCGCTTATTGGTTTGCATGCTGCGTTTCATATGGATGATGGGGTTCTCTGCATTGGTCGAAAGTAGATCAGCAATGTGGTTACCCGCCATGACAGCCCATATTTTTTGTTCGCCTTCCTTGATTTCCACATGATGGTATTTTTTCAACGTCTCGAATAATGAATTCTTGGCAACGTTATGCATCGTAAAACGGGGCAAGTCGATATCGGTAATATAGGTTTCTTCGTACAGGGTGGGCAGGCCATTTACATAACGGAGCCGTGCGAGGTATATGCAACCCGCTTCTTGCTGTTCTTCCGTTAGATCGTACGGGAAATCGACAGGCCATGTCATCCGTTTTGACTTGACCAGCATTTCGGTACGCAAACTTTTCTTGCCTACTCCTGCGGTTGAACCTTTTAATGATAAAATTCCCAGTCCGCTTTTTGGCTCACTTACGATACTGCCTTTACCGTGTTGGCGGATGATATATCCCATCCGTGTCAATTCACCTAACGCCTGCCGTACAGTGGGGCGCGTGGTACCATAGCTTTTGCAAAGGTCATTTTCCGAAGGGAGTAAATCTCCTTTTTTATAACGCCCGTCGTCGATTTGCCGTTTAAGGTCGTCGATGAGTACCTTATAGAGTGGTGTATTTGGTTCTTTTGCCATGACTGTCTTATCAATCGAGACAAAACTAGCAAATTTTTATTGTTGTGTATACAAGTTTGCGTCTGGTCGAAGGTTTTGTTTGATGAATCCGATTTGAATATGTGTCTTTAACAACACTTGTATATACAAATATTATTTTATTTTCATTTATCTAAATAAACATAGTACGCTCGTTATGAGCAATATGTATGTTATTTTAGAGTGATTTGTTTAACGATAGTATAATATTTTTTATTTTTTCTTGTATATACAAGCTTAATTTGTACTTTTGTTTTAGGGTAAAGGGAAACCAATTTTATCACCTGTAAAATGCAGATATGCGAAAATATATAATCGTTGGCTTGCTTACCGGATGGCTTTGTGCCGGTTGCCATCATCCCGATGTGGTCGAAGGGGATGTTTTGATGTATGTTGATCCTACAATAGGCGGTGTGGGCTTGATCTTGGAGCCCACCCGACCACTTGTGCACCTTCCTAATAGCATGCTGAGGGTGCATCCGTTGAAAAAAGATGAGTTAGATGATCAGATATCGGGTTTTCCCCTTACGGTTGTGTCTCATCGGATCGGTTCGTCGTTTTCTTTTTTGCCGGTATTCACGGAAAGCAACCCCTGGCGGTCGAATATTATCATACACCGTCAGGATGCGCATCCCTATGCTTATGAGGTAGTGGATGCGATCTCTTATAATAGCGTGGCGGTTACGCCGAATGAAAGAAGCGGCATCTTCCGGATGACAAACGCTGACCAGTCAACGACGCATCGATTGCGGTTTTCAATTATCAATGCGAGCGGGTTTGTGGAGTCGCCCAATGACCATGCTTTTTCGGGCGAAGAAGACTATAACGGGATGAAAGTGTATTTCTACGGCACGGTAGACGGTACGGTAAAAAGCGTTGAAACCGGGGGCGACGATAGCCGGAAAAACCTATTGGCTACCGTTGAGTCAGCAAATGGCGTACTGGAAATGCGATATGGTATCTCCTTCATCAGTGTGGATCAGGCAAAGGCCAATCTGGAGCAGGAGATAGGAAACCATGATTTTGAGACCACGAAATCGGCGGCCATGGACGCTTGGCGGGCAGCTTTGTCTAAGATCAAGGTGAAAGGCAATGACGAGCAGAAGCGGGTGTTTTATACCGCCTTGTACCGCACCTACGAGCGGATGGTCGACATTAATGAACACGGCCGATACTATAGTGCATATGACCACCAAGTGCATGAGTCGGACGGACCGTTCTATGTTGATAATTGGGTTTGGGATTCTTACATAGCCCACCACCCACTGAATATGATTTTGGACCCCGACAAGGATCAGGCGATGATCCGTTCGTACGTGGAAATGTACCGCCAAACCGGCTGGATGCCGTCATTTGCCGTAGCTTTCGGCGACTGGCCAGCGATGGTTGGCAACCACGCGTCGGCGTGGATGGCCGATGCGTGGGCGAAAGGTTTGCGTGATTTCGACGTGGAGACCGCGTATGAAGGTCTCCGTAAAAATTCGTTGGAGGCTACATTGATTCCTTGGCGAAACGGCCCTCCCAGCGAGCTGGATGATTTTTTCAACGAGCATGGCTATATGCCCGGGTTGGCACCAGGTGAGCCAGAGACCGTTGAGCGTGTAGATCCCAACTGGGAAAGGCGACAGGCGGTTTCGGTTACGCTCGAGAATGCGTTTAGCGACTGGTGTATCGCCCAGCTGGCGGACCCCGCAGGCCGTAGTGAGGAGAAAGACGTGTTCTCAAAACGATCGCAATACTATCGCAATGTCTTCCGGGAAGATAAGGGGATGGTATGGCCGAAAAATGCAGCTGGGGAATGGATTGAACCTTACGATCCGAGCCTTGCTGGCCGCGAATATTTCACCGAGAATAATGCTTATACCTACAATTGGCATGTGAAGCATGATTTGAACGGTCTGTTTGATTTAATGGGGGGTAAAGCCGCTGCCGAGGAGAAGCTTGACCGGTTATTTCGGGAAGATCTGGGACTGTCGAAATGGAAATTCTGGGCTATCCAACCGGATGCATCGGGGTTGGTTGGTCAGTTCGTCATGGGGAACGAACCCGGCTTGCATATCCCGTACTTGTATAACTACCTCGGTTCACCGTGGAAAACCCAAAAGCGTGTCCGTAGCCTAGTGGATACGTGGTTTACCGACAATGTATTCGGTATACCCGGTGATGAGGATGGTGGTGCGATGTCTGCATGGGTCGTATTTTCGATGATGGGATTTTTCCAGGTGACACCCGGCGTACCTACTTACACGATAGGTAGCCCCTCTTTCGAGGAAGTTGCGATTCAGTTGCCCAATGGGAAGAAGTTTGAGCTGATGGCTAAGGGAAACTCCGACGAAAACGTGTACATCCAAGAGGCGAAGCTCGACGGCGAGCCGCTGGCCGAGCTCTTTTTCACACATGGGCAACTCATGGAGGGCGGGGTGCTGGAGTTGCAGATGGGGGATAGGCCGGTCAGGTAAAATGTGTTTTGAAATGACTAATTTATAGTTTTATGCAATTATACAAATCTTACGGGTTGAGGTGGTTTACTTTTCTTTTTGTAATTTTTTGGTTATCGCCTCAGTTTACGCTTGCCGTGCATGATCGAAACCCGGTTGACCTTGTAAACCCTTTGATGGGGACGGACTCAAAATTTGAATTGTCAAATGGTAATCAATATCCCGTCACGGCACTGCCTTGGGGCATGAATTTCTGGTCGCCCCAAACCGGCAAAATGGGTAATGGCTGGCTGTACCAATATTCAGCTGATAAAATCCGAGGCATAAAGCAAACTCACCAAGCCAGCGTTTGGATAGGTGATTACGGCCAGTTTTCGCTCATGCCGGTTACCGGAACACTCAAAATCGACGAGGATGAGCGGGCGAGCTGGTTCTCCCACAAGGCGGAAATTGCGAAACCCCATTATTATAGTGTTTATTTGGCCGATCACGATGTGACGGCAGAAGTGACCCCGACTGAGCGGGCAGCTAAATTCCGTTTCACCTTTCCAAAGACAGACAGTGCCTATCTCGTCATTGACGCGTTTGACGATGGGTCGTTTATAAAAATCGTCCCGGAAGAACGTAAGGTGATTGGGTACACAACGAAAAACAGCGGTGGCGTACCGACTAATTTTAAGAATTATTTTGTCATCACATTTGATAAGCCGTTTACATATGCAGCTACCTATGACCATAAACAGAAACAACCGAGTCTGGAATATACCGGCAACCACGCCATCGGTGTGATTGCGTTTCAAACCGAACGCGGTGAAAAGGTGAACGCGAGTGTCGCGTCGTCGTTCATCTGCCACGAGCAGGCGGAGCGAAACCTCCTTGAACTCGGAAATGATGGATTCGACGCCATCAGAGCGAAAGGCGAGGCGATATGGAACGCTGAACTGGGCCGTATACAGGTTAGCGGTGGGACGGATGATCAATTAGCGACGTTTTATTCATGCTTATACCGCGTGTTACTATACCCACGCAAATTTTATGAGTTTGATGAGGAAGGAAATATGGTGCATTACAGCCCGTACAACGGTCAAGTATTGCCTGGCTATATGTTTACCGACAATGGTTTCTGGGATACATTCCGAGCTGTATTTCCCTTCTTCAACCTGATGTATCCAACGCTGACGGGGCAGATCATGGAAGGTCTCGTAAATACTTACAAGGAAAGCGGCTGGCTTCCCGAATGGGCGAGCCCTGGGCATCGGGAGAGTATGATTGGCTCGAATTCAGCATCCATCGTGGCCGAAGCTTACCTGAAAGGAGCGAGGGGTTATGATGTCAACACGTTGTATGAAGCCTTGCTCAAGAACAGTGAGAACGAAGGGCCGCTTAGCTCAGTTGGACGGCGCGGCGTGGCGTTTTACAACAGGTTGGGCTATGTGCCATACGATGTGGGTATTAATGAAAATGCTGCGCGCACGTTGGAGTATGCTTACAACGACTTTGCCATCTACCGCTTGGCCCAGGAGCTGGGCCGCCCAGCCGAGGAAGTCAAGCGTTTTGCCAAACGAGCGGACAACTACAAACACCTGTTTGATCCCACATCTGGCTTGATGCGGGGCAAAAATGCGGATGGAACATTCCAATCGCCTTTTAATCCATTCAAATGGGGCGATGCTTTTACTGAGGGCAATAGTTGGCACTATAGCTGGTCGGTTTTCCATGATATCCAAGGACTGATCGACCTCATGGGCGGAAAGGAGAAATTCCTGGCTAAGCTGGATTCGGTGTTCATCCTCCCCCCTGTGTATGATGAGAGCTACTACGGAATCGTTATTCATGAAATTCGCGAGATGCAAATCATGAATATGGGGCAATATGCCCATGGCAACCAGCCGATACAGCACATGACGTACCTGTACAACTTCGCAGGCCAACCCTGGAAGACCCAATACTGGGTCAGGGAGGTTATGGATAAGCTCTACCACTCAGGCCCGGATGGTTATTGTGGTGATGAAGATAACGGGCAGACTTCGGCTTGGTATGTGTTTTCGGCCCTAGGGTTTTATCCGGTGTGCCCAGCAGTGGACCAGTACGTGATTGGGTCGCCGCTTTTCGAAAATGCCACATTAATGCTCGAGAATGGTAATCAGGTGGTCGTGTCGGCACCCGGGAACCAGGCAGCGAGCCGGTACATTGGTGAAGCTACCCTTAACGGCAAGCGATACACGAAAAACTGGATTGGTCACGAAGAATTAACGGAGGGGGCAGCGATTGTATTCGAAATGTCCAAAATGCCAAATCACACCCGTAGTGTGAACGAAAAGGATGCTCCTTTCTCTTTTTCAGTACGTAACAACCAAGGAAGTGTACCGAGACATGATGGAAATGCCAAATGAACACCAACCGTAAAATTTTAATCAAGCTATCAATTAGAATAATGAAAAGGTTATGAAAGTCAATCTATTAAGAATGCGTGAAATTAAAACTCCCATCAGTCGTTACTTGCTTCTGGTGTGGTTGATTGGCATCAGCTATTCAAGTTTGAACGCGGCAAGCACGTATAGTGCTCGTATTGCTGTGCAAGCCAGCCAACAGAATGTCATTACCGGCCGGGTCACCACTACGCAGGAGACGCCGCTTGAAGGGGTCACCATCCGCGCCAAAAGGAGTGGCGTGGTGTCGACGACGGATGTGGATGGTCGATATGCTATTAATGTGCTGGGCGGCAACGACACGCTCATTTATAAAATGGTAGGGTATAAGCCGACGGAGGTAATTATCACCGGCCAATCGGTTGCTGATGTTTCGATGGAGGCAAGCGTTAATGATTTGGAAGAAGTCGTCGTCGTTGGTTACGGTACCCAAAAGCGAGGGAATCTGACCGCTGCGGTAAGCATCATTAAGTCTGAAGAAATACTAACGACAACACATACTTCCATGGCGGGACGGCTACAAGGGAAAGTTTCTGGTTTACAAATCCGCCAAAATAGTGGGCAGCCCGGCAGTTTTGATGCATCAATCAATATTCGCGGCTTTGGTAGGCCGCTGTATGTCATTGATGGTATCCAAAGTAATGAGGGGGAGTTCCAGCGCCTTACGCCCGATGATATCGAAAATATCTCTGTATTAAAAGACGGCGCTGCCGCCATATATGGCTTGAATGCGGGTAACGGTGTTATTCTCGTCACGACAAAGCGCGGCAGTTCCGGAAAGAATAAGTTTCATTATACCGGAAGGACTAGTTTTAGTACCCCGACTGATATACCGGAGTTGACCAATGCGTACCAATGGCTGACATTGCGGAACGAGGCTGCTGTGAATGTCGGATCGGATCCCATATATACCGAAGAAGAACTGGAAAAATGGAGGATCGGATCGCCTGGTTATAGAAGTACAGACTGGTATGGAGAAACCATGAGAAATTACGCCTTATCGCATCAACATACGCTTTCTGCTGAGGGGGGTAACGATAAAATAACTTATTACACCAGTTTTGGGCATATGGCGGACGGCGGATTGCTAAAATCAAACGATATAAACTATAGACAATATTCCGGACGTGCGAATTTAACAGCCCACTTAACGAAACATCTGAAAGTGAATATGGAGTTGTCAGGTAGGTACTACGAAACAGAATCTCCGGCTTGGGATTTTTTCAGTATTATGAGAGGTACTGTATCGCTGCAACCTATACATGCTCCGTACGCGAATAACAACAGAGACTACCCGGCATACGTTTTTGACGGCCAAGCTTGGAATTCGGTAGTAACTTCGGATGCAGATGCGGTGGGTTATTCCAGACATCGGGATAAGTCGTTTCGATCCGTCGCGAGTCTGATTTACGAAATTCCGTTTGTGGAGGGGCTGCAAATCAAAGGACTTGCTTCTTATGAAAGCGGTAATGCGATGGGCAAAGCTTTGCAAAAGAGTTTTGATATGTATACTTATGACGGAACAAACGACTTGTATCTCCCGTTTACATACGGCTTCCCAACACAATTGCACAACAATTGGGCTGACGGAAACGAACTCCAATTTCAAGCCCATTTAAATTATAAAAAGACGTTTGCGGAGAGCCACAACCTCAGCGCTACAGCCGTGTATGAAGAACGTAAGTCGTGGTCCCGGAGCGCTGGTCTTATGAGGGAATTTCAATTTTATACGATAGATCAGATTGATTTTGGTGACACAGATAACCAACGGAATAGCGGCTATGATAGTCAAGCAGGGTACCGTTCACTGGTTGGCCGCGTCACCTATGATTACCTGGCGAAGTACATGTTTGAATTTGCGTCAAGATATGACGGTTCGTATAGGTACCACCCCGATCGTCGGTGGGGCTTTTTCCCTGTTATCTCAGGGGGATGGCGCGTCTCTGAAGAAGGGTTCTTCAAAAGGAATGTTCCGTTTGTATCTGACCTGAAATTCCGCGCCTCGTATGGCGTAGTCGGTGAAAATGCTGGTAACGCATTTCAATATGTCGGAGGCTTTGCATTGAACCAAGGTGGCTATGAGTTTATGGAGGGGGTGCGCACCACTGGTGTCGCTGCGCCAGGGGTAATAAATGAAAATTTGACTTGGTATACGTCAAAAATCAAGGATGTTGGCTTTGATTTGGGTCTTTTGAATGGCTCCATGAACATCACCTTTGATCTTTACCAACGGGATCGAAGCGGCCTATTAGCCACGAGATATGGGACGCTCACTAATACCTTCGGGGCAAGTATGCCTCAAGAAAATCTCAATAAGGACCGCGTCCGAGGTATCGAGGCTTTAGTAAGCTATACCAAACGTCTCCGAAGCGACCTGCGCGTTAATGTGAGCACTAACTTCAATTTCGCTCGTAGAATGGTAGTGTATGCGGAACGTGGTCCGTTTGTCAATAGTATGGATCGATGGCGGAATGGTCAAAATGGTCGCTGGAGCGATGTGGTGTGGATGTACGATTATGTAGGACAATTCAAAACAAAGGAAGATATCGTAAATGCGCCCATTCAGAATGGCTCCCTTGGGAATAGCCGTGAATTGCCTGGAGATTTCCAATACCGTGATGTAAACAATGACGGAGTCATTGATGGAAATGATGTCATTCCCTTAGAATGGGGCGGGGATCCTAAAATGCATTATGGACTGACAATGGGGGTTAAATGGCGGAATATTGACTTTAATATGCTCTGGCAAGGGTCTGCAAAGTATTCGCTTCGTTTTACCCACGTTTATGGCACGTATCTTTGGAATGATGCGAATATGCCCGCCTATTTTATGGACCGATGGCATTTGTCCAATCCGAACGACCCTAACGGTGAGTGGGTCGCCGGGGAATGGCCAGCGGTCAGACGACAGCCGGATATGGGCGCGATGTACAATGAAAGTTCGGTCTGGCGTCGGGAAGCATCCTATTTACGATTAAAAAGTGTAGAGATAGGCTATTCAGTCAACTCTCAAGTGCTTCAGCGGATTGGTTTACAAGGTCTTCGTGTGTATGTGAATGGCTACAACCTCTGGACGATTACCGACCCGTTTGTGAGAGCGTTCGACCCAGAAAGGAGCGAAGGGGGAAATAATGCGGGCTGGGTTTATCCGTTGACCAAGAGTGTTAACATAGGACTTAACATTTCATTATAAAGATCATAACAATGAAAAGGAAAAGCATTTTATTTACCGTCGTAATTTTTCTAGGCACTTCAATGAGTTGCCGGGATATCATGGACTTGGAACCGCTTGATAGAGTAAGTAGCGATGTAATATTATCCAGTGAAGACGGTATCCGGGCATTTTTAGCAAACTTATATTACAGGTTGCCCACAGAGGAATTCAATTATACGTGGGGTGGTCCACACTCCGGGTATGGTCTGTGGCATGGACTCCTGTCTGATGTAATGGCAGATAACGCCGCTCATTCGGAGTTTAATGAATCACCGGAATTTCGGAGAAGTTTATACTCATATTGGAGTGACGGGTATAAGGTCAATAGAGATATTAATTTACTATTACGGGCCGTTCAATCATCTACTTTTCTTGAAGAAGAGACGAAAAATGAGTTGATAAGTGAAGCACATTTCTTGCGGGCGTTTAACTATTTTACGCTTGCAAAATGGTATGGCGGTATTCCGGTAATTTCCAGCTATCAAGACTATGATCCGGACATCGAATCGTTGAAGGTTCCTCGGAGTACCGAAAAGGACACGTATGACTTTATATTAAGTGATTGTGATGAAGCAGTGAAGTACCTGCCTCCGTCACGAAGTGGCAACGATGAGCGGCGGGTTACCAAATGGGTTGCTTATGCATTGAAATCACGCGTTGCACTTCATGCTGCTTCTATAGCAAAATATGGGAGCAAGGCACCGCTATCTGGGGAGGCGGTATCAAAAGGTCTTGTTGGGATAGATGCATCGGCCGCCAATGATTATTACGAACAATGTATTCTCGCGTCCAAAGAAATTATGGAAGGAGGGGTGCATCGGTTGTATAAGCCGAACCCGGCTTCTGCCGAAGAGGCAGCCAATAATTATATGGCATTGTTTCAAAATCCTAGCCTTGCTCCAGAGGAAGCAATCTTTACTTTCGGTTATACCAGGCCGTTCACAGACGGTCATACCATGGATCTCTGGTGTAATCCAAATCAAACTGCCGACGGGTCATCTTTTCCGGGTAGGGTGAACCCCTCGTTGGAACTCGTGGATTTATACGAGAGTTACACTACGCCTGGGCAAAGCGCACCCATTGTTACAACTGCAGATGGCGATGTCTCAGATTACAACGGATACAATGCCGCACGTACATACTTGAAATTTGATACTCCATATGATATCTTTAAGGATAAAGATGCTCGATTGTGGGCAACCGTTATTCTGCCCGGCACGGAATGGAAGGGCGTAACGATCAATATTCAGGCAGGCTTTATAAAGCCTGACGCAACGCCTGTGATAGAGGCTGAAAAGGCGACTGTTGAGGTCAATGGTGTTACGTACCATACGTTCGGTGCAGATTCATGGAAAGATTATTCCGGGTTCGATCCGCAGCACATTGCCGAGATGACTCGGACCGGATTCAGTTTTAAAAAGTTTCTTTCTCCAACGACGGTTAGTGGAAACGCCAATACGGGTGCATCCACAAACGACTGGATAGAAATGCGGTATGCGGAGGTGTTGTTAAACTACGCCGAGGCCGTGATTGAAAGTGGCTATACAGGCGGAAATGCCCAGGAAATTGCCAAAAATGAATTAAATGCCATACGACGACGTGCTGGGCATACGGTCGACATTCCGCTTAGTTTAGAAAATGTGCTGCGCGAGCGGCGAGTTGAACTAGCGTTCGAGAATAAGCGGTGGTGGGATTTGATTCGACGTAGAGACTTACATGAAGTATTCAACAATTATATTCATACAGCGCTGTGTCCAGTATTGGATTTGACCGGTGGCCAACCAAAGTATATATTCGTAAGGAAATATATCGCGAGAGGAGTTGCATTAACCGTTCCATCAAGGTATTATTATACGGCAATACCCGGTATTGGATCTAACGACTTGATCCAGAACCCCCAGTATTGATTAACCACTTATCGACTTATCATGCATAAAATTACTTTTTTCGAAACGCTGCAAGTTCTAATGTGTGGCTTGTTATTGTTCAGTTCATGCGAACTAGATAATTATGGAGGACCTGACGCACAACTATCCGGTCGTATAATCGATTCCGAGACTGGTGAACCGATACAATCCGATATTGTTGAAGGTACTACTATTAAAATCATTGAACATGGGTACGACCCCGTGACACCTCAATATTTGAGGGTTAAAACGGATGGTACGTATGCCAACACCATGTTGTTTGCTAATACTTATACAATACAACCCGATCAACGGAATTTTTCTCAAATAGACGTACAGGAAATTGAAATAGGTAAAGACACCCAGCTTGATTTTATGGTGACGCCATATATCCGAGTGAAAGATGTTTCAATAAAACAGGAGGGGAATAACATTATAGCTGAATTCAAATTGCAACAGTTGACCACCGATGCTGTAAAAAAAATCGGCCTCTACGCTTCCGGGGAATCGATAGTCGGTGAGCGGGTTCGATCGGTTGCTGTCGAAAGGGAATTGAATCAACAGGTAGACGAGAATGAGACATTTCGAATCGGTCTTAATCTGGTTCGAAATTCAGCGTTTTTTGAATCGGGGAGGAAATATTTCTTTAGAATAGGAGCGGTTAGCAGTTTTCCGGGAGCGCTATCTAATTATGCGCCAGCCAGTGAGATTGAAATCGGTAAAATTGATCCGAATGCGGAACCTTCTGGAAAGGTGTTAGACGCCGCTGAAACAACAGATGGTTGGGGAAGCGCTGGCCCCCTAAGTTTGGCCTCGGACAGCAGAGAGGGAACGTACTCATTAAAGACATCTCTCAACGCAAATGCGGTGCCGGTTTTTGAAAAGCAGTTTTCCTCTCCGTTCAATACAGAGGTAAGCATGGAGCACGGTGTCTTTTCTTTTTGGTTATACGTGTCTGATGTTCAAATGTTAAACACGAATATTCCAGATTGGGGGTCAGCTATCGAGATTACGAGTTCAGGCGGTCCAGATAATCAGGAATTAAGTTGGAACTTTTCCATGTTGACGTTGCATAATGGATGGAATAAGATCGATCTTAAGCTTTCGGACGCTATAATTGACAATAGAGGCGGAGATATAAACCTAAGCGCCGTAAACTATTTCCGAATGTATCACTTGTTTTGTGGCGGTGCAGTAGACGTCATGATTGACGAAATTAAGTTTTACGAAGACTATTAGAATCGGTTCCTAAAGACGGAGTTGAGTCAAATAATGATCTTAGGTTGAAAGATGATACGAAGAAGATATATATATTATAAGAGCTGGGTTTTGATATTGATTGGTGGTCTTTGCACATCCTGCGAAAAAACGCAAATTGATAATAAGGCCGCGTTCAAAACCGAATCAAATGAGGCAGCGTTATCCGGATTCAACGAGTTGTTTGCCCTGTCCCATTTAAGTTTTGTCGTGCCTCAATATTATCCCCAGCACGCTTGGGTCATGCAGGGTGTTCCTCAAAATATGCCGGCAATGCCGGCTTCCAAAGCCGCAGATTTGTTGTATAACTTTGAAATAAATGGGAGACATGCTGACGTTTTTCGAGACATTCTGCCGCTGAAAACGATTGAGCCAACAGAAGGGGTTTTCCCATTTGATTCGGAATTGTTTTCGGTACTGCAAAAGTACCAGCAAAGGAATGTAGAATTGATTTTAGCATTTTCGAAGCCTTATCCATCGTGGATTGCCTCCAAAGTACAGGCGCTAGGCGGAGGTATGGCCGTAGAAATGGATGTTGTGGCAAATGTTATTTCTTACTTTCTGGCGCGTCAGCGGATATGGTATGGTCTCGATTCCACTTGGATGGCAGAAAAGCTGAAGATCGAACCTTTTAATGAATTTAATGCTGAGGTGAGTGGTGATGAATCGTACGCTGCCATTTTAGATAATGCAGTCAATTCCAAGCTGGATTACTTTGGTGTGCCCCGCAAAGAAGTACTTGCCAGTTCCATTATTTCGAGTGATGAGTGGCTTTATCTAGACTGGTGGACAAACTACTATCTAGCCGGTGGTCCGGGAACTCCCAACATTCATCTCTATCCAATGGAAAGCGAGGGCACAGACATTTCAACGATTGTAAGCCGTTGGGAAACCGTGGTGGCACGATTGCAAAATCCTACGAGCTTACCAAATCACAATCGGATAGTAATTGGCGAAATTGGTTTTCCACGTGCCGGACTGGGAGATGGTGGTGCTTCTGTGGTCCACGCAGCTTTTTTGGACACAATTTTCAATAGTATCCGTATTCAAAGTGTTGATAGGGTTGTGTATTGGCGTATTTTTAGTGATTGGCTGACTATCGATTGCACCGATGCAACCTGTGATCCAGTGACAGCTAGAGAAACAACCTTTGGATATTTGAATTTTAGGACAGATACCCCTGAATCTCAAATGATGACACGCTTTTTCCCTGTCGGGTTCTGGTGGACACATTAATAAATTCCTAAAGTTATACTGTGGGGTGTAAGGTTTGGAAAATTCTGTTTATAGTATTAAAGGCTTAACTAGTATACCATGATGAGACATACATTACTATTTATCCTGCTCGCGACGATGGTAAGCTGTGCCAAAGATGTTGGCAATGATGATACCGGTGGAGGCGAGCCAGAACCCAATACTCCAGATGTAGCATTGGTCGGTTTTAACGCATTGTTTTTACTCTCCCATTTACACCATATTGTTCCAGCCGATTATCCTTCTTATGCTTGGGTTATGGAGGGAGTGCCACAGAATATGCCATTAATGCCTGCTTCGAAAGCTGGCGATCTTCTAGCTCATTTCGAAAGAAATGATTGGCGGGCGAGTGTATTCCGTGAGATTGTCACGCTAAAAACCGTTGAACCAGTCGAGGGAGACTATCCGTTCGATCTAGCGCTTTTAGCTGTTTTACGTCAGTACGAACAACGGGACGTGGAGCTGATTTTGGCATTTTCGAAACCTTATCCTTCTTGGATTGATGCCAAGGTTCAGTCCTCGAGTGGTGGTATGTATGAAGAGCTCGGCGTAGTCGCGGATGTAATTGCGGAGTTTTTGGTTCGTCAGCATACTAAACATGGTCTGGACGAAGGTTGGATGGTTGAAAAGCTGAAAATTGAGCCATTTAATGAGTTTAATGCGGAAATAAGTGGTGAACAAAGGTATGCTGCTTTTTTTGATAACGCGGTAGCGGCAAAGCTGGACGAATATGGTGTTCCATATAAAGAGGTACTGGCGAGTTCAATAATCTCAGGTGATCAATGGCTTTATTTGGACTGGTGGACAAATTATTATGAGGCGGGTGGAAAGGGAATCCCCAATATACACCTTTACCCCATGGATACAGAGGGTGTCGATATGCATCGGATTTTGAGCCGTTGGGAAAGTGTGGTGACACGGCTACAAGATCCGGCGAGCCTGCCGAATCAAAACAGAATTGTAATCGGCGAAATCGGCTTTCCGCGCGCCGGACTTGGAGATGGAAGAGCGGCTAGTGTGCATGCGGCCTTTTTCGAGACGGTTTTTAACAGTAAAATAATTCAAAGCGTTGACCGAATTTTGTTTTGGCAGCTTTTCAGCGATTGGTTATCTATTGATTGTACAGACGCTACTTGTGATCCATTAACTGCTCGGGAAACCACATTTGGCTATCTTAATTTTAGAACGAACACTCCGGAAAGTCAAATGGCTACGCGTTTCTTTCCTTTTGGTTTTCAATGGAGTCACTAGCCCAAAGGAACGTTGTATAATTTACAAATATTTCACTCAAATATATGAAACAATCATCATGTCTCGCCTTTCTTGCTTTGTGCGCCGGATTTATTTCACAATTGACCGCCTGTCAGTTCAACGGCAATAAGGAAAGAAATAATGACAGCGAACCCCAAAATGCCGAGTTGGTAAAAGACACAGTGGTCACCTTTGATATGCAATATTTGAATAATCTTAACGTGAATAACGAAGAGGATATTCATACAATATGGGAGCACGTTCACACCGCAGCAACACTTCAGGGAATCGTAAATCGGAGCAGCCCACGCTTATACCTTTTTTATGTTGAAGTACCTGATAAGGGTATAAATGTTGACCGCTATTGGTGGGATAAATACCGGCAGCCTAGCAAATGGTTGGGTAACGCAAACGTAGACAGCGCTCTGAACATAATAGATTTGGTCACGAAGTTCAATGAGGATATTAACGGTGCGGTGGTGTATGATCCAAATGTTCCCGCAACTAGTAATCTCGCTTCATCAATCGCTGGTGCGGAAGACCTCGTTGCAGTGTGTTACAATTCCAGTCCCAATTCGTTGTACAGTAAACTAATTCTAGAAGGGCCCAAAATTCCTGTCAAAGTGAGGTTGGTCAATGAAGACGGATCTTCCATTTTCGACGGTTCTGGTCGGGGTGGAACTCCTAAAACGGACGCGTACCGCTGGTTTATTGATAATTATATGGAGACGGGGAAATGCAACCCTGAATATGGTGCTTATTACATCGACCAATATTGGAGGCGGACACCCGATGTCGCGCCCGTTAACCACCATACATTGTCCAACCATGACTTTTTTGTGAGCAAAAAAGGTTATTTCTTTGATTTGAGTCCTTGGGCTGATGAACCCGCAACCGATGATCGCGGTCAATCGCCAGGGGCTGATTTAGCACTTTTAAAAGAGATGTTAATGTTAGCCTATGAGCAGAATGGTAATGGAAGTACTTTTTCCTATATCGGTGGTTTTCCCGCGTGGCGATTTAAATATACCGTTCTTGACGGGGGACGCCACGGAGCTGTCGAAAGCGAGTGGGAGTTCATGCGCGTGATTAGTGCATATAATGCTTTTGTGGACGCTGATGCTACAGGAGGAGATAGTTTTGGGGCGCTTGCCAATGGTTCATTTTGGCAACATTATCCGCTTAAGAGTGAATATCCTCAGGAATGGGTTTCCGCTAGGGAATTGTCGAAACAAGGTTATTTGGACGAGCATGGAAAACTCAGTTTGGGCGATAAAAAGCTATTGATTTTTTACGCGGGTGACTATGACGCCTCCTCGTGGCTTTCCACTACCACCCCTTACATATGGGACGACCCAAATAGAGGAATTGTACCGATTATGTGGGCTATCAGTCCGATATTGTCCCAGCGGGTGCCAATGGCCCTTGACTATCGACGGGAAACGGCGACGCCAAACGATTATTTCGTAGCGGCGGATAACGGTGCGGGCTATCTTAATCCCGGTATGTTGCAGGCACCCCGCCCGATTTCCGGGTTGCCGGACGCAACGCAAGCGTGGGCAAATCATAATATTCCCTATTATCAGAAATGGGGCTTGAGTGTAAGTGGCTTCGTAATCGACGGCTACGCTCCTGGTCTCAACGAAAGTGGACTCAATTCATATGCAGCTTTTAGTCCGAATGGCATTGTGCGGCAAAATATTGAGAGTTATACACCCTTTTTTGAGGGCCGCGAGATTGAGAACCGCGTTCCTCGTACCTATTTGCACGGCAACGTGCCGATTTTGAGGGAGGGTGGTTACGTGAATTCGGAACCGGAGGAGGACGCGGCCGCCGTGGTAAAGATGGTAAACGAATCTCCAATTCCTTTCTTTTGGGTACGGAGTGTGCTAAAGTCGCCGACTTGGTATGGGTCGATCGTGGATGAAATAAAAAAGCGGGACCCGAATATCACGCTTGTTGATGCACCGACATTTTTTGAGCTGTACCGGATTTATCTGAAAGAAAACGAAGATGCAGCCAAAGGACAAATCAAATAAGGTTAAACTAGACTTCTATAAACTTTTGCGAAAAATGAGATTGAAACCGAGTATCATTTTATTACGTATAACGGCACTAGTTGCTTTATTTCATACGCTCCTTTTGTCTGCCGTGGCTCAACAAATTTATCCTATTTGGCAAATCGGCTACCACAATACTGAAAGCGAACAGCCGGAACATTGGCTTGAATCGACGGTTCCGGGTGCCGTTCAATTGGATGTGATGAAGGCCGAAAACTATGAACAACCTTGGTGGTATGGGAATAACGTTGCACAGTTCGATTGGATGGAGGACGTTTGGTTTACCTACAAAACCATATTTGAACGTCCAGAACTGAAGGACGGCGAACGGCTATTTTTTTTCTCGAAAGGTATTGACTACCACTTTAAGGTGGTTTTAAATGGGAAGATTATTCGGGACCAGGAGGGAATGTTTACTTATGTAGACGTTGACTTAACGGATGATTTACGGGACGTTAACGAATTGAGAGTTGTTTTGCGCCCCGTGCCCAAGCTTGGATTTGAGGTGTCTCCCGAGACCCCGGATAGTTACCGGAGAAATGCTCGGGAAAGTGTTAAACCTGCTGTCAGTTACGGTTGGGATTGGCACCCCAGATGTGTTACCCGCGGTATATGGGATGAAACATACCTCGCAGTGCGTCAACCGGTCCGCTTGAATGACGTCTCGATGACCTATGTATTAAATGATGACCTGACGCATGCGAAAGTCACTGCTGAAATCAGCGGAGTTAAATTATCCGGCAGTGCCTATGAGTGGACAATCAAGGATCCGGAAGGAAGGACGGTGCTGCAAAAGACAGGAGCGATATCATCTGACAACTTATTTATACCAGCGGATTTAGCATCACCTAAATTGTGGCAACCAAATGGCTACGGTGACCCCAATCTATATGTATCTGAATTTTTACTGCTAGACACGAATAACTGTGAACTCGAACGTCGCATAATCCGAACCGGATTCCGCCGGGTCCGATTGGTTGTGAATGAAAAATCATGGAACGACAGCTGGGGGTTCCCAGCAACCAGCGCTATGCCGCCTGCTTCACTAGAAGTTAACAATCGACGGATTTTTGGCAAAGGCAGCAACTGGGTTCACCCCGAGGTTTTTATCGGGACCATTACCCCGGAGCGCTACCGCGAACAACTTGTTCTCGCAAAAAATGCAAATTTCAATCTATTACGTGTGTGGGGCGGAGGAATCGTAAATAAGGAGGCATTTTACGATATATGTGATGAACTCGGTCTGTTGGTCTGGCAGGATTTTCCATTGGCAAACAATGTGTATACAGATAAGCCGAGTTATCTAAAGGTACTTAAACAGGAAGCTGCATCGATTGTTAACCGGCTCAAAAAGCATGCTTGCCTCGCCTTATGGTCAGGCGGTAATGAATTATATTGGGGCGGCATGACCGAGCAATCTCTCCCTTTCCGCCTATTAAACAGTGTGTGCTACCAATTAGATCCGAACACTCCGTTTATCAATACGTCACCTTTCTACGGCGTCGGGCATGGGCATTATCTTTTTTACGATAAAGAAAGTGGAAGAGAGGTGTTTCAGTGGATGACTGAAGCGCGCATGACGGCGTATACTGAGTTTGGAGTTCCCAGTATTTCTAACCTAGAAGTGCTGAAAAGCTTTATTCCAAGCGATGAACTTTTTCCTCCTAAAGAGGGTACGACCTGGAGTGTACATCATGGATTTGGCGCGTGGCGTAATAGCAGTTGGACGGAAATGGCGACATTTCGAAAATATTTTGGTGATCCGCACACTGTAACGGAATTGGTTCAATACAGCCAACTATTACAAGGTGAGGGCTTGAAGTTCATTTATGAAGAAGCTCGTCGGCAGAAACCTTATTGTAGTATGGCGCTCAATTGGTGTTTTCAGGAGCCATGGCCGACTGCCGCAAACAACAGCATTGTAAATTGGCCTAATGAACCAAAACCCGCTTTCAAGGATGTAACGGATGCTTGTCGTCCGATTTTAGCCAGCGCCAGGGTACGGAAGTTTGTGTGGAAAGAGAATGAAGACTTTGAGTTTGACCTATTCTTATTGAACGATTCGTATAACCAAGTGGAAAAGCTCGAGATTGCTGTCACTTTGGAATACGATAATCAAGAAATGGAACTACTTACATGGGACTGCCCGGGGGCCGAACCCTTTACGAACGCTCAGGGACCAACGATGCATTTTAGCGTGCCGCATTTGAAATCAAATTTGTTTACTCTTTGGGTGAAAGTGGCAGGTCATCCCGAATATGATTCAGCATATCAACTATTATATAAAGGTGAGGATGTGAGCAAGGTCCTTCCGGACGGTACTTTCGCACAGGGCGGGGAAACTAATTAAGCCAATATGAATTGATAAAGGTGAAGAGAGGGCGGCCAGGTGCTATTTTTTGCGAAAGGTCTATCAAGGATTAATGTAACCATCTCACAGAGGACCGCTACGAAAAAAAACAAATCCCACCACGAAATAAATGCGACTTGTATATACAAGTTGATTTGATTTATTATATTTGTAACCTCATGATTAATTAAAGACAGAATTAATTGGGTTAACAGTAGAGTGATTCACCCCTGAAAAAAGGGCAAATTATATTAAATGAAAAATTACAGATTAAACAGACTTTTTAACAGTAAATCAGGCAACTGTTTCGATGTTGCCATAGATCACGGATTCTTTAACGAATATCCATTTTTAAACGGAATAGAAAATATAAAGAAGGCCGTCGATGTATTGGTAGATGCAGCTCCGGATGCCATACAACTTACCATCGGGCAGGCACATTACCTGCAGTCCATTCCGGGCCGCGAAAAGCCGTCGCTGGTATTGCGCACGGATGTAGCCAACGTATACGGTAAGCAATTACCACGTACCTTATTCAGCCGTATGATCGAAAATCCCGTAGAGCAGGCCATCCGTTTGGATGCCGTGTGCGTAGTGGTAAACCTGTTCAGCATTCCAGATGAACCGGAGGTAACCGACCAATGCATCCAAAATATATTGAAGATTAAGCCGGAGACGGAACGTTACGGTATCCCATTAATGGTAGAGCCGCTGGTATTCCGTCCGAATAACGAGGCTGGCGGGTATATGGTGAATGGCGATTCCGGGAAAATTATTCCGTTGGTAAGGCAGGGCGTGGAGTTGGGTGCAGACATCATCAAAGCCGACCCAACCGATAACGTGAATGATTACCACCGTGTGGTGGAAATTGCCGGAGATATCCCCGTATTGGTGCGAGGAGGTGGCAAAGCAACGGATGAGGAAATCCTGCAACGAACGTATGGCTTGATGCAGCAGGGTGTGAAAGGCATCGTTTACGGACGGAATGTTATCCAGCATGCCAACCCGAGTGGGATGACACGTGCGCTGATGGCCATCGTGCATGAGGGTGCTAAACCAGAAGAAGTAATCGGATTGTTAAAAAAACAGTAAATGAAAACAGTAAATATCGGTATCATAGGCGGGGGATTGATGGGGCGCGAGGCTGCCAGCGCGTTCGGGCGATGGTTTGCCCTCAAGGATTTTCCCGTGCGGGCGCGGTTGACCGCGGTGTGTGATTTGGACGAGACGGTTTTATCGTGGTATAAGCAGATAGACAGCGTTGCACTGCTGACAACAGATTACCAAGAGCTGATTAACAGCGACCAGGTAGACATGGTGTATATTGCTGTTCCGCACAACCTGCATCTCCATATGTATCTCGATATCCTGCGGGCGGGCAAAGACCTATTGGGTGAGAAGCCTTTTGGTATTGATCAGGAGGCCGCCGAGGCGATTGCAGCAGAGGCGGCCAAATTGGGGCGCTTTGTACGTTGCAGCTCTGAAATGCCTTTTCTTCCCGGTCCGCAGCGGGTGATCAGCGAAGTGCAGTCGGGGCGGCTGGGACGGATATTCGAAGTCCGATCCGGGTTTCTCCATGCAAGCGATATGAATGCCCAGAAGCCCATCAACTGGAAGCGCCAATCGCAATATTGCGGTGAAATAGGGGTAATGGGTGATTTGGGTATGCATGCACTGCATGTGCCGCTGCGGTTGGGATGGCGGCCGTCGAAGGTGTTTGCCCAGCTGCAGAAAATTATTACCGAACGACCCGATGGTAAGGGTGGCGTTGCTGAATGCGATACATGGAATAATGCAATACTGAACACGCAGGTCGAAATCGGAGGCGAGCAGGTGCCCATGCAGTTGGAAATGAAGCGGCTGGCGCCGGGAGAAACAAACACGTGGTACATCGAGATTTACGGAACGGAAGGCGGCGTACGCTACAGTACAAAAGATACCAAGGCTTTCTGGCAGTTTACCAATGGGCCCGAACAATGGTGGAAGCGCACCGATCTCGGGTTTCAGATGCCCTTTGAGACCATCACAGGCGGTATTTTTGAAGCGGGTTTTCCCGACTGTTTCATGCAGATGATCGCCGCGTACGTTGCTGAGCGTGAGGGGCTGTTAAATGGGAAATTTGGCTGTGCAACACCGGAAGAAGCGGTGGATAGCCACCGGGTTTTCAAAGCGGCCCTGCGCTCGCAGGAAACTGGCGCATTTGTGGATGTTCCTTATACAAATACGTTGGCGATATGAAAAGATCGGAAATAAATTACGCGGTGCGATCGGCGATCAATTTTTTTGAACGCAATGGTTGGGTATTGCCACCTAACCCAGCATGGGATGTGACGGATTTCGGATTAGGAAACTTCCGAAAGGAAGGGTTGGTGTTAGTGAACTTAGCTGCCGAACCCGAATATTGTGAGAAGTTGATGTACGCCTGGCGTGATCAGACCACGCCGGCACACTATCATAAGCAAAAGAAAGAAGATATCATTTGCCGGGCGGGGCAACTCGCCGTGATATTGTGGGCAGAAGACCCTGGCGCTGTAACTCAGGAGTTCATCACCGTGAAAGTCAACGGAGAAAACCGTACCGTTAAAAGCGGAGAACCGACTACGATCCATGCTGGCGAACGTATCACGATCACGCCGTTGTTATGGCACGCGTTTTACCCGATTTCTGCCGAATGTGTCATCGGCGAGGTATCCACGGCCAACGACGACGAAAACGATAATTTCTTTTGGGATAACGAAATAGGCCGATTCCCCGAAATCATAGAAGATGAACCACCATTGGTTAAATTATTAAGCGAATAGGGGTATGTTTAAGAACGATAGGAACCGATCGGGACTACTGGTGGCAGGCAATTGGATACTGGACCAAGTGAAATTAATCGATAAATTTCCCGAGGAACAATCGCTTGTTAATATTCTGCATGAGTATACAAGCAACGGTGGGTCGGCTTACAATATCTTGATGGATTTGACCAAACTCGGCGCTCCCTTTTCATTGGAGGCCATTGGCCTGGTTGGTAATGACTTTAACGGTGTGCGGATAGTTGACCATTGCCGGGAAGCGGGCATAGATGTACGGCAGTTGCAGATGACACCGGATATGCCGACCTCCTATACCATCGTCACTTCGGTAAAGAATACCGGAAAACGGACATTCTTTCACCACCGCGGAGCCAATTCGCTGTTGGATACCGAGCATTTTGATTTTAAGGTTTCCGATGCGAAGATTTTCCATCTGGGTTACCTGCTGCTGCTTGACCGCTTGGATGAAATCCAGGATGATCGGCGGACGAAAGCATCTTATGTGCTGGAGGATGCTAAGAAGGCCGGGTTTATTACCTCCGTTGATTTGGTAAGTGAAGACTCGGATCGGTTTGCAACCATTATCCCTTGCTCGTTGCCGCATGTCGATTACCTCTTTCTCAATGAGTATGAAGCGTGCCGGCTCTCGGGGGTCGACCTAATCAATGTGGCGGGCCCGACAGAAATGACCGAACGGTGTAATGAGGCTTTTGAAATTGTTTTCGAAATGGGTGTGAACGAGTGGATTATTATCCACCATCCGGATGGGGCGTGGGCCGGACACCGCGATGGCCGACGTATTTTTCACCCCAGTCTACTGCTTCCGCAGGATAAAATCGTCGGGGCAAATGGTGCGGGCGACGCATTGGCTGCGGGTGTGCTGCTTGGGGTACATGAAGACTGGGGTATGGAAGCGTGCCTCGATCTGGGTGTTTGTGCCGCAGCCGCAAGCCTCTCGCACGCGACGTGCTCGGACGGCCTTGTACCTTATGAGGAATGCCTGGCGCTGTCGAAAATATACAGTTACCGAAGTTATTCTTAAATTTGGGGGTTAGAAAGCCAAAGGGGCTTGAAGAAGCGTGGGGATGGTGCGATTGCGGTAAGTGGCCAGCGGGCGCACCTTTTTTATACGAGGGGATGTTGGCGGCCATGATTTCAAAAACTTTGAACCGAAGCTGGAGGTGATGACCTTTACGGGGTCAAACGCCAGAATCTATTTCCATGCGCAATTTCAGGCAAAAGGGTTTTCGACAATCGGTCACAAGGTGCAGGTGAATACGGTGTCTGTGACAGATAAACAATGGTATACGTAGCATATCATTGTGAACGGTAATCAGGTTTATATGCTGATAAATGGAAAACTCATCCTGGAATATAACGAACGGGACACAAAGATGGTAAAAATAGGAATAACAATAATCGATGACTAAATGATACTTATATTTACCGCGTGAACAGGAATGGAAATACGATAACACAGGGCCTGGGACAGTTAGCCAACAGGCTGGCAGGCCGGCTTTATTACAACGATACCGCTGAACATCGCGCATTGATCCGTGCGTATGCCACCGATGCGTCTGTATATCAGGAGTTGCCGATAGCAGTTGCCATACCTCATAATAAGGTAGATTTGCAAACGCTTATAGCGTTTGCTGCCACCTATGGCGTTACGCTGATTCCCCGTACTGCAGGCACGTCCTTGGCGGGCCAAGTCGTGGGCCGGGGTATTGTGGTAGACGTGTCCAAATACTTCAATGAAATATTGGAGGTTAACGTAGCGGAGCGATGGGTACGTGTGCAGCCGGGTGTGATCCGCGATGACCTCAACGCATACCTAAAACCTTACGGGTTGATGTTTGGCCCCGAGACATCTACCGCGAGCCGGGCCATGGTGGGTGGCATGGTGGGCAACAACTCCTGCGGACTACACTCTATCGTATGGGGCGATACCCGTAGCCATTTGCTTGAAGCAATGGTATTGCTCGACGATGGCTCGGAAGTGATTTTTGAGGCACAGGACGATGCGACCTTGTTTAATAAACTGACGCTAGCAACCCGCGAAGGTGATATCTACCGCCGGATGAATGATTTGCTGGCAGACGCGAAAAATCGCGAAGCTATAAAAAAAGGATATCCCAAGCCCACGCTTACCCGGCGCAATACGGGCTACGCCCTGGATATGATGCTTGATGCCGAGCAGCCCTTTAACTTCTGCAAGCTGCTTGCCGGGTCGGAGGGTACCCTGGGCATCCTTACGGAGGCAAAGCTGAACCTGCTCCCGTTACCACCCCCTGAGGTGGGCTTGCTTTGTGTACATTGCACCACCCTCATCGAATCGTTGCACGCCAACATCGTGGCACTGCGCCACCATCCTGAAGCCTCTGAATTGGTAGATAAGTACATCATGGACTTTACCAAAGGGCACCCGACCTACCAATACAACAGGTTCTTCATCGAGGGCGACCCGGCAGCAATGCTGATGGTTGAATTCAGGGGCGATACGCTTGACGAGGTGGAACGCAAAGCTGGCGCATTGAAGGCCGAGCTGGAGGCTGCGGGGTTGGGCTATGCCCACCCATTGATTACCGGCCCCAAAACCAACCTGGTGTGGGACGTGCGTAAGGCGGGCCTCGGGCTCATCCGGAACCTGCCCGGCGATACGCAACCCGTAAACCTCATCGAAGATTGTGCTGTGCCACCAGAAGACCTGCCTGCTTACATCGAAGACCTTCAACGTATCCTCAGCCACCATGGGCTGGACGCTTCATACTACGCCCATGCGGGGGCCGGCGAGTTACATGTGGAGCCGCTGATCAATTTGAAAACCGACGAAGGGAAACGGGTTTTCCGAGCGGTACTGGCAGATACTACCCAGCTGGTGAAAAAATATAACGGCTCCTTGAGCGGTGAACATGGCGATGGGCGGCTCCGCGGCGAGTTTATCGGCGCAGTATTGGGCGAGACCGTATACGGGCTGCTCCGCGAAGTGAAAGCCATCTTCGACCCTAAAGGTGTATTTAACGCCGGCAAGATCGTGGATACACCGCCGATGGACAAATTCCTGCGCTACGAGCACGATACCAGTACCGTGAAAATCGATACCATATTCGACTTCCGTAAACAGGAAAGTATTCTGCGGCTGTCGGAAAAATGCTCAGGCTCGGGCGATTGCCGCAAGACACATGTAACAGGGGGTACCATGTGCCCTTCATATATGGCCACGCGGGAGGAAAAGGATACAACACGTGCACGGGCCAATCTGCTGCGCCAGTACCTTACCGCATCGCCGAAGGCGAACCGGTTTGACCACCCGGAGATCAAAGAGGTGATGGACCTCTGCCTGAGCTGCAAAGCGTGTAAAACGGAATGTCCATCGGGCGTAGACGTAACGAAAATGAAAGCGGAATTCCTGCAGCATTACTACGATGCGAACGGCACACCATTTAGGGCGTGGGTGATTGCAAACTTTACCAAATCACAGCAGCTGGCGTCTTATGTACCTGTACTATACAACTGGGTAATAAAGAGCAGTGTGCTCTCGCCGTTGGTGAAGGGCGTGCTCGGCTTTGCCAAAGATAGGTCGCTTCCCGAAGTGGGCAAGATAACATTGCGCAAATGGATTAACCGGGAGGCGCGGCGCAAAAGCCAGTCGCATAATGGGCGGGTGGTTTACTTGTTTTGTGATGAATTTTCGGAGTATAACGATGTGGCCATCGGCCAAACGGCTTACCGGCTGCTATCTGCACTCGGGTATGACGTACGGTTGGCCGAACATTTGGAAAGTGGCCGAACCTACCTTTCGAAAGGGCTGTTGCGTAAAGCAAAGGCGATAGCCAATCGTAATATCCGGTATCTGAAAGACGTGATATCGGCAGAAACCCCACTGCTCGGTATCGAGCCGTCGGCTATCCTTACCTTCCGGGATGAATATCCAGACCTGGCCGACGAGCAGCTATTGGCCGACGCCCGCAAGTTGGCTAAAAATACACTGTTGATCGACGAGTTCCTCGCGCGCGAGATGGAAGCTGGACGGATTAGTCAATCGATGTTTGCCGACACACCGCGCAAGATAAAGCTCCATGGACATTGCTATCAGAAAGCTTTCCACTTGGTGGAGTATACTACGAAAATACTTTCGTTCCCGAAAGGGCATGAGGTGACGGTGATCCCTTCGGGTTGCTGTGGCATGGCTGGCTCCTTTGGGTATGAGAAAGAACACTATGATGTGTCCATGAAAGTGGGTGAATTGGTGCTACTGCCAACGGTAAGAGCTACGCCGCAGGAGGTGTTTATTGCTGCCCCCGGCACCAGTTGCCGCCATCAAATCAAAGATGGAGCAGAGCGGCTCGCTTACCATCCCGTGGAAATCCTGTGGCAAGCACTACGGTAATTGCTGGCTTGCACCACGTGTCAGCGTGGGAAAAATACGGCGATTTTCTCATGTTCCTTGAGGGCTGAAAGCTCTTCCCGGTTTATCGGTTTCGTCATGAAGTTGATAACCTGTTTGAAGTCCAAGGCCTTTTCCTTGTCGGCCCGATCTATCGACGACGTAACGATGACAACATGGATATCAAGATGATTCGGCATCGCCCCCAGGTGGTCCAGTACTTCCCATCCGCTCATCGTTGGCATGTTGATATCGAGGAAAAGGAGGTAGGAAATACCCTTTTTGCTCTGCCTGATAAAGGCCAACGCCTCCTGCCCGCTGGTGAAACACTTCGGTTGTGTAGTGATTCCCAGATCACGCAGCATGATATTAGCCATCAAGTTGAAAATTTCGTCGTCATCTATGACCAGTACATCTAGCTCCATGGATTTGCTGTTAGGTAAGGGTGATTTGTTCTGCCTTTTCAGTGATGTTTCTCAATATGTCGTCTAACTCGATAGCGGAGTCGTATACGGCGCGTAGCAAACGGTCTTGGTCCACATCGGGTGCAGGGCAGCTTTTGATCAGGTCGATTAATCCCATAATGCGGGCCAGCGGAGCCCTTACCATGTGTGATTGCATCCAGGCAATTTCTTGCAGCCTTTTGTTTTGGGCCTCTATGGCTTCGATGTGGTATAGCTTCTCGGTGATGTCGATTGCCAGCACAAGTTCGGCTTTTCGCCCATGGAATTGGATGATATTACTTTGGATATCCACTTGGATGATTTCCCCGTCTTTCTTGCGATGCTTGAAGGTGCCCTTGAAAAAAAGCTTGTTGGGAAGCCGTGTTCTTGCAACTGCGGCTTCTAGTTTGGGTATCTCTTCAGGTGGCCGGATGTCTATCAGCGTCATCGAAAGGAACTCCTCGTGTGTATATCCGTAATGGGTAATTGCGGCTGCATTGACATCAAGGAAGCGATACGTTTCTAGGTCATAAACCCACATGGGCTGAGGGCTAAGGTGGAAGAGATCACTGTATTTTTGCTCAGACTGCTCCACTTCTTTGAGGTGTTTTTCCAGTTCGGCATGCAATTGTTTCAATTTTAACTCGGCCTTCTTGCTTTCTGTCACATCCAAGCTGGCACCAATTAACTTTACAGGTTTCTTTTCGGCATTTGCTATTAACCGTACCCACGATCTCAGGTATCGTATTTCGTTGTTCGGCCGTATTATACGTTCTTCATATACGATGTCTTCGCCGGTTCGGTGGATTTTGTCAATCATCTGCTCCACCTGTGTTCGGTCGTCGGGGTGTACAAGTGCCAAATAATGCTTGAAACTAGGAGAATAAACGGCAGGATTGATGCCGTAAATATCGCACAGCACGGGTGACCAGGTGGTTTGGTTGTTTTCGATGTCAAATTGCCAATTGCCGAAACGGGCAAGTTCCTGCCCCTGAGCTATCATCGTCGCTGCCTCGCGTATACGGTCGGCATTTTGCCAATTTTCAATAATGATGTTAAGCAACGCACTCATGCGGTCGATGATGATCAGCTCGTCGGGATTTGGCTCTTTGACTTGTTTGTAATAGATGCCGAGCACGGCGATGACACCTCCTTTTGCATCAACGATGGGGTGCGACCAACAGGCTTTGAGACCGTGCGAAAGTGCCACATCCTTAGCGCTGGCCCATTTCGGGTCGACGGAGATGTCGCTCACGATAATTCGTTTTTTACGAAAGGCTGCCGTGCCGCACGAACCTACATCGTCACCGATGGGGAGGTCGTGGACGGACGCAATATACGACTCTGGCAGAGAAGGGGCTACCCAGCTAACCAACCGCTTGTTCCGAACCCCTAGTATCGAACAATACAGACCCCGGTAGAGAGCTTCCACGCCAAGTATATATTCAGATAGGACGGTAGATAGGGAGGTGTCCCGGCGGGCACTCTTTTCCAGAATCGTTCTTTCCAGGTTTTCCAGGTCTGTGAGGCGTTTGCTAGCGGTTATGTCTTGGGTTATTCCGTAAATGCGGATGCATGTGCCACCCACCAGATCGGGTTTGCCCACGATAGATAGCCAGCGTTCGTTGCCCTTGGCGGTAACCATGGGTAGTATGAGGCTGAATACCGTGCCATTCTCCGTAGCTTTCAGAAAGGCATCCTCGAGTGTCTTTAAGGCTGCCGGATCGGGGAAAAAGTCATTGATTCGACTAAGTGTAGGCTCATAATCATGCTGTACTTCATAGATGTCACGTAATCCGTCGGACCACGTAAATGTTTGATGGGCCATATTGACTTCCCAACTGCCTATCCGGGCTGGGCGTTGGGTTTCTTCGAAGAACTTCTCATAGTGCACGTTGTCGGTGACGTCGTTCATCGAGCGGATGATAAACTTGATTTCCCCCTGATCGTCAAGCACCGGCGTATTGACCAACTCCAAGTATTTCACATCAAGTCGCGCCGGTACGTCTCCCGTGGGGAAAGCGTATTTCTGCGGTGGTACTTTGCGGGTCTTTTTCTCACTGATCACCTCATCGAAAATATTCTGCCAGATGTTGTCGCTTTGGTATGGATTGGTGGGGAACACTTCAAAAAGCCTTTTCCAACCATGCTCTCTCTACGTGTATTGGTGATTGCCAAATAGGCGTCGCTCACGTTTACAATGGTAAAATGAGGGGCGTTGGGGAGCAATATCAAACACGGCATAGGCAGTGATTGGAACACCTCTGTATAGTGCTGTTCGCCGACCATGGATTATGTTTTTCAGTTAGTTATTCCCAATAAGCATAAAAGTAGACGTTTTATTTTGAATATCCTACAATTATTTATCCAATGCTTCCTGAAAATAACCGATAGCAACTGTCCATATACTCCGGCTACGGAATATATGGACAGGTTTAGTTATGGGGTTCTTATAAAACCGCTAGGGCCAAATACCCAAATTCTGGTAAGAAACGGCTATTTTATTGATGGCACCTACCAGCGCCGCCGTACGGAATGTATCGATGGCTTTATTGGAATTTCGGATATCCCGGATTTCATGGTAGGCACGGATCATCGTATCTTCCAAGCCCGAATTGACCAATTCGAGTTCGTCGGCGCCTTTCACGATGGTCATCCGCTCTGCGGGCGTGAGTGATTTGCCCGTCATGGTTTCAACCGTATTGATCAAATTCTGGTTGGCCATCTCTTCATATCGCTTGTCCATGCGGCCAAAAGAAACGTGTGAAAGGTTTTTCAGCCACTCGAAATAGGATACTGTTACGCCACCGGCATTGCAATACATATCGGGGATGATGATGCCCCCTTTTTTGACGAAGGCATCTGCTGCGCCAGGGGTAGTGGGGCCGTTTGCCCCCTCAGCGATGATCTTGGCCTGGATACGGCCGATATTTTCTTCGGTAAGCTGGTTTTCTAATGCAGCCGGTACGAGGATGTCGCACGGTTGCTCTAATCCCTCCGCCGGTGTCTTGAATGATTTTGTCGCTTTTCTATAACCTAATATTGATCCTGTATTTTTCCGGTGTTCGAGGATGGCATCCGGATCTAGTCCGTCAGGATTGTACAAAGCGCCGTCATACTCGCACACGCCTACGATAATAGCACCAAATTCGATGAGTACCTTGGCTGCGTTGTAACCCACATTCCCGAGTCCCTGTACGATAACCCGCTTGCCGGTAATGCCGGGTGTAAGGCCAATGGCTTTCATGTCTTCGGCAACATTGGCACATTCGCGGATAGCGATACCGACACCGCGGCCCGTTGCTACTTTCCGACCGGCAATGCCATGCAGGGATATGGGCTTGCCCGTTACACAGGCAAACGAATCCAGTTGGCCAGGGTTCATGGTGGTGTACGTATCGGCAATCCAACTCATCTCCCGTTCGCCCGTACCGTAATCAGGCGCCGGCACATCGATAGCCGGGCCGATAAAGTTTTTCTTGACCAACTCAACCGTGTACCGCCGCGTGATGGTTTCCAACTCGCCGATGGAATAATTCTTGGGATTGATGGCTATACCGCCTTTGGCCCCCCCGAAGGGTACATTGACGATAGCACATTTGTAGGTCATCAATGCGGCAAGTGCCATAACTTCATCTTCATTGACCATCTCGCTGTAACGGATACCGCCCTTGGTAGGCGACATGTGCTGGGAGTGCTCTACCCGCCAGGCATTAATGACTTCAAGGTTATCGCCCCGCCTAAAAGGGAAACTGAACCGGTAAACGCTGTTGCATACCTTAATCTGGTTCAGTAAGCCTTGGGGGTGCTTGGTGAATTGCGCCGCATGGTCGAAGAATGCGGATACGTCATTGAAAAAATGAGGTTCTTGCTCTTTCTTTGCTATTGACTTAGCCATAACAATGTTTATTTATAGAATATATTATTGGTGACTTTGTTGATTGCCCTACGCCTATCGGATGGTTTGCAACCATCGTCTTTAACCCGGATTGACTGGCATGCCGGGCCTAAGTAATGTACGGTACCTAAAGTCTGTGAGTGGAACTGGTTATCGTTTTTGGTGCTTTTCCAATCGCGACACCTTTCTATCAATGGTAAATAGATAAATAGCTAGCCCAACGAAAAGCACAACCAACACAGCTACCACTACATAAATCTTACCCGAACTACGTAAACCCGTGGCCATCTCGACCCCGTTACTTGATTGGGCAAAACTACACATTAACCCATTGATAACTAATAGCAAGAAAAGAATTGTTTTTTTCATATCGTTTTAGAATAAACGTTGTTAATTTTTGTCGTTTAATCGATTTATGATTGATATTATACCAATATTTATGAGGTGGCTGTGTGGTTTTGATATTCCATTTTGCGAAGGCGGAACCGTAATGTCATTAGCCAAATGCCGATAAGTATCCAGCCGATCGCCGCGGGGTACAATACGGCCTTCATCGACCCGTCGAGGTCAAACTCGCCAAACCCAGAATTTCCACCCGCGCCAGGATGGAGCGAATCGGTCGTTTTGGGAAGGATATACATAAGTACGATCATGATCGGGAATGCGAAGATATTGTATATGGCCGATATACGTGCCCGTTTTTGTTCTTCTTCGAGTGCGTTGCGCAGCACCAGGTAGGCGAGGTACATCAGCGTACCGATGGCCGAACCGTTCAGCTTGGGGTCATTGGGCCATGGGGCACCCCACGTGAAGTTGGCCCATAACATGCCGGTAAGCAGACCGAATATACAGAATACAATACCGACATTGATACTTTCTACTGCGATAAAATCATGGTGCGGATCGGCAGACGACAGGTATTTGACGCTGTAAACTACCGATATGGTATAGAGCGTAAACATAGTGAACCACATCGGTACGTGGAAATACACATTGCGGATGGTTTCATGTACAATAGGTAGTGCAGGCACCGGGCCTAGTAGTCCGGCGATGATGCTGTAAAGTAACAATAAAACAGCAAGGATTTTCCACCAGTATTTTTTCATTATCAACTATTAGATATGAGACATTAGATATGAGATGTCAGACTTGTCGCCAATCACCAATCCCCCCAATCAGTCCCTCCAAAGGTAAGGAAATAACAGCAAAGAAATGGCAACGGTGATGATGTTGATGGCCAAGAGTACCATTAACTCATCGTAACTGGCGCTACGTTCCAACCCATCCATAGCATTTTTAGAAACCTTGATCAGCACAAGGAGCATGGGTATGATAATGGGGAAGCTGAGGATGGCCATAAGCGTGCTGTTATTGCCCGCTTTGGCGCTTATGGCAGCCACCATGGTGAATACGGCTGCAAAGCCGACAGCTCCCAACGCAACCACCGCTAAATAGAGCGTAGGATCTCCCAGCGGGTTACGGAAAATGATGGAATAGACCAAGTATGCTATTGACGAAAGCAATAGCATGACGAGCATGTTGTAAATGACTTTTGAAAGGATGACGGCCTTGGCGCTTGCGATGGTGTAGTAGTATAGCTGGCGGTCCCGGCTTTCCTGCACGAAGCTTTTGTTGATGGCGTTGACCGATGCAAATAGCAAAATAATCCAGAACAACGCGTTCCAAGTGGTGGGGTCTACGGATTTGAATGCTTGGTAGCAGACAAACACCGTAGACACCACATACAGCAGGATACCGTTGATGGCGTACTTGGACCGCCACTCCAATACAATGTCTTTATGGATTAAAGACCGGACCGCTTTTAATGTTTGCATTGCCGCAAAGATACAACCTCCCGTGTAATCGCGGCTATGGTGGGGTTATTTTATATTTCTTCTTCGGCTTTTTGCTTTGCGGTTTTCACTGCGGCACGTGCTTTATCTACCCCGCTCTTTGCCGCCCGGTCCGCTTTTTCGATAGCAGCACGGCTTTTGCTCTTGGCTTGAGACCGCAGGCTGTCTATTTCGTCTGTTGCACGGTTCGCTATTTCAGACGCCCTACGGATACCTTCTTTGGTGGTCTTCCGGATGGACTTGCTGAGCTCCCGTATTCCATCGCCTGCGCGGTCCATTTGTTTGCGCCCTTCTTTGGTGCCCAATAGCAACCACGCTACCGTGCCGGCAGCAAGTCCTACTAAGGCATACGTTACGATACTGTTTTTTGTGTTCATCTTCATGTCCTTTTTGTTGCGCTTCTTTTTCTCTGTTCCCATGAATTAAGAACAACATTTTTGCCTTTTTGTTTTTTTACTGCTACTGAAAGTATAACTTTGGGAACTAAAAAGGAAAAGACTATGCAAGAAAAATCGGATATAGGTGTTGTCGGCCTCGCTGTTATGGGCGAAAACCTCATCCTGAACATGGAAAGTAAAGGATTCCACGTTTCGGCATACAACCGTACCGTGGATAAAGTGGAACGTTTCGTGAATGGGCGGGCCAAAGGTAAAAACATTTATGGAGCCACCTCCATCGAAGATTTGATCGGCTCATTGAAGAGCCCGCGCAAAGTGATGTTGATGGTGAAAGCGGGCAAGCCCGTTGACGACTTCATCGAGCTCTTAATCCCACATTTGGAACCCGGCGATATTATCATCGACGGTGGCAATTCCCATTTTCCTGATACGGAGCGCCGGGTGGAGTACGTGGAAAGCAAAGGGCTATTATATGTAGGCACCGGGGTGTCCGGTGGTGAAGAGGGGGCACTATTGGGGCCGTCTATCATGCCCGGGGGGTCGAAGGCAGCCTGGCCGGCCATAAAGCCGATTTTCCAGTCGATAGCCGCCAAAGTGACCGATGGTAGCCCTTGCTGCGATTGGGTAGGTGATGGTGGTGCGGGCCATTTTGTGAAAATGGTGCACAACGGCATTGAGTATGGCGATATGCAACTGATCAACGAAACCTACCAAATCATGAAGGATTTGCTCGGTATGGTGCCCGACGAGATGCACGAGGTATTCAAGGAGTGGAATGAAGGCGAATTGGATAGCTACCTGGTTGAGATTACCCGCGATATCCTGGCATTTAAAGATGAAGATGGGCTCCCGCTGGTAGATAAAATACTCGACACCGCCGGGCAGAAAGGTACCGGCAAGTGGACAGGTACGGTAGCCCTTGATCTGGGTGTGCCCCTGACACTGATTGCCGAATCGGTATTTGCGCGCTGCCTGTCGGCATTGAAAGACGAGCGTGTAGCAGCATCAAAGGTATTGCAAGGGCCGGCGCCGTTATTTGATGGCGACCGCCAAGCGTTTATCGATGACCTGCGAGATGCATTGTATGCGGCTAAGGTGATTTCTTACGCTCAAGGTTTCCAGATGATGGCGGTAGCTGCCAAAGAATATGGTTGGAACCTGAATTACGGCAGCATAGCCCTGATGTGGCGCGAAGGGTGCATTATCCGGTCGGCATTCTTAGGCAAGATCAAAGAGGCGTTTGACAAGAACCCCGGTTTGCAGAACCTCATTTTGGACGACTTCTTCAAAGATAAGCTGCATGCTGCGCAAAAAGGTTGGCGGAAGGTGGTGGCGGCGGCCATATCAAACGGTATCCCGGTGCCCTGCTTGAGTGCCGGGGTGATTTTTTATGATGGGTATCGTTGCGAACGCTTGCCCGCGAACCTGCTGCAAGCACAGCGCGATTATTTCGGAGCGCATACCTACGAGCGGCTCGATAAACCCCGCGGACAATTTTTCCATACGAACTGGACGGGTAGGGGAGGTGATACCTCGTCCACGACTTACGACGTATAGTATGAAATATGATAAATGAAAAAAGCGGCATGTGCCGCTTTTTTTATGTTGACCAATGTGGTTTTAATCTTCGATGATTTCGCTGTTGTAACTTTGGGGCTCTATTACCTCTTCTTTGAAATACCGCTTTTGGTAAATCAGAATAAGCGCTACGCCGATGGTGATGGCTGAATCGGCAATGTTGAACACCGGTCTGAAAAACAGAAAGTCTTCACCGCCCCAGATTGGGAACCACGAAGGGAAATTACCCTGTATGATGGGGAAATACAGCATGTCTACCACTTTGCCGTGAAATAGGCTGGAGTAACCGCCACCGGGGGGGAATAGTACCGCTTTTTCAAACCATGTGCTTTCACTGAAAATCAGGCCGTAAAACGTGGAGTCGATGATATTGCCCATTGCCCCGGCGAAAATAAGGGCGACATTGAGGATGAAACCCCGGTGGTATTTTTTCTTCACCATGTGATGCAAGCCATAGGCAATGCCCACCACCGCAGCGATGCGGAAGAGCGAAAGTGCCAATTTGCCGGCTTCGCCGCCGAACTCCAAGCCAAACGCCATACCATTGTTTTCGGTAAAATGGATGATGAACCAGTCGCCAAGAATCTTATATTCCTGCCCGAGTGTCATATTCAGTTTTATCCAAAACTTGGAAAGCTGGTCTACCAAGAGTACAGATCCAATCAGTATGAGGGGTTTGGTATAACCTTTCATGTTACTTAGCCAAAGTAGACTGCCCGTCTAATATTGTTTCAATTTGGCTTCCATACTCAGGGTTGTGTGCGGCACTGCACGCAGCCGTTCCTTCTGGATGAGCTTGCCGGTTTCGCGGCAGATTCCGTATGTTTTGTTTTCGATACGTACCAAAGCGGCCTCGAGATTATCAATGAATTTCTTTTGGCGGGCCGCTAATTGGTTGGTCTGCTCTTTCTCCAGCGTCGCCGACCCATCTTCCAATGTTTTGAACGTTCCTGCCGTATCGTCAGTACCATTGCCATTACTGCTATTCAGCGACTTGGTCAAGGCCGAAAGCTCTTCTTTGGCAACGCGCAGTTTGTCGAGGATGATTTCCTTGAACTCCTGCAATTCCGCATCACTATACCGTGTTTTTTCGTTGCTATTTGCCATAATTTTACACTTTTTCGATTAATACATTCAATTCCTTTTCCGCAATCTCTATCGTATCGCCCGTTGCTAGGCTATCTTCGAATATCAAAGAGTCTGCCAATATCTCGGTGCGAATATAAGATAAATTGCCCGTTGCTGCTTCCGTAATTTCGGGAACGTCACTCAAACTTACCTTTATCCTATCCGTTACTTCCAAGCCCTGCTCTTTGCGCAGGTTTTGGATCCGGTTTATCAGCTCCCGGGAAATACCCTCTTTTTTCAGTTCGGGCGTAATGCCGATATCCAGGGCCACAGTAAGTTTGCCGAGGTTGGCCACCTGCCACCCGGCAACATCCTCCGCAATGATTTCCACATCGGCCAGTTGGATAGTGTAAGGCGTGTTGGCGATAGCGATAGATCCCAGCTCTTCCAGTTCTGCGATTTCCCCGGCCGTAAATGCCTGGATAGCCGCCGCTACTTTTTTCATGTCTTTCCCTACTTTCGGGCCTAAAGTCTTGAAATTAGGCTTTATTTTCTTCTTCACCAAACCTGAAGTGTCTGCTATGAACTCGATTTGCTTGATATTGGTCTCAGAAAGGATGAGTGCGGCCACCTGTTCCACCTGCTTCCGGAACGTATCGTCCAGCACGGGTAATAAGATTTTTTGAAGTGGCTGACGCACGTTGATACCCGTTTTCTTGCGTAAAGATAGGGTGAGGGACGAGATATCCTGTGCCAAGGCCATACGTTCTTCCAAACCTTTGTCCACCAATTCAGCTTGGTATATGGGGAAATCAGCCAAGTGTACCGATTCAGCCTGTTCTTTCCGGGTTGCACCATTCAGGTCGAGGTAGAGCCTGTCGCTGAAAAACGGTGCGATAGGCGACATGAGTTTGGCAACTGTGTTCAAGCACGTATAAAGCGTCTGGTAGGCCGACACCTTATCTTCGGTATAGTCGCCTTTCCAGAAGCGCCGGCGGCACAGCCGGACATACCAGTTACTGAGGTGCTCGTCTACAAACGTTTGGATGGCACGGGCAGCTTTTGTCGGCTCGAAGTCGGCATAGTGATGGTCAACCTCGCGGGTCAATGTGTTGAGCAGGGAGATGACCCAGCGGTCTATTTCCGGCCGTTGGTCGATAGGTAGGTCGGCTTCCTTGTAAGCGAACCGATCTATATTGGCATATAGCGCAAAAAATGCATAAGTGTTGTATAAAGTGCCGAAGAACTTGCGGCGCACTTCGTCCAACCCCTCTTCGTTAAACTTAAGGTTGTCCCACGGCGCTGCATTACTGATCATATACCAGCGGGTAGCATCGGCACTATGTGTTTCGATGGTAGCGAAAGGATCAACGGCGTTACCGAGGCGTTTCGACATCTTGTTGCCGTTTTTGTCGAGCACAAGGCCGTTGGATACCACATTCTTGAATGCGATGGAATGGCGGAGCATGGTGGATATCGCATGCAGCGTGAAAAACCAGCCCCGCGTTTGGTCCACCCCCTCGGCAATGAAATCGGCGGGGTAAGCCCCTTCGAAACCGTCCTTGAATGGTGTGTCGTCGCCAGCGGCTACTTTCTCCTGGTCCAGCCCCCACTGCGCAAACGGCATGGCACCGCTGTCGAACCACACGTCGATAAGATCCGGTTCGCGGTAAAGTTTCTGACCTCCATCAGACACCAGCACCACATCATCTACGTATGGGCGGTGCAAATCCAACTGGTCGGTGCCGAATTTGTCCAGGTATTCTTCAAGTTTGCCTTTTTCGGCTTCATCCAGTACGTCAGAGGCCAAGCTCTGCTCGATTTTGGCTTTCAGCTCGGCAATGGAGCCGATGCACAGTTCTTCATTTTCATCCTCGCTACGCCAGATGGGAAGGGGGGTACCCCAATAGCGGGAGCGTGAAAGGTTCCAATCTACCAGGTTTTCCAACCAATTCCCGAAGCGGCCTGTGCCGGTCGACTCGGGTTTCCAGTTGATGGTTTTGTTGAGCGTAACCAACTCGTCTTTCACAGCAGTGGTACGGATGAACCAGCTATCCAAAGGATAATAAAGTACCGGCTTATCCGTACGCCAGCAATGCGGGTAGCTGTGTTCGTATTTTTTTACTTCAAAGGCCTTGTTTTCTTCTTTCAGCTTGATGGCGATGAGCACATCGGTGGGCTTGAACCCGGCAGCAGCCCGTTCTTCATCGCTATAGTATTCCTCTTTCACAAACCGCCCGCCAAACTCCCCGATCTCTGTGACAAACCGGCCCTGCTTATCTACGATAGGGACTTCTTTGCCGTTTTCATCTTTTACAAAAACACCGGGCACATCATTTTCTTTACTCACGCGAAAGTCGTCTGCACCAAATGTTGCGGATGAATGCACGATACCGGTACCGTCTTCGGTGGTGACGAAATCACCGGCGATGACTCGGAAAGCCTTTTGTTCCAACAGCTCATTGGTAACGTAAGGCATCAATTGATGGTACCTTAAGTTGAGGAGCTCGGCACCCAAAAATTCGGCTCTGATCTCCCAGGGGATAGTCTTATCATTGCGCTGGTACTCCTTTAGCGGAACCTGTTGTCCTTCGGGTTTGAAGAATCGGCTCACGAGGTCTTTGGCCAATACCACGCTAACCGGTTCGAATGTATACTGGTTGAATGTGCGGATTTTTACATAGCGTATGTCTTTGCCTACCACCAGCGCACTGTTTGCAGGCAGTGTCCAGGGTGTGGTCGTCCAAGCCAGGAAAGCGGTATCTTCATTTTCTTCTTCGAAAAGCATTTCCATGGCTGGGTGGACCTGATCTTTCTTGATGCGGAACTCAGCAACTATGGTCGTATCTTTTAGCGGCTTATAAGTGCCCGGCTGGTTAAGTTCGTGTGAGCTTAGCCCGGTGCCTGCAGCGGGCGAGTAGGGTTGGATAGTATACCCTTTGTACAATAGGCCTTTGCGGTATAATTCTTTCAATATCCACCACAGCGTCTCGATATACTCATTTTCGTAGGTGATATACGGGTTTTCGAGGTCGACCCAATAACCCATTTTCTCAGTGAGGTCGTTCCATACGTCCGTATACTTCATCACTTCCCGGCGGCACGCCGCATTGTAATCGGCGACTGAGATGGTTTTTCCGATATCCTCCTTGGTAATGCCAAGCGTTTTTTCCACAGCCAGTTCGATGGGCAAACCATGTGTGTCCCAACCACCTTTGCGTTTCACCCGGTAACCTTTCAGGGTTTTGTAACGGCAGAATATGTCTTTGATGGTGCGTGCCATTACGTGGTGTATACCGGGCATACCATTGGCAGAAGGGGGGCCTTCGTAGAAAGTATAGGGCTTGCTTGCCGGCCGCGAATCCACACTTTTTTCAAAGATATTTTCACGCTGCCAATAAGTAAGCATATCCTTGCCGATTTCAGATAAATTCAGCTGCTTGTATTCTCTGTACATCAATCGTTTGTGTTCAAAAATGAGGTTGCAAAGATAGGGAATTAGTACGAAATGAAAAAGGAAAGGTTGATTATAGGTGGAATAGAAGAGGCCGCGGACAACTGTGGAGACGCGGCCGTATCATTGATTCTCGAGAAGGATCTCAGGGATATTAGGCCGAAAACGATGACCCGCAACCACAGGTGCTCTCGGCGTTAGGGTTGTTGAACACGAAACCGCGTGCATCCAGCCCATCTTTGAAATCAATCTGCATCCCAGCCAGATACAAACCGTGGGCTTTATTCATGAATATCCGTATGCCTTCGATATCGTATTCCGAATCGCCGTCTTTCTTTTGGTCGAATCCTAAAATATAATTCATTCCGGCGCATCCGCCCCCTTCAACTCCAACACGTAATCCGAAGTCTTCCGATAGCTCTTGCTGGTCCTTCAGTTTCTGGAGTTCCTGGACAGCCCCTTGGGTCAATGTCAACGGTGCTGAAGGTGATTGTGTTGCTGTACTCATCTTCTTAGCTGATTTAATTCATCCAAACCATGCAAAAATACATAAATATTACCCACTTTTGTATGGCTGTTCGGATTTTTTACGTTCGCTAAACAAACGGAATAAATGGATATTGCTTCATTTTCTTTAGATATTTTCAAGTATGTATTCGCTGGATGCGTGGTGGTGGGGGTGGGTAATTGGATGTTTTGGACCAAATATAACAGCCACGTTTTCCGGCTCAAGACGTTGGAAGCGAAGTATGCTGCAAATAAAGAAGTGCTGCCGTTGCGGCTACAGGCTTACGAACGGTTGGTGTTGCTGATTGAGCGGATAAATCCGGCCAACGCGGCAGTACGCTTGCATATGTCCGGCCTCAGCGCAAAGGAGTTTGAGCGCCGGCTCGTCGACGAGATAAGGGCCGAATACCAACACAATATCACACAGCAATTGTATGTGAGTGATGTGGCGTGGTCGGTCACCGGACAGGTGAAAGATAATACGGTAGCACTCATCCGGAATGCGGGTGCAGGCCTGCCGTCCACCGCAACAGCCAAGGAGCTCAGCACCGTATTACTGGCGCATATTGCCGCATTGGAGGAGAATCCGTATGATATGGCATTAAAAACCATCAAAAGTCAGTTGGTGGGTTGAATATTGCGCCCAAGTTTATATCTTTGCGCAACTTTTTAACATTCAATTCTTTGTACCACAATGAGAAGGGACGAAACCATATTCAAGTTAATCAACCAAGAGCTCAAGCGCCAAGAGGAAGGCATCGAACTCATTGCATCGGAAAACTTTGTGAGTAAGCAGGTGATGGAAGCTGCTGGATCGGTGTTGACCAATAAATATGCCGAGGGCTTGCCCGGTAAGCGTTATTACGGCGGTTGCGAGGTCGTAGACGAAGTAGAGACGGTCGCTATCGAAAGGGCTAAAAAGCTATTCGATGCTGAGTGGGTGAACGTGCAGCCGCACTCGGGTGCACAAGCCAACGCTGCGGTATTTTTGGCACTACTGCAGCCGGGCGACAAGATTTTAGGTTTCGACCTTTCCCACGGCGGACACCTTACCCATGGCTCGCCGGTCAACTTTTCGGGGAAGTTGTACCAACCGCTGTTTTATGGTGTGGATAGAGAAACGGGGCTGATTGATTACAAGCAGTTGGAAGAGGTGGCCCTACAGGAAAAACCAAAGGTAATCATTTGCGGCGCATCGGCCTATTCGCGCGATTGGGACTATGCTTTCATCCGCAAGGTGGCTGATGAAATCGGCGCATTGGTTGTGGCTGATATTTCCCATCCGGCAGGCCTCATCGCCCGCGGATTGCTTAGCGACCCGTTGCCGCACTGCCACGTGGTGACAACCACCACACACAAGACGCTCCGCGGACCGCGCGGTGGCCTCATTATGGTGGGTAAAGATTTTGAGAACCCCTGGGGTATCAAAACACCCAAAGGCGAAGTCCGGAGCATCACGTCACTGCTAGACTTAGCAGTATTCCCCGGTACGCAGGGTGGGCCTTTAGAGCATATCATTGCAGCCAAAGCAATCGCGTTCGGCGAAGCGCTGAGCGAAGACTATATGGAGTACATCATCCAAGTGAAAAAAAACGCAGCTGTTCTGGCCGAGGCATTCGTGAATAAAGAGTACAACATCATATCGGGAGGAACAGACAACCACTTAATGCTCATAGATCTCCGTAACAAAGGTATCAGCGGTAAAGCAGCTGAAGCTGCACTGGGTAAGGCCGGCATCACCATCAATAAGAACATGGTGCCGTTTGACGACCGGTCACCGTTTGTGACTTCGGGCATCCGGCTCGGTACGGCAGCAATCACCACGCGTGGCCTTAAGGAAGACCAGATGCTGGAGATTGCAGAGATGATCGATGTTGCCTTATTGAAGCACGACGATGAAGCAGCGCTGGATAAAATACATAATAAGGTGAAAACCTTGATGGAGGCTTATCCGCTGTACAAATAATCAGCTCTCAGAAGCGAAAAAGAGGCCTTGTCTTCCACATGGAGGATAAGGCTTTTTTTGTTACATAACTTGGCCAAGAAAGATTAAAAAGGCGAAATTCAAACAAAAGCTTTGAATTACTGAAAATTTTGCTTTGCTTTGGCTCAGTTACACGAATCATTGAAAGGAGAGCTACTATAGGAAATACGACTACAAGAAAGAGATTACTTATTTGTTGAAAATAGTAAAAGCGGGAGTAGCGTATTATGAAGCTTGAACAACGAACGGACCAAGAGCTCATAGGTCTTTATGTAGCTGGTGATGAAGCCGGGCTAGAGGTGTTGATAGACCGATATAAGGCCAAATTATATACATCCATCTATTTGTTGGTGAAAGATGAGAACTTGGCGGAAGATATTTTCCAGGACACTTTTATTAAGGTAATCAATACCCTGAGGGGCGGCCGTTATAATGAAGAAGGCAAGTTCTTGCCTTGGGTGATACGGATTGCACATAACTTGGTGATAGACCACTACCGAAAGGAAAGGCGCACACCAGTGGTGGTAAACAGCGATGGGTTTGATATTTTCGATGTGCTGCAATTTGCAGACGAAAGCGTGGAAACACGGATGATCCGCGAGCAAACCCACCGCGACCTGCGGCGGATGATACAACGTCTTCCGGATGATCAGAAAGAGGTGCTTATCATGCGGCACTATGGCGATATGAGTTTCAAAGAAATTGCTGCCGTTACCGACGTGAGCATCAATACTGCACTTGGTAGGATGCGTTATGCACTCAATAACCTCCGCAAAATGATGTGCGGGGATGAGGCTGCGCTGAGGGCCGGGTGATGACCAAGGCTCGTTACGCAAATAGCTTCCCCTGTATAAACATGGGGGATAGACCCAGGAAATCAAATTTATGGACGGTGGAGTAGGTGAGTGTGCCTGCACGCCGCCTCAGCAATGTCATGTTTCGTGCGCGGAATTCTCCGTTGTATTCGGTGCGGTTCCAAATCGGCCATATAGCCGCATGTTGCGATGGCGTTAGTTGCCTGGCAATCGTGATGTGAGGCTTGGTGACAAACCGCGCTGGATGCCCTTTAACGCCATTTACCAAAGGCCGAAGTTGCTGCCGGTGCCTGGATGCCAGCTGGAGGATAGGGGCAGGAGACCTGACATCCACGAAAAGTGTGTGGCCGAAACTGCCAAATCCACATAGTTCTACATTAAAAGGGGTAGCTATATCGGCTATCCGCTGAAGTTCCCTGATGATGCTTTTCTCATAACTGCCATATTGAATAAAACGCATCAGTGTGATGTGGCCTTTGGAGACAATGGCATTGGGGTAGCGGTGATTGCTAAGGAAATACTGCTTGAAAGACCGTAGTTGTTTCTGCACGAGACCGTTCGGTTCGAGGATTAGCAGGTACTCGTACAAATGAAGGCCGTAGTGATGAGGATATACTGCATTCATAACTCTAATATTTTTAGTAAAAATACAAATTATTTTAAAACAAACAATGGGTGGCTACAATTTTTACTAAAAAATTTAACATTTCTATGGTTGGTATTGCCTGAAAAACACGTGTTTTCGGGGATTGCTTTTTCTATTCGATGCCATTACCTTTGAACGGTTGAATATTGCGAATGAAACGATGCTTTATTTTTCTTATCGTGGGGCTCTGCTGTGTGCCTGCATTGGCCCAAGAGGGCGGAGCTGCGGGCAATGCATTTGTGGATAGCTTGGAACGACTCGTGAAGCAGGCGCCGAACGACAGCGTGCGTATCGAACGCCTGTTCGACCTGAGTTTTTATTGGAGCGATCGTGATACCTCCAAGGCGTTCAGATATATTGATACAGCACGGCAAATGATGGGCACCCACCCCAATAGCTATTACCAAGGCTTAATGTGGCACCACCGTGCAAATGTGATTTATGCTCACGACCCGGAGCGGGCCAAATACTTTTACCTGAAAGCCGCAAAGTTGCTTGCTCAATATACATTCCCGCGGGCATACGTATACCAGGCGAGGGCGTGGAATAACTATGGCACCTTGCTCCAAGCGCAGGATAGTGCTGCGAAATACTTGGATATTATTATCGAAAAAACACTTCCCTATTCCCGCGTGGCTGGCGATAGTAGTGCCGTAAGCCAACACCTGCAGAACATCGGGCTGATACTTGCCAACTTGCAAGATTTTGAATCGGCGGCCTATTATTATGGGCAGGCCATGCATACACTGTCGAAGTTCGAGCAGGCACATGAGAGTAAGCTGACCGTATTCGTGAATGCCGCGAAAAACGAGATGAGTAGGGGTGATATCAAGCAGGCGAAAACATATCTTGATAGTGCAAAAATTCAATTGAAGGCGGTGCCCCACTCTACTTATGCTCCATATTACTATCGTACAGCGGGGATGTATTTCCGGAATATTAAGGACAAAAGCCGCGCACTGGAGAGTTTCCACCAAGGGATAGCGATAGCTAAAGATCTATTGGACGATTTTTCGCAACGCGATCTCTATTTCGAAATATATGCTACGTACCGCGATTGGGGAGATTATACCAACGCGAAGAAGTACCTAACCATAGCAGATACCCATGCGCCGAATACCGTTGCACAAAACCGACTATTAAGTGCGCGTGAAATGGCCAATACAGAGTATCATCTCGGCAATTACAAAGTGGCGTTTGAGCAGATGCGGGATTATGCCTTGGCTAAAGATTCGCTGCAAGAGAGTGAGACGGCATTGAAAATACTTAATCTCGAAAAGAAATTCCAGACGGTAGAACGGGAAAATGAAATCCTGAAGCTACAGGATGCCAATCGGAAGCAACAATCGGCAATCGACAGGAACAGGCTCTGGATCATGTTCTTAATAGGGAGCTTGACGATAGCACTGACAATAGCTTATTTTTCGTGGCGACTGGCCCGTAGCAATCGCCAAGCGTTGAACCAGCAGGAAAGGTTGCACGAAGAGGAACTGTTGACACTTAAACAGCAGGAACAGCTTAGGCAATTCCACTCAATCGTGCAGGGGCAAGAGGAGGAAAGGAACCGGATTTCGAGGGATCTGCATGACGGGCTCGGCGGGTTATTGGCAGGTGTAAAGCTACGCCTTTCGGCCGTTGCAACAAAAGAAAGGGAACGGACATCGGTGCCGAACGAAGCTATAGAATCCGTAATCGTTGAGCTCGATCGATCCGTGGACGAACTACGACGGGTGGCCCGAAACTTGATGCCGGAGTCGCTGCTGTATATGGGGCTCAAGCCGGCATTGGCCGACTTATGTAAATATATCGATACCCCAACCACATCGGTCAGATTCCACGGTTTTGATTTGAGTACCAACTATCCACAGCCGATCCTTATCGGAGTGTATAGGATTGTGCAGGAACTGCTTAATAATGCCATAAAACATGCATGCGCAAAGCAGGTTATTGTACAATGCAGTGAGAGCGACCAAACCCTCTCATTGACCGTGGAGGATGATGGTTGTGGTTTTAATCCGAAAGAAGTGGGTAAGAAAGGGCTTGGATTGAAGAATGTGGAAAATAGGGTGGCATTGCTACATGGGAGCTTAGAGATGGAAAGCCGGCCAGACCGGGGCACTACCGTAAACATTGAAATACCGATCTGATATGGAAGATAATATGTTGAATGTCATCGTTATTGACGATCATCCAGTGGTGTTGCAAGGGTTTTCGTTCATGCTGCAGGATATCCCCGGCGTCCGACTCGCTGAAACATTTACGGATGCAATTGCTGCATTAGACTATGTGGCACGAGAGATGGTGGATATCGTACTACTGGACATCAATATGCCGGGTAAAAACGGTATTGATGCGTGCTCGGAGATACACCAGCTGCACCCCGCCTGTAAGGTCATCGCTATCAGTAATATCAATGAGCATAGCATCATCCAGCGCATGCTCCAGGCCGGGGCATCGGGGTACTTGCTCAAGAACGCTGCCCGTGATGAGGTGGTGGGTGCCATCCGCCAGGTAGTATCGGGAGGCTTAGGCTTAAGCAATAACGTGCGTGAGATTATAGAAAGCGTGAAGTCAGGAGATCTGCCTGTAATTACCCGTAGGGAGAAAGAAGTGCTCCACTGGCTGGCCAAGGGGCTCAGCTCTACCGAAATCGGCGAGAAAATTTTCATTAGTCCCCTTACGGTGGAAAGCCATAGGCGAAACCTGCTCCAAAAATTTAAGGTGACCAACGTAGCAGCGCTTATCCACAATGCGATGGAGATGAAGTATATCTAAAAGGGACTATTGCAAACGGCTTTTGGCGCACCGGATCAATATGATCAGCAAGCTGCATGCTTCCAAGCAGATACCGAAACGGTTGACTTCAAAAACAAAAACGCAATCACCTTTTTTATAGATGATTGCGTTTTAAACTGGCGGTCCGGACGGGGCCACAATCGAACCCTTGATGCCCTTTTTAGTGTTTTTGGACGGTGTAAATATGTGAAAACTGGAAACGATGACATGCCCCATGGCATTCAATGTTTTATGGCGTGCCTTGTTCTAACGTCCCATTAAGCGCAAACTGAAACTCGTCAATTAAAACAGAAGGAGTTTTTGAAGTTATAAATTCATCCTTCAAAAAGCAATAATTTATAAAGAATATCCAATGATCAAAAGTAACCTCCTTAAAAGCCAATGTAGAATTGATATATGTATTTATAATGGTGTTTCTATCAATTTTGAAAATATTTTTTCCAATCTCACTATTCTTGTTCAGGTATGTGGAAATTTCATCATTGAGTTTTTTTGGCAAGAATCGTAGTCGGAGCTTATTCCTCAACATGGCTTCCCATCTTTTTGATTTGTAATGATGGTATGCAATATCTTCGAACAGTGCTTTCAGTGCTTGGTCATTTGTTTCAAGTGTCGCATAAATCCCATTTAACATTCGGCTTTCATTGGTCAAATCAGCCCAATCCGGCTTGCACTTGTATCTCATTATATGGTCGACTTCGTGCCATCCTTCAGAGAGAGTAGTCCGAAACTGTATCTCGAAGGTGTTGTCAATTAGTTCAAATCTATCGTTAGTCTTCTTGACCTCAATAAAGTACTCGTTCTCATCTCGGTGAAATCTACATATCATGTTTTTACGAAGCGGCTTAAAGACCTCGGTATTTGGCTCATCATAAACCAGTTCTACCTTTTCGAAAAGCCTTTCACACAAATCCACGACTATTTTCAGGTCATCGGCGAAGTATGTTGTTATTCTAAAACCGATTAGGTCCTGCATCAGCTCACCTTCTTTTGAGTAGGATTTGCGTGTAAATTTTTCTTCAATAGAAGTTTGCTCTTTGACCCTAGAAAAAAGACGAAATAATAAGCCAGTCCTCATCAATTCATTAGTGAGCTTGTCTTTTAGCCTTTTTTCTATCAATTCAATTCCGTATTCAGTCATTTATCAGACAATTGAATAGTTATCGTTATAGTAAGAAATACCCTTACGAGTGAGGAAACTTAAATCTCCGTTAAGTTGTATATATCCTTCTGTTTCAAGATTGTGTAAAGTTCTGCTAACAGTTTTCGAGTCCAAAGCTGAAAGTTCATTTTTAATATATGACAATTGTCGGTGTCTCGGTTTCAAACTGCCTTTCTTGAAATATAGATCTAAGATCTCCCTCTCAACATTGGCTTCGGTTTCTTCCTGCGATTCTTCACAGGCAAAAACTTCCTGTACGAATCCGTTATCATCATTACATCCATAGGTTGTAAAGAAGGAGTCCGAGTAGGCTTGACCGTTGGTGACAAGTGCACAATTGTAAAACCGGCAGTTTACAAAAGATGAATCTTTGAACGCAGTCAGTGAAAACGTACAATCAGTGAATGTGCAAGCGGTGAAAATTGTGCTTTCAAATTGTCTTTCCTTTGTAAATTGGTATCCCTGCAACTGGAAATCATTTAATGTTGCCATCCTGTACTTTCCAGTAATTTCGTTCTTAAAGTCAATATCGACCTTGAAAAAAAACTGAGGTTCGTAGTGGAACGGGTGGTCATTAAATACCTTCCAGAGCTTCTCCTTGTTTTCCCTTGGCTGTACCTGAAAAGCTTGTACAGCTAAGAGGGCAAATGTTTGAGATAGTTTTTGGTAGAAGTCATTGTCGTATTGTGCATATTTTCCTAAAATTAGATTTTCGCCAACTAACGTTCCCAATACAAATTCATTCACAATTCCGATCATGCCCTTTTCCTTCCGGTCTAAAAAAGCATGATTCGAAAGAATATCAGCCAGTTGGTCTATCCGCGGCCGCTTGTCAGGGGTATATTTTTTTTTAGTTTCTTCTAATATGGTTTTATTGTAGTCAAGTATCAGGTCCTTTATAAACTCTTTCGTTTCGGCCTTTACATCCCATTCCGTAAGGAAACGCACCAACTTCCGAAATATCCTAAGTTGTGTTTCTGGCTCTATCAATAGGCCTTGCCGATCCTGTTCGCGGCTAAGGAGAAATTCAAAGTACCGATCAACGATTGATTGGTTTTCGACAATCATTTGGTTCAAATCCTCTACTCTGACATATCGCAAATAAGTCAGTAGAACAGGATTTGCCAACTGTTCTACAGGGAAGTTGTTGGCATTTATTATATCTAAGCGGTCCTTGTGTAACCAATTCTCAATTTTTGGTTCCGATATGGTAATTTTAGCAAGTGTGTAATCAACATTTCGGTCGGTCATCCAGTTGTGGAATTCCTCACTATTGAATATAGCTGTTTTGCGTGAAGTAATGATGACTTTAGCATTGTCTGTCAAGAGGTCAATAATTGTTGAAAGCATGCTTTCTACCTGCTCAAACTGGTTGGAGGAAAAGGAGAAGTCTTTTGTAATTAGCTCGTCAAACCCATCAATGATAAGTGGAATTCTGCCTTTTTTAATTTGGTGGATAACTACATTTGAATCTACTCGATTCGAAAATTGTTCCTCGATTTCAAAGGCCAAAATATGTTTGAAGATCGAAGCTTTCCTGTCCCTAGACAATTCCGTAAAGAAGGGTAGTTTATTTCCTGGTACCGATATGAATTTATCCAATATCTCGTATGCGGTACAAGTTTTTCCATATCCAGCAGCAGCTTCTATAATTATGAGCAGAGGCCCCTGGTGTTTGTTTAGTTTTTCTACTACATTGTTTACCAATGAATTATTGTCGTCTTCCGCGCTATAAGAGATTGGACTGTTGGTATCTTCATTCAGATTGTATTCTGTATAATCGTACGAGCTTCGGATATATGTGTAGTTCGCATTTTCTGGTAGATTATACATTAGCTTTTGGACAAAGTTATCGTATCTTCTTTTCAGGTTTTGTATAACGCCATCCGCTTTAAAAAAATCTTTAAACAGCGTCGATTCCGCATCTTCAATGTCTTTGTAATTACGGATTTTTACAGCATATCCAGCTTTGGAGTATTCTAATTTAAGAGCCTCCGCTTCTTCGTCTGTACTCGTCTTTATAATGTCTGCACCGTTGTAAATGCTTTTCGTAAAAAGGTATACGCGATTCGACTTGTTTTTTCGCGGTTCATACCCGTAGCGCGTATAAAGCTCATCTAGTTCGCTGAAAAAAACTTCACTCATGGTATTGATAATAAATGTATTAGTGCAATTTTCGCGGTTCAAATATCTGCTTGCCAACCTGTACCTTCTTGTGACAGGTGGTAGATTGGTAAATATATAGTTTATATTTAATTCTCTCACAAGATTCTCTATTTGAAAGCTTGAACTATGGTCACGAATGTCGATGTCAAAGGTCTATAATTGATTTGAAACTACTTGAGTCCTAAAATAAAACGTGTCCGACGGATCAAAATTTACGTGTGGAAGAGTCCGTTATAAAAGTTGACGACTTTTATATGCCAAGATACGAGGGTGATTTAACATGCCAAAAGTAATTTAATCCTGAAACAAAATTCAACACCTCAACGTCATAGAGAGCTTTTTATATTCATTGAACCAATAAATGTCTTCAAATGCGTTCCCTCTTGAAGAACAGCGGCAATCACAAACTATAAATGGTACGTTATGATCACTTAGCGCGTAAGGACGCGGTATTAAACACTTAGCGCGGCCGATATGTATCCCGGCACAAATCACCTATGTGCACTGGGCTATTATCATAAATTGGTTCACTAGTGTCCCACTAAACTTGGGACGTTGTTAAAAATTAAAAATATCATGTCCAGTATGTCTGAAACGCACTTTTCCTTTAGGAAATATCGTTTCACAAAATGAAGTCCGTTTACTCATAAATACTATGCAACAATTTGTAAATCAACTATTAATAGTCCGTTTCTTGATTTTTAATAGGACACTAGTGAAATTGGTTATGAACTTAAGAAAAATCAGGGCTTTTATTTTTTTTATTTAGCCGTTTGAACTCATTGATTACGGGCTTCATGAATGCCAAATTGTTAAATGAGTTATCTTTTCTAAGAAGGGTAGAAGCTATATATTTCATATCATTTACCTTGTTCGAATCGAAAGAATAGGACGTAATGGTCAGGTCGCGACTTGATTTGAAGAATACTAGTGATTCCGAGTTTTTATATTTTATTCTTTCCCTACTTTCCAATTCGAGAATCTGCTTGGTATTGACGTAATTATACATCTCCCCAACATATAGAACGTCAATAATTCCGTCTGGTTCGATACGATTTGCTATTTCATATAGTTTTCTATAGATAGTGGTTTTTATCGAGCTGTCAAAAGACACGAATTGCATTTTCTGATCATTGTAAACAATAAAGCAGGTTGGCATAAGCCGTTTCTGCATTTGAAAGGTGACTAGGTGCATCATTATAAAGCTGTCAAATAAATCCTTAGAGTCCGGAAACATTTTTTTAAGAATAGTGACCGGAACCTTTTGATCATCGATTGGAACGTTGAATTCTACCCTTGATGCTTTTTCGAACTGGTTTTTTTTGGTATAATAAATATAGTCGTCCGTAAGTAGCATATTTTTTGGAATGCGGTGGAACTTTAGCTCATCGATCTTTTCTTCTAGCTGGTCGGATAGCGTACTACTTTCGTTTAGCGCACCCTTCATTGCTTTCATAAACAATTTCATGTTATTTATGCCAGACAGGAATTTGTCATATAATTCCTCTTTCAATAGTTAGTTAATTTTTAAGCGGCAATAGTGCCGTACATTATT
>NZ_JAMXAY010000049.1 GCF_025460835.1 Parapedobacter soli | reverse complement strand
AGCTAAAATTCGATTACCCACACTATCCGTCATAGAGCCAAAAAATTTAATTGATTAACGCCATCCTTTTATCGATTGTACGGGACCGGCACATCACAAACTGATTTTTAATAGGGTTTTTCATAATTCGATTTCTTTTAATACCACATGGCATACTACATTAGCATATAAGCGGTAGCCTCCAAGTGCTTAGGGAACGACTAATGTCTTTCCCTTTTGATTAGTACATAAGATTCCCGTGAACGATAAATCACGGCAATTTCTAACTCAAAATATAGCTAAACGGATCTGCGGGGGTATTGGATTAAGCAACCAGTACATTGCTCCAATGTTATCTTTCTTATCATAATATGTTTTTTATTAGTTAAACAAACGTAAAGAAAATGCCCCGGTTGCGCAATCGTTTACACGTTTAAATTTACGAAAACGTTGTAGTAGCTGCTCTGAAGGCGAATTCTTAAGGAAGCGGGGACGGATTAAGGCCGAAACTCGGAAACAGGAGGTAGATTTAGATTATCGGAAGAATAACAGTATCTTTGAGTTGACAAATACAAGGCGTCGTTATGAAAGCCTTACCAATTTTGACCCTCACATTGATTGCCGGCATCTTTCGGCTGCCGGACGTGCGGGCGCAGGAGGAGTTTATCCCACCGCCATCCCAAACATTGACTACCGTGCCCTTCTCGCTAGTAGCTGAAAGTGTTATCCTCATCAAAGGCGTACTGGTAGGGATACCGGATACGCTAACTTTTATCCTGGACACCGGCAGTAGTGGGATCTCGTTGGATTCCACTACTGCCAGTATGCTCGACCTCAACCCGGTGGAATCAGACATCAATATCCGCGGAATCGCAGGGGTTCGGCGGGCCAAATTCCTATACAACAAACAGCTCCTGCTGAATGACCTTACGGTAGACAGCCTCAACTTCCACATCAATGATTATGAGTTCCTATCGTATGTATATGGGGTACGGATAAACGGCGTAATCGGATATTCTTTACTAAGCCGCTACATCCTAAAGATCGATTACGACGACAGCGAAATAGAAATCTGCTCGCAGGGGCCCATTAAATATCCGCGTGGGGGGCATTTGCTCCGGCCATTTATACGCACGTTGCCCGTACTGGGTGCGCAGATCAAAGATTACCGCAAGATCCAGTCCCGCTTCCTTTTCGATATCGGCGCAGGGCTCTCATTGGTCCTATCAGAAGATTTTGAGGCGGATAGCTCTGCCATTCGAAAAAAACGGAAGCGGTTCCCAATAGAGGCGCATGGCGTGGGCGGAAAGCTGAATATGGAGATGACACTCGTCAAGGACTTCAGGCTGGGGCCGTACCGTTTCCGGAATGTTCCAACCATGGTATTCGAAGATGAGTTCAACGTGACTTCATACCCTTACCTCGGCGGACTTATCGGCAACCAGCTCCTTAAGCGGTTCAACCTCATTGTCAATTACCAACGGCGCGAAATCCACATCAAACCGAACTCGCTATACCGCGAGCCTTTCGAGTATTCCTATTCGGGCATGGAGCTGTATTACATGAACGGCAGTATTATCATTGGCTCCGTTGTAGAAGGGTCGCCTGCCGATACTGCAGGCCTAAAAGAAGGCGACGTTGTTGTCATGATAGACAACAACGCCAACCAGAATTTCATTCAATATAAAAAAGCGCTTATGTCGGCCAAAAAGAGAGTAAGGCTAATCATTCGACGCGATGAAGAACTGCTGGACATCTACGTCAAGCTGATGAGCCTATTATGATGCTACGAGTACAGTGTGTATAGTCGATTTATTGCTTTACAAACTGTACGCTTGCCTGGATTTTCACATCATCGCTAACCACTATCGCTCCGGCCTCTGTAACCGCATTCCAAGTGAGGTTATACTCCTTCCGGCTGATTTTGCCAGATACTTCAAACCCGGCCTTGAAATTACCGTATGCGTCTGTCACCGTGCCGCCGAACTCTACGTCAAATTTTATAGGCTTCGTAACATCACCGATGGTAAGGTCTCCCCGCAGGACAAACTCATCATCACCTTTTTCCTCAATGGAGGTTGACGTAAATTTCAGCTGCGGGTGATTAGCCGCATCGAAGAAATCCGCTGATTTCAGGTGCTCGTCGCGCTGCGATTGGTTGGTGTCGATACTTCCAGTCTCGATGGTGAAATCAACTTTACCTGTGGTAAAGTCATCCTCGTTTTCAGTTACCACCGTTCCGTCGAACGACCGGAAATAACCGGTAACCGTGGTAATGACCAAATGTTTTACTTTGAATGCGACCTCAGAGTGGGTCGGGTCTAATTTCCATGTTGTTGCCATAATATCTTTTTTAACTAGTTCGATACAAAGGTAAGCCCCGTTCATCAACCGGGCATTGAACTAGGTTAAGTTCTTCACTTACGTACAACAACCTAACGGGCAACTGGTTTTGAAAACTAGCCTACTTTTATATCATAGGTGATGTCGATACCGCCGGCTGCAAGCATATCGTGTACCGAACAGTATTTTTTTACGGCGAGTTCCGCCGCCTTTTCCGCTTTAACGGGGTCGATGGCGCCTTTAAGGGTAAACGAGATGTGGATACGCGTAAAGACGTTGGGTATGGTGTCCCGCCGTTCACCTTCCACATTGATGTGCATGTCGTCTATTTGCTGGCGCTGCTTTTTGAGGATACTCACCAGATCCAGCGCACTGCACGAGCCCAGTGCCATCAACACCAGCTCCATGGGCCGCGCACCCAGCCCTTCGCCACCGATATCGGGCGAACCATCAATATGTACCTTTACTGAAGTGCTATTGCTGGTGCCTTCAAAATGAATGGCGTCGTTGACTCTATTTAGCGTAATATTCATGATTTACTGTTCGTTAGTGCCTGTTCAATATCGCCGATAATATCGGTTACATCTTCCAGTCCCACCGATATCCGGATGCTGCCCGGCTGGATGCCCAGTTGCAGCCGTTCGGCTTCTGTGAGCTTGGAGTGGGTGGTGGATGCCGGGTGCGTGGCGATGCTTCGTGAGTCGCCCAGGTTGGACGTAATACAAAGCATGTTCAATGCATCAAGGAACCGCTTGGCCCGGTCGTATCCACCTTTAAGGACAAAGGTCACGACTCCACCACCGGCTTTCATCTGTTTCCTGGCAAGTTCGTACTGCGGGTGCGATGGCAGGAACGGATAACGCACCGTTTCCACCTCGGAATTTGCTTCCAATGCTTCGGCGACGGCCAATGCATTGCTGCAATGGCGATCCATACGCAACCCTAATGTTTCGAGGCTTTTGGACAACACCCACGCGTTGAATGGTGCCAGCGACGGGCCGGTGTGGCGAATGAAAAACATCAGCTCATCAATCAGTTCCTGTTTGCCTACCACAACACCGCCGAGCACACGCCCCTGGCCATCCATGTACTTGGTGGCCGAGTGGCTCACCAGGTCAAACCCATACTGAATGGGTTTCTGGAGGTATGGCGTGGCAAAGCAGTTATCCACGTTGAGGATGATATCGGGATATTTTTCCTTGAATTTGCCCAGCCATTCCAGATCTACCAGTTCCAATCCGGGATTGGACGGCGTTTCGAGAAAAATCATCCGTGTATTGGGCTGGATGGCTTTTTCCCACGTTTCCGGTGCGGCCGCATCCACATACGTGGTGGTAATGCCCCACCGGGGGAACAGTTTGGTAAACAGTTGATGGGTGGAGCCGAATATAGCCCGGCAGGATACGATATGGTCGCCGCTCTTGAGCAGTGCTGCAAACGATGCAAACACGGCCGCCATGCCCGATGAGAACGCCAGGCCGGCTTCAGCGCCTTCCATAGCACATACTTTATTGATAAACTCTGTGGTATTCGGGTTTGAATACCTGGAATACACATTTCCCTGTTCTTCTTCAGCAAATATAGCCCGGCTCTGCTCGGCGTCGTCGAAAATAAAGCTGGATGTAAGGTAGAGGGGTACCGCATGTTCCCGGTAGGGAGAGCGGTCGGCCTGTTCGCGGATGGCCTTCGTTTGTTCGTTCATTTCCAATCTTAGTGAGGCAAATCTAGCCAAAGTCGTGTGGAAATGCAAATCACCCGCTGCCTGTTTTTTCTAACCTTTCGTCGTTTTTAGCTGATGATCGAGGGAATAGGGGCCCGACCCGACAACGAGGAAAACGAGGAGCAGTGCCAAAACCACCAACGAAACCCACAGTTCGGAATTGAGGAAGGTGAGCCCCCGGGTGATGTTGACGAAAAACACGGCGACAAACAACACCGGCAGCTGGAAAGCCACCGCCAGGCGCGTGGTCAACCCCAACGCGATAAGGATACCGCCCACAAGGTGGGCGAAAGCGACATAGTGTACGGCCCCCCAAGTGTAGACCTGGATATGGGTGTCTTCAATCAACTGCCGCAGAGATTCCGTGTCGGCGAGAAACATTCCGCCTTTCAGGAAAATAACGATACCCAGACCAATCCGGATAATGTCAAGCCAACGTGGGTGGTGGGCATCGCCCCAGTATTCGATTTTTTGGATGAGATTCATAACCTGGCCTCCTTTCCGGTTACAAAACAAAAAAGCCCGCTTTTTGTTTGAAAGCGGGCTCCGTATTTTGTGTAATCGTTGTTATCCGGTCACTTCTTAATATACATCACTTCTTTTACCGCCTTGACCACACGCTCCACATTGGGCAGTGCGGCCTGTATTAGCGTAGGCGCATAAGGCAGGGGCACATCAGCCGATGTGATCCGCACCACGGGTGCGTCCAGGTAATCAAACGCATCGCGCTGTACTTTATAAGCAATTTCGGATGAGATGGATGCCAGTGGCCACGCTTCTTCTACAATAACCAGACGGTTAGTCCTTTTCACCGAATCGATGATTGCTCCATAATCGATGGGGCGTACCGTGCGCAGGTTGATGAGGTCCACGTCGATTCCTTCTTTGGTCAACGCTGCTACGGCAGGTTCCACCACACGGGGCAGCATTTTCCCGAACGTCACGACAGTCACGTCATTGCCCGATTTTACGGTGTGTGCCTTGCCGAGTTCAAGGTAATATTCTTCTTCCGGCACCTCGCCCTTATCGCCGTACATCACTTCCGACTCCATAAAGATAACCGGATCGGGGTCGATGATGGACTGTTTGAGCAAGCCCTTTGCATCATAGGGGTTGGCCGGTACGACCACCTTCAGTCCCGGGGTATTGGCATACCAGTTCTCAAAATTCTGAGAGTGCTGGGCAGCAAGCTGCCCGGCATTACCCGTAGGGCCGCGGAACACGATAGGAATGGGGAATTGCCCGCCACTCATGGAATTCATTTTGGCGGCAGAGTTTATTACCTGATCGATGGCTACCAATGAAAAGTTGAAGGTCATGAACTCAATGATGGGTTTCAGCCCGTTCATGGCAGCACCGATACCGATACCGGCAAATCCCAGTTCGGAGATGGGCGTATCAATAACGCGCCTGGGGCCAAACTCATCCAGCATCCCCTGGCTCACCTTATAGGCTCCGTTGTATTCGGCTACCTCCTCACCCATCAAAAAAATCTTTTCGTCTTTGCGCATCTCTTCGTTCATCGCTTCACGAAGCGCTTCTCTGAATTGTATTTCTCTCATCGGTTGTTTATCGTTGTCGACTGTATATCGTTATCAAAAAAATATAGCACGCAAACCTACTACAAAAAATCGACATTTTTGAACCCGTGTGTGTCAAAATTGCGCAAATTCCGTCAGCCAGGTATTGAGGTTTCCGATAGCTTGCGCAAGTTGCCAGTTGGATTTATTGCGGCGCTCCACATAGTTGGAAACAGCCCGCACCTGGAGCGCGGGTATGCCGAAATGCTGGGCCGCCTGGAATACGGCTGCCCCCTCCATGCTTTCGACATCGGGCGACAGCCGCTCCACAACGTTTCCGATAGTACGTTCATCGCCATGCACCGTATTTACGGTAATCCCTTTGCATCGGCGTAGTTTATTGACTGCCGCGTGGCGGTATTCGCTACAAAATGTGCAAGGCGCAAGCCCCGCTGCCTTGCTATCGATGAACCGGTCGCCGTCTTCGATCCCCAGTTCCGAAAAGGTATCCTCAACCACCCAAACCACTTCACCCAACGGGATGGCGCGGTCAAAGCTGCCTGCCACGCCCACATTGAGCAGCAGGTCATAAGCAGTTCCGGCGAGCCGCTCGCCCAATGCCAGGGCAGTGGCTACCATCCCCACGCCTGTAATCAGCGTATCCAGCCCTTGCCGTTGCTGCGCCGGCACTCCTAGGAACGGTTTGATTTCCGCTTCCGTTGCTGCAATGACCAATACATCCATCTGCTTTTGACCACGAATGTAGGCAAAATGAATTACTTTTGCCAGCAATGGTTTATCTAAGGGCACTCTTACTGCCGTTCTCATTGCTTTACGGATTGGCGATTTGGCTACGCAATCGGTTATACGATTGGGGGTGGCTGCGGTCCGTGTCTTTTGATCGCAAGATTATCGTGGTTGGCAATCTTGCCGTGGGCGGAACGGGGAAAAGCCCGATGACGGAATACCTCATCCGGTTGCTTTCTTCACGCGGTCGCCTAGCCACGCTAAGCCGCGGCTATGGGCGGCAAACCCGAGGGTTTCTGGAAGTGACGCCCGCTGATACCGCCCGCCGCGCCGGTGATGAACCGCTCCAGTTTAAGCGGAAGTTTCCCGATATTACGGTAGCCGTGGATGAAGACCGCGTGGATGGCGTATCGCGATTAATTAAAACCGGTCACGATACCATCATTCTCGACGATGCCTACCAGCACCGGGCATTACGACCGGGGCTGGCTATCCTGCTGTTCGATTATCGAGCGATGAGCAAGCCGACGTGGCTGCTGCCCGCTGGCAATTACCGCGATTGTTTCCGAGAACGTAGACGTGCGGATGTGATGGTGGTTACCAAAACGCCTACCGATGCAACGGAAGCCGAAAAAAACCGTATCCGCCAGCGGTTATCAAGTAGAAGCGGTGCACCTATCCTTTTCGCAGGCATCGGCTATGGATCTCTTACGCCTTTACGAGTGGAGGAATCTGGTGTATGTACATTGAACAGCGATTTATCCGTACTGCTTCTCACGGGGATTGCCAACCCCCTACCGCTTTACCAATACGTGTCGTCACAAGTGTCGGAAATCGTGCCCATGCGTTATGCCGACCACCACGACTATTCCACCGCAGATATCCAAAACGTTGTTCAACGCTTCGAGGCTATGCCAAATCCGCATAAATTGATCCTTACCACGGAAAAAGATGCCCAGCGGCTATTAGATCCGGCGGTTTCGGGCTTACTGGCCGGGTTACCGGTGTATATGGTGCCTATCCATATGGAGTTTGACAAGGCCGATGATGTGGCCTTCCGTGAGCTGGTGTTGTCTTATTGTTTCAACAGACAATGACCAAAACACATTGGAGCAGATTTAGCCCTACCCGCTAACGGGCACATAACGGAACACGACAAACAGATACCTGTGTCGCCCATTGGGCAGGTGGCACAGGTATCTTCTACTATTCGACGGTGATCTTGCCTTTCATGATGGGATGGATGCTGCAGTAATAGGTGACATCCTTCTGGGCAACAAATGCGAACGATTCGCCGACGACAAGTGGTCCCGAAGTCCACAATTTCGCCGTCTCCTCGGTAACGTCGTGGGTCACGATGTCATTATTGGTAAACACCACCGTGTCTCCTGCGTGCACACGCACCTCCGTAGGTGCGAACTGCATCTGCCGAAGTGAAACATCAACCCGCGCAGCAGCCTGGTGCCGCACCTGTTGGCAACCGCCGACCAGCCATCCGGCGGCAACCGCGAATGCGAACCAGCCGAACACACCAATCCACCTGTTCATTTCTTCGACGTCAACTCTTTCTGAACCATTTCAGCATGCGCTAGGTGCGCCTTCAGTGCCGGAACGACGTTCTCCAATAAAGCTTTCAACTCGCCATTATCTGTCTCGGGGATTAACAGGTTCTCCACGGCACCGATTACCGCTTTATGGTACGCTACTTCGTTATCGATATAAGCCTGATCAAATGCCGCACGCGAATAGCCATTCAGTTCCTTTTGCTTTTTCTTGGCATCTTCCAGCAATTGCTTGCTGACGGCATTGTCCTTGGGCGTGACACCAAGCTTTTTGGCCAGCTCAGCAGCTTGCTTGATGACGGCCTCATGATCATTTGCCATGGTCTGTGCAAACTTCAGAATGTCAGCGTTCTTCGACTTTTTTGTGGCAATGGTCGCGTAGTCGATATCGATCTGATTGGCGACAACCGCCACATGGGCGACTTCTGGGTCTGAGAGTTTGGTTGATTCCTGGGCAACGCCGATGGTGCCAACCAACAACGAGAGCGCAACAGACAAGGCTACGTACCTACCGTACTTTTTCTTTGTTTTTTTCATTGTATTTTTGATTTTAGTTACTACCCGGATAGAGTGGTCGACGGTACAAACGGTTACAACATTTATTTCGCGCCCAATTGTAACTTTTGGCAGTATTGCATACTCCATTGGGTGGGCAAGTAAATTCATGTTTTTATGCGGCACTTCTTGGAAACTTACAAAGAAATGCCCGATGATCTCCTGATTGAGCAGATCCTTGCGGGCAATAAGGCGCTATTCGAAATAATCATCCGCAGGTACGACCGTTACCTGTACAAAATTGGCCGTTCTTATCGGTATAGCCACGAAGACACGGAAGATCTGATGCAGGAAGCGTTTGTAAACGCCTACCTTCACTTGCAGAAGTTTGAACACCGCGCATCCTTCAAAACATGGGTTTCGCGCATCATGCTGAATGGCTGCTATCAATTAAATCAGAAAAAACACAGGCAAGCGGGATGGGAATTACAGGAACATCCGGAAGACCACCCTATCCCGCTATTTGCAGCGGGCAATAAGATGGACACTAATTATACGGTTATGAACAGGGAGCTTAACCACATATTGGAATCAGCGCTTATCCGGATTCCACTTTCCTACCGGGAAGTCTTTGTGTTACGCGAGGCTAATGGACATAGCGTTGCAGAGACCGCGGAACTCCTGCGAATCAGCGAACCCAATGTCAAGGTCCGTCTGTTGCGCGCCAAGGCCATGCTGCGGTCGGAAATTGCCAAAGCCTACCAGCCCGAGGACTTATTTGAATTTAATCTCATCTATTGCGATGCGCTGGTACACCGGATAATGATTACAATTCAGACCGGCTAACCCTGCTTGCGCAAGAATTTGGTGAGGATAACGATCTGCTGGCCTTCTACCCGGCCTTCAATCTGTTCGGGGTTATCTTCCACCAATCGGATGTTCCTAACGACCGTACCCAGCTTGGCACTGATGCTACTGCCTTTTACATCAAGCGTTTTGGTGAGCACCACTGAATCTCCGTTCTGCAAAATGTTGCCGAATGCATCTTTATGTACCACCACTTCGCCCGGCTCTTCGGGCGCCGCCACCGCTTCGGCCCACGCCAATGTATCTTCATCCAGGTAAAGAATGTCAAGGGCATCAGCCGCCCAGCTTTCACCTTTCAGTCGATTGAGCATCCGCCACGCCAGCACCTGCACCGCAGGTACCTCACTCCACATGGCCTCGGGAAGGAAGCGCCAGTCTTCGGCGTTTAACGGCTCCTGCCCCTCAATCTGGGCAAGCAACGACTGGCATACCGCTATTTCATTGTCCGAACGGTCGTCGGGTGGCACGTTATACACCACCACTTCCGTATCATTTCTGCAGAGTTCACATTTGCCACCGCTTCTGGCCAACAGTTTTTCGTTCATGCGGGCAAAGATAACCTTTTCCTCGCATCAAAGCCATGGCTGAGCGAGGATTGGCAAGGGCTGTAGCGAAAACACAGTCCATCGCGTTAACCAGTAAAACTCCAACCATGAATAAAGTATACACCCTACTCGCCTTATTGGCCACCACTGTTTTTAACGCCTGCGAAAAAAGTGATATTGAACATGAAAGCCGGTTTGAACGGAGTTACAAAACCTGGCTTGATTTCAGGAATGCCAGTGGCAACAATTATCGCTACGAGGTTTCCGGTGCCACCTGGGCAGGGTCTTCGTGGCTCACCACCATTACTGTCCGGGAGGGGAAGGTTGTGAAGCGTGATTTCCGATATAACGTATTCAATGATGTCCACATGCCGATTGACGGCTGGGAGTCGATTTCACTGGGTGACTTAATAAAGGAACTCGGCCTCCCCGCCGAGGGTTTCCCGGAGCAGGAAGGAAAGCCTTTCTATGAATCGCTGCAATGGACGGAATCCGGGAGTGAGCTCGGTCTCCACGAATCTTCACCGGCCAGTTGGCTGCTTACCCTAGATGAGGTATACGAAACCGCCCGGACGGTATGGTTGAAAAAGCGGGGCGACGGAAGCGTTTCTTTTGAGACAAAAAACAACGGGCTGATTTCGTCTGCCGGTTTTGTGCCAGACAATTGCATGGATGACTGTTTTTCGGGCATTTCCATCCGGTCAATCGAGGCGATTGACTAACCCTTAGCGCCATGAGGGTGTCTCAAACATGACACAGCCTTAACAAATCTTTTCGTATACTATTCGCGAGTGCAGCCAAGCCCTAGGCATCCTGATTAACGGATTATTCCACCTGGTTCCAGGTCCCTAGAAAAACACAACTGCATCTTTTTATGTAGTAGCGTACCGGCGTCGTTTGTCAAAAAAACGGGGTAGGCCCTATGGTATGCTTTGCCATGCATTTTACTTTTTAATTTGTTTATATGGGTATTAGTGTTATCATTCCGGTTTACAATGCCGAAGAGTTCGTAGCGGCCGCAGTCCTTTCCGCTCTTGCTATCAATGAAGTCCGTCAAGTTATTTTAATCGAAGACTGTTCTCCAGACAACAGCCTGGCCATCTGTCAAGACCTTGTCCGTCAGCACCCTAACCTTGTAGAGCTACATATGCACCCCGACCGGCGGCAGCTTGGAGCCGGAGCAAGCAGGAATCTCGGGTTGGAAAAGGCCAAGGAGGAACTTGTTGCTTTTTTGGATGCTGATGATTATTACTTACCCCATCGATTCGATTACCCCCTCGAACTCCTTCGGAGCCGCCCTGATATCGATTACGTTGTCAGTCCGTCCCAGCTTGAGCACGATTACCTAACCAATAGTGGGCGGTATACGATGATGAGCGAGGCGGCCAATAACACCATGTGCAACCTATTCCCCGCCCTGCTTACTGAACGGCATGGTTATTTTGATACGAACAGTATTTTAATCCGTGCCCAGTCGCTTAAACGGCTGTCCCAGTTGTTCAACCCGACGCTCACCTTACATCAGGACTCCGAGCTTTGGCTACGCATTGCCTATAAATTACGGGGGTATACTGAAAACCTGACGTTGCCCGGATCCGTGGTGCGGAGGCACAGCAAAAACAGGATTACCCACCGTAACGCAAGTTCATTGTCATTGTATTGGGATACCGTAGCGACAGAATTCCAGGGCAGGGAAGTGCACCGTACACTGGCCCGTTTTATCCGCCTGAAGAAAAAGCACTACCACTATTTGCGAAAGAACTCGCCCATTTCTTACCTATACCTCCTCTATATGCAGTTCTACGACGCAGCCGTATTGCCATGGGCAGATTTCTGGAAGACATCGGCCGACACGAGCCTGCCCGTGGGAATCGGCGCCCAATCCCTGCCGGAAGAACCTCAACACCTATTCATTTAACGATTATGCTCACTATCATCATTTCAACACTGGAAGACCGCATCACTCGGCTGAATAAGGCCGTGCAGATACAGCATCCGTCAATCCGATACCTGATTATCCATCAAGCCCGGCGCCGCACTTCACTACCCAACATTCTCTTGCAGCGACCAGACATCGCCGTAGTTACGTCTTTGTCCCGCGGCATTGCTGTCAGCCGGAACATCGGCCTACGTCATTGCGAGACTCGGTACGCCTTAATTGCCGATGATGATGTTGAGTTTCTGCCCGGCGGACTCGAAAAGCTACTTCAGGTCATTACTTCGGAAAAACCCGACTTCGCCTTGTTCAAAATCAAGACACCAAATGGCCAGCCGGAGTATAAAATATACCCCGATAGAACCTATGCAGTCTCTAAGTTGAAGCATTGGGTTTCTTCGATTGAGATTATGGTCAATGCTGATAAAGTCAACGCTGAAAAGCTTTGGTTTGACGAACGGTTCGGCCTAGGCACCAAGCTGGGCTACGGTGAAGAGGAGATTTTCGTTACCGACATGATCCGCAATGGCTGGGAGGGTTCCTATTTCCCTACCTATATTGTGGTTCATCCATTTGAAAGTTCCGGGAAACAAGAAAGAGCACGCAAAAAGCATTATTTTTTTCAAGGAGCTTTTGACCGAAGGACAGGCAAAAGACGGACCTGTAAAAACAACCTTGTCGAATACATAAGGCGCCCCCGCCTATTGGTCGAAGACTTCTATTATCTTCAGGGCAACCGATATATACACGTTACAGGGCGCACTGCATTACCAGGCCCTAACCCGCCCGGTTTGTAATCAAACACCAATCATAATTTGGCATAAATTTTGATGGTTGCATATACAACTATATAAATGTCGAACACGAAAATGGATAAAAACCCTATAGAGGCCACCGAGTTTTACGATTTTTTGACTGGCAAAGCTTATACCGCCCTTTCGCGGCGGCTACAGAAAAACCTTCGGGAAGCAGGCATCGAAATTACCAGTGAACAATGGAGCATTCTGTATGCGCTTTGGGAAGAAGAAGGACTTACCCAGCAAGAGTTGGCACAACGCACGTTTCGCGATAAAACTGCCATAACCAGACTGATAGATAATTTAGTTCGAAGAACACTGGTAATCCGCGTGACAGACGACTCCGACCGTCGGACCAATCTAATCTATTTGACCAAGTCTGGCAGACACCTGAAAGAAAAATGCATGCATCAAGCGAACAAAACATTGGCAGAAGCGTTACACAACGTAGACGCTGCACACACGCAAACAGCAAAAGAAACCTTGAGGCAGGTCTACATAAACTTGAAATAGACACCCCTAAAGGTTGCATAAACAACAATAAGTCAAACAACATGGCTAATTACCTATCTCCAAAACTTACTTTTACGCTATTGATAGGCGTACCACTGTTCGGGTTTGGACAACAAGCCCCCTCACTTCCCGAGTTAGCGAGCCGGGCAATCAGTAAGAGCTACGAACTGGCGAATGCCGAGTTGGCTATCAAAACCGATCAGGAAACTAGAAAGGGCATCCGGGAGACGTATATCCCCCATCTTGAGGCAAACGGGAAATATGCCTATATGGATGGTGAGCTGCTCGTCGACCTCCCCACCACCAGCCTCCCCTTGCTGAACATCCCTCTTTTTGATGGTAGGGAGACTTTTCGAGGCCGCGGCAATCTATGGACCTCGGACCTCACTGCATCCGCAGTTTTGTTTTCAGGCACCCAGGTACCGAAACTAGGCAAGGCGGTAGACGAAAAAATTAAAGCCCAGGAATTCATGCTTGAAAAAAGCCGGCAGGAAATCATCAGCAAAGTAAGTACCGCATACGATCAAATTGCCTTGTTACAGCAAGTTCAGAAACTGCTGGCGGAAAGCCGAAGGCGGTTGGAAATCGAACAGAAAACAGCAGAAAAAGCATTTACCTACGGATTGATTACTGCTTATGAGCTAAACAAAGTGTCGGTTGCTTCAGCGGCCCTTGAGGCCAGGCAAGTGGAATATGAAGGAAAACACCGTCTGCTTATAAAGCAGCTCCACATCCTTACCGACGTCTCCACCGATTCACTTGCGTTGATCAACCACGCTTTACAGCCATACTCCGTGCCTTCCACCGATGCAGCGAGCATCCGTACCCGACCCGAATTAAACGCGCTGGATGCGGCCATTTCAGCCAATGAATATCAGCTGCAGGCAGCACGCGCCCATTGGATACCGCAGGTCAAAGCCATGGCCCGTATCGGCTATTACGGCCTGACCAACGGATCGTTAAAAACGCCATACACCTTTCCATTAAGCGGGCAACCTATCCAACCCGGCATCAATCGCCTCCAGTCGTTCCCCACCTACATGGTCGGTGTTGGCTTCCGCTGGAACCTATTTGATGGGCTACAGGGAAAGCGGGCTGTCAATAAGGCTAAGATAGAATTGCTTAAAGCCGAGAACAACCGGAAACAAGCCGAAGAACTGGTTCAATTGGATTTAGCCAAGGCACAAACCGAATACAACCTCTCCAATAAGCAGGTAATTGCGGGCGAACGAAGGCTGGAGACCGCAGCGAAAGCCCTGGATATTGCTCAAAAGGAATATCGGACCGGCCTGATAAAACCTGCCGAACGCGTCGAAGCCGAGACCGACTACCAACAGGCCGCTCTCGACTATTACCAAACCGTTTTCAATCAGCGCCGGGCCGCCTATCAGCTTTTGATAGCCACCGGTAAGTTAGACCTTGAACAATTAAATTAATGGCTTCAAACATCATGATCATGGATATCTTTAAAACACTAACTACTATCCTATTTGCTGCTTTTCTATTTTCCGCATGCAACCGCCCCCAAAAAACAGGCCTTGAAGGCAAAATCAAACGGGATGCCATTACCGTAACCACAAAGGTGCCCGGCCGGGTAGCTCAACTACGGGTAAGTGAGGGAGATGTTGTTAAGAAAGGAGACACACTGGCTGTCCTCGACTTGCCCGAAGTGGATGCCAAAATTGCACAAGCTCAGGGCGCAGTCCGCTCAGCATCTGCTCAATACGAAATGGCAGAACGCGGTGCCACGCCCAACCAACTAAAGCAACTGCAAGCAAAGCACGACGCTTTGAAAGAGCAATACGAGTTTGCGCGTAAATCTTTCACTCGTGTCGAAGCCATGTTTGCCGATTCGCTTATATCTCCGCAAAGCTATGACGAAGCCATGGCGAAGTTCCAGGGCGCAAGGGCACAATACGACGCTGTCGTTGCCGAACTCGCAGAAGCAAAATCGGGCGTCCGCGTCGAGAACAAACTGATGGCCCTCGGGCAACAGGAGCGCGCAAGCGGCGCATTGAAAGAAGCCGAAGTGGCATCCAGCGAACGTTATATCATCGCGCCGGCCGACATGAGCATTGAAACCATTTCCCTGCATATCGGCGAGTTGGCTACTCCCGGCTACAGCATTTTCAACGGCTACCTGCCGCAAACCACCTGGTTCCGTTTCACCTTAGCCGAAAGCCAGGTTGCCCGGTTCCAGCAAGGCCAGCAAATCAGTGTACGTATTCCCTATCTTAACCAATCCGTTGATGCCACCGTAGCCACTATCAAACAGCTACCCAAGTATGCCAATGTGACCACCGCGTATCCGGATTACGAGCTTGAAGAAGCTGTTTATGAAGTCAAAGCCCGTCCTACGGAGTTAGCACAGGCCGATACCCTGCTCAATAATGCCACCGTTACCTTCATCAATTAGACATGCGAACGTTCTATCAGCTTTTGAAACGGGAATTCCGTTTGTTTTGGGGAAACTCGGTTTTACGGTTACTCTTCATAGGCGCCCCTGTGCTCTACGGCATCCTTTTCGGGTTCGTATACGAAAAAGGGAAAGTCACGGACCTCAATATCATCGTTGTAGACAGTGACAATACGCCACTGAGCAACCGGTTAATCGATATGCTTGAAGACAATGAAGTGCTTCATGTGACCGCGGTCAAACCCGACAGAAAAAACCTCAAACAGCAACTTATTGCCTTAGACGGACAGGCTGTCGTGGTTATTCCCGATCGGTTTGAGGCCGACATACTCCAAAACCGATCGCCAGAAATCGATGTAAACATTAATCTGGCCAACATCCTTACGGCCAACTATGCTTCGCGTTCCATTCAGCTCGTGCTCGGTTCGTTAAATGCCGGTCTTGAAATGGAAGCCCTCCGAAAGCGCGGCACACCCGACTATGCCGTTTCCTCAAAATACGAATCGTTTAGCACCAACTACGTCAGGCTCTATAACCGCTCATCCAATTACATGAGCTTCCTTTGGCCAGGCATGCTTGCTACGATTGTCCAACAAGTGTTATTGTTAGCCTTGGCATTGAGTTTCGCTCAGGAATATGAGCGCGGCACCTTCCAAACGGAACTGCTTAAAGCAACCCAATCGCCACTAAAAACCATCCTTATCAAGTGCATGCCCTACTGGCTGATGATGATTCCAATTGGCCTGTTCTTTTTGGGTTTACAACATTACTTCCGCGTTCCATTAGCCCCACCTCAAGTTGCCCCGGCCCTCTTACTGTCCGCTTTATTCGTTGCTTCTGCTGCCTTTATGGGCATACTTGTCAGCATACTCATTCCGAATCAGTTAAAAGCTACCGAGGTGCTGATGGTCGTTGCCACGCCCAGCTTCGTGCTAAGCGGATTCACCTGGCCGCTTAGTCAGATGCCCCGTTGGATCGCCGCCCTGGCAGATGTCATTCCCCTTACTCACTTCCTGCAAGGATACCGGGTCCTGCTCGCGCAGGAAGGTTCATTCACGGACATCGGCCGCCCACTGGTGTTGCTAGCCATTTTGACGGCCATCTTCGGCCTATTAAGTTACCTGGCCTTGGCCGTAAAAATACGCCGAACCGTCAAGCGGACGGCGTCGCAACCCGGTTAGGCAATCGCGTCTGCACCAGCCTGTGCCACCGCGTGGTCGTTTTCAACGGTATCACCAGATACGCCAATGGCACCGATAATTTCTCCGACCGCATTTTTCAGGGGCACGCCTCCCGGGAAAGTAATCAAGCCCCCGTTGGAATGCTCGATATTGTAAAGCGACCCACCCGGTTGAGACAGATTGCCAATCTCCCCGGTGGGCATGTTGAAATAGCGCGCAGTACGTGCTTTCTTCTGTGAGATGTCGATGGAGCCCAGCCATGCATTGTCCATGTGGACGAAAGCCACCAGGTTGGTGCCACTATCTACCACCGCGATGTTCATCAGCGTGTTCAGTTCTTCTGCTTTTGCCTTGGCTGCAGCTACGGCCGCCTCAGCCTGTTTGAGTGTAATGTTCATTTTTTACGTTTAAGGTACAAGGTTACGGTAATCCCCTTGGAGCGAACGGAACTATCGTTTTTATTATTGGAACTATCCTCCCGTTATGCCCTCTTAGGTTGGTGGTGTCATAAAACATCCTTATTTTAGCCAATGGGATGGAGCATATGGAGCGCGCACATCATCTTTTGCCGATAAATTTGAGTGATGTCACCAAATTGGACAGTCTTGTGGAGCACCGCAGGTCATTCAACCTGAACGATTGCCAACTGAATATTTTCGAGACGTATCACCAAACCAAGGATGTGGCACTATCTTATAATGGATTAGTAGTGTCTAGCATGATTCGGGGTAAAAAAACCATGTCTATCTCCGGTTCCGACCGGTTTGATTTCGTTCCCGGGCAAAGTGTTATCCTGCCGGAAGGTGTATCCATGAAGGTCGATTTTCCCGAAGCGGATATGCAACATCCGGTACAATGCGCCACGCTTGCGCTCGACTGGGATATGGTAAACAAAAACCTGGATTTTCTCAACACGCATTACCCCAATCCGGCCTTGCCGGATGGCTGGCAGCTTAATTTCTGCCGCTACCATTTCCAAAACAATAAAGAACTCGCCTCCAGCATCAATCGGCTGATCAGTATCAGCATGGAAGACGACCCTGCAAAAGACGCGCTGGCAGACCTCGCGCTAAAATCCCTGTTGCTCCGCATCATCCAAACCCAGCACCTGGCGCTTGTGCAGCGCAACGATCCTGGCACTGAGTTGCACTTTGCTCCGGTACTGGAATATATCCGAAGCAATCTGGCGGCAAAAATCTCCGTAGATGCACTGGCACGCGTGGCGGGCATGAGCAAAACACTGTTTTTCCGGTCATTCAAATCTCACTTTGGCGAAACGCCCGTAGAATTCATTGTCCGCGAGCGCATAAAGCGGGTAAAACAGTTACTTGCGGACCCCCAAATGACGGTTACCGCTGCCTGTTATCAGGCCGGCTTCAATAACGTCAATTACTTCATTCGTAGGTTCAAGCGGTTGGAAGGCATTACTCCGGGCGAGTGGGCCGCACGTTAATTTAACCTTACAAAGCCGCGACAGCACTTTTCCAAAACACTCGGATGTGTCCTGTATCTACTTTCTTCGCGTATTCCTTCTATCGTTTCCCGTATCAATTCGCCGGGATGTGCGGGGTTAGCGCTTTGTATTTTGCAGATAACCTTGATGCGGCTTCGCCAATAATCTCGAAATTGCGTTCGACCGCATGTCTTGTTTTAGCATCCTCCTCAAAATCGTTAAATGAATAGCCCTCTGTGTATTCTAGAATAGCCGTGATAGCCTGTTCAATATCAAGTAACAGCAGCGAAATTTCCCGTTCAGACATGGACCAAATCCTTTTCTACATTAGGTAGATAAACTGGCCTAATCCCTTTTCGCGAAACAACGTCTACCTTGTGATTGAATAAATCTTCCAGTTCGTGTGCCAACCGGATATATTGAAAACCATCGATACGAGTGTCGAAATCAACCAAAACATCAATGTCGCTTTGATCATTTTCCTCACCTCGCGCATACGAACCAAACAGACCAAGTTCGGAAAGAGAATACTTCCTTTCCAACTCCGCCTTTTTAGCCTTGAGCATTTTCAATATTTTTGATTTGTTATACATCTACACCAAAAATAACAAATACGCACAAATATTACAACCCTTGTTATTTGCAATAATCATTGGCATCATCACGGTCAAATTTATAGCCGCCGCTATTGCCCGAAATTTCTGCCAATTCCGTCTTTAGTTGTTCCACTCTTTTTTTTGTGCTGCGGGCTCTTCGCTGTCTCCACTTTGGTAAGGGTTACCAGAACCTCCAGATAGTAACGTCGCTCGCTTCTCAAACAAAGCTTTCGCAATCTTCAATGTGTTACCTACCTCATCAAATACGCGCTCCGCATTCCAGATTTCCTCTACATTGCAATAAGGTGTGGTTATTACACTGAGTGTCGTATCAAGCGCATCAATGGTGTGCCTATTCAGTTGAGCACATACTTGTAGCATGCATTTCTCGACTTTTGACTGGAGCTTGGCTATACGATGTGTTGTATAGAATTTGTGGTTGTATCCGAATAAGATGTTCTTATACAGGTGCTCCACGCAGTGATGCAACATCAATGCTGCTAAATTGGACGATTGGCTTTCAAGCATCCGCTTTGCTTCCGATAGGAATACCTCCGATTGCGTGAATAGCCGATCCCGCAGTTCCGGCAGTTCATCTTTCAACTTCTCCAGCGTCTCTTCAGTGGGTTTCGCAAGCCGATAGGGGCTACCTGAAAACACGAGGTGTTCTTCGGTGCAAACCGTGCAGTAACGCGGGTGACCGTCTTCAATCCCCCGTTCGATTCTGTTGGCGGTTTCGAAGTGCATCACCACGTTCTTTTGCGGAAAGCATGCCATGTCCAGCATACCTTTCGTGATTTTCTTTGAGGTGATTTGCGAACCATCCATCACCACCAGAATTTCGGTATAAGCCTCAACATCCAACTCGGGTAGTGCTGGGTGGTTGATTAAGAACAGCCGCTGTGGTTCGAAGACAGCGGTTATCAATTCCAACACCGGTTTGAGTGCCGTGTGTTCAGCCACCACCTGCAATAGCGAACCTATCTTCCGCATCCAGTTGTCAAATTCACCTTGATTGGGGCCGGGATGAAGGTAGATGTGGTTGGTGGTTTGGGAATCGTCGTGGGTGGAGAAGTCGTTATGCTTGGCGATACCACCGCTGTTCATGTGCAAATATGGATTCATCATTCTGGTATTAAGTGAATTAATGCTATTGAGTTATAAACTATTTATCATCTTTCATGAGGAATTTGTATCTTCGTGATGTTGAGTAGACTGTTTATTATGCGTAATACGACCATACGTGAAAAGTTATATGACTATATCCGTTTTGCGGATGACAAAAAGGTAAAAGCCATTTATGCCATGGTTGAAGATGATATAATTACAAAAGGCAGCCCTTGGGATGACCCGGCCTTTATATCCGAACTCGACCGTAGGCTTGCTGAATATGAAAGTGGGAAAATCAATACCTCCACTTGGGAAGAAGTAAAAGCGAAAGCCCGCATATTAAAAACCTAATGCCTTATACCGTAGTTTTACATCCTGAAGCCGAAAAAGAATACTTGACTTCATTTCTTTGGTATGAGGAGCGTTCTCCCGGTTTGGGTGAACGTTTTGAACAAGCTGTAGAAAGTAAAATCCAATCGATAGTAAATAGCCCGCTTCATTACCCAACGAAGAAAAAAAACTATCGAGAGGCCCTTGTGAGTATTTTTCCATTTCTAATTGTCTATAAAATTTATCCTGAGAAGAAAGAGATTTTTATTGCTTCGATATTCCATACCAGTCGTAGGCCTGGCAAAAAATATCGGAGATGATTTAAATTCCGACTTTCATTTCATTTGCCGACCGGATATGAATCAAATGTGCTGCCTCGATTACCTTTAAGAGGTGCTTATGCAGATTGTAAACATAGTTGCTGCCCCTACTGTCGTCTGCGTTGGTGAAATCAATGGCGACGATATACCACCAGTATAAAGCATCACGGTATTGGGGTAGATTTTGATAGTCGAAGAAATCACGGATGACGCCATGCGGATATTCCTTTTCGTCGGCATCCAAATGGAACGGGTAATATTCTTCGCGTTCGAACAGCTTCGGCTTGTAGTTATTGTTGAAATAACCACGAGCCGTGTTGATTTCGTCGGGAAGAAGTTTATCAATATCATTTCTCATTTGGCGATAAAGTTCTTGGTCTGGCATGTAGGTACTGTCCATCAATCGCCGGATAAGCGATAGGGCTTCCACCAGATAATCAATGAATTCATATCGAACAAAGAGTTCCACCAACTCTTCACGGCTCAATTGAAAGCCGGACTTCAGCGAAGCTTGCAGCCATTTATCAAGTTGGTTGCGCCATTCCGGCAGGTTCTCCCAATCAAAAAACTGGCGGATGGCAAGGTAAGGGTTACCGATCTCCCGCAGGTGTAACCGGCGTGGGAAGTAGTCGTAGGGGGTATGATTGGCGAAGGGCATAATGTTTCGATTTTAACGTTGTTTATTGTTTGATTTGTCCTTGTCTTCCATCACCTCCTTAATCCGGTCTTCCAGAACAGCTTTGTGCCATTCATCCACCATCTTCTTCGCAGTTTCTTCTGCGTCTTTCGGATTGGCCAGAACGGCCTGGATGATTCGTTCGCCGTACTCTCCGTACTTTATCAGGATCTCTTCCGACTCCACCTGCGCAATGACGTATTCGAGCACGAACGTATTCGCCCAGCGTGTGGGAGAAAACGGATCACACATGTATTCGGCTATCGATACATGGTCTATGAAATCCTGAACGATTTGTTCCGGACTTAATTTAAAGATGTCACACACCTGTTGGAATTCGTGTGTGATGTTTATGTTTTCTAAATTAGTCATGGTCAAAGTAGGGTTTTTGAATTTGTTGATAAATTTCTTCGAGCCTTTCGCGGTACGCGTCAATGCGGTCATCGAGGTTACGATAAAAGAGGTAACGTGTTCGAAACTCTTGTATGTCCCACAGAAAGTACTCCTTAAAGGACTGGGAGCTTAGGTATTCCTGATTCTGTATATTCCCGTATCCGTCCATCACTCGAAGAAAAAAGGCCATGGCGGGGTTATGTTCTTCTTGTTTTAAATGGTATCGCGCATAAAACTCAGCATAGGATATCCGCAGCATCACGGCGTTCAGTAATTCCGTTGGCGTACGTTGGAAGAAGAGGGACATACATAAAAATTCTTCACTTAAGTTGATCCTCGTTTCCTCGTCATAATAAATCACCCCTTTAACGTCGAGCCCCTTTTCATATATCTGTAGGAGTTCACCAGCAAGCACCTTTACCTTATTCCTTCGTGTAGGAAAGCTGTAATTACGGTTAGTGGACGTTTTGAGCACCTGCCGGAACAGTTTCAGGAAGCGTTCCTTTTGACCGGTTGATAGGTGCTTTGCAGGTTCAATTTCCTTTTCACCGAGTAGCCGATTCGCCCCCAAAAACGCTTTTGTTGCCATATCGAACTCCGAGATGTTGTGCATGTGCATATGAGCATAGCTGAAATGATCGACCATCAATTGTAAAAAATCAGGAACTGCCATCCCCACCAGTTCGCAGGAAATTTTGCAGTCTCTTGGCACATCGATAAATTCTGTTTCAACTTTCATGATAGTTCATCGAATTTTTGGCAAACGAAATCTGTTGCCTCTTCCAAGTCTACCCCCGGATGCAGTACGTAACGATAACTATAACTCCGTCGTTTTGTCCGCTTCAAAGGAGCTTTTCCTTTACGCCCAACTAGCTTATGAAGTTCCGTTTTGAAGTAAATCGGGTCTATTATATTTTCTGACATACGGTCGAGTAGCCTATAGAGTTCCTGTGCTTCAATTGGTTTGTCGAAAAGACCTCTCGTCAACATTGTATACAATGCATTTAATGACTGTTGTTGATAAATCATTACAGAATTCTTATACCTGTATTTACCAATTTCCGGATCCTCTTCGCTGAGTTGAAACAAGGTTATGCTTTCAAATTGGCTCTTGTAACACTCCATCCGATAGAAAACCGTCTCACCTGCCTTCCAAATATGCATTTCATGTCGCAGTTCGTTTTCTCCGTGATGTTGGGGTTGAATAAAAGATGCATGATGGAAAACCTTGCGTAACTGCTGGTACAACTCTACCCCCATATCGAACCGTTTAAACCGCTCTAGGTTTGCCACGAAATCATCATCCTGACCAAGCAGAAAAGACAGTTCCTGTGCAGAATACCCGCGACTCAGTCGGTTCAGCATCATGCAGTAGATGAAGCTGGAATACGTGAGCGAGCATTCCGTGGAAAACACGCTCACCTCATTGTCGCCAAACAATACACTCACGCCTTTATCTCCTCTCCGATATGCTGCGCCACCTTCCCCTCCAACTCCTTTACCACCTCCTCGCAAATTCCTTCAAAAAATTGCACGATTTCTTTCGCCCGATCTTTATAAAACGGTTGCGAGGCACTCGATAGACCGATCTCGATGTTTTGCCACCACACCGCATGTGGGGTTAAGATCAAACGCATACGAGCTGTTTCCATGTCACTGGTGGGATATATAAAATCCAGCAGTTTCCGGCCTGTTACCCCACTCCAATCAATCAACTCCGATAAATCCACCCCATAAGGCACAAACCCCACCGCACACCGCAAATAGGTGTTGACCCCCAGTTCCAGCAGGTTTCGCAGTAATAAAAAGCAAGTGTCGAGCTTCAGTTCGGGAGCGTTTTGGATAAGCTCATTCAAATTGCCCATACAAGCCTTGGCGTTCCGCCAGGTTTTCTCGACCCGCTCATGCTCGGCTTTCCAGTCAATATCTGCAAGGTCAAAAGATGGTTCGAAAGTTGATTTCCTACGCAATACCCGCCCTTTCGTCCACAGCGTATGGAAAAAACGGTTGCCTTCCGCCAAGTTCTTCTGTACGGTTTTCGTATTGAGGTATACCACCATCGCACTAGCCTCCCCCACCTGCATCGAGCGGAAATGGAATGGCCCTTTGTTGTTCATCAACACCACGAGGTAAAGTTCCACTTTCGATCCTCCTTCACTGTCCTCCCGCTCTTCCGGCCGAAACAGGTAATTGCCCGAAAAACCACCCGTATGATAGTTAAGCATCACAATCTGTTCGGGGTTATGGCTTTGACGGATTTTCTCCAACAGCTTATTGACATCCCGCTTGTATTGCTCCGGCCACGGAAAGCCACTGAAATCGTCGCACACCAATTGCGTTGCCGGAGCCGCCACCTGCTCTTTTGCGGGCTTTGCCAAGACCGGTTCGGCTGGCTTTTCCACCTCCTTCGGCAATTGCTCCCGATACGTATTGACCCGCGACACCATAGACGCCACCATCTCATCCATCGCGGCCTTCGCTTGTTCGCATTTATCCACCAAAATGTTAAACTCCTCTACTTCGATATCAATCGACTCCCCCTTCTTCGCCTTCGTATAACTTTGATCCAGCAGGCGGAATAAATCAACCGATGGGCTATCGTATGGGAAAATAGCCTGCAACTGCGGCAGTACCCCCCGCAAACCCTTCATCAGGTGCTCGACATTATGTGATTTCCCCCCATTCATACCGGCGGTGGCCTGGAACCCTTTTAACCGCAGTTCCAAGAATTGGTGTAGCATAAACGTCGCTTGCCCATAATCGCCTTTGGCAACAAAGTTCTCCGCACCTCCGCGGAATTCATCCGACCCCTTACGGCATTTTTCATAGTTGAGCTCCGCGAGTTCCAGCAAGCCGGTGATGGTTTTATGCGAAAACAGCGGGTTTCCCTTCTTGGAAGCGGCATACAGCTCGTGCTGCGGCAACGAGGCATAGGTGTAATACAGGCTTCCCTGCTTTAGCTGGTTCTGCCACTCGCCCGTAAGCACCAGATCGAACGGGATTTCCTCACCATCCGAAAGGCATAATGATACGATGGGGGCCATCGTCTTCGGCGCAATCCCCTTTACCGGGTTCACGATCAATAGTAGATGTGGCCGCTCTTCTTCCAGATAGGGGTAAGAAAACAGGAAAATACGGTGCAAATCCATGCGTTGGGTCAGCCGCTCCACGAGTTGTTGGTTGATGATTTCTTTCATAATAAGTTATTGTTTGTATAGATTTTCAATACAAACGTAAAGACATTGTTTCAATAAAACAAATAATTGTTAACATTTTCTATACAAATAGGATATTTACCTGAACAAACGACTAGGAATATGACACCATTAGGCGAAATACTGGCGAAGCGGTCGGTCAACAAATCGATGGTTGCCCGGCGTACCGGACTAAGCAAAGCGCGGATGAATGAACTGACGTTGACACCGACAGCCAAACTGCGGGCGGATGAGCTCTACCTCATCGCGAAAGCTATCGATATGGAACCGTGTGATTTGTTAACTGCGCTTTACGGGCATTTGATGCTGAAAGAAAATGAATAATTCCATGAAACATCTACTTTTATTTTTAGTTGCCGCTTTGTTTTGCTGCTCCTTCGGCCAACCCCAGCAAACCTGGCTCGCCCTCGGCGATTCCATCACCTACCTGAACGAACATCCCGACGAGACGGATCACCGCATCACCAAAGGGTACATGACACTCGTCACAGAAAGACACCCCCACCTCCGCTACATCAACCAAGGGCACAACGGATGGACGGCGGTAAAGATTGCCGAGCAAATTGAGAACCTCGGACTGGTAAAGGCCGATTATTATACGGTGTTCCTCGGCACGAACGACTGGTGGGCGGGGCTGCCCCTCGGGTCTATGGCCGACTACCGGAACAACACGGGTACCGGTACCACCAGCGGTGCCTTCCGCATCATCACCGACAAGCTCAAGCAGCTGAACCCCGATGCGCCCATCATCCTCATCACACCCATGCAGCGGGGCGATTTTGTGTATATCAACGACTATAAGAACAACGCCTGGGGCTCGTACAAGCCAAATAGGAACGGCCAGTTACTGGAACAATTCGCCAACACCATCCGAGCGATCGGTCAGGAAGCCGGGTTCGAAGTGGTCGACCTGTACCACCACCCCAAGTTGAAGCTCAATAAACTGGTGAAGTTCAAGTGGCTGAAAGCGCCAGGGGCAGATGAGTACCGCAAATACCGGTATCCGGCGTATACAGAAATCCCCTTCAACCCCGAGGCCGACGACTATCCCTACCCCCAAGCGGCCATCGACATGACGTACGATGGACTGCATCCTTCGGACAAAGGGTACCGGGTAATTGCCGACGAGCTTTCAAAACATTTCTAAGCGGTTAAAACTATTTGACAGCTCACGGGTATATAAACTGACCACTATCTTAACGGGTAAGCAATATGGAAACAAAACAGCACGTCAAGAACCTGATCATCGGTTTCGGCAAGGGCGGAAAAACCCTCGCCGCGTTCCTCGCCAAACGGGGCGAATCCGTGGCGCTTGTCGAGCAATCGGCCAATATGTACGGGGGGGCCTGCATCAATATCGCCTGCATACCCACCAAATCACTCATCGTGGAGGCAGAGAAGGGCACCAACTATCCGCGTGCCCATGAAATCAAAGACCTATTGACCGCCACACTGCGGCAAAAGAACTTCGAAAAACTGGCCAAGCTGGAAAACGTGGAAATCATAACGGGAAAAGCGGCATTCAGATCCCCACACGAGGTAGCCATCCAACTGGCAGCGGGCGGGGAAACCCGGTTCGAAGCGGAACGTATCTTTATCAATACCGGCTCACAGCCGGCCATTCCGCCAATCGAAGGGATGGACTCCGAAAAGGTATTCACCAGTGCGGAGCTGATCGCCCAGGCGGGCAAGCCCGAAAAGCTGGTCATCATCGGCGGTGGCTTCATCGGACTGGAGTTTGCCGATATGTTTGCCAAGTTCGGCACGGAGGTGACCGTGCTGGACAGGCGCACACGATTCCTTCCGGACGAAGACGAGGACGTCGCCGGCGAACTTTTCAAAATCCTCACCGATAAAACGATTCGCATCCTAAATGATGTCAACATCGAAAAGGTGGAAGATGTGAACAACGAGCTAGTAAAGGTTCATTTTACACACGTCGGGCAACGAAAATCCGTGGAGGCCAATGCCGTGCTCCTGGCCACGGGCCGGAAACCCAATACCGAAGGCTTGAATCTCGACGCTGCAGGCATCCAAACAGACCAACGGGGATACATACAGGTCGACCGCCAACTGAAAGCCAACGTGCCGCACATCTGGGCAATCGGCGATTGCAACGGCGGTCCGCAGTTTACCTACATTTCGCTCGATGATTTCCGAATCATCCGCAACCAGCTTGCCGGCAACGACCAATACACCTCGTTGAACGACCGGAAACCCTATCCGACCTGTGTGTTCGTCACTCCGCCCCTAGCCCAGGCCGGCCTGCGCGAAAAGGAAGCACGGGATCAGGGATACGACGTGAAGATTCTTAAAATTCCGGCGAGTGCCATCCCGAAAGCCGCCATCTTAAACGAGCGGCGCGGCTTGCTTAAAGCGGTGGTAGACGTAAAAACCGGACGCATCCTGGGCTGTACATTATGCTGTGCTGAAGCACATGAAATGATCAACACCGTGCAGCTGGCTATCCATGCGGGTCTCACTTACGATACATTGGCCAATATGATCTTTACACACCCCAGCATGACCGAAGCGTTGAATGATTTATTTGCCGCTGGATGATCCTTACCCCGTTATTTATTGGGCAATTCGTTCATCAGCTGATTATAGATGTTTTCAAATGTCTCCCAATCCATACTTTCCTCCGTATCGGTGACCAGCCAAAGCAACGTTTGAATTGTATCTTCGAGTTCATCATAGGCTTGGGTAGTCGTACCATCGACCCAATAGTCCGAAATCTCAATCTTTTTACGGCTAAGGTCATTCACCAACCGCTCCAAGAGTTTGCTATTCGTTAACGGCCCGAATGTATAAACGGCCTCTGAGTCGGCAGCATCCCTGCTAGCATTTCCACAGTAAGTATGTAGCGCAAAACGTATGGTCGTCTCCGGCGGAAGGACAATAGTAGTTGTTCCCAGCACCACCCCATGCTGATATTCGGTAGTTTCAGACACCAAAATCAGTCCGCCTGGAAGCGTAATCGTTATCGCTTGGTCTTTTTCGTTCCGAAGAGCAACGCATAGGGTTACAAAATACCCACTACCAATATGCTTTACTGCATCAGCACAGTCGTCCCCAGTTATTGTTCCATCCACAATAACGCCATCCGGAAGCCGGAATGGGGTGCCTTGCGGCGTACCGGAGACCTCTCCGAAGCCGGTAATGTTACCGATTTCAGTCTCCAAAGCCGCGTCATCTTCCGGGACTGGATCCTTATCTTTACTACACGACATCACGGTAAAACCAATTGTTAGCATTACCAGAACCGACATAAAATGGCGCCGGCGGATCTTCATCATTACGTAATTCATGATCATTTTTTTAGATAGACAAATTTCCCGCAAGATAGCTGCTCACAAGCCACACCTGCAATACCTATTTATAGGTATTTATACCCAATGAAAGATGCCCTATCCCGGCAATCGTATCTGTTCACGGTCCCGTATCCGACCTTCCAGAGGCTAATCAATAGCGCCAAACACCTTCTTCAAAAGGGAGGTAGTACGGAACACCGAATTGTCCCGGATGGCACTTTCTTTCTCGGCAACCATCTTGAATACACCGCTGACGGTTTCCTGCGTAACGTAGCTGTTCAAATCCGTTTCGATGGACTGCTTGGTTATGCCGTTATATTTGCTGATGAGCTATTCCCAGATTTTGTCCGCCATGAATGGATTCCATTAACGAGGAACAGACCACACGGATAATCCACTGTGTCCTACCATCAAATCAAAATCCGGATCGCTGTGCACGAGCGGCACTGCAAACCATATAGCGAAATATGCGATTAAACAATCATTGCTTTTACGAACGGTGACACCATGTTTTCGCAACGACCGGAACAACTCCGCCGCTCCCACGGCCGCTTGATAAGCAGGAATCTCCAATAGTTGGAAATAGGAAAGTGTTTCTTTGATTTGGCTATATTTATTATCGTCAAGTACGCCTTGCAAAATTTCTTGCAGAATAGTAGGGGTAATGAGCACTTCCGCGTCTTCAAGAATGTACGTCTCCAATAGTTCCGCCTCAGGCGTATTTTTCTTATTAAGGAAATTAATCCACACCGAAGTATCAAAGATCAGCGGTTCTCTCATACACTACGCATCTGTTCCAAATCACCCTCCCATGTGTCCGTTCCCCGCAACGATAATAGCTTCTTACGCTTCAACGAGGCAACGTATTGTTTCAACGCTTCATGCACTACATCTTTTTTGGTTCGCAGTTTACTGATTTGCAGGGCCTGTTTGACCAATTGGTCATCTAATTCGATATTTGTACGCATGTCATTACTAATTAATGTGTAAATATATTCAATTTTATACACATAGCGAAATGTGTAGGTATTTCAGGATAGTCATGGCTCAAATCGATTGTCCGTAAGTGAACAGCAAGTGTTCGATATCGAACACTCGGACACTCCACTGTATTTTCATTACGCTCATTATCAATGTATTGATTTTTTGGCGTCAAATCTGTGTTTCCTTTACGGAATAAATAAAGGCTCCCGGGCCATCAGGCCCGCACCCGAAAAGATAGTATGCAAAACACCATAAAAACCACCTTCCGCCACCTGTGGCGCAACCGCCTCTTCACGGCGCTAAATGTACTTGGCCTCGCCATCGGTATCAGCGCGTGCTGGGTGGTGTACCGTATTGTGGATTACGAATTGAGCTTTGACAAGTCGCACCCCGATGCCGAACATATCTACCAGATCGTGGGCCGGTTCAAAGCAGATGGGCAAGAAAGTGGCTTCGGTGGCGTGCCGTTGCCGCTGGCGCCGTTACTTTCGGAGGGGATTTCCGGTGTGGAGCTGGTGGTGCCGATATACGACGAATACATCGAAACACTCACGATACCACCTACGGGCGACCGGCCGGAGAGAAAAGTGGAAGACCCGCAAATGGTGGCTACCCTGCCGGCTTATTTCGATATGGTGCCTCACCGTTGGCTTGCCGGCTCGAAACGAGACGCCCTCAACGCTCCAGACAAGGTAGTGCTTACCGAATCGCGTGCCGCGGAATACTTTCCCGGCATGAAACCGGAAAACATTCTCGGCAAGACGCTCATGTACGATACGGTGGCACGGAACGTAACGGGCGTAGTTGCCGACCTCGACTACCCCAGCAGTTTTGAAGAAAAGGAATTCATAGCCGTACCGGCGGAACAATGGTCGTCCGACAATTGGCTGGGGTCCAACTCCGCGCATATCGTTTTCGTAAAAGTGACCCCGGGTTCATCCATCCAGCCCATTGTGGATTTTGCCACAAAAACACGACTGGAGTTTGCCGGAGAATCGCAGCGGGAATACGGCTTCGAGGCCTGGTTTGATGCTATTCCGCTCACCCAAAAACACTTTTCGGGCGAATACGCCACCAGCTCACGGTCGGCCAGCATGAACGTATTGTACGGTCTCATGGGCATCGGGTTTTTCCTGCTCATCCTGGCCTGTATCAATTACATCAACTTAAGTACGGCGCAGGTTCCCCAGCGCGCCAAGGAAATCGGTGTGCGCAAGACGCTCGGTGGCACGCCCGGAGCGCTGATCGGCAGCTTCCTCGTGGAGACTCTGGCCATTACCGTAGTAGCCTTGCTGCTGGCCATTCCTTTGACCGGCTTGTTTATGGCCATGTTCCCCGAATTTATCCCGGAAGGTATGCAGGCCTTTGCTAACCCCATGGGATTGATAGCCTTCCTTGCATCGCTGCTCGCCGTCATCACCCTAGCTGCAGGCATCTATCCAGCCTTGCTCATCACCAAAGTGCGCACGGTACAGGTGCTGAAAGGGCAGGGCGAGAAAATGATCGGGGGAGCGCGGCTCAACCTCCGGAAAACCCTCATTGTCTTCCAATTCGTTATCGCACAGGTGTTCATCGTCAGCGCCCTCATCATCGGGCAGCAGCTCAACTACACCTTGGATAAGGACCTGGGGTTTACCCATGATGCGGTGGTCAATATCCAGATGCCCTACCGGTCGGACCAGGGCGGAGACATCGACCCCTTTATCTACAAACGCGCACTGGCGCAGCACCCCGAAATCGTAGCCATCGCGTTGGGCCATGAGCCACTGAATAACAACCACTGGGGTACGGGCTTCTACTATAACGCCGACACCGGCCGGGTACAGCTCAATATGCCCCGCAAATACATCGATGCGGACTACCTCGGCCTCTACCAGCTAAAACTACTGGCAGGCACCAACATCCAGCAGACCGACACCCTCCGCGATATCATCATCAATGATGCGGCCCGTAAGGCATTTGGCTTTACAACACCGCAGGCCGCCATCGGCCAGACGGTTTCCATGATGGGCAACGTGCAATACCCCATTGTCGGAGTCATCGCCGATTTCCACCAGAAAGATCTCCACGTGGAAATCGAACCACTCGCATTGGGGGCCTCCAACAAACGAAACAACCTGCAAACCTTCAATATCAAGCTACCGGCCGACCGTACACAATGGAAAAAAACTTTTGCGACAATGGAAAAAGAATGGAAGGCCATCTATCCCCACGCGCCTTTCGAATACCGGTTTAACGATGAACGGATAAAGCGCCTGTACGAGTCCGAATACCGGATGGCTAAACTTATCGGATTGGCCACCGGCGTGACCATCTTGGTGAGCTGCCTCGGCTTATTCGGCCTGGCCACGCTCACGGCGTTCCAACGCACCAAAGAAATCGGTATCCGCAAGGTGCTGGGGGCAACGGTTTCGGGCATTGTTGCGTTGCTCTCCAAAGATTTTGTAAAGTTAGTGTGTTTGGCCATCGTCATCGCCTCANAAATCGGTATCCGCAAGGTGCTGGGGGCAACGGTTTCGGGCATTGTTGCGTTGCTCTCCAAAGATTTTGTAAAGTTAGTGTGTTTGGCCATCGTCATCGCCTCACCCATTGCGTGGTGGGCGATGAACCGGTGGTTGGAAGATTTCGCCTACCGCATCGATATCCAGTGGTGGATGTTCGCGGCGGCCGGAGTAGCTGCGGTGGTTATCGCGCTGCTTACCGTAAGCTGGCAGGCCATACGGGCGGCGGTGGCTAATCCGGTGGAGAGTTTGAGGGATGAATGATTTGTTGGATTAAAGATAAAAGAAGAACAAGGAATAAAGACAGGCCAGTCTAATGTCTGTTGTCTAAAATCTAGTGAAATGATTAACAATACGTTCAGAACCACACTCCGCCACCTGTGGCGCAACCGCCTTTTCACGGCGCTAAACGTCCTTGGACTCGCCATTGGCATCAGCGCCTGCTGGATTATCTTCCGCATGGTGGATTACGAGTACAGTTTCGACAAACAACTTCCCGCGGCCGATCAGATTTTTCAGCTGGTTAATAAAAGTCGTGATAAAGACGGACGGGAAGGTGGCTTCGCTGGCATCGAAAAACCGGTAGTCAATGTCTTGCGCCAGGATGTATCGGGCACGGAATTGGTTGTCCCTATGTTTTACAAGTACTATAATACGGTATCCGTACCGGCAGCGCAAGGGCAAACGCCCATGGTATTTGACCGAAGTACCGAACAGGTGACCACCCTGCCCGACTATTTTGATCTCATCACTTACCGATGGCTGGCAGGCGATAAGGGGACCGCGCTCAACGCCCCCGATCAGGTCGTGCTTACGGAAAAGAAAGCACAGGAATATTTCCCCGGCTTGGCGCCGGACCAGGTATTGGGGAAAACCCTCATTTACGATGACACCCTGCATAAACAGGTATCGGGTGTTGTAGCTGCCCTTGATTATCCCAATAGCTTTAATGGGAACAACACCGAATTTATGCGCATAAGCGAAGCCGACCTGAACGACGGGCATTGGGGCGGAATGAGCTCTAACGACCTCGTGTTTGTGAAGGCGCTGCCCCACACCAATCCGCAGGGTATTGTCGATCAGGTGAATGTGTTTTGTCGGAAATTCAATGCCGAGCAGTTTGCCAAATACCATCTTGAACGCTGGTATGAACCGCTACCCTTGTCTGAAAGGCATTTTGCTACTAACTACGGTGCGCAGACACGCACCGCAAATAAGAACGTATTGTACGGGCTGATGGCAGTAGGGGCCTTCCTCCTAGTACTGGCCTGCATCAATTACATCAACCTCAGCACGGCTCTCCTGCCCCAACGGGCCCGCGAAATCGGCATCCGCAAAACCCTGGGCAGCACCGCAGGCACACTGATCCGGCATTTTATCGGTGAAACATTTATGGTAACGCTACTTGCGCTGGCCCTGTCGTTTTTTCTCACGTTCCTTGCCAGCCGGTTATTTTCGGCATTCCTGCCGGAGGGTATGTTCGATTATCTAGATTATAGCAGCACGCTGCTGTTTACACTGCTCCTTGTTGCCGCGATCTCCTTGCTTTCCGGACTTTATCCGGCTTTCTTATCCACACGCATCAGCACGGTCAACGTGCTGAAAGGCCAAACCGAAAATGTCGTCGGACGAAATCGGCTGTCGCTCCGCAAAGGCCTGATTGTCGCCCAGTTTCTGGTGGCCCAGGTATTCATCGTTTCCGCTGTCATCATGGGGCAGCAAATCCGATACACGCTGAATAAAGACCTGGGGTTCGATAAAGAAGCCATTATCACGGTAGATGTGCCCTATAAAGTCTACAACCGCCCCGAGAATAAGGACAAGGAGTTTGTGCTGCTCAATGAGCTGAAGCGACTGCCCACGCTTGCCGATGTGGCGCTAGGTGACCGCCCGATGGATAATCGCATGGTGAGCAACGTGTATAGCTATTTCCGGGATACCGTTGAAATCCAACAAGCGTTGCATATGAAAATGGCCGACACGGATTACATCGGTCTCTACGGAATGGAACTACTTGCCGGCCGTAATTTCCGTACTTCAGACACGATAAACGAATTGGTCATCAACAAAAAGGCGGTGGACGCCTATGGTTTTTCTTCGCCGGAGGAAGCCATCGGTAAGTTGCTGGTACTCCCCGCCAACGGCAACACCTATCCCATCGTAGGGGTAGTGGACGACTTCCATCAGATGGGGCTGCGGGCAGCAATTCCACCGTCGGTCATTACTTCTGCCAAAAACCGCCTGCATACGTTCAACATCAAACTACCCAAAGAGCCCAGCCAATGGCAAGGAGCTATCGGTGCCATTGAAAAAGAATGGAATAACGTGTATGCCGGCGTTCCATTTGAATACCGGTTTTATGATAAATTCATCGAGGAGTATTACGAAGGCGACCGTAATACCCAAACACTGGTGCGCGCCGCCACCGGCATCACCATCTTTATCAGCTGCCTCGGGCTTTTCGGCCTGGCCACACTGATGGCATTCCAACGGTCGAAAGAAATCGGCATCCGTAAGGTTCTAGGCGCTACGGTATCCAGCATCATTGGCTTGCTTTCCAAAGATTTCGTGAAGCTGGTGCTGGTAGCCGTGTTGATTGCCACCCCCATTGCGTGGTGGGCGATGAACCGGTGGTTGGAAGATTTCGCCTACCGCATCGATATCCAGTGGTGGATGTTCGCGGTGGCAGGATTGGCTGCCGTGGTCATCGCCCTGCTTACCGTAGGCTGGCAGGCGATAAGGGCAGCGGTGGCCAATCCGGTGGATAGTTTGAGGGATGAATGATAACATAAAAATGAAAAAACAAGGAATAAAGACAGGGATTTCGCTTTTAAAGTTTTAGCACCTTTTCACGGTATTT
>NZ_JAMXAY010000048.1 GCF_025460835.1 Parapedobacter soli | reverse complement strand
CATCGAGTTGAAAATGTATTGCGTGAACTGGATGTTCTGCTGGGCGCGCGTTTCACCGGCCGCCATCAGGCAGATCACGAATACTGCTAATTTTATAATGCGCTTCATAGCCATTGTTTTCGTTGCTTTACCTTACTGCTTCTTTATAAGTACCCAACCCGCATACCGCTCTTGGCGACCGCCGTCGTGGGTGATAATCACGTAATAGAATGTACCTTCGTTCAATCCCTGGCCATCCCAAGTGTTCCGGTAATTATTATTGCGGTATACCTCGTTGCCCCACCGGTTCACCACCGTGATTTCCACACGGTCAAATCCTTCGATACCGATAATCTCGAACACATCGTTTTTGCCGTCACCGTTCGGTGTGAATACGTTCGGTATTTTGAATGGCCGGGCCTCAACAGTGACGCTGATCGTAGCAACGTTGGACACCAATCCATTTTCGTCGGTCACTTCATAGTTGACGGTACTGTTTCCTGTGAATCCATTAGCCGGCTCAAAGGTTACCACACCCTGCGCGTCTACGCTGTACCGACCTTCACCGGGAATGGTTACCGTGGTTGAACGGTTTCCGGACCCATCGATAAGGCGCACCATCGCAGGAACAATCGGACTACTACCGGGTTGGTCATTGGCCAGTGCCGTAATGGTTACGGATTGGCCGGACCGTGTGGTAGATTGGTCATCTACCGCCGTAGGAGCAATTTCAGCGGCGACGCCTTCCACAATGACCGTAACGGTAGCTGCATTGGATTTTAGTCCGTTTTCATCTTCAACTGTATACGTAATTGTACTGGTACCCACGTATGCTGCATCAGGCGTAAAGGTCACTGTTCCATCGGCACCCACCGCATACGTACCTTCACCCGCGATGGTTACCGTAGTTACCGCATTACCGGTACCCGGTTCAACCAACCGTATGGTCGCGGCCACAATCGGTGTGCTACCGGCTTCGTCGTTGGCTACTACGTTGATGGTAATCGGACTGCCTTGATCGGTGCTCGCACCGTCATCGTTGGCTACCGGGCCGAATATGCCGGGTACTTCAACTTCCGTTTCGTGTCTTGGCATTTCACCCTCGGGATCTTCGGCAACTACCCGTGCTAAGTTGTGTACGCTTCCGTTTTCCACGTCGGCTTCGGTAGTGGTATACTTCAGCTCGAACGGCTGACTAACTTTCGGGATTAATCTGGCAATTTCGCCTTTCCAGTCCGGGAAGAGGATGTCTGTTACCACGACATTTGAAAGTGTCACGTTACCGGTATTGGTTACCGTAATGGTATATGTAATTACTTCGCCTACGTCGCTAAACGACTCACGGTCGGCGGCCTTAGTAACGCGGATTTCTGCGTTTTTCTCTACGGGCACTTCGATTTCATCTTCGTGTTCCGGATCATCGGGGTTCTCACCGCCGACATGGGCTACGTTAATCACACCGCCGTTGTCGATGTCGGTCTGCGTAACTGTGTACTCCAGCTCGAACGGGCGGACGGCCTTTGGCGCAAGCTTGTCGATACTTCCACTCCAATCGGGGAACAGTACATCGGTCACCGTGTAGTTCTCCAATGTCACGTTGCCCGTGTTGGTCACCGTAATTGTGTAGATAATCGTTTCGCCTGCGGCGCTAACGATTTCCTTATCAGCTTCTTTGGTCACTGAAACCGCCCGCGATTGCGTGATTTCGGTCACCGCCGCATCGCTATCTTCCGCATCTTCCAATGTGGTGACGGAAATTGTGTTCACGATGTCGCTGCCGTTGTCGATGTGTGATTGAATAGCTGCGTAGCTAACCTGGTACACCCACGTCTCATCAACATCCAGCTCACCGTCTTCATCGGTGTCACCCGTAGGNCGGCATAAAACGTGAACGTGTTCACGATGTCTGACCCGTTATCGATGTGTGATTGAATAGCTGCGTAGCTAACCTGGTACACCCACGTCTCATCAACATCCAGCTCACCGTCTTCATCGGTGTCACCCGTAGGCGCACCCAGCGTGAGCGGAGTGCTGGCTCCGTCCTGTGAAACAACATCCGTAACCGCAATGCCCGTAAGGCTTACGTTGCCCGTGTTCTCAACCGTGATGGTATAGTTCAGCGTTGCGGGAGCCGTGATGTTCTCCTGGTCAACCGATTTGCTGACTTCAACAGAAGGTGATTGCGTGATGGTTGTTACGGCATTATCATTTCTAGCAGCGGACAACTCGTCGGCATCAAACGTGAACGTGTTCACGATGTCTGACCCGTTATCGATGTGTGATTGAATAGCTGCGTAGCTGACCTCATACACCCACGTCTCATCAACATCCAGTTCACCGTCTTCATCGGTGTCGCCCGTAGGCGCACCCAGTGTGAGCGGAGTGCTGGCTCCGTCCTGTGAAACAACATCCGTAACCGCAATGCCCGTAAGGCTTACGTTGCCCGTGTTCTCAACCGTGATGGTATAGTTCAGCGTTGCGGGAGCCGTGATGTTCTCCTGGTCAACCGATTTGGTGACTTCAACAGAAGGTGATTGCGTGATGGTTGTTACGGCATTATCATTTCTAGCAGCGGACAACTCGTCGGCATCAAACGTGAACGTGTTCACGATGTCTGACCCGTTATCGATGTGTGATTGAATAGCTGCGTAGCTGACCTCATACACCCACGTCTCATCAACATCCAGTTCACCGTCTTCATCGGTGTCGCCCGTAGGCGCACCCAGTGTGAGCGGAGTGCTGGCTCCGTCCTGTGAAACAACATCGGTAACCGCAATGCCCGTAAGGCTCACGTTACCCGTGTTCTCAACCGTGATGGTATAGTTCAGCGTTGCGGGAGCCGTGATACTGGTTTGATCGACAACCTTACTCACCGTAGCCGATGGCGACTGCGTGATTTCGGTCACCGCCGCGTCGGTATCTTCCGCACCTTCCAATGTGGTGACGGAAATTGTGTTCACGATGTCTGATCCGTTATCGATGTGCGACTGTTCAGCTGCATAGCTGATCTCATACACCCATGTTTCATCAACATCCAGTTCACCGTCCTCGTCCGTATCACCCGTAGGCGCACCCAGCGTGAGCGGAGTGCTGGCTCCGTCCTGTGAAGCAACATCCGTAACCGCAATGCCCGTAAGGCTTACGTTACCCGTATTCTCAACCCTGATGGTATAGTTCAGTCTCGCAGGAGCAGCGATGCTCTCCTGGTCAACTGCCTTGGTGACTTCAACAGAAGGTGACTGCGTGATGGTTGTTACGGCATTGTCACTTCTAGCATCGGACAACTCGTCGGCATCAAACGTGAACGTGTTCACGATCTCGCCGCCGTTGTCGATGTGTGATTGAATAGCTGCGTAGCTTACCTCGTATACCCACGTCTCATCAACATCCAGCTCACCGTCTTCATCGGTGTCACCCGTAGGCGCACCCAGCGTGAGCGGAGTGCTGGCTCCGTCCTGTGAAACAACATCGGTAACCGCAATGCCCGTAAGGCTCACGTTACCCGTGTTCTCAACCGTGATGGTATAGTTCAGCGTTGCGGGAGCAGCGATGCTCTCCTGGTCAACCGATTTGCTGACTTCAACAGAAGGCGACTGCGCGATGGTCGTGGTGGCATTATCACTTCTAGCATCTGACAACTCGCCGGCATAAAACGTGAACGTGTTCACGATGTCTGACCCGTTATCGATGTGTGATTGAATAGCTGCGTAGCTAACCTGGTACACCCACGTCTCATCAACATCCAGCTCACCGTCTTCATCGGTGTCACCCGTAGGCGCACCCAGCGTGAGCGGAGTGCTGGCTCCGTCCTGCGAAACAACATCGGTAACCGCAATGCCTGTAAGGCTTACGTTACCCGTATTCTCAACCGTGATGGTATAGTTCAGTGTCGCAGGAGCAGTGATATTCTCCTGGTCAACCGATTTGCTGACTTCAACAGAAGGCGACTGCGTGATGGTTGTTACGGCATTGTCGTTACCTGACGCACCTTCTTCAGTAGTCACCGATACTTTATTCAGTAGGTCGGCTCCATTATCGACCCTGTCCTGCCCCACTGCATAAGCAAACGTATAAGTCCAGGTCTCACCGATCTCCAAAATATCATTTGTATTATTGGCCGCACTACCTCCGGTTTGAACCGGGTCACCGATACTTAAAATGATTTCATCCGATGCATCTTCCTGGGTCAATACGTCAGCGACCTGCACCTTCGATAAATCATATTCACCCGTGTTCTGAATCGTTATCGTATACTCCAGGTTACCTACACCAGCTATTTCAACCAAATCGACATCTTTTTCAACAGATATCCCTATGGATTTTACAAAAACAGTCACCGGCACAATCTCACTGATACATCCTGTGCCGTCATGCTGCTGGGCGACATAGGCGGTAAACTCGCCGGCTATTTCCGTGCTGACGGTAGGTTTTTCATTTGATGTAAGTGGGTTATTGTTTTCGTCAAACCAAATCAATGTATGGCCCGCTAATGCGATTGCATCATATTCGACACCTGTAGCGCCCACATACGTAATCCTGTTAACGACCGTAGGCGCATCGGGGACTGGGTTCACGGTGACTTCAAAAACATCAGAGGCACCTGCACCGGGACATCCGCCCACATACGCCGTGACCCGATAATAAGTGGTTGCCGTTAAAGCGCCTGTATTTAGCGTGGCTTCTGTTGCACCCACTATCGTTTCCCAATCATCTTGGTTAGCAGTAGCAGACTGTTCCCAAACATAGGTATACTCCGGGTCGTCCATGCCGCTGCCCGTCGCTAAGGCTGTTAATTGAACGGCGTCACCTGCGCACACTTCGTCTGCACCTCCCGTTACGGATATCGTGGCAGACTGATTATTTATACGCAATAAAATCGGTTCGGATACCGCGCGGCAATATTCCGCGTCTAAAGTGGTTGAATCACCCGCTACCACTACCCGGAATTCATAATTGTCTTGCGCGTCGGTAGCTGTGACATTGAATTCAACCGGGTTTGTCCCGGACCTCGTTTTATAATCACCTACGTTCTCCCACGTGTCGGTGCCCTTTGGGCTGCGCTGCAATACAAAATGATTGTTAGGATACGCTTCGCTTTCGTTAATAACATTGGCAGTGAACGTTACGATATCTCCTACACATACGGGAAGCTGCGGGCTCACTGCAAAATTCAAAGCCGGCCCCATTGGCCTGAAACCAATATCGTCTATAGCAATGTCATTGCCATCATGATTATTTACGGTATTTGTGATTCTGAGTTTAATTTCATTTACGCCAGGTGGCATTTCGAAATCCGTAGTAATCTGCGTCCAGGTATTAGCAGGGGTGACATCATCATCCGTACTTTCATAAGAATGGATCACCGCATCATCCAATGCATTTAAAATATCAAATTTAATGCGTGGTTTTGGCTTATTCTGATTGTTTACATCCTTAATCCATGCCGAAAATTCAAATCGTGTTCCCGCACATAAGCCCTCGATCGTTCGATCAAAATACAATGTTGTGGATGAGTGGGCATCAACCAACAACATGTAGCCCAATTCGTCATCATCATCTGTATCTGCATCTGTATGATCTAACCCTGGGTGAAAATATCGATTCTGATAACCGCGCGAATTCGTTACGATCGAGTACGAACCTTTTCCGACATTATCCCGGTACTGGGGTCCAAAATTTGACTGACCGTATGAACCGGGGCGATTCGATGGAATATAAAAAAGCAAATTGTTTGGATCGATATCGGCCAATGGGGCTTTCCTGAAATAAACGGGCACCGAGACACCTTCTATCGTATTCTCTTCGGCGGAATAATATTCGTGTTCCGGGTGATTTGGAATCGCCTTACCGAAATCCTCGAAAATAATGAAATCGCCATATCCCGATGTTTGGGCAAAGCTATCGACTCCACCGAACAACGTGATTAAAAAAGCAAAAACGAATGCCTTCTTGAAAACACCAAGTAAAAATCTACGATCCATAGCAATACGTTGAAATCAAATCAATGAAAGTCCCAGGTAGATGGTCTGTCTTATCCGACTGGTTAATGTCCAAATTCATTTCTCAAATTGTAAATTAAATAGATGTAACTCTTTTGCTTTTCCAGAGCTTCGTGCCCTGTATAGACACACAAAGAGAATAAATTGCCCTCCAGACAACAATCCGGTGTACACAAACGACAGGAAAATGTATGTGAACGGAGATTTGTGTAGAAGTTATGCTACAACAGGCTCAGGAAAAGAAGAAAACTACCGGTAGATTTCCCACACGGCAATAAGGTCGGATAAAGTCCTTACGCCAGTTTTTTTGAAGATGCGCTTCTTATAAGTGCTGATGGTGGTTTCTTTCAAATGGGTTAGTTGGCCAATCTGCGAAAGGGAGGTTCCCTTGACAAGCAGATCGGCAATCTGGTGCTCCCTTGGGGATAGCACATGTGCCATCCCGGGCTTCGCATGAGGAGGTATTGAAGGGGGGGCGACGTCGTCACACTCTCCATGGAAAACACCTCCGCGCAAAGCGGTTTCAATTGCAAGCACAATATCATCTATACCGGCATTTTTTGCGAGAAAACCATTTGTTCCGAAAGCCAGGTATTTCGGACCGTAAACCGTTTCATCCAACTCCGAGAAAATCAGGATACGCGTTAGTGGGCTAACCGATTTGATCCGCTCCACCGCACCAAACAGATGGGAACTATCGCCGATCTCCGTATCAAGCACCACCAAGTCGTAATTCTTTTTTGGAAGAACGCTGAGTGTCTCCTGGAAGTCCTTGGCTTCACCGATGGCCGACAGCGGAAAATACTCCTTGACCAACCATTTCATCGCCACACCTACCACCTCGTGGCAGTAGGTTAAGAAAATATTGTGCCTGACATTCGCTAAGTTACTTCCCATGTTGTTTAGAGTAGGTACGCGTCCCCGTATTTGACTTTTTATGGAATCAAAGGTAGGCGCTTACCGAGGTATTCAAAAATGAATGCATGTAAACGGCATAAAAATGTATATGAACGACAGAAAGCAGCTCCGCCCGTTAACAATTGGCAACGTAATTAGAGGGGATTAGGTTGTGACAAAAACAGGACTCAGCGGAAAAAACAGGTAAGTAAATCATCGGATAGCCGCCGGCTCCCCGTGTGTGCCGGATCGCCAAGCAATGCTGCTTCATCCTGCACGTAATTACCCGGAACCACATCTGTCCGGGCATTTTCTAACAAATGTTCCACATCGGCAAGCAATGTTTCTACGTGGAACTGCAAAGCTAATACTTGGTTACCGATAGCAAATGCCTGGTTTTTATTGGCTTCTGACGATGCCAGATTAACGGCCCCATAAGGTATCTCAAACTTATCGGCATGCCAGTGGAACACCTTTGGACCGTCGGAGAAAAGCTCGTAAAACCATGGCAATGCTTTTGCCTCGTCGGTAGCAACTACCGGAAACCAACCGATTTCCTTATTGGGTGCAGGCTTTACCGCAGCACCCAGTACATTGGCCAGCAGTTGCGCCCCCAAACAAATTCCGAGGATTTTCGTCCCACGCTCGATTGCGGCTTTGATAAACTCTTTTTCCTCTACTAGCCATGTGTATGGTGTTTCATCAAATACGCTCATGGGGCCACCTAAAATAATCAACGCATCAATAGCTGCCAGCTCCGGTAGCCGCCACGATTCGTCGAAAAAGCACGTACCTGTAAGGTGGTGACCATGGGCGGCGGCCCAAGTTTCGATATGGCCCAAACCTTCGTAAGGTACGTGCTGAATGTAATGGATGTTCATACCGCCCAGGCTTTGTCGCCTTTTTTGTAGGGGTAATTGCCGTCATAACTGCCGGGTACCTGTACATAACGGAGAGCTTTGGTAGCACCCACCTCAGACGTGAAAAACCCAAGTAGTGTAAGTTGTTTGAACAAATGGAAATAGTGGTTGGGATCATCCCCCGTTCTATTCCGTTGGTATTCTTTGGCTTCTTTATCGATAGCGGCCAGCAGCTCGGTACGCTCGTCGGTGTTCAGTTCCTGGAACTTACGCCCAAACTTTTCCTTTGCCGACCCTTCCAGTGCCGAAAGCCCATCAACAAACGTCTTTTGGTCGCCAGCGGTGTAACAATCTTTCACCATCACCGGGATGAACGCACCCACCCCGGCTTCCTTCGCACCGGGGCTGCTCGTAGGCGGCAGAATGGTATCGGCAACATCGCCGAGGAAATCTATGGTAGCCGGTTCGAAAAGGCTCTCCACATTTTTGGCAGCCTCCCTTGTACATCCCTCTAAAAATAGATTGGCACCAACCACAGCCCCCCCCATAATCCAAGCTACCCGTGCCAACGCTTCTCTTCTATTCATAGCAATTTCTTTTTAACAGTTTATATTCCCTGCGCTTAGTAATGATCACAGGTTACCTTTTTTTAATTCAGATACAGCGAAATCGACCGCACGGGCGGTGAGCGCCATGTAAGTCAGCGACGGGTTTACACACGAAGCCGATGTCATGCATGCACCATCCGTTACAAACACATTCGGCGCATCCCACACTTGGTTATGGGCGTTCAACACCGAAGTTTTTGGGTCTCTGCCCATCCGTGCAGTACCCATCTCATGGATTCCCTGACCAAAGCCGTAACCATTGTCGTAGGTAGACACGTCCTTTACTCCGGCAACCTCAAGCATTTCCTTGCAATCTTCCATCATATCCTTACGCATCTTCAGCTCGTTTTCCTTGATTTCCATATCCATTGCCAACACCGGCAGACCCCACTTGTCTTTCACGTTTTTATCGAGGTATATGCGGTTTTCATGGTAAGGCAATATTTCGCCGAACGCAGTGAAACCAACGGACCAAGCGCCGGGTTCGCATAGGGCATCCTTCCATTCGCCGCCGATACTCATTTCAGCGATCTCCCCGCTCCAGCGACCGCGGCTTGCTGATCCTTGGTAGCCAAAGCCACGTACGTAATCCCGTTTATCATCGCCGACGTTGCGGAAGCGTGGAATGTACAGGCCCGTCGGCCGGCGACCGTAATAGTATTTATCTTCATAGCCTTCAACCGTACCTCTGGCACCACAGCGGAAATGATGGTCCATCGCGTTATGGCCGAGCTCACCACTACTGCTGCCAAGTCCACCTTCCCACACGTCGGTGGCGGAGTTCATCAGAATCCAGGTAGAGTTGAACGCCGAGGCACACACAAACACAACATCTGCAAAATACTCGTACGTCTGGTTTGTCTCGGCGTCCAGTATTTCTACCCCTTTAGCACGTTGTGTATCTTTATCATAAAGAATACGCGTTACGATAGAAAAGGGGCGTAGCGTAAGGTTGCCCGTGGCCACTGCCGGGGGCAGCGTAGACGACTGGGTACTAAAGTATGCACCGAAATTACATCCAAGCCAGCACTGGCTTTGATATTGGCAGTTCATCCGGCCGTGATGTGGGGCAGATAGATTGGCTACCCGGCCCATAATAAAATGCCTTTTTCCGTTGTAGTGGGATTTAATACGTGCCGCTAGATCCTTCTCCACCACATTCATATCCATCGGAGGCAGGAAATCGCCATCCGGCAATACATCGAGCCCGTCCTTGTTGCCACTGATACCGGCCCACCGTTCCGCGTAGCTGTACCAGGGCGCAATATCTTTATAACGGATGGGCCAGTCGACCCCATGCCCGTCTTTCAGATTTGCCTCAAAATCTAGGTCACTATGCCGGTAGCTCTGCCGACCCCACGTAAGCGACCGACCTCCTACGTGATAACCGCGGTACCAGTCAAAACGTTTCACTTCGACATAGGGGCTATCCTTCTCGTTCACCCAAAAATCCAGGTTTTTCTCATTCAACGGATAATCTCGGCTCAATACGGGGTAATCTTCGATCATCTGCTGGGTACGACCACCGCGATGCGGGAAGTCCCATGGATGCTTGGTAGCTGCTGGATAGTCTTTCACGTGCTCCACATTACGACCACGCTCCAACATAATGGTTTTCAAGCCCTTTTCGGTCAGCTCCTTCGCAGCCCAACCACCGCTGATACCCGATCCGATTACAATCGCATCATATACATTATCTGCCATAGTTTGTGTTATAGTGTTTATTTAGTTATCTTTCTATTGTATCGTTTAGCGTATTAAAGGTACTATATTAGACGTCATTTTTCAAAAATTATTGCATTATGTGTGGGATTGCATAGCGGCCGTCTTTTCATTCCGAAAGAGTACGGCAAATAAAAACAACACGACTACTGCTATCCCTGCCGGTACAAGCCAGATATCTTGCCACAATGGGTTGCCCGTGGGGTTTTCCTTATAATATTCGCTGACGAAGCCGGCTACCCAAAAGCCGATCAATTGGCCCACACCGTAAGTAGCCAGTGTGATTAACCCTTGGGCTGAACTCTTATACTTTTCGCCCGCTTTCGCATCGGTATAAATCTGGCCTGAAACAAAGAAGAAGTCATAGCATATACCATGTAGGGCTATCCCGATAATCAGCATATATGTAAGCTCGCCCGCATTTCCGTAGGCAAACAACGCATATCGTACCGCCCAGGCAAGCATACCCAACATGATGGTATTCTTGAACCCGAACCGGGTAAATAAAAATGGCAACAACAGCAGGAAAACAGCCTCCGATACCTGGCCGATGGCCATCTTGCCGGTGGGATTGGCCAGACCGATCTCCGACAGGAATAAATTGGCATTCTGGTAATAGAACGCCAATGGGATACAAATCAATACGGAAGCAAGGAAAAACACTAAATAATTCCTGTTGGCTAGCAGTTTAACGGCGTCCAAGCCTAAAATTTCCGAAATGCTTTGTTTCTCTTTACCACCTTTCTTAATCGGGGGTGTTTTTGGCAGCGTGAAGCTGAACACACCTAACACCAACGAGGCAATGCCCGCCATGAGGAAGGTGTTCTTCAGTAGCCCTTCCTGAATTCCACCGGCTGAATCCCAACCTAGGAAGCTGATGGTGAGGCCCGCAACAATCCAACCGATGGTGCCCCACACGCGGATACCGGAGAATGATTTTTCGGGATTGGCCAGCTGCCGGAAGGAAACGGAATTGACCAATGCCAATGTAGGCATATATGCTACCATATAGATAAAAACATAGGGATAGAATTGCCCCACACTCCCTGAACTATACATCTGGTACATCAGCACAGCACCCAGCAGGTGTAAGACCCCGAGGATACGCTCGGCATTGAAATATTTATCGGCTATCAGTCCGACGATAAACGGCGCAATGATTGCGCCCCACGACTGCGTAGAAAAAACATTGGCGATTTCGTAACCCGACGCACTCAGGTTCTGCGGCAAGAAAGTACCCAGCGTAACAAACCACGCTCCCCATATAAAAAATTCGAGGAACATCATGAAAGAAAGTTTGACCCTTGTTATTACAGCCATCTCATCCAAATTTCACACAATATCAATCCATAAAATTATCCACCTCACGGTAGGCCGCTATCAATTTGAGCTCGCCTTCTTTACCTCCCTGAGACTTGCCATGCTCCATACCCACCACACCACGGTATCCTTTATCATAGATGTATTTAAATACATTTTTGTAATTAATTTCTCCAGTAGTGGGTTCCCGCCGGCCGGGGTTGTCGCCTACTTGGATATAAGCAATTTCATCCCAGCAGCGCTCCATGCTCGGTATCAAATCTCCTTCATTGCGTTGCATGTGGTAAATGTCGTATAGTATTTTGCACGATGGACTGTTTACACCTTTGCAAATGAGGTACGTCTGCGCCGAATTGCGCAGGAATAGATTCGGCGTATCGCTCAATGGTTCCAGTACCATAACGATGCCATGGGGTTCGAGTATTTCAGCCCCCCGCCGGAGCGCTTCGATGACATTAGCGGTCTGGATATCCACAGGCAAATTCCGAGCATAATCACCCGGTACCACCGTGGTGAACTTTCCACCGCATCGCTTTGCAAGCTCTACCGCCTGCCGGCAACCGTTCAGAAAGATATCTACATGTTCTTGTTTGCCAGCAGCCAGGGTATTCGCGCCATTCCCTCCTTTGTCGAGTACGAACACACCCATTTCCATACCCAATTTCGCCAATAGGCTACCAATTCGTTCCTGCTCGTCTACAGACCGGCCCGAGAACCCGTTGTCTTCGATGCTGCGGAAACCTTGGTCGTAAGCAAATTGGATCTGGTCGAGGATGTTCTTGCCCGCATGGTTTTCAAATTGCCCCTGGTGAGGGCCATAATTGAGATTAAATGGCTTGCCCTCCGGCCGTATAGATCTTTCCTTAGAAAAAGCCGGTGATAAACCACCGCCGATTACCGCCCCTGTGGCCAGTAGCGAGTTCCGTACAAATTCACTTCTTTTCATCTTTGTTAGCTTCTAATAATTTTCAATTGGCTATTAACTGCCTAAAACCCAAACTCATAGTATCCCTCACCACACCTTGTTGATCTTTATAAATAATGAATACTTCCACTCCCTTTAACCTGTTGGCGAACGCAACAGCTTCTGCAACGGGCATGGCCATAATCACGTTGTCATAGCCATCTGCCGTCATGGCTTCATCGCTATAAACCGTCGCACTGATTATCCCATTCGTAAACGGATGCCCCGTTTTTGGATTGATATGGTGCGATACCCGCCGGTCACCATCTTGCAAAAACTTGCGGTAGCTACCTGCAGTGGTTATCGCCCCTTTCTGTATCGCCACCACGTCATCGATTACGGCTCTACGCCGGTTTGCTTGCGCGGGCCGCTCGATACCGATGCGGAAAAGTGTCCCATCGGGTTTTGGACCCCGCACCCGCAGCTCCCCGCCCAGCTCCACTAGGTAGCACAGGATACCCCGCGCCTCCAAATGGCCGGCCAATACGTCTACGCTATATCCTTGGGCGATCCCATTCATATCCAATTGTACACACGGTTGCTTTTTTATCAATCGGCGCCCCCTCAGCTTCACCTTGTCCATCCCTACACATGCCAGCACACTGTCCACCATTGTACTATCAGGCAAATGGTCTATGGCCTGCACGCCAAACCCCCAGAGCTGCACCAACGGGGCTACGGTGATATCGAACAGCCCGCCGCTTCGGCGGTGTATATCGTACGACCGCCGAAGCACCCGGTAGAAATGAGGGTCTGTTATCCGAACCGGCGCATCGGTACGATTGATCTCGTTGATTAGCGAATATGGTTTATACAACGACATTGAACTATCAATCACCGACAGTATACTGTCTACGGTTGCTTTGGAAACAGACTGCCTATTTGCATAGTATGTAATCGCATACGTGGTACCCTGAGCATAACCATTGAGCTGGAATTTCTTAAATGCCGGCTCACCGGCGTTTAATGTCAGAAACCAGCACAAAATGGCTATAGATGTACTATAATACCACGGTTTGTCCCGGTATTGCATACGGATAAAGCCCTTTTTCGTCGGGGAGTACCTTTGGCAATGCATCCCAAGCAAAACGGTCGGGCATCAAATCGATGTTTGATTTCAGCGCATCGTCCCATTTGATTACCTGGCCGGAGTAAGTGGCCAGCCTACCGATGATACCGGTCAGTGTACTGTATGCCCCATATTCGGCATCTTCAAACTTGTACTCGCCTTTACTGATGGCGGCGAACAATTCCACATGCTCTTGTTCATACGGATTGGCATTGCCTTGCTTGGGGTGCCTATAAAGCTCATTGCCTTTGGTATCCCAAAGGACTGCGTCATTTCCGGCCGACAGGTATGTGCGGCCTTTAGTACCTTGGAACGTCTCGTCTACCCGGTTGGACGTTCCTTCGAAATGGCGGCATTGGCTGTATATCACCGCCCCGTCGGCATACGTCAATTCCACCGCATGATTGTCGTATATCTCACCGTAATCTTTACCAGTGCGCCAAGCACGGCTTCCCGTGCCTTGTATAGATACCGGATAACTCCCTTTTATCCAGTTTGCCACATCGATATTGTGTACGTGTTGTTCCACGATATGGTCGCCGCAGAGCCAATTGAAGTAATACCAATTACGCATTTGATACTCCATTTCAGTTTGGCCCGGTTGGCGTGGGCGCACCCAAACACCACCGCTGTTCCAGTACACTTGTCCGGATACGATATCGCCCAATGCTCCATCTTGTATACGTTTTACCGCTTCGCGGTAATTGGCCTGGTAACGGCGTTGAAGACCTACGACCACATTGAGTTTTTTGCGCTTCGCTTCAGCAGCTGCTGCCAAAACCCTACGTATGCCGGGGATATCGGTAGCCACCGGCTTTTCCATAAATACATGCTTACCTTGACGCACCGCCTCTTCGAAGTGGATAGGCCTAAAGCCCGGCGACGTGGCAAGAATAATCACATCGGCCAACGGGATAGCATGCTTGTAAGCATCAAAACCGACAAATTTACGATCCTCTGGCACGTCGAGCTTATCGGCATGGCGCTCAGATAACTTGGTATAGGCCTCATCCAGCCGATCACGGAACGCATCGGCCAATGCTACAATCTTGATGTTAGCCCCTGACGCGATGGCATTGAAAGAAGCACCGGTACCGCGTCCGCCGCAACCGATTACTGCCACCTTAATGGTATCTTCTACACTGGCATGTACACCCATAAACGGTGCACCGCTCAACATCGCGCCACCAGCCAATAACGCCGATGTTTTCAAAAATTCCCGGCGTTGACCGCCTAAACTTGCTTTATCCATCTGTTTTAGTTTTATCTAAAGGTTCAAAAAATCGTATCGTTACCCCAAATCAATAATCTTCTATCGGTGGCCGGTCAAAATAAGCCTGGATCTCCGCTTCGGAGGGTGGGTTGACCGGCCTAACCAACCGCAGGCCGATAAAAGGGGCCTCAGGGAACCACCAATTACTCTTAGGAATCTGTGGGTCAAGCTGCTTCCACGAAGGGTCTGAAGGTAAGCGTGCGGCATCTCTCAGCTCAGCTGCACCATCCACAAAAGATCCGCCCCTGATGCTGTGTGGATAAAGCTTATCGGGTACCGCCACGGGGTTATTGGCCGTAACGCCATCGAACTGCTGGTAGAAATCGGGAATATATTGATCGTAAGTCCATTCGGCCACATTGCCATGCATATCGTACAATCCCCAAGCATTAGGCTCTTTCAGGCCTACCTCGTGGGTCTTGCCATCACTGTTGGCAGCATACCAAGCGTGGTCATCCAATGCTGAAGCGTCATCGCCGAAGTAGTAGGTAGTGGTACTGCCCGCACGGCATGCATATTCCCATTCGGCCTCTGTGGGCAACCGGTAAAACACACCGGTATGCACATATAGCCATTTGCAGAATTGGATGGCATTATAATGGGTCATGGCCAAAGCCGGATGACCTTCTTTGCCCATGCCAAAAGTCATATCCAAATAGGGCTTGGTGGGCCTGGTCACCGCATCTACTTCGGGACGCACATCGCCGCTGCTTCGGGTTACCTCAAGGTCCTTATAAACAAACGGTTCATAGATATCCCACGTTACCTCATAGGTACCCATCCAAAACGGTGCGATCTCGACTTGGTGCACAGGTTGCTCGTCCGGGTTACCGTTTGCACTACCCATCGCAAATTCACCGCCGGGGATAGGCTGCATGGTGAAACTAAGTTCGGTGCCGTCAATCTTTTGCGTATAGGGTTTGAAATCTTCCTGTGCAACTGCCACGTTCAGCAGGAATATACTCGTAAGGAGAAAAGGATTAACACTCATTTCAGCTACAATCAATCAAAATTTGGTGGCTGAATTTACTGCCTTTTTATTGAAATCCAAAAATTCGGCTATTTAATTTCGATTACCGCAAACATGGTTGATGACGCGATTTGCAATCCCAGCACATCTAAAACGCCTCTTTAGTGTATATTTTACACAGACGTGGCTACCTAAACGTGTGGAAAACTTTTCTCCCGGACGGGTAAACGTCATTGCAGGGGTTCAAACCGGGCAGTGAAATGCCTAAGCATAGGTGGTTCATAGGTTATGCGGTAGCCACCGAATCCATGCCGCTTTTGGTAGACGGCCGCGATGACCTCGGCAACATAATCGATATGACTTTGGGTATACACCCTCCGGGGTATGGCAAGCCGTACCAACTCGATTGGTGGGGCGATGAGGCTCCCATCTGCTGCATACTTACCGAACATCACGGAACCGATTTCTACCCCCCTAATGCCTCCCTCCAGGTACAACGCACAGCAAAGGGCTTGCCCGGGGTAATGGTGCACCGGTATATGGTCCATGAAACGTCCAGCATCCAGATAAATGGCATGCCCACCCGTAGGCTTTACGTACGGAATACCGAAAGCATCGAGCTTTTCGCCGATATATTGGATGCTCCGAACGCGGTATTTGAGGTAATCCTCATTCATTACTTCGCGTAAACCGATGGCAACGGCTTCTAAGTCGCGACCGGCAAGCCCACCATAGGTTAGGAAACCTTCAGTGATAATCAATAGGTTCCGGCACTTTTCAGCAAGCTGTCCATCCCGCATAGCGAGGAATCCGCCGATGTTGGCAAACGCATCTTTTTTTGCACTCATAGTACAACCATCTGCATAGGAAAATAGCTCATGGGCAATCTGCAGGATACTTTTCGTTCCGTATCCTGGCTCCCTTAACTTGATGAAATAAGCATTCTCCGCAAATCGACAGGCATCGATGAATAATGGTATGTTGTATGATTTACATATCGCTTTCACGGCTCCAATATTGGCCATGCTAACGGGTTGGCCACCGCCCGAATTATTGGTTACGGTTATGATAACCATCGAAACCTGTTCGGCACCGTGCTCATCGATAAAAGCCTGCAATGCTGCGGTATCCATATTACCTTTGAAGGGTGCAATGGTGTCGGGGTCCTTGCTTTCAGCGCACCGCAGGTCAACGCCCTGTGCACCTGCAAACTCTACATTGGCGCGTGTGGTATCAAATAATGTATTGCTCAGCACATATTTACCGGTAGCCCCTACGGTGGAAAATAGGATTTTCTCCGACGCCCGCCCCTGATGGGTAGGAATGATATAAGGCATCCCGGTAATCTCATTGACAATTTTTTCAAAACGGAAAAAACTATCACTACCCGCATAGCTCTCGTCGCCCCGCATCACCCCGGCCCACTGTTCACTGCTCATCGCGCTGGTACCGCTATCGGTAAGCAGGTCGATGATTACATCCCGAGCGCGGATTAAAAATGGATTGTAATGTGCTTCTTTTAATATTTCTAAGCGCTCAGCGTGAGAAGTAAAATAAATCGGTTCGACCGACTTGATCCGGAAAGGTTCGATTATGGTATGCATGGGGTAAAATCATTAAATAGTGTATCATTAGTTCAACAAAAAAACGATAGCCCGGTTTCAGTCACTCGACGAAAAACCGGGCTATCAGTCTCTTATTGCCTCACTAAGAGGGCCATTTAATGATATTTATCCATATATGGCACACGTTGTCAGAGTTTGCGCTTCACTTCGACTTGCTCGTAGGCTTCGATGATATCACCTACTTTGATGTCATTGAAATTCTGGATATTCAACCCGCATTCGTAGCCAGCAGCCACCTCTTTTACGTCGTCTTTAAAACGCTTGAGCGACGCCAGATGCCCGGTATATACTACAACCCCATCACGGATCACCCGTATGCTGTGGTTTCTGTTGATCTTACCATCCAGCACCATACAGCCTGCGATTGTACCGACCTTGCTGATCTTAAAGGTCTCCCGGATTTCGACATTGGCTACGATTTTCTCTTCATACTTCGGTTCCAACATACCTTCCATGGCGGCCTTCACCTCCTCGATCGCATCGTATATAATCGAATACAACCGGATGTCGATCTGTTCTTGTTCGGCGAGCTTCCGAGCACCGGTAGACGGCCTCACCTGGAAGCCAATAATAATCGCGTCTGACGCGGATGCTAACAGCACGTCTGATTCCGAGATCTGGCCAACCGATTTATGGATAACGTTGACCTGGATTTCTTCTGTCGACAGTTTGAGTAACGAGTCGGACAGCGCCTCGATGGAACCATCCACGTCGCCCTTAACAATGATATTGAGCTCTTTGAAATTGCCAATGGCTAATCGTCTACCGATTTCATCGAGGGTAATATGTTTCTGCGTGCGGAGGCCTTGTTCACGCTGCAACTGAAGCCGTTTATTGGCCACTTGGCGGGCGTCGGTCTCGCTTTCCATTTCATAGAATTTATCACCTGCTGTAGGTGCACCCGACATCCCAAGCATCTGCACCGGTGTTGAAGCGCCAGCCTCCGTGACGCGTTGTCCACGCTCGTTGTAGAGGGCTTTTACCTTACCACTATGGGATCCAGCCAATATGGGGGCCCCTACCCGCAGCGTGCCCCCTTGTATCAATACGGTGGTGACAATACCCCTGCCCTTGTCGAGGCTCGCTTCGATTACCGATCCTACCGCACGTTTCTTCGGGTCGGCCGTCAGTTCGAGCAGCTCTGCCTCCAACAACACCTTTTCGAGCAGCAAATCTACATTTTGCCCAGTCTTACCCGATATTTCCTGGCACTGGTACTTACCACCCCAGTCTTCGACCAGGATATTCATGCTGGAAAGCTGTTCGCGGATTTTATCGGCATTTGCATGGGGTTTGTCGATTTTGGTGAACGCAAAGACGATTGGCACACCGGCTGCCTGAGCGTGGTTGATAGCCTCTTTCGTTTGCGGCATCACGCTATCGTCCGCCGCGATTACGATAATGGCAATATCGGTGACCTGTGCACCGCGCGCACGCATCGCCGTAAACGCCTCGTGGCCCGGTGTATCGAGGAACGTCATTTTTCGTCCATCATCCAGTGTCACTTCATAAGCCCCTATATGCTGGGTAATCCCGCCGGCTTCACCGCCGATAACGTTAGTTTTACGCACGTAATCAAGCAATGATGTCTTACCGTGGTCTACGTGGCCCATCACGGTGACGATGGGTGCGCGCGGGATGAGGTTTTCCGGGGTATCCGGTTCTTCCAGCTCTGTGTTTTCCTCGTCTTCAGGCTTCACGAATTCGATTTCATAGCCGAACTCATCCGCTACGATCGCAATCGTTTCCGCATCCAGGCGTTGGTTGATGGAAACGAAGAGGCCAAGGCTCATGCAGGTCGCGATGATTTGTGTTACCTGTACACCCATCATGTTGGCCAGGTCGTTGGCGGTCACGAACTCCGTAACCTTCAATACCTTCGACATCATTTCCTGTTCCAACGCTGCTTCTTCCGCCGAATGGGCAATATCATCACGCTTCTGACGGCGGAGCTTCGCGCGCTGGGCGAACTTGCTGGATTTACCCGCACCGCTGAGCCGTGCAAGGGTGGCCTTAATCTGGTCTTGGATTTCTTTTTCAGATGGTTCCTCCCGGCTTTCGCTACCATGACGTGGCTTGCCCCTGAATTCCGACCGCCCTTTACCGCCGCCTTGGTGGGGCGTCGTATGGGTGCCTGGCCGTTGTTGGGTTGGTTTATCCTTACGTTTCCTTTTCCGCTTCTGGTCGTGAGCTGCCCCACCTGCTGAACTCGAAGAAGCCACTGGCTTTTCTTTCGGATGGTGTGTAGGCAAATCAATCCGACCAACGACGTTGGGGCCCGTGAGGCGCTGCGCCCGCGCCCGGATAACGTCTTGTTTTGGTAAATGTGTCTCCGCTTTGGCGTCGGCCTTCCGTGATTCGGATGGAGCACTTGCCTCTGGTGCGGGCTGCTCTGCTTCAGCTGCTGCTGGCGGCTGCTCTTCCTCGGGCTGCTCCACTGCAGCGGCAACTTTTTCCGGCTGTTCGGCTGGCACATCAGCTATCTTCGATTCCGGCACCTCCTGTTTTGGTGTTACGGCTTCATCAGCGGCCTTTGTCACTTCCTCTTTTGCGGGTTTAGGGTGATGTTTCCCTCCTCTATTCAAGGTCGACAAATCTATTTTGCCGACAATCTTCATCCCCGTATGGTGGGGTTCTTCTTCCACTTCGACAGTAGGCGCAGCAGGCTTTTCTTTTTCCTTCTCTGGTTCAGATGCTGCTACCTCTGGGTGTTCGTCGGGCACGAACGAGCCCGTATTCTTAATTAGAATCTCCTCCCCGTCACTCTCACGCCTTGGCTTTGGCATAACCGCTTCAGCAGGTGACTCTTCGCGACGAATCTTACCAATGATGATTTGATTGGCTTCCTCCTTCACGATCTTATCGCCCTGAAACTCCCGTAACAGCACATCATAGGTCTCGCTATCCAGCTTTGTAGCCGGCTTGGGCTCGATTTCATAGCCACTTTTGGCTAAAAACTCCACAGCGGTGCCTATACCAATGTTCAGTTCTTTTGCTGCTTTCAGCAATGTTATGCGCTTACCTTCTGACATCTAATTTATTTACCTCTCGTTTTTTGTGCTATACAAAAGTATACTTTTTTAAGCGTTTATCGGCAATGAAATGAAAATGCCGCGTTGATGCATGCCGCTATTCAAACTCCGCTTCCAACACCTGTATGATTTCGTGAATGGTACTTTCCTCTAAATCAGTGCGCCGCACCAGATCGTCGACGGAGAGAGCCAATACCGATTTGGCAGTATCCAACCCAACACGCTTCAGCTCATCGATGATCCAGCCGTCAATTTCATCTGCAAATTCTTCGATATCCACATCCTCTTCCACCTCTTCGGCTTCGCGATACACATCTATTTCGTATCCTGTCAACTTACCTGCAAGCTTGATATTATGCCCACCGCGCCCGATTGCCAACGAAACCTGATCGGATTTAAGGTACACCGCAGCCGTCATGTGCTCATCGTCTAGCTTGATAGAACCGATGCGCGCTGGGCTCAGCGCCCGCTGGATGTATAGCTGTGTATTATTGGTGTAATTGATCACGTCGATGTTTTCATTGCGCAGCTCACGCACGATACCATGTATACGCGAGCCTTTCATGCCTACACAAGCCCCCACCGGGTCGATGCGATCATCGTACGACTCCACAGCTACCTTGGCCCGTTCACCCGGTTCCCGGACGATTTTCTTAATTGTGATCAATCCGTCAAATATCTCTGGCACTTCCAACTCAAAGAGTCGCTGCAAGAAAGCGGGTGACGTGCGCGAGATGATGATGCGGGGATTGGCATTGACCATCTCTACCTTCTCTACCACGGCGCGGATGGTATCACCTTTCTTGAAATAGTCTGCCGGAATCTGTTCGGTCTTCGGCAAAATCAGCTCATTGCCGTCATCATCGAGCACCAACGTTTCTTTTTTCCATATCTGGTATACTTCGCCGGTAATCAGCTCCCCTTCTCTATCCTTGTATTTTTTGAATACTTCGTCTTTCTCTAATTCCAGTATTTTAGAGACCAATGTCTGACGGGCCGCCAGTATGGCCCGGCGGCCGAAACTTTCGAGCGTGATCTCTTCGATATAGTCATCGCCTACTTCCAAATCGGGGTCGTATTTCCTTGCCTCGGCAAGCTCTATTTCCAAATCGTCGTCTTCCGAGAACTCGTCTTCCACGACAACGCGGGTACGCCATATTTCCAAGTCACCGTTGTCGGGGTTGACAATGACGTCGCAGTTTTCGTCTGTACCGTATTTTCTGCGGATCATACTCCGGAAAACTTCCTCCAGCACACTGATGACCGTCGGGCGGTCGATGTTCTTGAACTCTTTAAATTCTTGAAAAGAGTCAATGAGATTGATATTATTGCTCATTTTATTTAAATGAAATTAACACCTTTATTGTTGTGATGTTTCCAAGGGGTATCATTCGCTGCTGTTCCACAGCTTTCTTCCCTTTCTCTTTTATTTTTTCAACGATGATGATGGACTCTTCTGCCACCTCCACTAATTTGCCTGACACGGTTCCCCCATCCTGCAGCGAAACCTCAACCGTTCTTCCGATATTCTTGCGGTATTGCCGCACCGTGTTTAGCGGGCGGTCTATACCGGGCGACGACACTTCCAGTCGGTATGCATGTTGTATCGTATCTTCCTCTTCCAAGTGGAAACCCACATGGCGGCTTATCGCTGCACAATCTTGGATACTGATCCCTTGGTCGCCGTCTACTAACACCTCCAACTTGCCGTTGGAATGCATCTTTACGTCTACGACAAAGAGATCTTCCCTATCGGCAATTTTCTCCTGCACCAATGTGTTAACCCTGTCTTCTATCGAATGTGCCACGTCTCTATCAAACTAGTAACCATGAAAAAAGGGGACTAAAGCTGTCCCCTCTTTACCAAGATCACGCAAAGGTAAAAAAAATCTTCAAAAATAAAAAATCACGCCCGTCGCTTTTTTCACCTTTTTTCAACCACATTGCTAATGGTTTTCTGCATCTGGGTCATCATCGCCGTGAGTGTTTCCATCGTTGGCTCGGGGGGCGGCTCGGGTAACTGTGTACTGATATATGCTTTTGCTCTCCATACTTCTAATATATCGTCTGTGGAAACCCAATACGGATCGTAACTCTTGTTATCGGATACCAGCTTCAGCCCTTTGTCAGCCTTATATTTAAAAGCAATACGTTTGTACACAATACCTTCATCTTTGGAGATGACCACGTAGGTCTGCCCCGGTTTGATGCTGCTCCAATCTTCTACATATTCGGCAATGACCACACTGCCCGGCTGGAGCGGCAGCATCGAATCACCTTTGATTTCAAAAGCCCGATAGGTACCCTGCCTGAACATGGGCAGGCTAAACCGAGGCAATTCCGCGATGTACTCCGGATCGGCATAACCATTCAGATATCCGGCACTGGCTTTGACTGGCACCAGTTCGATATTCTCCTTATCCTCACCATCTACAGTGATGCTCAATACCCGGACACTGGCCGCGTTGCCACGGGCCGTAGGCTTCCACTTATCGTCAATCACATCATTGGCCAACTCATCCATCGTTAGGTTATAAAAGTCGGCGATTTTCTTTAGCAACTCATACTTGGGTTCTGCCCGGCGTTCTTCATAGGCCCCTACAGACGCACGTTTAATACCCATTTCTTCCGCAAATTGCTGCTGGGTAAGCCGCTTTTTCTTACGAAGGTATTTAAGATTGTTAGCAATGTTAGACATAAAATAAAAATAAATTTGTATTAACTAAATAAATTAGTATTATTGTGCCAATAAAGTTAGTAACTTTTTCTAGATTGTAAAAATTAATACTAAAATATTTTTTCCACAACATGAGTAGCTATGTTTATATCCTTACCGACAGCAACCGCAATTGCCTCCATGTAGGCATGACAGACGACCTCCGAAAGGCCGCCGAGACGTATCGCGAACTTACAGGATTGTTTTTCGATGCTTATTCTACCGTGTCGCGGTTGGTGTATCACGAAACACTCCCAAGCAACGAGACTGCATTACGCAGGTTTAACGAATTAAGCCATTACACCCGTATGCAGAAAGAGCGCTTGATACGGCGGCGTAACCCCAATTGGCTGGATTTGGGAGCTACAGGCGCGAAGCGGGCCACTTACCCAATGATTGTCGTTTACCAACCCGGTGCGAAATTCAACCCAAATGTTCCGAATTGCACATCGGTGCGTTGAAATGGAAATGCATAGTAAGGCTCCAGTACCATTGCGCCGAACAGGTTTACACGTAACGATACGCCAGCGCTGAGTGCTGGGATGCGTTCATATGTTTCAATAGCAGGCAAACTGGGGTCGGTCGGATTTACCTGCGAATCGATCAACCGTGGTGTACTCCTGAATGCGACTTTCGAATCGCTATTCCAAGCCAGTCCGGCATCAAAAAACAAGTTCAAATCAGAAAATAGCATTCCTGAGCGGATTACAGCCAGCTTTTCGGGGCCGGTGAAGGGCAGCCGCAATTCAAAATTAAATACGGCAATACGCGTTCCCATAAGGCTATTGAAGTTAAAACTCCCAGTGCTATTGCGGAATGACGAGCTCTCATAACCCCTTATTAGATGCGGGTATCCCAAAAACAACGGATATAACGCATTCTCATGCTTACCTGCCCGCATGTATGTATATAATCTGGCGGCCACCGTAACCGGCTGGTAACGGTTGTACTTACGCACATCAAATGTATATGCCGTGAAATTATAATCGCCGAAATATTGCTCTGCCCCGACCCGGTACCGATATCCTTGCAATGGAGCAGCAATACCGAATACAGCATTGTCACCGACGAACGAGGTGTTTACCTGCTGGATGGTGAATGCATTGAAGCTACCACCGAATAGCTGACCTGCTTCGTCATTTTCTATTTTATCCCTACCCCCATAGCCATAATAATAACTCTGCCACCACCGGTCTACGCGGTAGCTGTAACGAGCAATGGCTCCACCCAACTCAAACCGGTGGTTCCGTGAAAACGGGTAAGCCCCGAAAGCTTCAGCTTGCTGTTGGAATGTCCGGATAATATAGGTATCGAGAATCGGTTCGTCGCCGTTCCCAACATCCCTAATGTCATACATCGAAAAACCTGACATATACGGAATATGCGATACTGCGCCACCCCAGTTGATCCGACTTTTCTGATTGATATAGGCCACCTGGCCACCAAAATCATAAATCTCACCATTTATGGATAGCGCCGCAAAAATCTGGTTGTGGCCCAGAATATCTGAAAACATACCCTGGATACCACTGGCTATGCCCGCACCATAACGGCTACCGACCGCTAACCCCATCCCGCTATTGGCGAGGTAATCTAGCTTGAAGTTCGGTTTGTAGGGCACCGACGCGATCTGGTTGTCGCCAATACGCTGGAACAGGTTGAAGTTACTCAGGTTGGCATTCACCACATCCACCCCGAGATTCTCCGGTGGAGGCAGCAGCGCAGCATCGAAGTTAACAACATACGGATCCACCTCGACCGGTGTGAACTCACTTTCTCTTGCATAATAAAGGGAGTAGCCGTTATCACGGAAATACGAATACAATACATCTCCCTTGGCCGAGAGGCTCAGCGCCGGTGAGTATTCCGTGATGCCACTGATACCGGTAAAATACTGAGTCAGCCGCTCCACCTTCTCTTCTGCCAACGTATATCGGTACATATTGCGGAAGCCATCGCTGTTAGAGAGAAAATAAACTTGGCTGTTGTCGGCCGAGAACTGCGGATTTAGGTTGTTGGCTCCTTGGAAAACGTTGATGTTTGTTATGGCACGCGTATCCAAATCGATTATCGCGATATTCATTGGAATATCTACACTCTTCGAATCCGATTGCAGTGACACTCGATCCGTACTAAACACGATGTATTTTCCATCGTGCGAAAAGGCCGGCTGATAATCCGAATAGCGGTCATTCGTCAGCTGTGTAAGCGCTTTGGTCCTGATGTTGTATAGATAAATATCACTGTAGCCATTCTGCAGGCCCGAAAAAGCCACGGTTTCCCCGTCGGGTGACCAGGCGATGTTGGCAAATTCCGAAATGTCACCCATCGCTTCCAGCAGAAGCTGCTTGCCGTCCTCCACATCCACCACCATTAGCTTACTCTTGCCCCTACTGAACACGGAGAAAGCGAACTTACGGCTGTCCGGAGAAAACGCCCCCGACGATTCGATAAAACTATATTCATCGATATCTTCATTGGTGAGCTTACTACTCAGCTTCCTAATGTTCTCTCCGGTTTCCGCGTCAGCCAAAAACAGGTCTATACTGAACAGGTTTTTCTCCGAAAGGAAGGCGATATGCTTGCCATCGGGTGAAATTGCAGGCGATACGTTCATCCGGCCCGAGTTTCCTGTGTTGATGATTGAACGTCCCACGGGTTTCACAGCCGTATCTACCGGCAGGCTGCGGTATGCATTGATCATGCTGTTCCGCCATAAATTGGAAAGTGTCTGCGAATCGTAACCGAAAACACGCCGGATCCCCATTTCATAGCCATACATTGCCGTTGCCTTAAATAATGGCATGATCACCGTATCGCCATAGGTAGCCCCGATATACGACCAGAACGCCTGGCCGTAGCGGTACGGGAAATACCGGTTCATGTTTTCGGTCATCTGCCGCAATGAAGGAATATCATTATTCAGATACGCATCACGCATCCACATGGCCGTAAAAGCGTCTTTCTTGCCGATGGAAAAATATTCTGCCATCCCTTCCACCATCCACAGGGGGATATTGCCGATATTTTCCAACCGGGTGGAGTCGCCACCCTCCATCAGCACACGGTACTGGAACGCGTGGACCAGCTCGTGGCCGAGCACGTGCCGGGTCTGTTGGTTTATCTGCATCACAGGCATCACAACACGGGTTTTGAATGCCTCGGTAACTCCTCCTGTCCCCACGCCTATCTCTCCTTGGACCGTCGTTGTCTGTTGGAACTCCGGGTGGTTGGCGTAGAGAATAATCGGATTCTTACGAATGAATGTATCGCGGAACACCTGTTGGTGCAACTCATACCACACTTCGCTTTCCTTGGCCAGCCACCGTACTAACGTATCGTTTTCCAAATAATAGTGCAAGTTAAAGTGAGGTGTCTCATATACACTGAAATCCAATGTCTTATACCTCATTTTATTTTGACCAAAATACTGAGCTTGAACCGTTGGCGCAACGGTACAAAACAACAATATGGCAAACATATTCAACAATGTGCGCCTGAAGAATCGATTGTGGTACGTCATGGGAAAAATGGGTATTTGATACAATGAGTAATTAGAACGAATATCGGTGAAAAAGTTTAATTATCGGCAACATATTATTTTTTTGATGGGTCCGGCACTTCGATTTCAATCTGCTGTTCCAGCTCTTCTATATCCGATGGAATCTCCAGCATGATATCTGGCAGCCTCAACGGCGCAATACTATCCGTGACGGTACTGTCGGGCCGCACAATACGGGGGCTCGGACAATGGTACTTGCGATTGATCGCTACCCCTGGCTCGGGAAAGGGACCGTAATCATAACCGAGCGAATCATCGTGGTAAAGCCGTTCCATAAATTTGCCGAATACCGGCAACGCAGTACGGGAGCCTTCGCCTGTTTGTGAATCGCGGAAATGGATGCTCCGCTCGTCGCACCCAATCCAAACACCCGTTACAAGATCCTTGGTTACACCCATATACCAGCCATCCACATAGCCTGACGATGTTCCGGTTTTCCCTCCGATCTGGTTGCCGTTCCGCCAAAGGTCCCATTCCCACAAGGCCTGCGAGGTGCCTTCGGGCTCTTCCATGGTACCCCGTAGCATATACCCCATCAGCCAGGCTACCTCTTCACTGATCACCCGCTTTGCGGTAATTTTGAATGTGGCGATGGTATTTCCATCGTAATCTACAATCTTCGAAACCAAAATAGGTGTTACCCGCTCCCCTTTGTTCATAAACGTCGCATAAGCATTGACCATTTCAAACACGCTAACGTCGTTTGATCCTAAGCTTACCGAAGGTACCGAGGTTAACGGACTTTCGATACCACATCGATAGGCTGCATCGACTACCTTATCCCACCCCACTTCTTCGGTGATCTGCGCCGTAATGGAATTGACCGATCGCCCCATAGCCCATCGCAGCGACATCTCTCGGCCACTGAATACCCAGTCGGCATTCTTCGGCTCCCAGGCTTTTTCCTCTCCGTCTTCCACATAATTAATACGAACGAACTTATCGGTATACTTATCGCAGGGCGACATACCGGCTTCCAGCGCAGCCAGGTATGCGAATGGTTTGAACGTGGAGCCCGCCTGCCTTTTTGATTGAAACACATGGTCGTATTTATAATATTGATGGTTGATACCACCCACCCACGCTTTGATTTCGCCATTGTAGGGGTCCATGGTCATCAAACCGGCATTCAGCATCATAGCATAATGTGCCAGTGAATCCATTGTTGAATACTGCACCTCCTTAGGGCCATCCCAGGTAAATACTTCCATTGTTTTGGGCAGATTGAGGTTATAGAAAATACTGTCTTTGTTGCCCTGGTATTTTTCGTCCAACTGCGCATAGTACGCTGTCCGCTCAGCAAGGCCTTCTAAAAAGCCGTCAATTACCACCCCATCCGCATCTCGCCAGGGGATCTCACCACGCCATGCATTTTCCAGGCGCTGCTGCAATACCGCCATTTGGTCGGCTACCACTTCTTCAGCGTGGCGCTGTACCCGCGAGTCTATCGTGGTATAAATCTTCAATCCATCCACATAAATATCATAACCGTTTGTCTCAGCCCAATCGTCCAACCAACGTTCCACTGCGGTGCGCAAGTATGAGTCGCCACTACCCAACTCTTCGGTCTCCCCGAGGCGCAATCCCAAGGGGGCTGCCTTCGCAGTTTCGTAGGCCGTATCGCTCAACATACCCGCTTTATACATCTGCCCCAGTACCACATTCCGCCGCTCAAGGGAACGCTCGGGGTTACGCACCGGGTTATAACGGGTGGTTCCTTTTAGCATACCGATCAACACGGCGGCCTCGGGAGCAGCTAATTCGGATGCTTCCTTGTTGAAATAACGCCTCGCCACGGTTTTGATACCGTACGCATTGTTGCTGAAAGAAACCGTATTGAGGTACATTGCCAAGATATCTTTTTTGCCATAGTTATTTTCCAACTTGAATGCGGTAAGCCACTCTTTGAGTTTGAACACGACCATACCTACACCCGGTATTTTTCCCAACAATCCATTCGACTGGTTATACCGGGTACGGTACATGTTTTTGGCCAGCTGCTGGGTAATGGTACTGCCGCCCCGTGGATCGCCTTGTATGGCCGACGCGGCACTCGAAAAAACAGCGAGGAAATCCACGCCGTGGTGCCGGAAGAACCGAATATCTTCGGTTGCCACCAATGCATTAACCACATTGGAGGAAATGCTGTCGAAAGGTACTGGAGAACGGTCTTCCTTAAAATAACGACCAATTAGCACGCTATCGGCCGTGTATACCTCCGATGCCACATTCTGAATAGGTTTACGGATATCTTTTACAGTGGGCGAATAACCGAACAACCAAAGGAAATTCATCTCTACCATACACACCAACAGAATAATCGTGTAGGTGCCGATAATGATTATGCGTATGTAGCGGTTTCGTATCTCCTTAAACATGGGGTAAAGATGACGATTTGTTTTGATAATACTGACGGGGATATATGGTATTCCGCTACATTTGCCCTTGCGATTCATCAATAAAACCTTATATTGCAACCACGTCAATTCGTTATGATTATGTCTAAAATCTCCGATAAATACGGGGTCACCTCGGGCGAGTCGTTCAAGCTGGCTAATTTCCGGACATCCGATGCCGGACTTCTTAAAAAGAAGGAAGCAAAAGCTGATTTGGCCGATTTCCAGGATCAACTGAAAGAATACCAGGAGCGATTGTATGCTGAAGATTCACAGAGCTTGCTGATTATCTTCCAGGCCATGGATGCAGCGGGAAAAGACGGTGCCATAGAACACGTAATGAGCGGTGTAAACCCGCAAGGTTGCCAAGTATTCAGCTTCAAGCAGCCTACCAGCAACGATTATGAGCACGATTTTCTATGGCGGCATTACAAGGCATTGCCCGAGCGAGGCCGTATCGGCATACACAACCGTTCTCATTACGAGTACGTACTCATTTGTAAGGTGCACCCCACATTCAACTTATCGGAGCGTATCCCGGGATATCGGGATGAGGCCGATTTTGACGTTAATTTCTGGAACAACCGCTATGAAAGCATCCGGCAGTTCGAAGCCCATTTGCACCGTAACGGCACCAAAATCATCAAATTTTTCCTGCACGTTTCAAAAGATGAACAGAAGGAGCGCTTCCTCGACCGAATGGAAGACAAATACAAGAACTGGAAGTTTCCCGCATCGGACATCGAAGAGCGGGGCTATTGGGATGCGTACATGCGTGCCTACGAAGAGGCTATTGCCGCCACAGCTACGGAGGCCTCGCCTTGGTACGTCATTCCGGCCGACCGAAAATGGTTTGCCCGGTATGCAGTCGGAAAGATCATCACAGAAACCTTGGCAGATATGGAGCCGGAATTTCCGAAGCTCCCCGAAGAACAACGCGCCAAGCTTACTTCATATAAGCAACAACTCGAGTCGGAAAAATAAAGCTATTTGGCCAGGCCATATTCCAATGCGATACGTACTAATCCGGCAGTATTGCGGGCGCCTATTTTGGCCATCATATTCCTTCGGTGAGTTTCCACTGTCCCGAATCCGATAAAAAGACTCTCGGCGATCTCTTGGGTGGTGTATTCTTTCAATATTAAATCCAATACTTCTTTCTCCCGCCGCGAAAGCGTCGGAAAAGGGTTTAACTTAGCTTCCTTTCGGGGTGAACCGATACTGTTCACAACAATTTCATTGACCGTATTTTCCAAATAAATCTTTCCCCCAGCTACCGCATGGATCGACTTCAGCAATTCATCCTGTCCAGCATTTTTCAATACGTATCCCCTGGCACCGTGCTGTAGCATCAACTTGATCAAACTGCTCTCCTGATGCATTGATATGGCAATGATCTTCCCCTGTGGATACTCATTCATCAACCGCTTACAGACCTCAATACCACTAATATCGGGGAGATTTATATCCAACAATATGATGTCGGGTGTGCATTTTTTAATTTGACTGATTCCCTCTTCACCCAAGCTTGCCCAACCAATTAGGGAAATATCTTCTGCCGCATCAAGCATGTGCTTGAATCCGTCAATGACCATCTGATGATCATCTATGATGAATACATTCGTCATATTATCGGTATTTCAATGGTCACGGTTGTGCCGCTACCTATTCGTGAGTCAATGTGGAGACTGCCTTTCAAGAAATCCACACGGCTCTGTAAACTCTTTAAGCCAAGTCCGGAAGCTTGGTTGGCTTTGCCGACATCAAACCCTTTTCCATCATCTTCTATCGTCAGAATAATGGATTCCGGATAGGCAATCAACTGAAGCAGCACGTGTTTCGCATCGGCATGTTTCCGGATATTAGCTAGCAATTCCTGCACGATCCGATAAATCATCACAGACCGTGTCTCCGCCAATGGTTTGGGAATGGCGCTGATTTCCAAGGTAACGGCAATCCCAGTCTGCCTTAACCCTTCACCGAGGTCGACAAGCGCACCTTCCAGACCGGAAAGGCTGAGCGCATGGGGCATCATATTATGCGATATCCTTCGAACCTCGTTACAGGCTTCGTCGATTAATTGGTTCGTTTTATCATAGCGAGGTAGATCTTCGGGACTTACGATGGTGGCTTGAAACGTTGAAAACAAAGACTTTACCGAACTGAGCAACCCACCCAACCCATCATGCAGGTCCTTTGCTATACGCATACGTTCAGCCTCCTGCCCTTCAATCATACTGGTCATCGCCAGTAAGCGATTTTTATGCTTCAACTCGATGATTTGTTGTTGTCTCAATTCCTCCTGTTGAGCGGCAATGGTCTGCTGGTAAACCAGCCGCTTCCGGTAAAACACAGCTAAGGTGACTAAACTCAGGGCGATAATCATGGCGACCGCTAAAATCTGCCTTTTCTGACGTTCCTTCCTTTCAATCAACACTTTGTTCTTCTCGTTTTGATATCTGGCCTCCAATTCGTATACAATCTCGTCCCGTTGATTCTCCTTAATTTCCTCGTATAGTGCAAGGTATCGATCACGGAATCCCAGGGCGCGTTCATAATCACCTATGACCCGATAATAGTTCGAGATCGTCATGGCCATGAGGCTTTTTTCCCGAATCGGGTTGCTTGTTTCCAACGATCGAGTGGCTCTTTCCACGATAGCTGCCATTCCAGTCGTATCCTCCAGTGCCGTCTTTGCATCGATCAGGAACCGAAGATTCACCTCAGACTCGCTATTGTCCGGATGGCGCTCCGTAGCTTTCTCCAGAAGTGGGACCGCTTCCTGGTATCGTTTGTTACGGATGTGAAGGTTTCCCAGATTGGCATAGCTATCATAATCGAGCTCCCTCCCAACACCCAGGGTCAAACTGCGGGTGAGAAAATTCTCCGCTTGGCCGAAATCCCCGAGTGATGAATTGACAGCTCCTAAATTAATCAGGCATTTTTTCTGCAAGAGCATCATACTATTAGCCAAAGCCAGCTTATAGGCAATACCATAATAGTGAGCTGCTTTTTCATAATTGTCGTTGGTATGAAACAACACCCCCAGCGTATGAAACAATTCCGCCATGTACGGAAGCTTATACTTCTCGCACAGTTTGACGGCAGCAAGGTACGTGCGGGTGGCCATATCGATAGACCCTTGCACAATCTCATAGTAAAGCCCTTTGGCTTCAAGGGATTTCGCTTCGCCTAATGGATCGTTGTAGCTTTTGGCGAGCACGAGCGCCTCGTTGGCATAATACAACGCACTGTCGCTATTCAGCTCGGTATGTTCCCAGGCCAAGTCAAGAAACCATTGTATGGTATCCGAAATTCCATCATTGCCAACATCACGTTGGAGACTCATCACCTCCGTCGCTGACAGCAAGAAGGAAATACATACCAGCAATGAAATACGTAATACTATCAATCGGGTCATAATCGACGGCAATGGTATTTGATGCGTCTAAAAATAGTAATATTTCATGATTTACAGCAATCCGAAGGATTTGCCGAAACGGTAACGCAATCCCACTTCGTGGGTCGTGTTATTGATACGTCTATTCAATGGTTCATTCCGCGCATTGAACTGATAGCTGTACCCGATGCCCAATCCGCCGAAATTCAATTGCACCATACCGGCCACCTCACCATAACTACGTACATTCAGACCAACGCCGAACACCCGCTTTACAAACACCATGGCACCAATATCAGCTTGGGGCCGCAGACTTTGGGCGTACGTCACCAGCAACGAAGGCTTCAGGTGGAAATCCGCTCCCATTGGAACCAGGGCACCTGCTATTAGGTGATATTGATTACGAAAATCATACTGTTTCATCCCGCCTAAACCAAGTGTACTTAGCATAAGACGAGGTAACGATAACCCCACATAATAGCGCTCTGGGGAATACAGCATCACCCCAAAGCCCGTCATCACATCGGTCTCGCGCACGTCATCGCGAAAGGTTGGATCTTGCGGATCGAGTGCCGAAAAGTTTCCATTCACGTGGCTTAACCCTGCATTCAAAGACAAGCCTATATATTCCTTTTCGGAGATGCGTACGGCCTTCGCGAAGAACACGCTGGCTTCCAGATGATCTTCCACGGCCATACTTTCGTGTTTGATGTTCAGGCCAACGGTTGCCCCGAACTGCGGCAAGCCGATATGGCCACTACCCCAATACGCCGTAGGCGCCCCCTCCAAACCTACCCACTGCCGTCTTCCTATGAATGAAAATTCGCCCTGCTCCTGCAGTAGGCTCGCTGCGGGATTTAACGCTGACCGGTGTTCGGCATATTGCGTATAGGTGAGCGCCTGTTGCGCACGTGTTGTTATCGTTGTTGCCGCGAGCAGTGCAGCAATGGTGATTAGCTTTTTCATGTCCATACTTTTATTTTATCGAATTCATGTAGATCAATACCGCAAAACGAAATACCCTTTGTGATATGTCCAATTAACACCTTCTTTGATTTCTACGATATAGAAGTACGTTCCTGCCGGGAGGTTGGTAGATCCGGAACCTTTGCCAGTAAATGATCGGGTACCGTTATCATATCCATTGACTTCGTAAACGATGGTGCCGTTCTTATTGAAGATGGTCACGCGGTTTTCCGGATAATCCCGTATACCCTCTATCATCAGGAATTCGTTGATTCCGTCGCCGTTGGGCGATACCGCCTGATGAATCCTAACGGGAAACTTAGCCGCCGGATCGACCACGCGCACGGTAATGGTCACTGGTATTGCGGCGTCGTAGTTTGCGCTGCCCGCCTGCGTGGCGGTAATGCGCACGGTACCTAACCGCAGGATGCGGAGTGATGTACCGTCCAGCGACGCCACCTGCTCGTCATCCAACGTCAATGTCACGGGCAATCCGCTGGAACTACTCGCCCCCAGATCGATGCTTCCTACTTCGCGACTCACCTCACCAATATCCCGTAAAGATATCGTTTGCTGTCCTTTAGCTACCGTAACCTGCTGCGTTACTACCGGTGTGTTACTGTAGTTAGCATTCGGAGCTACCGTCGCCGTTATCGTAGCAGTACCGATGCCGACGATCTGGACGATGCCGTTTTGGACGACCGCTACCTGCTCATTGCTACTGGCGTACACGATCATTTCTCCGGTATTCGCCACCGCCCCGGCAGGAAAATCGCTGTCACCGAATGTTTTGGCCGGAATCGACGGAAATTGAATGCTCCGAGCCACCGGCGTCACGGTCAGTGTCGCCGTTATCGCCAGTGATTCATAGTTATCACCGCCGATGGTGGCCGTCACCGCCTGGCTGCCTGCAGCCGTGCGGCTGTTATTCGTGTAATCCACCGACGTACCGGCAGGCAGTGTACCGCTAACAGCCAACGACTTAGCCGTTCCATCGTAGGCAAAGCTGCCATCGGCCAGCGTCACGCCCGCAATCCCAGCCGGAGTCACGGCGAGCGTCGCCGTCAGCTCCAGCGACTCATAGTTATCACCGCTGATGGTAGCTATCACCGCCTGGCTGCCCGCGGCAGTGCGGCTGTTATTGGTGAAGCTTACCG
>NZ_JAMXAY010000047.1 GCF_025460835.1 Parapedobacter soli | reverse complement strand
ACTGACTGTTAGTGTGTTGTACAGAATTTAAGGGATGACTAATTAGGTTTATAATTGGTTAGTTTGAAGGTCCCGATCCTCCCCGTTTCGGGGCTTTCTTTGTTTCTAAGGATACTATCATCCTGTTAGTAATTTCGTTTCTTTGCATCGTATGGCCTACCAGCATTATATCCATATCATCAAGCTTGCAGTTCCTATTATTTTGGCCAATGCGTCAGTTCCGTTGTTGGGTTTGGCTGATACGGCTGCTATCGGCCAAACAGGTACCGCGGTAGACCTCGGGGCTATCGCGTTGGCCTCCCTCATTTTCAATTTCGTATATTGGGGCTTCGGCTTCCTGCGTATGGGGACCACCGGTTTTGTATCACAGGCCCTCGGGGCCGGGGATGTAGATGAAGCACATGCGCTGCTTTTTCGTTCAATGCTACTGGGTGGTATTATAGGCCTGCTTCTCATCTTGTTGCAATCCGTTGTCGGAGCCGCGGCTATCGGCTTGCTGAAAGCCAGCGATGAAATCAAAGGTCTTGTTGGTACCTACTTCTATATTCGCATTTGGGGTGCACCCGCCACCCTGATTACTTTCGCGCTGCTGGGCACTTTCATCGGCGCCGGTTGGACCAAACACTTATTGGCTGTACAGCTTTTCCTCAACGGGCTCAATATCTTGCTCAATGTTGTCTTCGTTGTCGGCTATGATTTTGGTGTGCGTGGTATCGCGTTGGGTACCGTGATCGCAGAGTGGTCTGCACTTTTCTTTTCGTCTTATCTGATCATTAAGAAGATGCGGCTGGTGCATCCCATGCATCGCTTCCGTTACCTTAGGCCACGTATTTTCAGCAAAGCCAAACTTATTGCCCTTATCAGGGTAAACGGCGACATCATGATCCGTACTTTAGCGCTGCTCACCGGTTTTGCTTGGTTTGCAAACCAAGGGGCCGATTTCGGCGATGATGTGTTGGCGGCCAATCATGTGCTGCTGCAGTTCGTGTCGCTTTCGGCATTTTTTCTGGATGGGTATGCTCATGTGGCCGAGATGTTGTCTGGCAAAGCTTACGGCGCGCGTGACCGGGTATCTTTTGTTCAGCAAATCCGCCATTCTAGTGTGTTGGCAGCCATCACCGCACTGGTGTTGGCCTGCCTCGTTTACCTGTTGGGTGGGCTGCTCGTTCCATTGCTCACCAAAGATACGCAGGTGCAAGCCATAGCGTTAGCCCATCGTTCGTATGCCGCTGTGTATATTGCCGTCTCATTTGCCGCCTTTCAACTGGATGGGGTGTTTATCGGTGTTACAAAAAGCCTGGAAATGCGCAATGCCACGGTGGCGGCGTTACTGGTATTCATAGGTTCGGCAGTATTGTTGGCTCCCGCTTATGGTAATGCGGGGCTTTGGGGCGCTTTTATTGTCTACGTCATTGTGCGTGCTGTGGCATTGGGTGCTTACTACCCACGTATAATGCGGGTATTTTAAATCTAAACCCCAGCCTAATTGGTTGCCAAGATTGAGTTTACGATTGAAATACCTACGCTGTCGACGGGTTCGGCGGTGTTCGATAATACCACGACCGCAATTTTCCGATCGGGTGAAAAAGCCATGTAGCTGCTGCTGCCGAAGGTGCCCCCATTATGCCAGTAGATAAGCTCGTCGCCCATAAGGTTCATGTGCCAGGCTAAGCCTATATCCGTATCGGGCGGGTTGAAATACGTGAATTGGCGAGTTTGGGCAAGGGCATGCTCAAGGTCCGTTTCAGGCATCTTGAAATGCGCTTTTGCATAGGTGAGCAAATCTTTTACCGACGATTTCAGCGACCCATGTGCGGCGAATGCATCAAACGTCCATAACGGCGTTTCTTGTCCATCCTTATTATACACTTTGGCTACATATTGCGAGTCAGGACTGGGGAACTCCGTCGTATTGTTCAATCCCAATGGCTCGCAGATGATTTCCCGTACCATCTCATTATACGGCTTGTCATATATGGTAGAAAGAATATCGCCCAGTAAGCCGAAGCCCAGATTACTGTATATGTAAATGGAGTCTGGGGGTGTGGTTGCCTTGTACGATACCAGGAAGCTGTATAAATCGGCTTGAGTATAGCCGTTGTAGGGGTCTAGCGGGTGTGTTGCTGCAGTAGCATCGATATTTGCCGGCATGCGGGGTAGCCCTGACGTGTGGTTGGCCAATTGTTTCAGTGTGATGCGCTGGAGTTCTGGGTTTGCTGCTACCGAGTCGGGAAGGTAGTTGGTAATCGGGGCGTCGATATCAAGCTGCTGGGTCTGCGCCAGGTATGCCAGCAATGTGGCTGTAAATGTTTTTGTAATCGATCCGATTTCGAACAGCGTGTTTTCATCAGGAAGTTGTTTATTTCCCTTTTCAGTTTCACCGTAATAGTAGCTGCTTGTTTTGCCGTCGTAAACCACGCCGATGGCCAGTGCATGGGTGTGGCCTTTGCGGCTGTATGCCAAGGCGACCGAATCAATGTAAAAATCGAGTTTGGATGTGGCAGAACCGTGCGACGCGATGGGTCCCGTCTTTTCGGGAACGGGGTCGCCGGCGTACGGCTGGAAAAGGAACGTCTCGATCCGGTTTAGGCTGTCTAATGCCAAAACGACCTGCAGAGGTGTGCTCAGGAAATTGAGTTTATAGATGCCTGTCCCGTTGTCATAGCTTTTCAATTCGGCCGACTGGATTTGTCCCAATGGATATAGTTGTTGGGTCATCACAACCTGGAAAGCCTGTAAAGAAAGCGATTGTTTGAACCGGGGGCCTACGAGCGCATAGATTGAGTCGGTCTCTTGCAAATTGAAGTGATACTCTATTTTATTGAAAACGGCCTGATTGATTTGCTGGGCACGGTCTTCCTCCTGCGAAAAGGCTGGGAATAAAGGTAGCAATAAAATGATGCAGACTATCCTGTTCATGGTTTCAAACATGAGGCAAAATTACATGAAACCTGCTTACATTCCTAATGTTTGTTTGAGGCGGGCATAGCCGCTTTTGCTTACACTCACCTGGTTACCATCCGCAAGTACCGCCACGTAACTATCTTTCTCATGGGGTTCTAACCGGGCGATGTGGTCGATTTTAACAATGAATGACCGGTGCACGCGTACAAATTGAGCTGGATCGAGCTGGTTTTCGAAGGATGCCATCGTTTTGTTCTTCAAGAACACGCCATCATCTGTATGGATTTTTACATAATCATCGTCTGCTTCCAGATAGCTGATACTGTTAACCGGGATAATCTTGATTTTTGCTCCGGTTTTTACCACAACCCGCTCCAGCTTGCCGTCTACTTGGTTCATTTTATCGAGCAGATGCTGTGTGTTTTTCCGCATTGTATCCACGTGTTGGACATCGAGAAACTTGGCCATGGCATCGTCGAACCGGCTCTTCGTAATGGGTTTCAGCAGGTAGTCAACAGCGTGTTGTTCAAATGCCTGCACGGCGTATTCGTCAAATGCCGTGGTAAATATTACAGCGGGTCGGTTGTCGATAATCTCCAGCATTTCAAACCCGTTTATTTTGGGCATCTGGATATCTAGGAAGATGATGTCCGGTTGGTACTGCATGATGGCTTTGGCACCTTCGAATCCGTCGTTGCACTCGGCGACGACCTCCACCCGCGGGTAACTTTCGAGGTATTCTGCAATCATGCTTCGAGCAAGGGGTTCATCATCTACCAATACAGCTTTAATCATAATTGGGGGATCCTGATTATGCTGGTAAAGATATGGCTTGTAGATCGAGTTTCCAACAAGTCCGTACGCCCGAACAATAAAAATAACCTGCGCTGGATACCGCGGAGCCCGAATCCGGTGCCGCGCCTTGGCTTATTGCTTTCACTGTCGTAGGGATTTTCTATCTGTATTTCCAAGAGGTGGTCATTGCACGTACAGGTTACGCTAATGGTCACTTTCTCGGTCGTGTCGTACAGCCCGTACTTGATGGCGTTTTCCACCAATGGTTGCATAATCATTGCCGGCAAGGTCATTGCCAGGCATTCTTCGTCAAAGTTAACCGATGTGTCAAGCCTATGGCCGAATCGGACTTTCTCGATTTCGAGATACAGCTGTAGATGCTCCAGTTCGTCTTTGAGTGCAATAAGCTGCTGGTCGTCCTTGCGTAGCGTACCCCTCAAGAAGTCTGAGAGTTGGAAAGTCATGTTCCGGGCTTCGTCGGGTTTCCGGCCAATCAGGGCGATAATAGAGTTGAGGCTGTTGAACAGGAAGTGGGGCTGCAGCTGTTGCCGCAGGTTATATAGCTCGGCCTCGCGTGCCAGCCGTTCGGCATCCGCTTTCCGTTGTTCATTTTCTTTATTCTCCTGTTGGATGTTCCACAGGATATTGATGACGGCCATCCAGGCAATGAGAAGTGCATTGAAGAAAAAGCGCACCGGCAGCGATATATCGATGTGGTTGAGGTAAGCTTCATCCTGGATGATATATTGGAGTATCCATCGGTCTAAGGACACGCTGATCGCAGCCAGTACCAGTCCCCAAATGACGATATAAAAGTAACCCTTTCGTTGGGGTAAGTAGTGTGTGAGCGCCCCTGCGATGACATAGCAGCACAGTGTGGTCACCGTGGCGCTCACCAAGCTGTCGTTTAGTGCTAAGTTGAAATCGACGTCAAACCACCAGAGCAAAGCCGTTTGGATAAGTGCATAGGTCACCCAAATAACAAAGCAACTGATGTTGATAAGCCGTTGTTTAGATGAAGTATACGTTGTGTCGCTCACGATACCGGCCGGTTAAATATTTTTGATGGTAATACCTCCGAATATGGAAGTTCCTCTGATGTAAACTATTTTTTGCTCGTCGTACGGTGTCCCCTGTGAGAAGCGGCGGTCACTCACCTCGCCGAAAACCGATACCACTTCCGATTGAATTTTCCAATGTGCGGGTACAATGATTTTGGTTCCTGCAAATAGTTGGAACACATCGATTACGATAGGCTGTTGGATATCGGCCTGTATCAGGTTCAGGTCTGTGCCGCCACATACGTTTACGATTTCGCCGCCTTGGAACCGCTTGGAAATAATAATCTTTTTCACATCGCTGAATATGGCGGTCGATTTCAGGTAATCTTCGCTGGTGAAGCTTCCTGTATCGCCGTTGGCCGTGCCCATTTCGCTGAAGGAGTTGCTTTCACTGTGGTCTCCGGTTGCACCAAAGGCAGTGGCCCCGCTATGTGCGGAGCCATCCGTTTCATCTTTTACACGCTTATCCCACTCGTAGTCGCCATATCGCTCGCGGTACCGCCGTCGCCCGTCCGGTCGCGGAGCGCAAGGGCCGCCGCGACTTTTGCCCGACAGCAACCACAGGCCGATGGCGATGATTACCACAGGCCATATAAATGCACCGATGTTGAAATCGGTGATGTTCCTAATCAGGAAGAATGCACCCAACCCCAACAGGATGTATGACGACGGATTGCGGAAATTAGAGTTGCCGCCGATGATCAGCCCCACAACGATGAGTACCATCGGCCACATGTTGTGCCAATTGAATACCCAATGCGGGAAAATCCAATCGAGGCCCAATTTCCCAGCGAGCAGTATTGTTCCAATACCGACGATGATGATTCCGGCCCACATGCGGCCTGTACTGGTATGTTGGTTTGCGGGTTGGCGTTGCTTGTTCATTATATTGTTGTTTAATAAAATTGCTGATCGAAAAAGTATACTTCCCTCCGAAGTATAGGACCAAAGATATACGGAATAGGGACTTGCTGCAATAGCGATTAGGCAATGGCCTGTGTTTTCTCGGTAAACGGCCGTTTTATTTCGGTAAATAAGCCTACGGGGGTACAACACGGATGGTTTAATCCCAGGCGCATAAATTTTACAATTTAGATAAATACTTGTATTAATCAAGTAAATTGCTTTATATTTATCCCGATTCTGAGAATGCAAAAAAATAAAAAGCTTAACAATGGGAGATTTTGACAACAAAGAGCGTGAAGAGGTTTTTTCAAAAAAGGTAAGGGCTGGTAAGCGCACTTATTTTTTCGATGTAAAGGCGACCCGTTCCAACGACTACTACGTTACCATCACAGAGAGCAAGAAGCGGTTTGAAGACGGGGTGTTCATCAAGCATAAGATTTTCTTGTATAAAGAAGATTTTGAAAAGTTTGCCGAGGGGCTTACCGAAGTGGTTGAATACATCAAATCCCATCAAGAAGTAGTTGAAAAGCGGTATGAGCCAGGGTTTGAAAGTAACGGGGTAGGGGTTGCCGAGGATGCAGAATCAAAAGACGATTTTTCGTTTTAACGTTATACAATAATATCATACTGATTATAAAACTTGAGCCTTGCATCGCCGTAAGGCTTTTTTTGATGCATATATTATGGAATGGAAAGGTAAAAGAAGAAGCACCAATGTGGAAGACAGGCGGGGTATGTCGTCCGGGGGCAAGCTGGCACTGGGTGGGGTAGGTGGTATCGTGGTCTTGGTCATTGGTCTCCTAATGGGAGGAGATCCGGGGGAGCTGCTCCAACAGATGCAGGCAACCAGTGTTCAGCAGACAGATGGGCCGGTGGAAATCAGTGCAGAAGAGCAGGAGCTGACCGAATTGGTGGAAGTTGTTTTTGCAAGCACAGAGGACGTATGGGCAGCTATTTTTGCGAATGGGGGCAGTACGTACCAGCCAAGCACGATGGTGTTTTACCGCGACCAGACCCCTACGGATGGTTGCGGGATGGGCGCTTCGGCGTATGGCCCTTTCTATTGCCCGGCCGACCGGAAAGTCTATATAGACCTGAGCTTCAATGACCAGCTGCACGAGCAGTTCGGTGCTACGGGCGATTTTGCGATGGCTTACGTGGTGGCACATGAGGTGGGGCATCATATCCAAAACCTACTGGGCACCATGGATAAGACCGCGAAGCTGCGGTCGCAGCTCAGCGAGCGGGAATATAATAAGGTAAGCGTAATGACAGAGCTGCAAGCGGATTTCTATGCAGGGGTGTGGGCACACCATGCCAATAGATCTTCCGAATTGCGCCTTGATCTGCGGGATATTTTAGAAGGCATGAAAGCGGCGGAGGCCGTTGGTGATGACCGGCTGCAGCGGCAAAGCCAAGGGCGTGTCACACCCGAAGCCTTTACACACGGCACGTCCGAACAGCGGGCTTACTGGTTCAAGAAAGGCTACGATACGGGCGACCTTCGCCAGGGCGATACGTTTAGCGACCCGAGTTTGCAGTAAACGGCATGGGGTTATTGCACCAGTAGGTTGCACCCCCTGATGTCACTTTGGTCAAAACGGCCCAATACCTCAAATGACCCGTCTGCGTACTTCCGCCCCAAATCCTGCGTGGCAATGAATGCACATGAGTGGATATTTGCAAGATCGATGATATTGATGGCGCCGGTACGGTTTAGCGGTAGGATATCGAACGGGTCGTTCGTGTCGCGTATATGAATTTGCATCCATGGCGGACAGCGGAATAAGCCCCCACCTGCGGAGTAAGCCTGAGACAGCAGTTCCGTCATCCCGTACTCAGAGTGAATTTCCGCCACATGGAACCCCCGGCATAGCCGTTCGTGCACCTCTTCCCGGATCATTTCCCGCCGCTTGCCTTTCATGCCCCCTGTTTCCATAACCATCAACTGCGGGAAGTCAACGGCGTGGTTTTCGACAAAGTCGAGCAGCGCATACGTAACGCCGATAAGCAACGTCCGCGTTCCCGCCGCTTTGAGCTCCTGCAATGCATGGAAGAGATCATTATGGTTGTACAAGAAATACCCACTTAGTGGATTCCCGCTTTGATGTATTAGGTCATCTACCATGTAGATCAGCGAAGAACCCTCCCGCTCCGAATAAGAAGGAAGCAATGCCAAGATAGCCATATCAGCGGGATTCCCATAGAACCGTTCAAACGCCATACGGAAGCTCTGTTCGTACACGGCGGTATCCACCACGTAATGTTTGCTTTGCACGGAGCCCGTGGTGCCTGAGCTACTGAAAACCACCTGTGGCTGTCGGGTGCTGGATACAACCCGATGGCTTTTGAAAAAATCGATGGGCAAGAAAGGGATTGCTTCAGGTTTTTCTATCGTTCCGGGGTTTATACGGATCAACGAGAGGTATTCTTTATAAACGGCACAATGCTCAGCTTGATGACGAAATATCTTTATGCACGTATCGTCAAAATCTTGGTGTGTTTTTATGGAGAAGACCTCGTTGTTCATCCCAGCAAAGGTAGTGTTTTAGCTCCGTCAGTGATACAAGGAAAGGCGACTATTCCTGGGCAAGGATACCCGACCAGTGGCGTGTTATCTCCGATCGATTATGGCGCTGGCGGGTTTTACTATACCGGTTAAAGCATACCGCCGCAAACCGAAAGTACCTGTCCGTTAATATAAGCGGCCAGATCGGATGCGAGGAACAAGCAGGCGTTGGCTACGTCTTCCGTTTCACCGGCACGTTTCAATGGGATGTTCTGCTCCCAGCCTTCAACTACTTTGGGGTCCAATACATCGGTCATCTCCGTGCGGATAAAGCCCGGGGCGATGACATTCGTACGGATATTCCGCGATCCCAATTCCTTGGCAACCGATTTGGAAAAGCCGATGATGCCAGCCTTGGAAGCAGCATAGTTGGCCTGCCCGGCGTTACCCTGCACGCCAACTACCGAGCTCATATTGATAAATACCCCGTTCCGGTTTTTCATCATGATCCGCGATGCCGCTTTGGTTACATTAAACACCGACTTGAGGTTTATTTCAAGCACGTCATCCCATTGGTCTTCCGTCATCCGAAGCAACAAACCGTCTTTGGTGATACCCGCGTTGTTTACCACGATATCCAGGGTGCCAAATTCCGACACGATATCGCTAACCAACTGCTCGGCAGCTTCAAATTTAGACGCGTCCGAGCGGTAGCCTTTTATTTTCGTGCCGTAGGCTTGCAATTCCTGCTCCAATGCCTGGCCTTTTTCCACAGACGATAGGTAGGTGAACGCTACATTTGCACCCTGCTCCGCAAACTTCTCGGCTATCTTACGGCCTATACCTTTCGAGGCACCCGTGATAAGCGCGGTCTTTCCTTCAAGTAACTTCATGGTTTAACGTTTCTTTGCCTTTATATTTTTGTTGCAAACTTAGCTAAAATGCCCCGTATTCGCGAACGCAATAGGCAACAAAAGATGGTCGCCTGTTAAGTGGATGTGCTTGCTAAACACTTTTAGCGTTTTCGATTTGAGATTATTTTACCATATTAGCAGGCGCTAATATATTTAATCGATAAAGAATCCTATAAACAAACATCATATAGTATAAATAAATGAAATCACCGTTGACTCTCTTATGCTCACTGGTTGCGCTATTCGGTACCGCACAAGAGGTGAGCCGCGTAGAAAGCCCGTTGGATTATGTGAACATCCTGATGGGTACGCAGTCCGTACATTTACTTTCTAATGGCAACACCTATCCGGCTATTGCACGGCCCTGGGGAATGAACTTCTGGTCGCCCCAGACAGGTAAAATGGGCGATGGGTGGATGTATACCTACACCGCCGACAAAATCCGTGGGTTCAAGCAAACGCATCAGCCGTCGCCCTGGATGAATGATTACGGACAGTTTTCCATCATGCCCACTACAGGTAAACAGACGTTCGATCAAGACGAACGTGCCAGCTGGTTCTCGCATAAGGCTGAAGTGGCCAAGCCGCATTATTACAGCGTCTATCTCGCCGACCACGACGTCACGGCCGAAATCACACCGACCGAACGGGCAGCACGATTCCGTTTCACATTTCCCCAAACCGATAGTGCCTTTGTGGTTATCGATGCGTTTGATAAAGGCTCTTACATCAAAATCATCCCCGAAGAGAATACCATCATCGGCTATACCACGCGCAACAGTGGCGGCGTGCCGGATAACTTCAAAAATTACTTCGTACTGGTGTTTGACCAACCGTTTGCTGAGGTGAGTACATTCGCCGATTCGATACGCGTGGCAGACCGCTTGGAGGTCCAAGCCAACCATGTGGGTGCCATTGTTGGCTTCCGTATCGCAAACCGTGGCGACCAGGTGCAAGCCAAAGTGGCATCGTCATTCATCAGCCACGAGCAAGCTAAATTGAACCTCCGCGAAATCGGAAACAAAGACTTTGAGACCATCAAACAGGAGGGGGCCGAACAATGGAACGCGGAGCTGGGTAAAGTACGTGTGGGGGGCGGAACCATCGACCAGGTGCGCACTTTCTATTCGTGCCTGTACCGCACCATCCTATTTCCACGTATGTTTTATGAATATGATGCAGATGGCAATGTGATCCATTACAGCCCGTACAACGGCAAAGTATTGCCGGGCTATATGTTTACCGATACAGGCTTCTGGGATACGTTCCGTGCATTATTCCCGTTTCTCAACCTGGTTTATCCCGACGTAAACCAAAAGATGCAAGAGGGGTTGGCCAATACCTATAAGGAAGGCGGATGGCTACCGGAATGGGCTAGTCCGGGCTACCGCAACATCATGGTGGGTAATAATTCGGCCTCCGTCGTAGCGGATGCGTATATAAAAGGACTACGGGGCTATGATATCGAAAAGCTGTATGAAGGCCTGCTGAAAGGAGCCAATAATGCAGGGCCCATCACGGCTGTTGGCCGCGCAGGTGCTGAATATTACACCACGCTCGGCTATGTCCCATACGATGTAGGAATCAATGAAAACGCTGCCAGAACACTGGAATATGCGTATGATGATTTCGCGATTTACCAGTTGGCCAAGGCGCTGGGTCGCCCGGCTGATGAGATTGCCCTCTACCGCGAGCGCAGCTTTAACTACAAGAAGCTCTTCGATAAAGAGACCGGCCTTATGCGGGGTAAGAACAAAGACGGTAGTTTCCAAACGCCATTCAACCCGTTTAAATGGGGAGATTCATTCACCGAAGGCAACAGCTGGCATTACTCGTGGTCCGTTTTCCAGGATGTGGAAGGCCTGGCACAGTTGATGGGTGGACATGAAGCATTTGTTACCAAGCTCGACTCCGTGTTTTCACTGCCACCGATATTTGACCACAGCTACTACGGCTTCACCATCCACGAAATCAGAGAGATGCAGATTGCTAATATGGGGCAGTATGCCCACGGCAACCAACCTATACAGCACATGATTTACCTGTACAATTATGCGGGTGCGCCGTGGAAGACCCAGTATTGGGTGCGTGAAACGATGGACCGGATGTACCTGCCGACACCCGACGGGTATTGCGGCGATGAAGACAATGGCCAGACCTCTGCATGGTATGTGTTTTCGGCGCTCGGCTTCTATCCGGTTACGCCGGCAACCGACGAATATGTATTGGGAGCACCTTTATTCAAGGAGGTCACCATCCAGTTGCCCAATGGGAAAACCATCGAAATCCAAGCACCCAACAATAGCAAGGAGAACCGCTATATCCAGTCGGCGACTTTTAACGGGAAAGATTACGGTCGGAACTACCTCAAGCATAGCGATCTTGTAAACGGTGCCGTGTTGCATTTCGATATGGACGACAAACCCAATATGCAGCGGGGAACCGATCAGGAGGACTTCCCGTATTCGTTGAGCTTGGAACAGCAATAGTTCATTAGTAACTTATTTCAGGTATGCCCGCCGATAACTCAGCGGGCTTTTTCCTGTTATCTGTTTGAAATACTTGTGGAATCCCGCGAAGTTGTGGAATCCCGTCTCATAGCAGATCTCTTTGACAGTGAGGTTGTTTTCGATAAGAAGTTTGCACGCATGCCCCACCCGAATCCCGATTAGAAATTGTGAAAATGTTTTGCCGGTTCGCGATTTAAAATACCGGCAAAAGGCATTGCTGCTCATCCCCGCCACTTCGGCGATTTCGTCCAACGCAATCCGCCGCCGGAAGTGTTGGAGCGCGAAATCGTAAATATTATTGATGCGGTCGTTTTCACTCACTTGATAATTTGGGCTGAAGCCAACGGAGGAGAGCGGACTGCGCTCTTCGGTATCTGCAATGACTGTGAGTGCTTCTATAAGCAGGGTGATCCGTTTGGTACCCTCGGTGCACAGCAGCTCCGCGAGCAATTCCTTAACCCTGGTGCGAGCCATGCCATACACAGCTACGCCCTGCTTGGCCTGTTGGAGCAGTTGCTTAACGTTGGTGTTTTCGGGGAGGTCGAGGAAATCCTTACCCCAGAAATCGTCGTTGAAATGGGCAACACGGACATCCGCGGCCCTGGTGGCGTCTGTATCCAAATAGCTTCTGTCGAAACTCCAGTAATGGGGTAGGTTGGAACCGATTAGTACCACATCGCCCGATGAAAAATTGTAGATGCTATCACCAATAAATTGCGTGCCACTGCCCCTTTCGAAATGGATGAGTTCCACTTCGCGATGGTAGTGCCAACGGTTATTTGCATAAGGTACCCTATCGCGCCGCACACTGAAAGAATGCGCAGGACCCGTGCTTACTTTTAACAGTTGAGGCTTCATATCGTTTAGTCACTCAAAAAAACACAATATTTAACAATAATAGCAACAAGGCGCTAATATAGCTTAATAAATCGCTAATATCTTAGCAATCATTGTAGACTCAGTTTGCTTTATTTGCATAATCGAACAGGCGCTAACCGATAAATAAACATAATATGACGAAGCGGTATACAGTAATTCCAGTGATTTTAGTCACCTCGCTATTTTTCCTATGGGGGTTTGCCCACAACCTGAACCCAATCTTAATCCCCCACCTAAAAAAGGCTTGTCAGCTTTCTGATTTCCAATCATCCTTTGTGGATTCCGCATTTTTTATCGCTTACTTTGCCGTAGCACTACCCGCGGGTTATTTCATGAAACGTTTTGGGTATAAGCCTGGTATTGTTTTCGGCCTGCTGTTATTCGCAGTGGGGGCGTTCTTATTCTTTCCGGCAGCAGAAACTCGCGAATACGGCATGTTCTTAATAGCGTTGTTCGTGATAGCTAGCGGACTAACCTTTTTGGAAACCGCAGCAAACCCATATATCAGTGTGCTTGGCCGTCCCGAAACGGCCACTCAGCGGCTTAATTTTGCACAATCGTTCAATGGGCTCGCGGCTACGCTTGCTCCTTTTATCGGCGGCCGGTACATCCTGTCGGGCAAAACCCTCGGATTGGAAGAACAGGCCAGCATGTCGGCGGCCAGTTTGGACACATTTTTGCAAACAGAAGCCGACGCCGTGAAACTACCGTATATTATCATCGGTACTGTAGTGTTGCTGGTTGCACTATTGGTGGCCCGCACACCCCTGCCTGAGATTAATGAGGAGGCTGACTTGTATGAGGGCGGGGCCACCGGCAAGTCGCTTTGGTCCAATACCAATTTCCGTTTCGGGGTTATCGCGTTGTTTTTCTATGTGGGTGCCCAAGTGGGGGTGGTCAGCTTTTTTATCCGTTTTTCAGAGCAGGTGGCTGGGATACCCGAAAAAATGGCAGCGAATTTATTAGCCATTGCGCTGTTGGGATTTATGTTAGGTCGTTTTGTGGGCACATTTCTCATGCGGTTTGTCACACCCGCAAAGCTGCTCGCCATCTTTTCGTTGCTCAACGTCGTATTTACGATGTTGTCTGCATGGGTAGACGGCATGTTTGCCGTATATGCAATGGTTGGGGTTACATTCCTCATGTCAATCATGTTCCCTACTATTTTTTCGCTTGCAATCAACGGCTTAGGGAAATACACTAAACAAGGAGCGTCTATCCTTATCATGTCTATCGTAGGGGGAGCTATCATTCCCGTAGTCATGGGACGGCTCTCCGACTGGTTTACTATGCAAATCGCATACCTGGTGCCTGCAGGATGTTTCGCCATCGTCCTGCTGTTCGCACTGCGCAATATCAATAGCAAAGTAGCCCCGACCACAATAACACACCAGTAAGCACGTAAGTATAAATTAAAGGACAACAACCGAGCAATGTTATGAAAAAGTACGCACTGGCACTCGACCTCCAAAATGATGAACGGTTGATTGCTGAATACGAAGAGTTGCACCGGGCCATCGCGCCCGAGATCCGGCAATCCATTACAGATTCGGGCATTACACAAATGGAAATCTACCGGTTTGCCGACCGTATGTTTATGATCATCGAAACAACAGATGATTTCTCCTTTGCCGAAAAGGCCGCGGCAGACCATGCGAATCCAAACGTGAGGGCGTGGGAACAATTTACCTGGAAATTCCAAAAAGCAATACCCGGAGCCAAACCTGGCGAAAAGTGGGTTTTAATGAATAAAATTTTCGACCTTAGCGATAATAAACAATTAGATGAACAATAACCGGTTTTTTTTACAGATACACCCGGACGACAATGTGCTGGTTGCCTTGCGCGACCTGCCTCCCGGAACCGAAATAGACTTCGGGGGTGAGCGGATTACCATATTAAGTGGCGTGAAAGCCAAACATAAATTCACGATCGGACCCCTCGCCGCAGGCGCCGATGTGCGCATGTATGGTGTGCTGGTAGGCAAGACGAATGTAGCATTGCCAAGGGGAGAAACACTCACCACGCACAACATCCACCACGCGGCGGCACCGTTTGAACTAGGCGAGCGCCGATTGGATTGGCAGAAACCGGATACATCAGCGTTCGATGGCCAAGTGTTTATGGGCTACCATCGGTCTAACGGCACCGTAGGGACCGCCAATTATTGGCTGGTCATCCCGATGGTGTTCTGCGAAAACCGAAATGTACTGGTGATGAAAAACGCGTTGGAAGACCGGTTGGGTTATGGCAAGCGCTCAAACGATTACGAGCCGGAGGTTGAACAGCTGATCCAACTGTATCGATCGGGGGCCACCGTAGAGGATATCCTGAATGCTGATATTACCGTGGAGAAGGAGCTCGATACGGGTAAGCGGTTGTTTGAACATGTGGATGGTGTGAAATTTCTAAACCATCAGATGGGCTGCGGCGGAACGCGCATCGACTCGGATGCCCTGTGCGGCCTCCTTGCAGGGTACATCACGCACCCGAACGTGGCTGGTGCAACAGTGTTGAGCTTGGGTTGCCAGCATGCACAGGCATCCATACTCCGTGAAGAAATTGCCAAACGCGACCCTAATTTCGATAAGCCACTGTATGTTTTCGAACAGCAGCTGATGGGTACAGAAACCAATTTGCTGCAGCAGGCACTGAAAAGTACGTTTGCCGGCTTGATGCAGGCCAATCAGCAACGCCGGCAACCGGCACCGCTTAGCAAACTATGTATCGGTTTGGAATGCGGCGGGTCTGATGGCTTCTCGGGCATATCGGCCAACCCCGCATTGGGGTATGTGTCGGATATGCTGGTGGCTATGGGTGGGTCGGTTATCTTATCCGAATTTCCGGAGCTATGCGGTGTAGAGCAGGAGTTGAGCGACCGGTGCGTGGATGAGGAAACAGCATTGTATTTTATGGAGCTGATGACGACTTACAACGCCAGGGCAGAGGCGGATGGCTCGGGCTTTTATGCCAACCCGTCGCCGGGAAATATCCGCGATGGGTTGATTACCGATGCGATCAAATCGGCCGGGGCCGCAAAAAAAGGGGGCACCTCGCCCGTAACGGCTGTGGTCGATTATCCCGGTGTGGCCAATAAGCCGGGACTGAACCTGCTGTGTACACCCGGCAATGATGTCGAAAGCACCACCGCCGAAGTGGGGGCTGGCGCCAACGTCGTGCTGTTTACCACCGGATTGGGTACGCCAACCGGTAATCCCATCGCACCGGTGATCAAATTGGCCACCAATACTAAATTGTACCGGCGGATGCCTGATATTATCGATATCAACTGCGGAACCATCATAGAAGGAGAAGAAACAATAGCGCAAGTGGCCCACTCGATTCTTCGTTACATCATCGAGGTGGCCAGCGGGAATGTGCAGCCAAAGGCCGTCCAATTGGGCCAGGATGATTTCATCCCATGGCGAAGAGGGGTATCTTTGTGAGATTTGAGATGTGAGATTTGAGATTTGAGATTTGAGATTTGAGATGTGAGATTTGAGATGTGAGATTTGAGATGTGAGATTTGAGACAACAGAGACTGGGTACTAAGTACCCAATACTCAATACTAAGTACTAAATACTAAAAAATAATGACCAATAGACTAGCTGGCAAAACAGCGATTATTACAGGCGGCGGTAGTGGCATAGGCCGGGCGATAAGCTTTCGGTTTGCCCAAGAAGGGGCATCTGTCCATCTCCTCGAATTGAACACGTCGGCAGCCGAGGAGTTGGCCGCTGCTATTCGTGAGTCGGGTGGAGAAGCATCCGTACACTCGTGTGATGTGAGCTTGCACAGGGAGGTGCTGGATGTTATAAACAGCATCGGACCCGTTGATATTCTTGTTAACAATGCCGGCATTGCACATGTAGGCAACTTGGAAAACACCTCGGAAGACGATTTCGATCGGATTATCCGTGTCAATGTGAAGGGAGCATACAATGTGTTGCACGCCGTTGTCCCGTTGATGAAGGCGCATGGTGGAGGGGCTATACTCAACATGGCTTCCATAGCCGCATTGGTTGGCATTACCGATCGCTTTGCTTACTCCACAAGCAAGGGAGCTGTTCACGCCATGACCTTATCGGTGGCACGCGATTACCTGCACCACGGTATACGGTGTAACAGCATTTCGCCGGCACGGGTACACACACCGTTTGTAGATGGATTTATTGCTAAAAACTATCCGGGTAAGGAGGCAGAAATGTTTGAAGCGCTGTCCAAAAGCCAGCCTATCGGCCGTATGGCCCAGCCGGAGGAAATTGCTTCCCTGGCATTGTACCTGTGTTCCGATGAAGCGGCATTCATCACCGGCAACGACTATCCGATAGACGGCGGTTTCGTGACATTGAATAATTGATTGTTTATTTATTTATTAGATATTAGACATTAGACAATAGACATTAGACAATAGACACTAGACAAAAGACTTACGATTTTAAAATACTTAAAGATGAAATTAATCCGATATGGCGACTCCGGCCATGAAAAAATAGGGGTGCAGCAAGAGGGTATAAATTACGATGTCTCTGCTTTCGGGGGTGATTACAACGAGGCTTTTTTTGAAAACAACGGCTTGGTACGCCTAGAGGAATTCGTTAAGGCCAACGAAGGTAAGTTAATTCCCATTCCGGAAGGGGTACGGCTAGGGAGCCCGATAGCGCGTCCGTCCAAGATACTCTGCATCGGGCTCAATTACCGCGACCATGCCAAGGAAACCGGGGCCAAAATTCCCGAGGAACCTATCATATTCATGAAGTCGACCACGTCGCTATGCGGCCCGTATGACGATATCATCATTCCTAAAAATTCTACCAAAACCGATTGGGAGGTGGAATTCGGCGTTGTTATCGGGAAGCGTGCTTCCTATGTTTCAGAGGCCGACGCATTCGATCACGTGGCAGGCTACGTGCTGCATAACGATGTTTCCGAACGTGAGTTCCAGCTGGAGCGGGGCGGTACCTGGGATAAGGGGAAAGGTTGCGACACATTTGCACCTATCGGTCCCTTCCTGGCAACAAAAGATGAAATCAAAGACATCAACGACGTGCGGTTGTGGCTCACCGTAAATGGTACCACCTATCAGGATGGCAGCACACGCGATCTTATCTTCAGCGTGCCGTTTGTCATCAGCTATGTAAGCCAGTTTATGACCCTGCTCCCCGGCGATGTGATTTCCACCGGGACGCCAGCGGGCGTAGGGCTTGGTTTTGATCCACCTATCTACCTCAAGCCCGGCGACGTGGTAGAGCTGGGCGCCGAAGGGCTGGGCACATCGCGGCAGGTGGTAAAGGCGTATGAAGCGGATCGATAGCCACCAACATTTCTGGCATTACCACCCCGTACGGGATGCTTGGATTACCGATGATATGGCCGCCATCCGGTGTGATTTCCTGCCGGCCGACTTAGAACCCTTGATGGTCGCCAATAACGTATCGGGATGTGTGGCGGTACAGGCCGACCAATCGGAGGCAGAAACCCGATTCCTGTTGGACCTCGCAGACCAGCACCCGTTTATACATGGTGTTGTGGGATGGGTAGATTTGCAGGCAGCGGATGTGAATGAGCGATTGGCCTATTTCAGCCGTTACCCGAAACTCAAGGGTATGCGCCATATCGTGCAGGGCGAGGAAGACCCAAGGTTTTTGCTGCGGCCGGCATTTTTGGCGGGCATCGAAGCGTTGGCAACCTACGGCTTTACCTACGATGTCCTCATAAAGCCGCACCAGCTCGATGCGGCAACAGAATTTGTTGCCTGCTTTCCCAACCAGCCCTTTGTTATAGACCATCTGGCCAAACCGTATATCGCAGCAGGGACAAAAGAACCTTGGGCCACCCAGTTGGCAGCCCTTGCGGGGCACGGTAACGTTTACTGCAAATTATCAGGTATGGTTACAGAAGCCAGCTGGCTAGGGTGGAAGCCCGACGATTTCGGATTTTATATCCAGCATATCCTCGATGTGTTCGGTCCCCGGCGGATTATGTTCGGTTCCGATTGGCCCGTGTGTAATGTTGCCGCACCCTATAGCGTGGTGGTCGGATTGGTTGAGCAGGCAATTAGCCATCTCCCCGCTGCCCACCAGCAACGTATCTGGTACCAAAATGCCGTAGATTTTTATAGCTTATAATATCATGGACTTAAAACTGAAAGACAAGGTCGTAATAGTAACCGGTGGGGCCAAGGGTATCGGTAGGGGTATTGTACTGGCCCTGGCAGCAGAAGGAGCTATTCCGGTTATCGTGGGCCGGAAACAGGCCGACAACGAAGAGGTACGGCAGGAGGTGGAGGCAGCAGGCGGCCACGCCCTCAGTGTGGAAGCCGAATTGACCCGACCGGAGGAATGCGAGCGGGCCGTCGCCGACATTTTGGCCCATTTCGGCCGTATAGATGCACTGGTGAACAACGCCGGGGTAAACGATGGCGTAGGCTTGGAAAACGGAGGCTACCGGCAATTTGTCGACAGCCTACACAAATCGCTTATCCATTATTACCTCATGGCACACCATGCCCTGCCCGCACTCAAAGCGAGCAAGGGAAGCATCGTTAATATCGGTTCCAAGACGGCCGAAACGGGCCAAGGGAATACTTCGGCCTATGCCGCAGCCAACGGTGGCCGCAGCGCGTTGACACGCGAATGGGCCGTAGAGCTGTTGGGATATGGTATACGGGTAAACGCCGTTATCGTAGCCGAGTGTTACACACCCCTATACGACAAGTGGATTAAAACATTGCCTGATCCCGAAGAGACATTGGAGAAAATCACCAATCGAATTCCATTGGGCAAGCGGATGACCACCGTTGAAGAGATTGCCGATGCCGTCGTATTCTTATTGTCTGAGCGGTCGAGCCATACTACCGGGCAACTGCTGCATGTGGATGGCGGCTATGTCCACCTCGACCGGGCAATCGATTAAGTGGTTATTCAACCACCACGCCCATTTTGCTGAATTTATCGATGCGCTCGCTCACCAGCTGTTCCACCGTCTTTTTCTGGAGGGTGGCTATGTCTCCGAGGAGTTGTTGTTTTACCGATTCCGCAATTTCCTCCGGGTTGTGGTGGGCGCCACCGAGGGGTTCCTTGATAATCCCATCGATAAGGCCATTTTTCGACATGTCGGCGGCAGTCAGCTTCAACGCTTCTGCCGCCCGCTCTTTGTAATCCCAGCTACGCCAGAGGATGGAGGAGCATGACTCGGGAGATATCACCGAGTACCACGTGTGTTCGAGCATGTAAACCCTGTCGCCTACCCCGATGCCCAGTGCGCCACCGGATGCCCCCTCGCCGATAATGATGCAGACTATCGGGACTTTCAATACCGACATCTCCATCAGGTTCCGCGCGATTGCTTCTCCCTGCCCGCGCTCTTCGGCTTCGATGCCGGGATAGGCACCCATCGTATCGATCAGTGTAACTACGGGCTTGCCGAATTTTTCAGCCAATTTCATCAAGCGCAGCGCTTTGCGATAGCCCTCGGGATTGGCCATCCCGAAGTTGCGGAATTGGCGTTCCTTGGTGTTCTTGCCTTTCTGGTGGCCGATGATCATTACCGATTGGCCGCCAATAGTGGCAAACCCGCCCACGATCGCCTTATCGTCGCGTACGTTCCGGTCGCCATGCAACTCAATGAAGTCATCGCAAATCAGGTTTACATAGTCGAGGGTCTGCGGCCGGTCCGGATGCCGCGACATCTGTACTTTTTGCCAACCCGTCATATTGTTGTACACCTCGTATTTGGTCTTTTCCAATTTGTCCTGTAATTCCGCCAGCGTAGCGCCCATGTCTACCTTCGTTTTGTCAGCTACTTGGTTAACCTTTTCGATCTGCATCTGCAGGTCGGCTATCGGTTTCTCAAAATCAAACGTTGTCTCCATATATGCGGTATTGCAAAAATCAGGGTGCTAAGTTAGGGAATTGTAGCGACTATTTAAAAAGGTAGCTTTGTGGGCAATGGCGTGGTTTTTGCGCTATTTTATTTTGTTCAATAAAATCAACATATTTCGATTGAGTCTATGGTCAGATCTATTACCTTGTCCCTTCTGTTTTTCGCTACAATCGTCGGCTCTGCCCAAGCAGATACCTACCCCGGTGTATTATTTGAAAACAGTGTACTGAAGGGTAATTATATGCATAGCCATGCAGTTCACGGAGGCCGAAGCTGGGTAGAAAACGTAGCCGGAAGGCTGCCCGTGTCAGACTCGGTTTTCTTTACCCCCGGCAATTCGCTGTTATTGAAATACTATTCTGCCGATGGGGGTGAATGGAGCGCACAGATTGCTTTCCCCGAGCCCGCAAACAGCTACATCGCTGACCCGAAAGGCGTATTGGTATTTAAATTATACGTCGCTTCCAATACGCCCAGTACTGTTTTGCCTAAGCTGTCCCTGTATCAGGGCGAGTCAGAGAGTGATCCTCTCAACCTGTCCGACTATATCGATGACTACAGCACGAATATGTGGCTCAACGTGAACATCCCGGTAAAGGCCATTGGTGGCTTGCTTGCAGATGAAGCGGTAAGTGGAATACGATTGGCCCAAAGGCAAGCCGATACGGCCACCCATTGGTTATATATCGATCAGATTGAGTTCCTGTCGGCGAACCCGCCGCGAGCCAAGCTCTCCTCGCCGGCAGTACTTGCATCGGCAACGGCCTATGAACGGCATGTCGACCTCACATGGCAGCTACCGCTCACGCCGAGCATCCGGTATATCAAAATCTACCGTGCTAACGATAATGAGCACTTCGAGCCGGTAGCTATACGGCCGGTGTTTGTCCATAAGTACAGCGATTTTGTGCCTTATCCCGAAAAGACCTATTTCTATAAGATCGCATGGGTTGATTACGACTACCTTGAATCGCCCTTTTCGGAGGTACTTGAGGCCACCACCCATGCTGTGGACGACAGCGCACTGCTGGATCTCGTGCAGGAGGCACACGTCAATTATTTTGAGGATCGAACGGAAATCAACAGTGGCATGCATGCCATACAATTCGGTGTAGACGATGCGGCGGTATCGGTAATGGAAACCGGTTTCAGTATTTTGTCGCAGATAGTGGGGGTGGAGCGGGGGTTTACTTCGCGTAAAGCCGCAATCGGACGCTTGCGGCGTATGGTAGATTTTTTGGGTAAGGTAGAGCGTTATCAGGGTGCTTTCCCTGCCAAAATCGATGGCCGTACTGGTAAGGGGATTTTTGAGGTTGATAGTGTTCCTGAGGCCGATTTGGTGGCGACGGCATTCTTGATGCAGGGATTGCTTGTTGCTGAGCAGTATTTCGGGGCCGATAGCAGCCTTACAGACCGGATCAATACGCTGTGGCGTGGCGTGGAGTGGGACAGATTTGTGGTGCCGGGCCAAGAAAATATCCTTTTAGACCGTTGGTCGCCTGTTGCCGGCTTCAAGAATGCCCGTCCGATGGGAGGATTCGGGAAGGACTTTATCGGTTACATCCTTGCCCTGGCATCGCCACGGCATGCGCTGCCGCCGGAAGCGTATACCGAAGGGCTGGGCGTACCGCGGGAACTGGCGGATTCAATCCACGTGATGGAACTGGTAGCCAACGAAGCGTTTTCAGTGGATGTCAAAGGAGGGGGGCACGGAACGTTGCCGCAATACCGTGAGTTGCCATACACCGCCGATACGACCTTGTACGGCATCGCAATAACCGTTGGCTCTGTAGATACCTCGCTAATGGAAGCTTACCTGCCATTCTTGGCGTTTGATCCACGGGGCAAGCGAGATACGTTTGCCGATTATTTTGTCAATAACGTAAACCTAACAGAAGCCACCCGGCGGCGCGACAATGAGTTCGGTCATGGAGGGGCGTCGGCGGCGATATGGGGCACCACCGCGGTAGGTACCGACTCACTAGGCAATATATACGCCATCAATCCCGCAATTCCAAGTGCAAGCTACGCCTATCTGCCGGAATCAGCGATACAATCGATCCGTGAGCTGTATGAAGCGTATGGGGATATGCTCTTCACCGAATATGGATTTCGCAAGTGGATGGCGCCCGAGCGTAATGCCGTGGCCGGCGGATACGACGCCTTGAACCAGGCTGCCGTTGTGGTGATGATCGAGAATGGCCGTAGTGGACTGATATGGAATCTCTTTACAAGCCACCCTGACATAAAAAGGGTTGTCGAAGATCATTTTAGCATTGAATAATTTACTTTAACACGATCCGTTATATTACGATATGAAAAAATACATTTTCTTTTCCGTTTTAGTGGCTTCTTCGGCTGCGTTGTTCTCCTGCAAAAACAAGCAGATGGCGGTCAACCCCGGTGCGCAGGTAACGATTGACGGGACACAGGATGGCTTGAAGCACGTGCAGCGCGATTTCGAGAGTGCTGCCATGACCGATCGCGGTATCATGGTTACGTTTGATTCGGATGTATTATTCCCGCTCAACTCATCTTACCTGACCGATCAGGCCAAAGACGAAATCGATAAGCTGGTAAGCCTGCTGGCCGATTATCCGAATGCCTCCCTTATCGTAGATGGCCATACTGACGCAACCGGGACCGAGGAATACAACCAATGGTTGTCGGAGAAGCGGGCCGAATCGGTTAAAAAGTATATCGCAGACCATGGCATCAATGCTAGCAGGATCACCACAAATGGTTATGGCCAAGTTAAGCCGGTAGCCGCCAACAATACCAAAGAAGGCCGCCAACGTAACCGACGAGTAGAAGTAACCATCGTCACACCAAAGCAGTAGGCTAGGTAAGGAGTGTTTTCACTTTAGCAGCCTTAATCGGTTGGCCGTAGAACCGTTCTGCCTTCTCTTCAAAATCCGTCGCATTGTCCGTGGTATAGAAGCGGGTTTGCCTCCCTTTTGTACACAACGACTCCACTTCGGGGTGGTGGGTGAGGTAGTCGGCCAAACTATCGGCTACAAGCTCGCCCTGTGATAACAGGCGGATATGCTGGGGGAGGAAATGCCTAACCAGTGGGTAGAGTAGTGGGTAATGCGTGCATGCCAGTACAACCGTATCGATGTGTGTCGACTGCCGGAGCAACAGGTTTATTTCCCGCTCTACAAAATAAGCGGTACCCGGCGAGTCCAGCTCCGCATTTTCTACCAAGGGTACCCACATGGGGCACGCTTGCTGGAATACCGCTATATCTGGATAGAACTTACGGATTTCTATGGGGTACGACATCGATTTGACCGTGCCGGGCGTAGCCAGGATGCCAACGTGCCGCGTATCGGTATGGCGGCCTATTACTTCGGTGGTAGGGCGGATAACGCCCAAAACCTTCCGTACCCCCGGCTGTTTGGGCAGGTCACGCTGCTGGATTGTGCGGAGCGCTTTGGCCGATGCCGTGTTGCATGCCAACACCACCAAATGGCAATCCATCTCAAAGAGCTTTTCCACGCACTCCCTGGTATAGGCATACACCGTTTCAAACGACCGGGTACCGTATGGAACACGGGCATTGTCTCCCAGATACACATAATCGTACTGGGGCAGCTTACGGATGATTTCGCGGAATACCGTCAGACCGCCGTAACCCGAATCGAATATACCTATTGGACCCATTTAGATGCTAGACAATAGACATTAGACATTAGACAATAGACAATAGACAATAGACATTAGACAATGGACATTAGACATCGGTATGTTCTTACGTCTAGTATCTGATGTCTGTTGTCTAAAATCTCAAAACTACTTCAGCAAATATGGTCTTTCTTTATAGGTTTTCCACAAAAATTCACCAAATAATGTATTCGCCCACGCAAACCAGCTGCGGGTGAATTTCTTGGGGTCATCTTTGTGGAACGATTCGTGCATAAAGCCCGTGTCGCCGTGTGTTTGTTGGAGCCAATCGATGCATTGTTTTATTTCGCCATCGTCGGTCGATGTCAGTCCGCGCATGGTAATGCCCATCGGCCAGATCATATCCCTACCGATATGCGGGCCACCTATTCCTTCGGCTGCTGAGCCTTTAAAGAAAAACGGATTGTTCGCAGACAATACATAGTCGCGCGTACGCTTGTAAATCGGGTCGTCTGCTTTCACCGCACCGAGGTATGGGAGCGAGAGCAGGCTTGGTATATTGGCATCATCCATCATCATGTAGCTGCCGAAGCCATCCACTTCATAGGCATACACACGACCATGCATCGGGTGGTCTACGATGCCGTATTCCTTTACCGCTCGCTCTACCTCATCGGCGAGCTCGAGCGCTTCCAGAGCTAATGCCTGCTCGTTGGCAATGTTGGCCAGCATCTCTGCCGATTGGCGTAGGCTCACCACTGCGAAGAGGTTGGACGGGATGAGAAACGAAAAGATCGTGGCATCGTCGCTCGGCCGGAAGCCCGAACAAATCAATCCCACGGGGTTTACCGGATAGCCATAACCGTCTACCTGCAGCGTGTCGGACCCACGGGAGGTGGTACGTTCAAAGCGGTAAGGCCCCAGGTTGTCTTTGCGTTGTTGCTCCTTGAATGTCTTGAGGATGTTGCGTTGTGCAGCCACCCATTCACTGTCGAATGGTGCGGTATCGTCAGTAGCTTTCCAATAGGCATAAGCCAAGCGGACGGTATAGCAGAGTGAATCGATTTCCCATTTACGTTCGTGTATGCCCGGTTTCATATCGGTATGGTCGCTGCCCCATTCGCCCACCTTGGTGGGGTCGTTGTAAAACGCATTAGCGTAGGGGTCGATATTGATGCATTCGCTTTGTTTGTTTACCAAGCCCGCAATGAGCTGTTGCAATTGCTTGTCTTCGGCCATAAAGGGCAGATATGGCCACACCTGGGCACAGCTATCGCGCAGCCACATGGCGTCGATATCGCCGGTAATGACATAAGTCGAGGGCTTCCCGTTCTTTTCTTCGGGATATACCGTGGTGTCCAGTGTGTTCGGAAAGCAATTCCCAAAAAGCCAGCCCAGTTCTTTGTTGGGGGTAAATTGTTGAAACTCCCGGATGGCCCGCTCAATGGCTTCACTTGAGAAATGGCGATCGCCCTGCGGCACACGTACGGTAGGGAATTGCTGTGACACCGTGCCCAGTGAGAATTTACCGGCCAGCAGGCCGGCACCAAGCAATGAGGAATTCTGGATGAATGTTCTTCGTTTCATGTACTATTTGTATTTGGTTCGTTACTGCATATACAACATGTTGCTGTTCGCATTGTGCGTTGCAATATGCGAAAAATATAGCAAACATGGATAGTAGTTTGATTGTGGCTCAATTCTTGGTATGCAAATGTTAACTTTGCTGATTGACTTATACACGATGATTAGACGTTTATACTTTCCTGCCTGCTCTAGGTTGTTGTTGGTTACTGGTCTCGTAGGTGCTCTGGCGCACCTTGTGAGTGCGCAGGCGACCTACCAACCTTATTCATATCAGTTCTACCAAAAGCTGAACAGCACGCTATACCATGCTGACACGCGCCTGCACACGTCTGTAAAGCCAATGATCATCGGCGAGGCATTGCAGCCCCGCTACGACTCACTGATGCAGCTGGGCGTGGAGGAGCGACTCTCGTGGGGCGGACAGAAATTATACAACGAACATCTGGTAGAGGTAAACAAAGACGACTATACATTCTACGCAGATTTCCTGCCCGATTTTCAAGTTGGGCGCGATTTCGCTGGGGGCGGCCGCACGACCTGGCTGAATACGCGCGGTGCCCAAGCGGGCGTTACCATCGAAGACAAGTTTTCACTGTATGTTAATTTCTTTGAAAACCAAGGGGTATTCCCCGATTACCTCGATCGATATATCTTCACCCATACCGTAATGCCCGGCCAGGGGTATGGGAAATCCATGTACGATAACCCGCGGAAAAAAGACTGGATGTACGGCTCTGCGGTGTTGTCTTATACGGCCAATGAATACCTGAATGTCACGTTGGCTTACGATAAAAACTTTATCGGCGACGGCTACCGCTCTATGCTGCTGTCTGACGTTTCGTCCAATTATACCTCATTGAAACTGACGGGTACCTTGGGCAATGTCCAGTACACGAGTATATGGTCGTATATGCTCGACCCTATGCATCCGCGGTCGCTCGATTCGGTGAGCCGTGCCGGCGACAATTGGAAATGGGGGGCCTTCCAGTACCTCGATTGGAACGTGACCAACCGGTTTTCCGTGGGGTTTTTCCAATCGGTGGTTTGGGGTGCACGCAACGCGGCCGGCCGGCGGAGTTTCGACTTCAATTATTTCAACCCCATTATTTTCATGCGCCCGGTCGAACTGACGAATACGTCATCGCCCGATAAGATGCACCTTGGGCTGAATACGAAATACAAAGCGCTTCGGAACCTTACCCTGTACGGTCAGTTTTTATTGGGCGAGTTTACTGCCAAAGAGTTTTTCTCCGGCAATGGGCACGTCAACAACAAGTGGGGGGCACAACTAGGCTTCCGCGGCTTCGATGCGTTTGGAATCAAGGATTTGAACTTCTTGGCCGAGTACAACACCGCACGCCCTTATACCTATGCACACTTCGACCCCGTGAGCAACTACAGCAATTACGGCCAGCCGCTGGCACACCCGTGGGGTGCCAACTTCCGCGAGTTGGTGGGCATAGTCAATTATTCGTACAAGCGGTTCGACTTTTCCTTGCAAGGTACGTGGGGGCAGTACGGCACCGATCCCGACTCGGCGACCAATTACGGGGGCGATATCTTCCAGCCCTATGGCACCCATTTGCAGGTGTACGATAACCGTATAGCACAGGGCGTGCGCAATAACCTGCTTTATGCCGATGGGCGGATATCCTACCTGTTCAACCCGAAGTACAACCTGCGGGTGGAGGCAGGTGCGGTATATCGCCGTCATGGCGTGCCTGAGCGGGGCCGCCACCACCAAACCGGAATGCTGACACTCGGTTTGCGGGCATCCTTCCGGAATTTATACTACGATTTTTAAACAGTTGAGATATCTCCGATTTTTTTTGGATATTGTGCAGCTATGAGCAGGATCATCATCATCAATGGCCCCAACCTCAACTTATTGGGTGTGCGGGAAAAAGGTATTTATGGCGCGGAGCGCTTTGAAGATTATTTCGAGCGGCTGAAAACACAATACAACGGGGTGGAGCTGTCTTATTTCCAGAGTAACCACGAAGGGGCAATCATCGACAAAATCCACGAGGTTGGCTTCTCTGCCGATGGGATTGTCCTCAACGCGGGTGCTTTCACGCACACATCTTTAGCCATTGCCGATGCCATTGCCGCTGTGACCACGCCGGTAGTGGAGGTGCACATCTCCAATGTATATGCCCGCGAGCCGTTTCGCCACCATTCGTATCTCGCTAAAAACTGCAAAGGTGTTATCTGTGGGTTCGGCCTCGAAGGCTACCGCTTGGCTGTAGCGAGTTTACTGAGAGAATAAGCATGGCCAAGCCGGCACAACCCGCCATCACGGCTGCCATCGGTACGGAAGTGCCGTTATGGAAGTAGCTTACCAACCCCGACGACAGTGCTCCGCATGCCATCTGCAAGCTGCCCAATAGGGCAGATGCGCTACCGGCCAACCTGCTGAACGGAGCCAGGGCCAGTGCCGATGTGTTGGGAAACACAAATCCCTGCGAGCCGAGGAACAGGAAAATCAATGCAACCATCAGGTAAAGATTGATCAGGTCTGTAAGGCAAAGCACCAATAGCAACATCCCGATTGCCGATTGCACAATTAGGGCCACCCGTGCTATTTTTTCACTGCTGTATTTCGTGAGTAGGTACCTGTTCAGCTGGCTTGCCGTAACCAAAGCTGACGCGATAAGCGCAAATACCAAGCCGTATTGGCTTTCATCCAACCCATACAGATTGATCATCACGTAAGGTGATCCCGCCAAATAGGCATATAGCCCAGAGGAGGCCAGTCCGCCCGCGAAGGCATAAGTGAGGAACTGCTGGTTCCTGAATACCTGCCAGTACGACCGGGTTATGGGACGTGGTAGCAGTGACATTTCGGGGTTCGGGCCCCTGCTTTCGGGCAGGAAGAAAACAACCAACGCCAGAATACCAAGGGCGATTAGCGACAGCACCACGAATATGCCGTGCCAATGCCAATGTACCATTACAAAACTGCCGACAGTAGGCGCTAGAATAGGTGAGATGCCAATAACCAGCATCAGCATAGAGAAAACCCGCGCGCTCTCGGTAGGGCCAAAGAAATCACGCACCATCGCCCGCGAAGCGACCATACCGCCGCAGCTGCCCAATGCCTGCACAAAGCGGTACGCGATGAGGTGGTCGGCAGAATTGGTAAGCGCACAGCTGATGGAGGCGGCAATGTAGATGACGAGCCCAACAATGAGGGGCATTTTGCGGCCGAAGCGGTCGAGCAGCGGACCATACACGATTTGACCCGAGGCGATGCCGACGAAAAATGAGGTTAGCGACAATTGGATGTGCGCCACAGAAGTGTCTAAGCTCGCCGCTATCGCATCGAAACCCGGTAGGTACATATCGATGGAAAAGGGCCCAATAGCCGAAAGCAGCCCCAGTATAATAAAGATTAAAAACCGATGCCGGTGTGCAACTGTCATGAAGCCGGTAGTAAAAAATGTGCCCCGCCGTTGAACGGGCAGGGGATATGAATCAACCCTTGCGTTTGCCTGCCGTAGCTTTATGCGGCCGCAGCAGCAGGTATACACCAAAGGCTACAAAAGGGAGGCTCAGCAGCTGGCCCATATTAAACTTCATCCCTTCTTCAAATGCTTCCTGATTTTCTTTCAGAAACTCCAAGGCAAACCGTGCGCCGAAGAGCAGAATCAGAAACACGCCGAAAAGAAAGCCCGGTTTCAACTGCGGCTTGCGGTGGTAGATTGTCCAGAGTAAAATGAAAATCAGGATGTAGCATATTGCCTCATAAAGCTGGGCGGGATGCCGCGGTATAGCATCCACCCGTTCAAATACCACCGCCCACGGCAGGTCAGACGGCAGCCCGATGATCTCTGAGTTGAAAAAATTACCGATACGTACGAATGCTCCCGCCAGCGGGATAACGATGACTAGCCTATCGGTAAGCCACAGGAAATTAGTTTTCGTTTTGCGGCAGAACAGAAAAATACCGATCAGTATCCCCAGTGCCCCGCCGTGGCTGGCCAATCCGTGGAACCCCGTAAGCATGAAATTGCCATTGGCATCAAAGGTATATGGCAATATCATCTCCAGCGGATGATCCTTGTAGTAATCAAACTCGTAGAACAGGCAGTGCCCCAAACGGGCACCGAGCAACGTGCCCACGAAAATGTAGATACTTAGTTGGTCCAGCAGCTCCTGCGATTTGTTCTCCCGCTTGAAAATATGCAGCATCAATACGTAGCTGCAGATAAAGGCGAGCAGGAAACATAAGGTGTAATAACGCACCTCAAAACTGCCGATGCTGAAGATCTCTGGTCTCGTGTTCCAATGGATTATGCCTAATATGCTGTCTATCATGGCTATGACATGTTTAGGCCGGTAAAGATAGGGTTATCCCCCGACAATTGGGAAACCAACCTTCAAATTATCTGTTTATAACTTCTGTCCGGCTTTCACTTTCCGTTCCTTTTTTGCCTGCTGTCTGAGTGTGTATTGTTTTTCGAGAAAGGCAATGATTGCACTGGCAATATCCTTGTTGGTGGCCTTTTCGATTCCTTCCAATCCGGGTGATGAATTGACCTCAAGCACCAGTGGCCCGCGGTCTGAAGGGAGCATGTCTACGCCGCAAACGGTCAGGCCAAGCTCTTTCGCCGCACGGACAGCGGTTTCGCGCTCGGTCTTATTCAGTTTGATCACTTCGGCCGTGCCACCTCGGTGTAGGTTAGACCTGAACTCACCCTCTTTGGCCGTCCGTTTCATGGCACCCACCACCTTGCCGTCGACCACGAACGCACGGATATCGCAGCCACGGGATTCTTTGATGTATTCCTGTATCAGGATGTTGTTGCCCAAGCCATAGAATGCCTCAATTACCGACGAGGCTGCTTTTTTGGTCTCCGCTAGTACCACGCCGATACCTTGCGTACCCTCAAGCAATTTGATGACCAGAGGCGGGCCACCCACCATTTTGATGAGGTCGTCTACATCATGCGTGCGGCGGGCAAAGCCGGTAATCGGCATGCCGAGGCCGGCACCCGAGAGGATCTGCATGCACCGTAGTTTATCGCGCGAGCGGGTGATGGCCTGGCTGGGGTTGGCCGATATGACGCCCATTACCTCGAACTGCCGTACGATTGCCGATCCGTAAAACGTCACCGACGCACCAATGCGCGGTATGATGGCATCGATGTCCGTAAGGTGCTGCCCTTTGTAATGGATGCTGGGCTGCCCCTGCCGGATTCCCACATAGCATTGGCTATGGTCTATCACCACGCATTCATGGCCGCGCCGTTGGGCGGATTCTACCAGCCTGCGAGTTGAATACAGGCTCTTGATTGTTGATAATACTGCTATTTTCACGTGTGCTATTATAACTTGTGTCGCCTTATTTCTTGCGGCCAGCGGATTTGTCGGATAGGTTTGCCCGCGAGACGTCGACGATGAATTTCTTGCGGAGGAAACTGCGGCCCAGCAGCACCGGGAATTCCATGTCCGACCGGTCGCGTAGGGAAACCTCAATGGCGTGCAGCTCGCCAAACAGTGATATGGTCGTGTTGATGACGTACCGGTTTTCCTCCTGTCCGAACGAATTTTTGATTTTCCGCTCGCTGTGGAACGGAAGCACATAAATTTTTGTGGCTGGCTCGTGATGTTCGTCCAGCGGCCGGAACTCGACAAATTGTTTCCGTCCTTTTTTCGTCAGCCGGATGTGGCTGCAATGCAATACCGAGGTGCGTGCGCCGGTATCCACTTTAGCCGGTATGCCGTGAATACCCAAATCCGGCAGGTCTACAATTTCTTTCCAACCGATGGTTTTCGGCGCCTGTGCCATTAGTAGTAGTGATATTCGCCAACCTGCGATTTGACGGTAACCTGTTTTGCCGAAGCGGCTTCCACACGGCCTATGACCTGTGCAGCGATACCGAATGCGCTTGCTATGCCGATAATATCGGCAGCTATGACCTCCGGTACATACAGCTCCATACGGTGACCCATGTTAAACACCTTGTACATTTCCTGCCAGTCCGTACCCGACTCATCGTGGATTAGTTTGAAAAGGGGCGGGATATCAAACAGGTTGTCTTTGATTATATGGAGGTTATCGATGAAATGCAATACCTTGGTTTGGGCCCCTCCGCTGCAATGTACCATCCCGTGTATCTGCGGCCGGTGGCTGTCCAGCACTTGCTTGATTACAGGAGCATACGTACGGGTAGGGGAGAGCACCAGTTTCCCGGCTGTGATAGGCCCATGGCCGGGTATGTCTACGGTATCGGTGAGTCTCTTGGAGCCCGCGAATACCAGTTCGTAGGGTACCGCTGGGTCGTAGCTCTCGGGGAATTGTTCTGCAACTGTTTTGTTGAATACGTCGTGCCGGGCAGACGTCAGCCCGTTAGATCCCATCCCCCCATTGTATGCCTGCTCGTAGGTTGCTTGGCCATACGAAGCTAGTCCCACAATGACATCGCCTGCTTGTATACGATCGTTCGAAATAACGTCTTCGCGTTTCATCCTGCAGGTTACGGTGCTATCTACAATAATGGTCCGTACCAAATCGCCTACATCGGCAGTTTCGCCGCCAGTGGCGTGGATGCCGATACCAAGCTCGCGGAGCTCGGCCAGAATCTCTTCGGTGCCGTTGATGATGGCTGCGATCACCTCGCCGGGGATCACATTTTTGTTGCGGCCGATGGTGGAAGACAGCAGGATGTTGTCTGTGGCCCCTACGCATAGCAGGTCATCCAGGTTCATCACAATGGCATCCTGGGCGATGCCCCGCCACACGGAAGCATCACCCGTTTCCTTCCAGTACACGTATGCCAGTGAAGATTTGGTGCCTGCGCCGTCGGCGTGCATGATGTTGCACCACGCCTCATCACCACCAAGGATATCGGGGATAATCTTGCAGAACGCCTGTGGGAATAGTCCTTTGTCGAGGTCTTTTATCGCATTATGGACGTCTTCCTTACCAGCAGATACGCCACGCTGGTTATACTTCAGTTCAGTCATCCCCTCAATTCACATGCTTGATTTCCACCCGGCGGTTCCGTGCCCGCCCGGCTTCCGTATCGTTTGATGCCGTTGGCCTGGTAGCGCCGTAGCCCTTCACCGTGAGGTTGTCTGCCGGGATGCCGGAGTTTACGAGGTAAAGCTTCACAGCGTTGGCCCGGTCGATGGAAAGCTCCATGTTATATTCGGCAGTACCTTCGATGGAAGCATGGCCGTCTATGATAAAGTTAGCATCGGTATCTTTACGCATTTCCCTGGAAATCTGGTCGAGGATAGCGTAAGACTCGGTTTTCAACACGTGCGAGTCGTATTCGAATTGGATGTTCTTGAAATCGTAGTTCGGTGGCGTTGTAGCTACCGGTGCAACGGTGGTGGGTGCCTGCTGCGGGGTAGGTTTGGGCGTTTCTGAAACCATACGCTCGTCCGGAGCTTCCCGTTCTATCACTTCGGCGGCCGGTTGTAAAACCACTTGTTTCGGTTTGCAGCTTTGGGTTGATATTGCTAATGTTGTTGTGCAAGCTGCTAGTATGCAGATATTTACAATTTTCATATATAATAATTTTGCTGGTGTAAACATAGGAAATATCTATTAATTATTCCATACCTTTATCTGGTCTGCATTTACGGCGCAATGATGGTGCCAATACGTTGTGGCTTTGGTTAAGGTTACTCGATATAACTCTGCAACAGTGCATCACACCACTTTTTATATCGCTCGGGCGTAAAGGCAGCTTGGGAGATATTCAGCTCAACAGTGTGCAGGGCGGTAGGCCCTTCCACAATATAGGTAATCAGGTTTGCCGAGCCGCATGCGCTTTCCGGTGTCTTGGTAGATTTGATGGCATACAGGATGGCTGTCCGGCCATCGACCACTTTTTTATCCACCACTTCCAGCTCCGCATCGGGGCATCCGGCTTTTTCGTACGCCCATTTTTCTTCGGGCGTGCCTTCGGCTTTCATGGGGTAGTACCTGCGGTCTATAGTGGTAACGGTCACTTGCTTTACGGCGGCCTCGTTGGCGGCCTTACCCCGCACCGTATAGGCAGTGCCCCGTATTCCCCGGGTATCTTTCGGTATTTTCGTGCTTTTCCAACGGTATTCTGACGGGAGTTTCACTACGATGGTCTCCTTACCCGGTTCGATTTGGGCGTGCGCTGGGGAGGTGATGAAAACCCCGATGACAAAGTGAATGGCAATAGTTAGGATAGCCAGCTGCATGGTGTTCATATTCTTCTTATCTCAAAGGTAATGGATTTTTGTTATATCTTACCCGTTGTGCATTATGATTTAGGGTTTTGAAAGGCAAAGAAAGTTATTTATTTCACTGATAATCAGTAATTTGTTTTTATCACAAAATGATTACTGAAATGAACTTACTTGCACTTCGGAACGATCGCTTCCCGCTCGCAAGCCGTTACTTCCGGCTGGCAAGCCGTTGCTTCCGTCCCGCAAACCGTTGCTTCCGTCCCGCAAACCGTTACTTCCGTCTCGTAAACCGTTGCTTCCGTCCCGCAAGCCGTTGCTTCCGTCCCGCAAGCCGTTGCTTCCGTCTCGTAAACCGTTGCTTCCGGCTCGCAAGCCGTTGCTTCCGGCTCGCAAGCCGTTGCTTCCGTCTCGTAAACCGTTGCTTCCGTCCCGCAAACCGTTGCTTCCGGCTCGCAAGCTGTTACTTCCGGCTCGCAAGCTGTTACTTCCGGCTCGCAAGCCGTTGCTTCCGTCCCGCAAGCTGTTACTTCCAGCCCGCAAGCCGTTGCTTCCGCCTCGCAAACCGTTGCTTCCGTCTCGCAAACCGTTGCTTCCGTCTTGCAAGCCATTGCTTCCGGCTCGCAGGCGATTGCTTGCGGGACGGAAGTAATCACTTATTTGCCTTATCTTTTCGTTCGGTGTTTAGTTTTTTGAACCCGAGGTGCTTCTTCAAGCAGAGCACGAAACCGGCAAAAGATACAAAGCGCGATCGCATGGTTAGCAGCTGTTAAGGATGCACCGTAAAGGTAGCGGTATCGGAACCGATTTCCAAATGTTGGTCTAGGTGTAGCGTTTTGGCAATGAGATACGTCCAACCAATAAAGCCAACGAATCGTTGGAAAATTGGATTCAAAAAGGCTAAATTAGCTGATACTAACAATTACTTGCCGATACCTGTCGTTTTTAGCTGTTATTTTTAACTTAAAAAGTGAATTATGAAAAACTTAATTAGTAGCATTTTCCTGCATCCTTTTATCGTCGGTCTAGTCTGTTGCTTGCCATTACTGGGCGGCTGCCAGAAGAATCAAATTGGGGACGATTCAAATACTATTCCTTTAAGTGAAATCCCCGAAAACCCCGCCTTTGCCAGTTTACCATTGATCGGTACAAAATGGAAATTAATCGGTTTTGTGGATCGGACAACAAATAAGGTCAAATCGGTACAGTCATCAGAAATAGATAATTATACGCTCGTATTTGAAAGTAATGGTGATTTTGCTGGTATTTCTTCCACAAATACTATCATGGGGGGGGTCTCATTTGACGTTTCGGATGGTCTTATGAAAGTAGAGAAACTAGGAGGTACAAAAATTAATGAGACCCCATATGGCAATCAATATATGTCTCTATTGAGGTCGACAATAGAATATGAAATAACAGAGAAAGGCTTGAAGCTACTCAATGAAAGTACTATTTATTTGCTTTATTCCCCTATTGAAACATTTTAACCTAAATAAATATCAATATTTTATGTATCGGTTTAAAACTAGATTCATTAACCTAAAGTGAGATTACTACCGCTATGAAAAGAACATCTATCATTATTTTTATCAGTTTTAACATATTTTCTGGTTTTGCCCAAATCGCCACTGATGAGGCGCCAATCAGTTTTACCCATCCTGCAATCGGTCTCGTTTTGGAACGACAACCGGTAGAGATAAAAACACTCCCTCATTCCCATTGCGCATTGGGATTGCGATTTTCCTCTTCGAGCTT
>NZ_JAMXAY010000046.1 GCF_025460835.1 Parapedobacter soli | reverse complement strand
CCCGACCAACTGACACTAGACCTATAAATTTCGGGGTAAGTCCAGATTGTTTTATTATTTAACGTGGGGTATCGCTTTCTCAATCGCATGTTGGCTATTTTTGGCATTATGTTGGCATGGTCATAGGGTAGAAATATTGAAAACGAAAGGAGAAATAAGAAATGAGACGATTACCAATATACGCGGTGTTAGCCATGTTGGCTATGGTGTCCGTGCTTCCAGGGTGCGTAAGCAACAAGAAATTCCGTTCATTGCAGGCAAATTATGACGAAATGCAGCGGCGGGAGCAGGAATTGAACAAACAATATCAGGAGGCTCAGCAGCAGCTGTCGTCGGCAAACAGCCAGGTGAGAAGCCTCGAAGACCGGATTGCCGCTGAGCGTTCCAACCTTGCTGCGCTGCAAGACGCGCTTGATAAGTGCCTTACCTCATCCAATCAAGGTAATGTGAATATTTCCAAGTTGGTCGATGAAATTAATGCATCCAACCGGTACATCCAGCATTTGGTGAATACCAAGAATAGGAGCGACTCGTTGAATATGGTGTTGACCAATCGGCTGACCCGCTCGTTGAGTCGTGAGGAGGTGCAGGACGTGGATGTGCAGGTACTGAAAGGTGTCGTGTACATATCGTTGTCAGACAATATGCTTTATAAGTCCGGAAGCTATGAAATATCTGATAGGGCAGGAGCGACACTTGGCAAGATTGCGAAGATCATCATGGATTATAGTGACTACGAGGTACTCGTAGAAGGTAATACCGACAATGTGCCCATTTCGAAACCTAATATCCGCAATAATTGGGATTTGAGTGTACTGCGTGGTTCTTCCGTGGTGCAGGCGCTTCAAGAAGACTATGGTGTTGACCCCAAACGCCTTACAGCCGCCGGCCGCGGCGAATACAATACCATCGCCAGCAATGCGACTGAAAGCGGCAAAGCACGTAACCGACGTACACAAATTATCATTACGCCCAAGCTCGATCAGTTCATGGAGTTGATCGATCAGGCTCCAGAGCACGAGGATGGGGCGACGGAAATGCCAATGGATACCACGGAGGTGATGCCGCTACAGTAGTGCGGTATCACTCATTTTTTCGGTGGTCTTCCGCAGTTTTGGCCGGATCGCTAGATTTGAAGGTGTTGAATGTACGCGGTCGGACAATCTTGATGCTTTGTTTTGAAAGTGCGATACTCGCATTCAGCTCAAAGCCCACTAACAGGATGAGGGAATTGAGGTACAACCAGATCATGATGACGATAAGTGTACCGATGGAACCGTATAACTTGTTGTAGGCGTTGAAGTTGTTTATATAAAACGCAAAGCCCGAGAATGTCAATATGGCTAGGATAGTGGCCAAGGTGGCACCGGGGCTGAAGAGCTTCCACTTGCGCGATGATGCCGGTCCGAATTTGTAGAGTATACTTACTGTCAGGAAGTAAATGCCAAAGAGGATAACCCACCGGGCGGCTGCGATGACAAAGCCCCAGAAGGCGGCGTTGATTTTGATATTCTCTCGGAGGTACGCTACCACGTATCCTGCAGCGGTAAAAATGGTCATCCCCACGGCCAACGCGATGATGATCATAAGTGTCAATCCGATGGCAACGAGCCGCTGGTGTCCCCAGCTGCGGCTTTCGATAAGCAATGATGATTTATTGAATGCCAGCATCAACGAGCTGACACCATTGGTAGCAAAAAAGGTGGCTAGGATAAAACCGATGGAGAGCAGTCCGCTATTCTGGTTTTTTATGATGTCTTCCAATGTCGATTCGACGGTGAGAAATGCATTCTCAGGCATGACCACCTCCATGAAATCCAAAAGCTGTTCCTGGAAATTGTCGATTGGGATATAGGGAATTAGCGTAAACAAGAAGATTATGCCCGGGAAAATAGCCAGCATGAAGTTATAGGCCAGCGACGACGCTTTATTGAGGATGGACTCGCGTGCTATTTCCTGAAAAAAAAAGGTCGCCACAGTATACAGCGGTAGTGCTCCAAATCCGGGCAGCACGACTCCCTTTGTCCATTCTATAAATTGGAAATAAGGTTTGAACTTCAGTAAGTTGCGGTGTGCCCAATTCATTGTTTATCGAAATATGGCTCTAGTCGCTCCATGAAATCGGGCGGTGCCATACACGGTTTGCCGCGTTTGATATCTACGAAAACCAACGTGGTGCTTCCCGTGTTGATCAATTCATCGTGTTCGTTGAACAATTCGTAATCAAATCGGATTTTAACGGTAGGCTTCTCCTTCAGATATGTACGTACGGTAATTTCTTCATCGTACCGTGAGGGCTTCAGGAAGCGCGAATGCAGCTCCAGTACTGGCATCATCACACCGCTATCTTCCAACGCCTTGTATGAGAACCCTAAGCTGCGGAATAATTCCACCCTGCCCACCTCGTAGAAGGTGGCGTAATTACCGTAATACACATATCCCATTTGGTCGGTCTCCGCATATCGGACCCGTACGGTTGTTTCATACGTATACATCAGCGCTTGATATTTCGTTCGTTAAGTGCCTGCTGGAATTTGCGGGCGTTGATGTTGTGCTCCGCCTGTGTCACCGCAAAGTTATGGTAACCCGAAAAATCATCTTTCGCACACATGTAGATATAATCATGTTGGTGGTAATTCAGTACTGCATCGATCGATGCTATACTCGGCATCATGATTGGACCCGGTGGTAGCCCGCGGTATAAGTATGTATTGTATGGCGAGTCGGTACGCAGGTGGCGATACAGCACACGCCGTATGGTAAAGTCGTTGTTAGCGAAGATCACCGTCGGGTCGGCTTGCAGCAACATACCTTTCCGAAGCCGGTTCAGGTACAGACCAGCAATGGTGGGCATCTCGTCGGTGTGCAAAGCCTCCCCTTTGACAATGGATGCCAGCACGGCCACTTCTTGTACACTGAGGTTGAGCGCGGCCGCCTTTTGCCTACGGTCGTCGTTCCAGAATTTCTGGTATTCGCTGTTCATCCGCTCGGCGAATTGTTCGGTAGACGTATTCCAATAAAATTCATACGTGTTCGGTATGAACATGCTGAGGAAATTTTCGCTGTCGAATCCAAAATGTGCTGCCGAGCCGTCATCGTTCAGTAAGTCGATGAAGGCGATGGAATCCGGCTCTAACTGTCTTGCAAGTACAGCCGCTAGGTTTTCTTTTAGCCGCAGGTTTTCGAACCGTAGCTTCACCGGCTCCTGGAACCCGCCGCCGAGTCTGTTGATGAGTGTACGGTTGTTCATGCCGGGCTCCAACTTGTATTTACCTGGTTTCACCCGGCCGGGGTATTCCATTTTTACGGCCGCCCACCGGAATGTGGCCGTATCTTCTACCGCATGTAGCTCACCGATACTGGTCATCACATCCTCGAAATCCCAGTGCGAATAGATATAGAGGTATTCGGCGTCGGCGGTTACATTGGGAGCGAAGAACGAAAGATAATATTTATAAGCTATAGCCGCCCCCGTGGCTAGTGCTACTGCCGCTGCGATTCCCAATGTTATGAATATTCCTCTTCTTCTTTTTTTCTTCATCCGGCTTTCTCCGTTCCAGTTGTTTGTCTTTCCATGTCTGTCTGCCGACGGTTTGTACTACCGTAAGTGGCTTATTGTTGATTCGTCAGTGCGATATTAATAGGAGTTCCGATGCTTACTTTTGGGTCTGTGGCCGTTGGAGTCTGCGACACTACGGTTGCATTGGCTGTATCGGTCACCAGCCCCATATAGTTTACGGTTCCGAGCGTTAACGAGTTGCCTTGCAAGGCAAACCGCACCTGCTCCAGTGTGAGTCCGGTCAGGTCGGGCACCTGTATTTCACTGTCTCCGCGCCCATCTCCTAGGATGAGGTCTACCGTCGACCCTTTCGGAATCGGCCGCCCGACGTTGAGCCGCTCGTTGCCAAACTTAACATCGAGTACCACGTCTCGGGCAATATCGGGAATGTAGACGGTATCGCCTAGTTTGATGCCGTAGCTATTGAGGACAGCGCGTGCTTCTACGAATGTTTTCTCTATCAGGTCGGGGAAAGCCACTTCGGGTGCCACCCGGGTGATGATGGTGAGGTATAACGTTCGGTTTTTCTTCACCTTTGTTTGCGGATCGGGGTCTTGCTCGATTACCAGCCCCGGTTTGGCATCCACTTGGTAGACCGAGTCGAGGTCGTATTCAAAGCCTTCTGCCTGCAATTTCCTGATGGCTTCATCGATCTGCATGCCTTTCAGCTGTGGCACCACTACCGACTCGTTATGTCGGGTGTATGTATTAAGGCCGAATATGATAACCAGTAAGAGTACGGCAATGCCGATGAGCGCACCGATTAAGTTTTTTCTAAATGTTTCGGTCCCTAGGTATTTGAAAAATTTAACCATTGTCAAGTCTTAGCATGCACGCTAGTTGTGTGTCTCCTTATTGCAGAGCAATATTAGCGCCATTGTTTATTCATCGGACATCAAATGCGATGTCAGTCGGACAAAATTATTCGTTTTTCCGGGCATAGCAAATTATATTTTATTCCCTCTACTTCCGCATCTTGCATATAACCTCCAAGTTATCTATGTTTGCTTAATTATGGGCATTTGCATCGCATTGGTTACGGGCGGCTACACCGCTGAGTCAGAGGTTTCGCTAAAGAGCGCAAATTTTGTTTTCCAGCAATTGGATAAGTCGAAATACGACGTCTATACCGTCACGGTTACCATTGATGGCTGGTTTTACGTTAGCGATAATGGTGTCAGGTATCCTGTAGATCGCAATGACTTTACCCTATTGGTGGACGGGCGTACCGTTCGTTTCGATTTAGTATTTATGATGTTGCATGGGTCGCCAGGTGAAGATGGTCGCCTCCAAGGATATTTTGATATGTTGGGTATACCCTATACCTCGTGCGATGCCCTTACGTCTGCATTGACCATGAATAAAGCATATACGAAGGCTGTGCTTGCCGGCATTCCCGACCTATATTTAGCAAAATCGGTACAATTATTTGAATCTCAGCGGGCAGTAGCCGTGGATATGGTGCATGGCGCGCTTTCGTTGCCCTATTTCGTCAAACCCAACGCGGGCGGTAGCAGTATCGGGATGACTAAGGTGAAAACGGCCGACGCCCTCGCTGAAGCGGTCGAGAAGGCTTTCAACGCGGCTAACACGGGCAACCAGGTTATTGTAGAGGAATTCGTGGATGGCCGTGAGTTTTCCGTTGGTATATATCGTAAGGAAGGCGAGCTGGTGGTGCTGCCGGCAACGGAGGTGATAACCGGGCGCGAATTTTTTGATTTCGAGGCAAAATACATCGATAGCCAGACCCGGGAGATTACCCCCGCCGAGCTGACTAAGGAGCAACGCGGCCGTGTGGAACGCGTTGTCAAAGCGATTTACACCCGTCTGAATTGTAAGGGCATGGTACGTGTCGACTTTTTTCTGGAGCGGAATACAGATAAGTTTTATTTCATCGAGATCAATACCATCCCAGGGCAGACGGCACAAAGCTTCATCCCCCAACAGGTGCGTGCGGCCGGGATGACTGAAGCAGAGTTTTACAGTGAACTGATCGAGCAGGCCTTACGTAATTGATTGGTGATAATTAATTATCACCAATCAATTACTAACCACTTGCACCCACTGGCCGGGCACCGTTGCCTGTATCCGGTCGTCGTACATAGCTTCTACGCTTACGGCAGGTAAGAAATACTTGCCAATATACGATGCATTCAATTGCACGCGGTAGGTGAGCGTTTCGCCCTGCCTGAGGTTGAAGTGCGTCAGTACCCGGTCGTCCCGGATGTCCTGATAGGTAGCTGGAGACGAGCGCACCGCCGACTCCGTATTATTCAGCCGGGTATTGATGATCTCCCAGCCCGAAGGGAAGATCTGTGCAAGCGCCATGTGCTCGTACATCCCCATACTACCCGTGTTTTTGAGTGTTACCTCAGCAATGAAATCCGTTCCTTGCAGTAATGTAGCAGGGTCTATTTCCTCGCCCTGCTGGTTCGTATACCTTACATTCATAGTAAGCAGTTCGAGGTTGTTCCGCGCCGGAGGGTTCTCTCCCACAGGGGGCTGGCCTTCCCGGATTACGCGGACGTATAGTTTGTTTGTCCCGTTGTTTTGGATACGTAACGTTTTTTCCGCATTTGCGCTGTTCATACCCACATCGATGCGGTATAGATAGGTATCCGCGTTTACGTTGGCTGACTCGCCGTTCAAGGTGTATTCGAAACTGTTCTTCCGCTGCTCGCTACCACCGAATTTGCCAATGGCGAGCAAGGCATATGCCGTTGTTTGCGTGCTATACCAGTAATCGTTGTCGAGGCCTGCTGCCACGGAGAGTAGTTCCCGCTCGGCTTCTTGGCGGTGCCCCATGAGATCCAACGTCTCGAGGATCATGGCACGGTCGCGCAGTGCCGACCCGAAGGTACGCCCGGCGTGCTCATAGGGTGTCACTTCCGTGGACCGGTTTTTTACCAGCTGGCTGGCTACGATACCCTGGCCAGCCAGTTGATAGGCTGCGGCTAGCCGCCACGCGGCCTCGTCAGATAGGTAAGGGAACTCCTTGAGCCGATTCATAGCCCCGATTTCTGGGGCCTTAGCCAGGGCCAATAGATAGAGGCGGTACGCTTGCACGAGGTCGCCGCCACGCCAGTTGTATTGGCTTGGTGTCCACCCTTGCGCCGCACCCCGTTGGAACCGTAGCCAGTTATCGAGGAAGCCCGTGGGTAGGGTGTATCCTTTGGCTTGTGCCTCCAAAAGGAAGTGCCCGGCGTAGCTGGTACTCCATTCATTGACTTCGGTTGAGCCCGGCCAGTATCCCATCCCGCCGTTTGGTAGCTGGTAGTTGCGTAGCCGGTTGATGCCCGCCTTGATATTTCGCTCGATGGCGGCTTTATCCCGGTCTTTCAATTCGATCAGCCTATCCAACATCAGCTGCGGGAATACGCTTGATGTCACCTGTTCCAGGCATCCATACGGATACCTGATGAGGTAATTGAGCCTCTTGGAGAGGTTGATAGGGGGCAAGGACGATACTTCTACCGCCGCCGTGTTGCCATTACCCGGCCCAAGGGGCTCGATGGCCCGTTGCCACGACCCATTACCTGCTATTTCACTTTTATCAACCGAGGTGATGAACGGGTTGGGGTTGCGGATGTCGATCTCGATTTCGTAAACGGCTGTTTCCGAACCGCTTTTTGCAACGGCCTTGAGCTTGCCTACCCCGGTTTCGTTGCCCACGGAGACGGTGGCGTAGGCCATCTGTTCGCCGGGTTTGGCGAAACGCAGCGTCTGTTTTCCGTTTTGCACGGTAAGGCCGCCCAATGCGGTGACGTCGAGGCTGACCTGCTTTACCTCGTTTTCCATGGCGAAGACCGTGAGCGGCAATTTAAAGGTCTCCTTCGGTCCGATTACGCGCGGTAGGGTTGCCAGCAGCATCAACGGCTTTTTCACGGCTACGGCTTTTTCGGCAAACCCATAAGCACCGTCCTGTCCTGCAATTACCATGGCCCGTACGGAGCCGATGTATTGCGGTAGGATGAAGTTGTGCGTGTTGGTGCGGCCCTTGCCCAACGTGAAGGGGCCCATGAACTTGACCACAGGCTGGAACCTGTTGGCTTTCGCTGGGTTTACATTGCGGTCTATTTCGCCATCACCCCCGATGCTTAGGATACGCTCGAGGTCGCCGCCCCAGGCGCCCAGTACTTGGTCAAAAAGGTCCCATGACTTCACACCCAACGCTTCGCGGGCGTAGAAGCTTGCGTGCGGGTCGGGCGTTTTGAAGCGGGTAAGGTCCAGCAGCCCCTCGTCTACGATAGCGATGGTGTAAGTCATGGCCTTGCCGTTGGTTTCGGAGACGGAGATGCGCGATTCGGTTTCCGGCCTGATCGTTTCTGCAATCCCGATTTTGGGTTTGAGGATGGTTTTGGGGTTTTCTATCAGCAACGGAATCACGCCATACATCCGTATGGGGAGGTCGTTTGCCGTTTGCTGGTGCGGTTGCAGCAGGGTTACGTTTACAAATACATTGGGTGCCATCTCTTCGGTGGCCTCAAACGTGTAGACGGTCTGCCCTTGTTCAGTCTCTATCCACCAGCTATCAAGTACGCGACTGCCATTTTCGATACTGATTAGCCCACGACCACCGGCTGATGATGGAATGGTCAGCGTTACTTTATCGCCGGCTTGGTAGGTTCCCTTATCGGCGGTGAACGACAGCATGGATGCTTCAGTGGGGTTGTTCTGCTGCTCGCGCTGTGCCCAACCCGGCCAATCGATATATAATGTCCGGCCCGAGGCGTGGCCACTCTCCAAATCCACTACGCGTACAAGGTATCGGCCCCAGTCGGGGTAATTCACCCGGATGTTCCATTTGCCAGCACCGTTGTCGAGGGTGATAGTCTCTTTTTTGAGCAGCTGGTTGTACTTGTCCTGTGTGAAATTGCCTAGGTACTCGTCTTCCTGGTTCCACCACCAGCGCCACCGTATTTTATAGAACTCTACCTGTACGCGACGATTTCCGGTTATTTTCTTGCCGTTTGCGTCTACCCCTACAATGTCTACGGTATGGTCCACATCGGTAAGTAGCCTGCCCGACAGGCGGTCGCCCTGGGGTGTCTGCAAGCCAATATAGCTGCTATAGGGACTATACGGCATGTTTACATTATCGATGCTAAAATTGCCGCCGGGTTCGAATACACGGGTGGTAAAGCTGGCTCGGAGCATGCCGGGAGCACCGTTCGTGGCGGCAATATCTGCCGAGAACGCGGCTTTTCCCGTTTCGTCCAGTGTCCCATCAAACAACACTTGGCTCTCTTGTGCGAAACTGCGCGTAGGGTCGTCAAATACATATTGTCGGTAACTATCGAAAGCGGTCTTTACGGGCGTCACTACGGCTTCCACCCGGGCTTTGAGCCCTTGCACATCGGCGCCGAAAAGCCATTTTGCCGACAGGTTGACGGGAACCGAACTGCCTTTACGCAGTACCGCATTGCCGCCGAAATCAAGGTCTATTTTCAACCGGTTAGGCATCACGGTCTCTATTTTCAATGTTTTCTGGAATACCGCACCGCCCACACTCACTTTGGCGATCCAGTTGCCCGTCGGGGCGGTGGATTCCGTTTTTGTTTTGAATGTATAGAACCCGTTGGTATTCTTTGACTCTACCAGCCGTTTGTTGAGCTGCCCTTTGGGATCATATAGCTCAAATGTGACAGGGTGGCCTTGTGGCAGGTTGGCCGATTGGTTTTCCATGATGAAACCTACAAACAGCGAATCGCCCGGTCGCCATACGCCGCGTTCGCCATAGATGAAGCCTTTTATACCTTTTTGCACTACGTCGCCTCCCACGTCAAAGCGGCTGAGCGGTAGGGAAGAACCGTCGTCCAATTTGAGATAGCCCCGTTCTTCATTTTTGGCTGCGATAAGCATAAACGGTTTGCGGGGTACTTCCACTTTAGCAAACCCATCGCTATTGGTTGTGGCGGTCTGGATAACCTGTTGCTGGTAGTCTAGCAGTTTTATTTCTACGTCGGCCATCGGTTGGGCGGTGAGGATGCTGGTGGCAATCACGTTTACACTGTTGTCATTGCCGCGCTTGGTGATTAGCCCGATGTTCGATGCAAGCATATCGCGGCTGGCCCAGCGCTCGGTGGTGTAGTATGCACTATGGCAGGGGTTGTCGCGTTCGTCCCAATCGTAATCGTATGGGTAATAGCTGTTGTAGCGTGCCCAGAACTCGTCATCTTCATCAATCGAGTCGCCGTAATAATAGCTGCGTTGCTGCGCTTCTGCGTCGGCGATAGCTTCGGCATCCGCATCGCTACACGGGTATACCGAGTAGCTATGGCGAAATCCGATCAGTATCCGGTAGATGGCCCCCGGTTCGGCCTTGAGCAGCTGGTCGATATCCAGCGAAAAGCGGTTTTTACGGTGCAGGTTGACGCTCTTGTCGGCATCCAGCGCAATGGTTTTCTGCACCACGGGCCGGGCCACGCGCCGAAGCTCATATTTGCTGTCGTACGTCTGCTGGAAATACTGCGGTACATTGTTTTCGAAAATTTTCACGATGGTTACATCTACTGCCTTCAGGTTCACTGCTTCAAATGGCATGGTCAGCTTGCCCGATCCCGGCAAGATGGTACCCTTGCCCGGAATACTGACGGATGGCAGCCGGTTCTCGAAATTGACATTGGCAGCATATGCATCCGTTATTTTCCGCTTGCTGATGTTTTCCACCCCTTCGTTTACGGCTATCGAGTAGTCGCCCTCCAAGCGGTCGGGTGTATATACTTTTACTTCACTGCCGTCTATCGTATAGCGAAGGTCCCGTACCCCGGCAATATCGATTAGCCCGCTAAGTTGCTGGGCAACGAGGATAGGGTCTGAAAATTGAACCAATACGTATTGCTCCGGCTCGTGTACGGCACGGATATCCAATACCTTGAAGCTTCCCTTTGCTGGTATCTCGATGGTTTTTTTTCCATCTTTTGATGCGGATATCGGTCGGCCGTCCCAACTAAGCACAAGGTTTGTTTCCTTATCGCCCCGGGCTATGGAGTCGATTACGTAGGTAGACAAGCGTGTTTGGGCATTATGTTGCCATTTAATGTCATACGCGGCCTCATTTTGGGAAGATGCCTTGAGTATTTTCTCAATGGCTTCCGGCTGCTCCACATCTGCAAAAGCAATGCGTCCGGTGAGTTTCATCAGGTCTGTAGTACTAGCTGTTTGTGTTGTCAACCCATCAATTTCCACGTTATAAGAAGGCTCGATGACCTTAAAATTAAATGTGAAATCTTTGAGGTCAGTACTGACATCGGCTACCTCGCCGAGGTGGAAGGTAACTTGGTATTCCCTTCCCGGCTTAAGGGGGTCGTCCGGCTTGAACTCCACTGTCCGTGCATCTATCCAATATGTTTTTCCCTTCACGTTGGGGTTGAGTGAGAAAAGCCGTCGGTTATCTTCCTGGTTGGTTTGCTGGAGTGTATTTACCTGCGATGCCAAACGCACGCGTACCCCGCTTTCGCGCGATACAACGCCCGCAGTGTAAGCCTCCACATATTTCGCAAACGCGGTGTTGTTAGCATTCACCGTGTCAAACTGATTGTACTTCCAGATGAAGAAAGCGATGATAGTGATAAGAATCACTCCACATACAGCTATCAGGGTAGTTTTGCGTGCGGGTATCCAATTGGCCTTGTTCATAGTGACAGATTTTATCAAGGCGAATGTACACAAACCGAAGGGTAAATCCCCAAATACCACGGCAGGAAATTCGAAAATAACGGTTTTCGGGGAGGGTTATCCGCGTCAGCGAACCCCCTCCCACCACCTTTCGAACACTTGAGCGGTATCTTGCAGGTATACAGGTTGCCCGATCATAGGTGTGAGTAGTGGCAACTTCGTTTTTCCGTTGGCTTTGGTGATATCGATCAGCGGGTCGTCCCACGCATGCATGGCCAGCGAGAATTTGGCGTTGTGTACGGGCAGTATGCGCTTAGCTCCCAGGTCTTGGGCAGCAAGGAGCACCTGTTCGGGCAGGGTATGGATATATATCCAATAGGGGTGGTACTGGCCGTTTTCGAGGATGGCAAGGTCGAACGGTCCATATTGTTGGCCGATTTGCAGAAAGTGGGTACCATAGCCACTATCGCCGCCGATAAAAATCCGCTGGTTAGGCGTGTTCAGTACGAAGGATGCCCATAGCGTGCCGTTCCGTTTAAAACCACGGCCCGAAAAATGGCGTGCGGGTGTGGCGCGCAATGAGAATCCGTCTGCCAGCGGGACCGATTCATGCCAATCGAGCTCCACGATTTTTTCGGCCGGATAGCCCCAATATTCGAGGTGCGCACCCACGCCCAGCGGGCAGATCACACGGCCCACTTTCGGTTGGAGCTGTTTAACAGTGTTATAATCGAGGTGGTCCCAATGATCGTGCGTGATGACGAGGTAATCGATATCGGGCATATCCGGCACGTGGTAGCCGGTAGTGCCGGGAAAGCTTTTCGTGGTGAACGACACGGGCGAGGCGTGGCCGTTGAACACCGGGTCTACCAGGAGTTTTTTGCCGGCTGTTTGCATGAAATAAGACGAGTGGCCAAACCAAATGAGTATATCGGTGGCGGCATCGAGCTGACGGAGGTCCGTTTTGATGGAAGGGATGGGATCCACGGGCACCTGCCGGGGCGTCTTATTGAAGATAAAATTCCATAATACCGTAGCCATGTTTGCCCCTTCGGCCAAGTCGGGCGTATCTTCGAGGTTCTGGAAGCGCCCGTTTTTATAATTGGGTGAGCTTTCTATCCGTCCCAATCGCTGGCCTTGCGGAGCGCTGCCGAAGGGTGGCTGCCGGGTGAATATGATAATCGCTACGACGAGTACGGCGCAGACGATAAGGACGTATGATAACATGCGTGTAAGGATTTTCTTCATGCCGGTGTAATGGGCGAAATACGGCGCAAAGTAACTACCCATCGCCCATAAATGCAATCCGGTGGTTGATTTTTACATTGACCTGACCACGATCGCGTTACACCGCACCGATCTGATCGAGGAAGGCTATCAGCTCCATATTGAAACGGGTTGTATCTTCGAGATTGGGCAGGTGGCCGCAATGAGGGATTTCCACGTAGGTAGCGCCGGATATCCCGGATACGAGGATGTCAGACTGCTCGCGCGGAGTGATGCGGTCTTCCGCGCCGCGGACCACTAGTGTAGGTACTGAAATGGCTCTCAAGCTATCCGTCGTGTCGGTGCGCGAGGCGAGCGCCAGCAGGGTGGCGCAGATGCTGCTTTCCGTGTTCCGGCGGATGCTGCTTTTAATCAGGTCGACAGCAGCGTTGTTCTCTGCCAGTGCTTTCTGACCGAATACGTTGTTGACAAATCCGATGGAAAACGCCCGCTTACCATTTTTCAATACGGACTGGATGGTGTCAAACCGCTTTTGCTTTGCGGTGTTATCGTCGGAAAGGGAATTGGTATCGCACAACACCAATCCGACAAAGGTGTCGGGCTGGATCTGGTGCGCCCGAAGCGCTATGTAACCGCCCATAGAAATCCCGCAGAGGACAGTGTGATTGACGCCCACTTTCCGCAAGAACACGAGGAGGTCTTTGGCGAATACGTCTATGCTGAAAAAACCATGACCAGTAGTGCTGTTGCCATGGCCCCGTACGTCTATCGCTATGCCCCTGATCGAAGGGGGCAGTGCTTCGAGCTGCGGTATCCACATATTCTTATTAAACGGGAAGCCATGCACAAATACCACGGTATGGTCGGCAGGCGCAGCCTCTTTCACTAAATAACTTATACTGATATCCCCGATGCGGATCCGCCGCCGTTTGATTAGGCTTTTATTGTAGATCATATAGCGGAGTAACATTTGATGTGATGATATGTTTGCTTAAAGGTAATAAAATCAGGGGACTAATGCAATGTCCGTAACGTTGTGCTGTATTTTTTCTAAAAATATTTCGCAGGTATCAATCAGATTCCTATCTTTGCAAACCGAATCGGGAATGCGCTTGTAGCTTAACTGGATAGAGCACCTGACTACGGATCAGGAGGTTAGGGGTTCGACTCCCTTCAAGCGCACATGTTTCACCCATATAGCCTAATCAATATAGCGGTTAGGCTATTATTTTTCACAGTTATATGATGCTAAACCTTGTTTTATTTGGCCCTCCGGGAGCAGGGAAGGGAACCCAATCGCAAAAGCTTATCGACCGGTACCAGCTGGTGCACATCTCCACGGGCGATATTTTCCGTGCCCACATCGCCAATCAAACCGACTTGGGACAACGTGTGAGCAAGCTCATTGCCGCCGGCGAATTGGTGCCCGATTCAATCACCATTGCCATGTTGGAAGAGGAGATAGACAAGAACCCACAGGCGAAAGGTTTTATTTTTGATGGTTTCCCACGTACGGTGGCCCAGGCCGAAGCGTTGGACCGATTCCTAGAGTCAAAAGGGTCGGGCATCACCGGTGTGGTAGCCCTCGATGTCACGGAAGAGGAGCTGACGGTCCGTATTGCCAAGCGGAAAGCCGTCAGCAACCGTGCCGATGACGACAGTGAGAAGTTGAAGAAGCGGATTGAGGAGTATTTCAATAAAACCATCCATGTGTTGCCCTATTACGAAAAGCAGGGTAAGCTAACCAAGGTCAACGGCATAGGCGACATCGAAGCTATTTTTGAAGAAATCAAAGGCGTTGTTGATGGTTTTCAATAATGGTTAATTGTTAATGGTCAATTGATACCTCGCTGTCAACGGCCATCGGAAATTAACAATTGACAATTGAAAATTAACCATAAAAAAGTGGCACAAGGTTCAAACTTCGTCGATTATGTAAAGATATGTTGCCGTTCTGGTAAAGGCGGGGCAGGCTCTGCACATTTGCATCGCGATAAATTTACCGCTAAAGGAGGTCCCGATGGTGGCGATGGCGGCCGTGGTGGCCATATTTTGCTTAAAGGTAATGCACAATTGTGGACCCTGTTGCACCTGAAATACCGCAAGCATGTGATTGCGGCGGATGGCCAACCTGGGGGTAGCGCGTTGAAGACGGGTGCCGACGGCAAGGATGAAGTGTTGGAAGTACCCCTAGGCACCGTAGCACGTGATGCGGAGACTAATGAAGTACTTTTTGATATCACGGAAGATGGGGAGGTGAAGGTACTTACTGCTGGGGGGCGGGGTGGATTGGGTAACTGGCACTTCAAAAGCCCTACGCAGCAGACACCTCGATACGCACAGCCCGGCGAGACCGGGAAGGAACAGTGGATCATCCTCGAACTGAAAGTGCTGGCGGATGTGGGACTGGTGGGTTTCCCTAATGCCGGGAAGTCCACGTTGCTGTCTGTAGTTTCCGCAGCCAAACCCGAAATAGCGGATTATCCTTTTACCACGCTGGTACCCAACTTGGGCATCGTTTCCTACCGCGACAACAAATCGTTCGTGATGGCCGATATCCCCGGTATCATCGAGGGCGCATCGGAAGGGAAGGGGCTGGGCCATCGTTTCCTGCGGCACATCGAACGTAATTCCGTACTGCTGTTCATGGTGCCGGCCGATACGGAACGGACCATTGCGGAGGAATATAACGTCCTATTGGACGAACTGGTCGCGTTCAATCCCGAATTGAAAGATAAACCGCGTATCCTCGCCATAACCAAATCAGACATGCTCGACGATGAGCTGGAAGCAGAAATGAAAGCCCAGGTGCCCTCTGGAATTCCTTATCTATTTATCTCGTCGGTAGCGGGCAAAAATATCCAATCGCTAAAGGATATGCTTTGGCGAACCATCAATACTTAGCCGGTACGCCTTTGCCGGGCAGGCTTGCCTGGATGAACTGCCGGATATCCTCACTTCCCTTTTCGAGGTCTTCTTTGCGAAGGTACATCATGTGCTTGCTGCGGTCTGCAATAAAGCTCCTCGTCCCACACGGGTTGCGTACCTTTATACGCCGTATAGTTGATGTGCTGGCCTTTGACGGTCGTTTTGTGTTTGGTAGCTATGACCGAATCTGCGGGGATTTTGCGCTGGGCAAAGGAAGTCGTGGCCAACGCCAATACGACACAGATGGTTAATTAGGCGTTTCATGGTACGTCAATACTGCTCTTTTTCGTTCGGGAAATCCGAGGACTTTACATCACGTATATAATTGCTTACGGCAGTGCCCATTTCTTCATAGAGGTTGGCGTATTGGCGGAGGAACCGTGGCTTGAAGCCTTTGTTGATACCCAGCATATCGTGTACGACGAGTACCTGCCCGTCGCAGCCGGGTCCGGCCCCGATGCCGATGGTGGGTATTCCTATGCCGTTCGTCACTTCGGTTGCTAGGGCCGCTGGTATCTTTTCGAGCACCAAGCCAAAGCAACCGGCCTCTTCCAGTATGCTGGCGTCTGATTTTAGTTTAATTGCTTCGGCCTCCTCTTTTGCCCTTACGGTATAAGTGCCGAATTTATAAATGGATTGCGGGGTAAGGCCCAGGTGGCCCATCACAGGGATACCGGCGTTGACGATGCGTTGCACGGTTTCCTGTATTTCGATGCCACCTTCCACTTTCAAGCCATGGGCGCCGGTTTCCTTCATCACACGCACGGCAGCTTTGAGGGCATCGCTGCTATCGCCCTGGTAGGAGCCGAATGGTAAATCCACAATCACCAACGCGCGCTTGGCGGCACGTACTACAGCCGAGGCATGGTACATCATCTCTTCGAGCGTGATGGGTACGGTAGTTTCATAGCCCGCCATGACATTGGCGGCCGAGTCGCCCACGAGGATGATATCGATACCCGAGTTGTCCAAAACGCGGGCCATTGAGTAATCGTACCCAGTAAGCATCGCTATTTTTTCACCACGGCTTTTCATCTCCCGGATGGTATGGGTGGTGATACGTTTGATTTCCTTGTTTACAGACATAACACAAACGTAGTGAAAAATCACCTCTCCATCAAATGAATAGCTTAAATGAGCGGGGCGTTGTACTGGTTAGCTAATTTTCTTTACATCGGCCGCCTGGGGGCCGCGTTGGCCTTTCACGATGTTGAATTCGATGCGGTCGTCTTCGGCAATAGGCTCGGTAAGGTCATTGATGTGGAAGAAGATGCGCTCGCCTGTCATCCCATCGTTGATAAAGCCATAGCCCTTGGACTCGTTGTAGTACGCTACGCGGCCGGTACGCATGCCATCGTCTTCCATGTCTTCAAGCTTCGGCGTACTGATCAGTATTTCGTCTGCGGATACCGGTTTGAGCTTCTTGGGGTCGGGCGGTGTATTAGTAATATTGCCATTTTCATCCACATAGGCGAGCATATCGTCCAGCGTCTTGCCTTTGTTTGATGCAGCGGCTAGCCGTTTTTCTTCACGGCGCTGTTCTTTTTCTCTTTTCTTTTGTTGTCGTTTCTTGGCGTTTTCTTTTTTGCTGAATGTCTCTTGTGATCTTCCCATTGATGATTTTAAATTAACACTTCTCTCGTGGCCACTTTCGGTTTTCGATGATTTGCAAGCTGGGGTGGGGAGCAAAAACGAAAGGTAATAACATGGCCCTTTGTGCAAAGGTACGAAATTGTGGCTTATAACCAAACGGCGTGTTATGCTGAATTGGCGAATAGTTTCTACCTTTGGAGCCGGCTGCTGAGACTTTCGCGGCACGGTCTTGATAGGGAATGGCTAGTAAAAAGATTATCATCATCGGGGCGACTTCCGGTATAGGCCGGGCATTGGCATCGGTCTACGCTGCAGAGGGTCATGCAGTGGGCATCACCGGCCGGCGCGAGGCGTTGCTGCGGGAAATAACGGCGGCGAGGCCCTCAAGCTACCATTTCACAGCATTTGATGTAACGGATACGGCTGTGAATATTGCGCACCTGGAAGCTTTGGTTGCAACTATGGGTGGTGTAGACACCGTTGTAATCAGCGCGGGGGGAGGAAATACCAACCCTTCGCTGGATTTTGATGTGGAACGCCGGATAATCGACCTGAATGTAGGGGCATTCACCCAACTAGCCGGTTGGGCATTCAATTATTTCAAAACACAGGGAGGCGGGCACCTGGCGGCTATTACATCCATTGCTGGTATTCGCGGTAGTAGGCAAGCTCCTGGATACAGTGCTAGCAAGGCATATCAAATCAACTACCTACAAGGGTTGCGGCAAAAGGCATTAAAAGAACAGCTGGATATTGCGATAACGGACATCTGCCCCGGTTTCGTAGATACAGCTGTGGCTAAGTCGCCCATACGATTCTGGATAGTTCCCGTAGCCAAAGCGGCGCGGCAGATTTACAGTGGACTGGAAGCCCGGCGGGATGTGGTTTATATATCCCGCCGATGGCGGATTGTTGGTTGGCTTTATCGCTTGCTGCCCGGATGGTTACACAAGCGGATATGAAGGTATGTCGCGACGGCGCCCTTTTATGCTGGAATGTTAAAATATGGGATATCACATTTAAAAATTGATTAAGGAATGAAAAAACTATTTGCTGTGGGGGTTAGCACGACGGCTTCGCACGTAGCTGCGCTGGTTTTACGGCTGGGATTTGGGGTGTTGATGATCCCTACTTATGGGTATGGTAAATGGTTGAACTATGGTGAAAAGAAAGCTGAGTTTTACGACTTCTTCGGCCTCGGGGGACCACTATCCATGGGGTTAGCCGTTTTTGCGGAGCTGTTTTGTGCCGCTCTTGTGGTGCTGGGGCTATTTACTCGATTGGCAACCATTCCGTTGATCATCACAATGCTGGTTGTCATATCCATACACGATTGGAACCTGTTTGATAAGCACGAACTGGCATCATCCTTCCTCACGGGATATCTGGCCATTTTGGTGTTAGGCCCTGGAAGGTACAGCGTTGACGCCTGGGTCTCCGGATATCTCAACCGGAACAGGTAGGTCTGCTTCGGGAGGCTATCCGTGGCGAGGCTGTCTCGAGCCGGCTCAGGGGGCTCTGTGTCTATCGAATCCTGGGTAATGGGGTGCTCTTCAGGCGTTATCAAGGTCTCAATATTCCCGGTATTCGCCGTATCGGCAGGTACAGCCAATGCCGCATCTGCAGGCGGGCGCCGGCGTGCTAGGAGGTCTTCTTTTGAAGTAGGACGGTCGCCGGGTTTCCACACAAAACCATTCAATATCTCGGCTTCCTGCGGAATGAGGTGCATAGGGTATACCTTGCCATCTATGCGCCTTATTGGGCTAAACTCTACAATCTGGTTGCTGTCCACCACAATCTTGATACGGCTGCTGCGGCTGTTGTACATGTTGGTGTAAACCTGCTGTTTTTCATCAATCATGTAATAGATGCTTTCCGCATTACCATCTACAAACATACGGTCTAATGCATTGTCGGTAAAAAATCCCGTAATCCGTCTCCCTTTCACCTGATTGTATTTGCTTGAATCGCGTTGGGTGTTCACCATGAAGGCGTTGCTCAAGAGGATCATGTTGTCAAGTTGCTCGTTGCGTACTTGCATGAAAATGGTGTCGGCAGTCATCTGCGATCCCTGTGCCCAGATCATCGGCCTTCCGAAAAAGCGCATCATCGAATCGGGATAACCGTAGTATACGGAGTCGGCCACCGCCTGCAAGTCCGATTTGAAGAGCCGCACATTGTAAAACGCCTTTATAATGCGTGTTTTGGTGGTATCGTTGGCTAGTGAGTCAGACGGTATCGTATCTTTAGGTGCCCGCGAAACGGCTGCTAAGGCATCGGCAACGAGGCTGTCTGCCTCCCCACCTGTGGGGATGATGGCCTGTTCCCGTAGCACACTGTCTGCCGCAAGGTTCCGTGCCAGCGCATCGTGGCCCAGTTGCGCACTCAGCGGCGCAGCTTCCACCCGTTTCAGGTGGGTCGCGATCAACGTTGAGTCGGACGCGGTAATATTTTCTTCGCGGACGGTGTCTTTCAGCGGTGTATTCAGGCTGTCGGAAAATGCCTGGAGTGAATCGGGCGGTGTCGGATCCGGCACATCTACCGGCAGGAGGGTGTCTACCGGTACGGTGTCGTCCGTTTCGATGCTATCAAGTACAGCAGAATCTACTTGCGGTGGCCGGGCCAACGTACGCACACCCTCCTCACCTGGCGGAGCAAATTCATCCAGACTGCCGAAGTCGTCGCCATATTCTTCATCGGTATACTCGTCGAGTTCACCGCCTTCGCGGTCTAGCTCAAACACCCTCGGTACATAATCTTTGAGAAAAATCAGCCGTGAAAATAAGGTGTCGGCCGTGAGGTAAATCGTATCCGCTGCGGGCGGTGTCGGCTGTGGCACAGCCAAGCTATCCATCGTAACGCTGAGGGTGTCTGCTGGCGTTGATAGGCTATCCCTCGCGCTGCTATCGCTACGGGTTATGGTCATTACCAGTGGGTTGCGCGTCATTGTGATAGACTCATCGTTCCGATTGTACACCCCTTCGCCGCCATAGGTGAAGTACTGGTCGGCGGTATCGATGAATACCACGTTTTCCACGGCGTGCCCATTTCCGGTTTGTCCATCGTAATAGATGCTGTCTCCACGGAGGAATCTGCTCCCTTCGGTATAGAGGTTGTTTTGGTCGAACCACGCCTGTTCGGTCTCGGTATTATACTCGCCCCGCTCGGTATAAAGGTTTTCACCGTCGTTACCCTTGATGTTAGTAGGGCCGTAAAAATAGGTGATCTTGGAAGCCGAATTATAACGCATGGTATCGGTATATATTTTCACGTCGGGTGTCCGCACGATGACATCATGGCGGAAATACGCATCTTTCGTGTTGTCGAAATAGTATGCATTCTTACTGGTAATGGTATCGGTGGTATTTACGATCCGCCCACCGCCTGTATAGGTGCCTACACTGCTCTTCATGTTGTAGGTGAGGTAATTGGTGGTTAACACCGAATTGCCATCTACCATGCGTACATTGTTGGTAAGGGTGGCTAGCTGAGTTTCGGCTACGTAATGCAATTTGTCGGCATAGATTACCGTTCCGTTTGGTTGGGTGATGATTACCTTACCGAAAGCATCGAAATACTGGCGGCCTTCATCATCGTTGTAGAGGTAGCCGCTATCGGCAGATAGCGTAGAGCCATGATGTTCGTAAACGGGACGGTAATTGATCATTTGCCCGGTAGTGGCGTTCAATCGGCTGTGCGACGAGGATAGCAGCCTCAACTCGTCCTGTTGCTGTGCATACAGCGAGGAGCAGCATAGGGTGGTAGCACATATCAGCAACAGCCATTTTTTCACGGTGTCAAAATTAATTAAAATGCGCGGTATTCTGCATCATCTGTGAGCCGGATATTGACGATGTACGGTTTTTCGCTGTATTGGGGGGCGCGCAGGGCGCCTTCCATCACGTCCGCATTTTCGAATAGAGCGGGCAGTTAGATGTGGGTACAACTTCCTGAGTAGGCTTACTTTCACACTTTCTGCCGAAACGGTATCAAGCTATTTCAGGAATAGGCAAATCGGTTCCTTAGGGCTAGCGTGAGAAAAGTTGCAGCGACAAACGGAAACGTAAGTTGGACCAATTGATACCGATGCATCAGTATACCGATGCCGACAGCTAAAACAATCGACAAAAGTACCCAAAGGCCGCTTTGTACTTTGTGTGAGCCTAAGACAATTGCACATAGTACCGCATTGTAGCCGAACAGCCCGAGATTAACCGCCTCATGGGGCATATAAAGCCATCCCGCCAGCATCGCGGCTACAAGGCTTGCGGTTATCCCATATAATGCAGAGACCGGAGAATTGATGAATACACCGATAAAAAAGATAAGTCCTGAAACAAGGCGGCCTTGAAAAATCACCTGACCATACCCGCGGACAACAAAACCGAAATCCTTCGGGCCTGCCTGCTTGCTCTCCAGGAAATCCGAAGGAGCAACCCCATATGCCGTTAGTAGGAAAATGATTCCCCAGGTTACCAGCACAAAAGGAAGTGTGAATACCGGTATGTTTTTGCGGATAAAGAAATGTTGCAGTATCGTAGCCACTGCGCTGCCACCTACGATCCATATCCATACCACAGCCACAGCTTGGAAATAGAAAATAAGCCCCACACCGACTAATGCAGCACTAAATCCATAAAGGCCTTTCTGTATTTCCGCGCTTTGATAACGCAGTATCTTTGCAGTAAGCGTTCCGCACGACGCAGCTACAAGTGCCGCGATTCCCATCGTTGGAGAGCCATAAAAAATGCCCACCAGAAAAAAAATGCCAGTAGCTGCATTTTCCTGAAGCATAATTTGCCCAACACCCCTCAAAATCGAATGGGTTGTCTTCGTTAGAGCACTGATTTTTTTCCCCATTTGTTTTTCCAATCCGGCCGAATGCTGGCCAATATTCAATCAATAGTTCCTGTAAGTATTCGTTCACTTTATTTCCATCGTTGTCGTTTGAGTAATACCAAACCGGATGGCAACCCTACACTTTCCAAGTATACGCAATAATCTCCTGAAGTTTTGTGGTTTTATCGGGCTTGTAATGCTCTTGTTTTTCCGTTGTCCCATTGTCTCCGGACGGTCGCTTCTCCCGCTCCATGCTGGTCGGTAATCAAACGGCACCGCGTTATCTCAAACCGGCAAACCCGTGCTCACTTTCCAGCTCTTTGGTCTCCCCGGCACCCACGATTGATTTCAGTGATTACGCAAACCAATCACTGTGGACTGTATTTGGTTTTCAGTACTTTTGCCTTTGCAAAAAAAGATAAAGCCCCATGAAAGATTTCAAAGCTTATTTCATTATACCCGCTGAGCCCGAAGAAGTATACCTGGCGCTGACCACGGAAATAACCATCAACCTCTGGACCGGGGAGGAAGCCACGATGGTGGCAGAGCCCGATGCCGAGTTTTCACTGTGGGGCGGGGCTATCGTAGGGAAGAACCTTTCATTCGTAAAGGATAAGGAAATCGTACAGCAATGGTACTTCGGTGAAGATACCGAGTCTATCGTTGCCATCAGGCTACATCCCCATAAGCGGGGTACCTCCATGGAAGTGAGGCAGTCAGGTATTCCCGAGGAGGCCTATGAAGACATTACGGATGGCTGGCATAACACTTATGCAGCTGGATTGATTGATTTTTACCGTGAATAGGCTGCCTGGCTTACCCACATGCCTACCCATACCAGTGCAATGCCCAGCACCACGCTCAACAGTGTGTAACCGACGGCTAGCAGGGCCTGCTGGCTTTCGATAAGCAACAGGTTTTCGTTGGCAAATGTAGAAAAAGTGGTGTATCCACCACAAAAGCCAGTAATAAGTAAAAAACGCATGTTGTTGTCGGTATATGGTGGCTGGGCGAATATCCCTACCAAGATGCCGATCAGGAAGCAGCCGGTGAGGTTGACAAGCAGGGTGGGCCAGGGAAAGGCGCCCTGCACGAAGCGGTTGGTAATCACTGAAACAAGAAACCGGAGCATGCTGCCGATACCTCCTCCAATACCTACCAACAATAGTTGCTTAATCATAACGGCTTTTTTATAACGAGTACCTGAATAGATGGGATTTCGTGTGCCATCGTGGCAAAGGTAGTAAAATAGCAGTGCTCTAAACAGCTCCCGGCTCAAAATATAAATTTCCGTGGTGGGTACAGACTGCCATAAAAAGTGGGTTCTCTGGACAGCGTATGGTTAATCCGGTGAATTATGTGTTCGTGAAAACCAAATGCCAGCCATGTTGTTTGTACTAAAAGTGGATAATAAGTAAATTTGTTCAAAGAGACTGAAAGATATGGATACCAAAACCAAGGAAATATTGGAAGATGTGAAATACCGGCTCCGTGAGGCTAACGACAATCGCAATATTGCCAATTCGGAACGCCTGTTGTCGGTGGCTGCGGGAGCTTTTGTGATGTATACGGGTATTACACGTATGTTCAAAACACCGCTTTCTTCGCTGGCGGAAGTAGCCGTGGGAGGGGCGTTGATTTTGCGTGGGGCCACCGGATACTGCCCCGTGAAAGACTCTGTATGCTGCAGCAGGGAGGCCACCGCCGCAGGGCATTTCGTGGCGGAGTGACCACCGACAATGGCCAATCGGCATTTTTTTTGATATTGGTTGGCTTAATATGGATTCCAAACGGGTGTTTTCCGGTTCCCTGTGGGGTGTAATAGCCAAAATACTGGATGCCCTTGCTAAATTCATAACCATCCCCCTGCTGGTCGGCTTCTACGGTAAAGCCGATTATGGGTTGATTGCCCTTGCTTTTTCACTGAATGCTTACCTCCGTCTGATGGACCTTGGGTTTAACGTGGGCGCGGTCCGTTTTTTTTCGATGTGGGTAGCAGACCGTGAGTGGCAGAAGATTGCCAAAGTATCCCGGTCTAGTATCGTATTCTATGGTGCCATTGGGTTGGTCAATGCGGCCATATTCCTCATCATGTCTGCCTATGGACAGCAATTATTCAACCTCACGGACGCCCAGCTACCGCTGTACCGCCAAATGATGGTCGTACTGGCATTTTCCACGGTGCTGAACTGGCTTGCCGGCGTGGCCATCCAGCTGTTGAGTGCCATGGACGAGTTGGCTTTTGTAAACCGCATAACAGCCATCGGCAGTGTCCTGAATTTTGTCATCGCATTGGTTGCCATTCAATTGCAATGGACGCTCATCATGTATTTCATCGCCTATACTGTGGTTACACTGTTGCCAATACCATGCTATGTTTGGCGGCTGAAGGTGTTCCCCGTACCAAGGCGACGGCTGTTGTCACCTCGGTGGGAAGGGACCGCTTTCCGCGAAATACTGACGTACAGCTTAACGATTTTTGCTATGGGGTTGTTTCAGCTAACCGCTAATAACCTCAGGCCACTGCTGCTAGGTAAGTTTACCGGAGGGGTGGAGGTGCTTACCGATTATCGGGTAATCCAGACTATTGCCATGTTGATCGTGGCGTTCGGTGGAGTATTTATGCAGGTGTTGCTGCCTTCGACCTCCAAGGCGTATGCGGCGGGCGACCACCAGCGGATCGAACGTATGGTATTCAAGGCAACCAGATACATCTCTGTTTTTTTGAGTTTCATGGTCTTCGCGCTGATTTTGAATGCCGATGAAATCCTGTTGCTATATATGGGCAGCGACTACCCGGATCTCTCCCTGTGGTTGTCCCTATGGCTACTCACGGTGTTGCTTTCCATGCACAACACCCCCGTGGCCAGCCTCGTGCTTTCTACGGGTAAAACACGGGCACTGGTTTATTCGTCGGCCATCGCCTGTGTGGTTTCGTTGCCCATCACCATCGTCTTTGCCCCCGGTTTGCAGGTCGGTGCGGCCGTGTTGGGCTACTTGGTATATATGGTGCTCCAAATCGGATTTTTCTATATCTATTACATCCCTAGGGTGCTCCGATTGAGCGGGAGGCGCCTGTTCGGCAGTGCTTTCCTGCCGGCGGCAGTCGGAGGCATGATGGCGCTGGCGGTGGGGCGATACCTGTCGGGCTGGCTGCCTTCCGTGGATAGGTATGGCACGGTTATCGCCAATACACTTATCTTTGGAGTGGTGTATTTGATATACCTGCTGCTATTTGTGCTCAAACCGGCAGATATCCGTGAACTGAAAGAAATACTTATTGGGAAAGGAAATAGGGATGCCTAAATTTTCTGTTTGCATACCGGCATACAAAAGCCGTTTCTTAGTGGAATGCATACAAAGCATCCTTGGGCAATCGTATGCCGATTTGGAGCTGATCGTACTCAACGACTGTTCGCCCGAGCCGGTAGAAAAAGTGGTGCGGGGCTTTTCGGATACGCGCATCCGTTACTATGAAAATGAAGCCAATGTGGGGGCCGTGCGACTGACCGATAATTGGAATCGCTGTGTGGCGCTGGCAGAAGGGGAGTATGTAGTGATTATGGGCGACGATGACCGGCTGGAACCCGACTACCTCGAAGAATTTGTGGCGCTGATGACTGATTATCCCGGCTTGGACGTGTACCATTGCCGGAGCTTAATTATCGATGACCGAGGGGAGGCTATGCGGCTCACGCCAGCAGGGCCGTCGTTCGAGCGGGTGTGCGACCATATCTGGCATCGACTGAACCAATGGCGATCGCAATACATCTCAGATTTCGTGTACCGGACTGATGCGCTACGCAATGCAGGAGGGTGCTATACGCTGCCACTGGCATGGGGGTCTGACGACATCACGGCCTACAGAGTCTGTCGAGATAAAGGAATAGCCCGTACCAATAAACCCGTATTCAATTACCGGAGTAACGGGTTGTCGATCACATCCACCGGTAGCGACCTCGAAAAAATGCGGGCTAACCTACGATATGCGGCATGGCTGCGCAATTTTTTGGAAAGTTATACGCCCCACGAAACGGAACATGTGGTGTACCGCAACTTAGTTGAACAGCAGGACAGACTTATGTTGCGCCGCAAGCAGTACACGATGGCGCTGTCCATGCGTCGCCACCGGATACGCCGATGCTGGATGTGGTACAAGCATAGGAAAGAGTTTGGCCTCAGACTGCGCGATATTTTCGTCGCGGCGGTGAAAACACGTAGTCTTGCCAAACTATTGTCGAACTGACAGCCAATGGATATCATTTTTAACCCACCGGACAATGAAGAAAATCGATACATTCAGCTATTGGTTGGCCAACTGCGCACCAAAGGGTTCCGGATACACCCCCTTGACACTGTTTTTTCGAGTCGGAAGCATTTCCGATCCATCAAGCTGGTACATCTCAACTGGTTTGAAAATATCGATGATAGCAGTTTTTTCTCGGCATTGCGGAGTTTTTTGCGTAAGCTGTTGGTACTCAACGTTCTCCATTGTAGCGGCAAACTGCTGGTCTGGACACTCCACAACCGAGCGACACACGAAAAAGGTACAGCTTTCTTCAGCCGTACCATCACCCGCTTGCTGGTACGGTGGGCGGATAATATCGTTATCCATTCGGCACAGTCGGAAGCGGTACTTGCAGCCTATAGCATAAAGGCATTGGAGCGGGTGGCTTACGTAGCGCACCCGCACTTTATAGGGGTGTATGGGGATGCCTTGCCTCGCACCCTGCGGCATGGCGACAGCTTGAGGCTTCTGTTTATCGGCATGGTAAAACCTTATAAAAACCTCGAGTTGCTCATTGATGTGGTAGGCAATTTTGGCCAAGGTGTGCAGCTCACTATCGCCGGCAAGGCCGTCGATAAAGGTTATGGGAAAGAGCTGTCAGCACGGGCCGAAGCCGTTGGCAATGTGGTGTTGTTGCCGCATTTTGTGCCCGATGGGGAGCTGGCACAGCTGCTCGGCAGCGCCGATGCTGTCGTACTGCCCTATGATTTGGAAAGCAGCCTTAATTCGGGTACCGCAATCCTAGCTTTTTCATATAAGAAAACGGTGATCTGCCCCGAAATCGGTACGATGTTAGATTTGGGTAGCCGTATGGTAGATACATTTTGCTACCGATATCAAACGGCTGGACAGCACCGGGAGGCACTGGCACAGCAAATTGAACGCGCATTGGTACTGAAGCGGAATGACCCAGCGGCGTTGGCCAACATGGGCGAGCGCCTGTACCGGCATATACTCGTGGCGCACGCCCCGGACCGCGTGGGCGAGGAGCTCGCACGGTTATACCGCAGGACGATAGATAAACATAGGATAGTTAATAAAATAGACTGATGAAAGTTTTGTATATCCATGCGCTTTATTCACCATATATAGCCGGAGGGGCTGAAATCTCCCTGAAACTTCTCGTGGAGGCCATGCAAGCCAAAGGCAATGAGGTGGCCGTACTAAGTTTGGCCCCAAGCGGGGGACTGGACAGTGATTGGGTAGATGGCGTAAAGGTATACCGAGCGGGGTTGAAGAATAGTTATTGGCCGTTTACCAACGAACGGCCCGGCAAAATCCAAAGGCTGTGGTGGCATCTACGCGACCGCTACAACCAATCGATGGCGACATATGTGCGTGAGGTGCTGGCTGCCGAGCAGCCCGATATTGTAGTCTGCCATAACCTTGTGGGGTGGTCTATCGCCGCATGGGACGAGGTGCACCGTGCTGGTATACCCATCGTGCAGGTACTGCACGATATGTACCTCCTTAGTCCAAATAGCACCCTTTATCAACCTGGTACCACACACGCCCACCAGGGTGCGATGAGCCGTTTGTTGCGGCGAAGGCACCGCAAGGCGTCCGCCAAACTCACTGCCGTGGTGGGCATCAGCCACAGCATATTGGAGCGTTTCCACCAGTATAGATATTTTGAGAACGTACCCCATTACGTAGTTCACAATGCGCGGCATATCCCCGAGGTTAGAATGGCCAGGATGCGGCGGCAGGGGGAGGGACTAACTGTGGGTTTTATTGGCACGCTGGCTGAGGCCAAAGGGTTGGAATGGCTTATCAGCCAATTTAGGGGTTCCGGCATAGACGGAAGCTTGCGGATTGCCGGGAAAGGCAAGGCCGAAGATGTCGAGCGTTTCAAACAACTTACGGAGGGCGATAGCCGTATCGATTTTGTGGGATATTATACGGTACCGGCTGACTTCTATAAAACCATCGATGTGCTGGCTGTGCCCTCCCTTTGGGAGGAACCGTTGGGCATGGTGGCGGTAGAAGGGCTGGCAAACAACCTGCCGGTGGTCGCCAGCCGCCGCGGCGGACTGCAGGAGACTGTACTGGATGGGCTGAATGGTATCCTCTGTGATCCCGATGAGCCCGGTTCGCTCGGCACGGCGCTCGTAGCACTCTGGAAAGACGTGGAGGCGTATAACCAGATGGCTGCCGTGGCCCGCGATTCGGTACGCGAGTACCTCAGTGTGGAGCGTATGGTAAATCAATATGAACACGTGTTGCGCACGGCATTGGTAGGTCATGCGGGTTCTTAGAAACATAGCAGACAATCGGTCCACGTGGTGCGAGGTGCTGTTCTGCCTGGCATTGCTCTCGGTTTTCCTACCCGTCAAAATCTATCCGTTGGTATTTTTGGTAGCTTCCGTTTTTTTTGCATACGATACGGAAACGTGGTTGCAACACCGCTGGGCATTTTGCCTAGCGGTCTTTACAGGGTATGCTATAGCGGTGTTTATTGTGAGTCTCCCCGCCGGCCAAGCGGAATGGACCAATTTCCTGAAACTAGTGGTCAACTTCACCTTCTTGTACATAGCGGTATCGTGGCTGGCACAGCGCGGTAATAGGCGTTTGTTGGGATGGTTAGATATAACCTTGCATATTGTACTGGCATTTACATTGTTACAATTACTAACCTATCACCACGCTGCGGGGTTTCGGTGGTTGGGCGGTGCACTATCCTCTGCACAGGGCAGTGCCCTGTACCAGCCTGGATATTATTTCTGGGGGCTCGACGACAAGAATATGTTTGGTGCTCGCATTGCCCTGCTGGGGTTTGTGTATGTGCTGGTACCGACGGTGAGGCAACGGGCTTTTGTATGGTGGCGCATTATATTAGTACTGCTGCTAGCGTGGCTGTCGCTATCGCGCACACCGGTCGTGGCCCTCCTTCTCGGGATAGGTATTTTGACGTGGCTGGCGTCCTCCACCCGATGGCGCGTGGCGCTTACCATGCTGGCCGTATTGGCACTGCCGCTAATTGCACGGCGGGTCATCCGGGTTGATAGCATCACGGCTTCCAATGACGGGATGGGGGTGCGGCTTACCTATTGGAAGGCTTTTTTTGACCATTTTTACACGATTTCGCCATTGGGCAACGGATTCATGAGCGGTAGCGATTTTCTTAGCCGTTATGCCACGTTTTACCACGGCGAGCCGCACATCCACAACACATTCCTGAGCTGCTACCTTGATTTCGGTATCGTTGGCTTGGTCTCGTTTGTATTGTTCCTCTACTACTTTTTCCGGTTTTGCCAGCAAAAATATGGTGGTCAATCGTTCTGGTGGATTGTGGCAATCCCGTTGCTAGCCGTAATGATGATTCTCTATTCGGGGTATGATAATGATATCATACTTTATCTCATGTTGGTTTTTCTAATCGGGAGTGCTGGACCTGTATCGATGAAACAGTTGAAAGGGAGGGGTGGCTGATGCGTGTGTTGATCGATAATCGGTGGGATGCTGATACAGGTATCGGCAAGCTGTACCGTGAGGTGATGGCACGCGCGCCTGCCCATATTTTGCCGGTCTTCGTACGTAGCCGTATGGGGTTAGGCAATCTGTTTACACCCCTGATGCTTGCCCATGAAATCCGTAGGTATGATGCCGACGTGTTTTACAGCCCGTCGTTCATGCCGCCGCTTTACAGCCATATCCCGGTAGTGTTTACCATCCACGACCTCATGCACCTACTTTATTATACCCGGTGGCATAGACTGTATTACCAGCAGGTTATTGCACGGCTGGCGGCCCGGGCCAGCCAGATCATCACTGTGTCGGAGTTTAGCAAAGGACAATTGGTGGATTTACTAGGCATCGATGAGCAACTGGTCACGGTGGTTTATAATGGGGTGGACGACCGCTACCGGACGAATACAGAGGCCTTCGAAAGTGATACACCCTATTTCCTATATGTGGGCAACCGGCGGAAGAACAAGAACCTACCCGCCATGCTTGCGGCATTTGCCCGTGCTGCTATCCCGCAGGAATACGTGTTCCTCCTTACGGGGGACCGCGACGGAGAAACGGCGGCGCATGCGGAGCGGCTCGGAATCGGCCACCGGGTCCGGTTTTTGGGACACGTTCCCGAGGAGCGGCTCCCCGCCCTGTACCGCGGAGCCCATGCTACGCTCTTCGTATCGCTGATGGAAGGGTTTGGCCTTCCGGTCATCGAATCGATGGCAGCTGGGACACCCGTACTCACCTCCACGGCTGGCCCCCTGCCCGAAGTGGCTGGCGATGGTGCCCTGTGTGTAGACCCACAGAATGTGGAAGCAATCGCGGCAGGGATTGAGGTGCTGGTCGCCGACAGCGGCCGCTACAAGCAGCTGAAAGCTGCGGGGCTACGTCGGTCAGCCCATTTTACGTGGGACAATACAGCCGTGCAGACGTGGAAAGCAATAACAGATAAAGGGCAAAAATGAAGAAACCAATCGATATGAAAATGATGATATGCTTGGGTTGGGTGTTGGCCGTCCTGGCCGTAGCATGCGGGGGTGAAACACACTCGCACGGAGGTGTGTCCGTGCCCACATCGCCGGAAAGCGGCAAACGTGTCGATGTGATGGAGTGGGGTGCAGTGGGTGATGGAAAAACCGACGACAGTGAGGCAATACAACGTGCGCTGGACAGTGCGGCAGTAGGTGATACTGTCTACGTCCCCAAGGGGACGTATCTCGTTCGCTCCCTCCGCTTGGTTTCCAATGTACATGTTGTTGCCGATGGTTTGCTGAAGCAGCCCCCAGAGCTGTCGGCACCGTTCTCGGTGGAAAAACAGCATTCGGCGGCGCCGCTCTTCCGGGCGCACCGCATATCCAACGTTTACATTGCCGTGCATGCCGAAACGGTGAATGAGGCAATTTACGCATCGCAGTGCAGCAATATTACGGTGGCTAATAGTCGGTTTAAAGGCGACTCTACCAACAGTAAGTCGTTTCCGGCAGTGCTTTGGTACGGGTGCTTAGCATCGCGGGTGGTGGGAACCGCCATCAGCGACTATGGCGCGGCGAGGCAATCTGCAGCTACCTACCATCCGGGTACCGCTATCCGGGTGCTATCCAGCAGTGGGGTGACGATATCGGGCAACGATATACATCATAATGGCGAAAACGGCATTTTTGTCCACGACAGCGGCGACGTTGAAATCGACGGTAACCACATCCACCACAATGGCATGAGTGGTGTCCAAGTGGCCTTCAATGCCGCCGAGCGGGTGGCAAATTACCGTATAACCAACAACCGCCTGGAGTACAATGCGGCCGATGCCGTGGATATCAACAATAGGGCTCACGGAGAGGTGGTGGCCATTAATGCACTCATAGCGGGAAACTACAGCTACGGTAACGGCTTCGTAAATGGTACACCCACGCCCGATGGCTCAGGGATAGGCACGCTGATCGGTGTCTCGGGGGTAACCCTGAGTGGCAACCGGGCCTTCGGCAATAACCGACCGGCACTCTATATCGAGGGGTGTGGTGATATCACCGCTAATCGGAATAGGACCGACGGCGCATTTGAGCTGGTAGGCCGCTGGGAAAGTATCCGTATGGAAGGCAATACGTTTAATACCCTGCGGCTGCTAGCCAATTCCGATGGGAAGCTGCTCGATATCCGTTATGGCAAAATAGGTAGTGTGATGCTGCCCAACGGCATTCGCATAGACTCGTTGCGCATCATGGAAAACGAAATTGACAGTGGCCCCATCAACGTGAATATGGAAGGTCACTTCAAGTTTGAGGGCAACCGGCTGACAAGCGGCCATGAGGCCGGCGCGTTGCTGTTGGTGAAGGTGTCGGGCACCTCCCTGCTCGGCAATCATATCTTCAACGCGAAGAATGCGGCCATTACGGTGAGGAAAACGGCCTTAAATGTACGTATCGATAGTAATTTCGTGGCCTCCGGGGGTACGTGGATACATGATTTCGGGTCACCGGATATCAAGATCAACAAGAACCGGGTAAAAGAGCATGTGGAGGTGGGCAGAATGCAATGAGGGTAAACCTGTATATACCTACGTTAAATGGTGGGCATCGGTTTCTGGCGCTGTTGAACAGCTTGAAAGGGCAGAACCTGCGGCCACAGCGATGCGTGGTGATTGATTCGGGCTCTACGGATGGAACGGTAGCGGCCGCGCAAGCCCGTGGTTGCGAGGTTATCGGGCTGGGTGGGGAGGCGTTTGATCACGGCGGTACACGCCAGCGGGCCATCGATATGTTTCCGGAGGCAGATATTTATTGCCTGCTGACGCAGGATGCGGTTTTGGCAGATGAATTTGCGTTGGCCAACCTAGTGCAAGCATTTGAAGTGCCGGAACTTGGCATGGCGTACGGCCGACAGTTGCCGCACCAAGGAGCGGCATTACTGGAGCGCCACGCCCGATTGTTTAATTACCCGGCGCACAACCAGCTCCGTGCGTTAGCAGATGCCCCTACGTACGGCATAAAGACCATTTCCTGCTCCAATTCGTTCGCCGCCTACCGCCGTGAAGCCTTAGCCCAAGTGGGCGGTTTTCCGCGGGGAACGATTATGGGTGAGGATGTGATCGTGGCGGGTAAGATGCTCTTGGGGAACTGGAAAATGGCCTATGTCGCCGATGCCCGCGTTTACCATTCACACAGTTACACTATGCGGGAAGAATTTGAGCGTTACTTCGATATCGGTGTATTCCATAGTGATAACCAATGGATATTCGGTGCCTTCGGCCGCGCGGGCAGCGAAGGGTTCCGATACGCCCGGTCTGAAGTCGGATATGTGGGTCGCCGCAACCCGTTGCTGCTCCCGAAAGTGGGTTGTTCGATTCTGGCAAAATGGCTGGGATATAAGCTGGGTTTAGCCTACCGCAGGCTACCCCATGGCCTTTGTAAAGCCTGCTCCATGTACAAAGGGTATTGGGAGTAAATCCCTTGGTGTACCCTGCCCTAATGTGGGGAATTTTTCCACATACTTCTGAGTGCCATTTCCATACCTAAACATACTATATTGCCGTTATAGACATTATCTGTGATTTTCTGAGCGTGGCACCTTATTGGTGTTTATCAGCGCGTATGGTTAGAGAAAATCAAATACAGCAACTGGCCTTTAAGGTCGATAATCCGATATACGAATTAATCAGCTATCCCGCTGCGTTACATGTCGACTTACAGTCAGTCAAGCGGAAGCTTCTGGTTTACCAGGAGGCTGTGGTTATTAAGCGGACGGTCGATATCGCGTTTTCATTACTAGTATTGACCTTCGGCTTGCCGGTGTACCTGCTGTTGATGCTGGTTACCAAAATCACTTCTCGCGGGCCGATATTTTTTAAGCAGGAGCGTATCGGCAAGGGCCAGCAACCCTTTTATATCTATAAATTCAGGAGTATGCAGGTAAATGCCGAGAAAGCCGGACCGCAATTAGCTTCAGACGACGACCCTCGCATCACTAAGTGGGGTAAGTTTATGCGGAAAACGCACTTGGACGAGCTGCCGCAGTTCTGGAATGTGCTGAAAGGCGATATGGCTATTGTAGGCCCGCGTCCGGAACGCAGGCATTTTATCGACGAGATCAAGCAGCACAAACCCGAATACATGGAACTCTTCCGCCTGAAGCCCGGCATCACATCCATCGGGCAGGTATATTATGGCTATGCCGAAAATGTATATCAGATGTGCGAACGGGCTGAATACGATTTGAGTTACCTCTCCAAGATGGGTCTCAAAACAGATATCGAGATCATTCTGGAGACGGTGAGGGTGATGGCTCAGGGTAAGGGGAAGTGATACAGGCACATTACTCGGGTCCCGAAAAAAAATGCTTTGCCTGCTGTAACAATCCGCCTATTTGGACGTCTTCAAGGAATGAGCCAAACGTCAACGAGCGCACTGCCGTTTACCCGATACCAGATTTTGGTCGTCATTATCTTAGCCGTTACCCAGTTTACGGTTGTCCTCGATTTCATGATTATGTCGCCCCTGGGCGATATCCTGATGAAGTCGATGCATCTTATCCCGTCAGAATTTGGGTTGGCCGTATCTGCCTATGCCTTTAGCGCTGGTTTTTCGGGTTTCCTCACCGCTGGTTTTTCCGACAGGTTCGATAGGAAGAAGCTGTTGCTTTTCTTCTATATCGGTTTTGTTATAGGTACCGTATTGTGCGGCATTGCCCATACCTATTTGTTCCTGGTGGCAGCCCGGGTGTTTACAGGTCTATTCGGTGGTGTTATCGGATCTTTTTCGATGGCTATTGTGGCCGACTTGTTTGCTCTGCAGCAACGCGGCCGGGTACTGGGCTTCGTGCAGATGGCCTTCGGTGCCAGCCAGGTACTGGGCATCCCGATTGGGTTGTATATCGCCACTAACTGGGGTTGGGAAATGCCTTTCCTCATGGTGGCGGCGTTAGGGGTGGTAATGGCAGGCATTATTGGCTTTTACCTGAAGCCGATTAACGAGCACCTAAGGGTTAAAAATGAGAAATCGGCATTTGCGCACCTCTGGAACACCCTTGCCCGGCGTGATTACCAAGCTGGTTTTGCAGCAACGGCATTGCTTTCGGTTGGCGGCTTCATGATGATGCCCTTTGGCAGTGCCTTTGCGATCAACAATCTGCAGGTTACTGAGCAACAGTTACCACTCTTGTTTATGGTAGCGGGTTTGAGCACGTTGGTCATCATGCCGGTCATCGGCCGTCTTAGTGATCGGATCGACAAGTACAAACTTTTCGTGGTGGCTTCGCTATGGCTGATGGCAATGTGCATTTGGTATACCAACCTGTCTGTGGTTTCCCTTTGGGTTGCCATTGTGCTGAATGTGCTGTTAATGGCGGGTGTGACCAGCCGGATGATTCCGTCTTCGGCTCTGACGAGCGCGGTGCCGGAGCTGAAAGACCGCGGGGCATTTATGAGCATCAATGCGTCATTGCAGCAGGTGGCGGGTGGTATCGCTGCGGCGTTGGCCGGGAAAATCGTGGTGCAGCAAACGAATTTCAGTCCGCTCGAACATTATGATACGGTGGGGTATGTGGTAGTGGCATTTTCAATTTTAGGCCTGCTTTTTATGTATCGGGTGGATAGGTTGGTGAAAAGAGGGAGTTCCTCAACCCCATACGTATCGACAACAGCGCGATAGTTCGTACCTTGCCTATTGCTCAGATTTCCCGTTTTCTTGGATAAGATATGTCTGAACTGATTTAATTTTTGATCCCTTAAAACCTTTGAATTTATAAACGTCACAAAATGCAAAATTTAAATTGCTTCTTGTAACAACTCTTCCATTTACAGAAGCGTGATTTCCGTGGGTTATGATTGCGTCAATGATAAGTTCTTTAACTTTCCATAGTGTGTGTTCTTGAATAGCTCCTATAAATTCCTCTCTGTTTGTTATAATCTTGTTTCCAATAACTTCCCAATTGATTGTATCAGAAATGCTATTTATCACAAAGTCTATATCACCATTAGCTTTAGCAATGTAATAATTTTTTAAAAATTCCTTTTTGGGTGCATTTCCACAATCCACTTCTATAGTAATTTTTGTCATTGTTATCCCATTTGCGTTTCAGACTCGTATCTTATATGGTCTTTTCCTCCTTTGTCAGATTGCTGTATTCAGCGATGTTAAACACTTTTTCAAAAATCGGTTTGCGCAGATATACCGGAATCTTATTCATACTGCTCATGTTCTTCAAAACATAGAGCCGTTTGTCAAGGTCGGTATCCAGTTCTGCTCCCGTTTCCACAAATTTACTCAATTCAATGAATATATACCCCAGCCCCTCGTAAAAAACTTTACCTGTCTCCCTGTTACTTAGGTAAATATCGTGCAGAAACGCGGGGTCGTTATCGGTGTCCAATGAAAAATCCTCCAAGAGTGCGATGAGGTATACTTCTTTTACGTTATATGCCCACTCCGAGCGCCTGCCTTTTGGAGCCTGTTCGCTGATTGAGCGGCTGGTATAGAAGATCGCCCGTTGCTTGAAGTTGGCCTGTTTTCCTCGCTGTACTTCAATAATGAATTCTTCGCCATCGTTTCCGGTACAGGTAAGGTCGAATATGGCACCGCCCTCGTTTACCGTTTCGCCGGGATGTTCGTTTTTGTTATATACCAAATCCACGATGTGTTTCCGTCCACGGAATACACCATTGAGAAAGTCGATCAGTAAATCCTTGTTCGGCCACTTCCGAAGAGCTTTTTAAATGCGAAATCGGTTAATGGGTCGATATAAGTGCCTATTGTTGGTTTTGTCGCTTTGGCCATGCTTCAAATATAATATTTTGTGTTTAAATGCTGTATCTAATATCCGTTTGGGAACTTAAATAGTCATCCCTTAAATTCTGTACAACACACTAACAGTCAG
>NZ_JAMXAY010000045.1 GCF_025460835.1 Parapedobacter soli | reverse complement strand
CCATCCCTGCAACCGCAACCCATACCCCGCAACCGGGGAAAGGAAAGATGAAAATGAAACCCTCAATGAACAAACGCCCCCTCAGAAGCGGGTTGCAAAGGTACACCATTATCCGTTATTTGCAACAGCTGCTAACGAATATTGTTTGCTAATTTTCGTTATGTGTTATGAATCAGTGAGAAAAAATAAACAGACTCTTTGGTATTATCAAAACCTACAGCGGTAACTGACCAGGAATAGTTGTATTTTTACCGCCGGATCAAAAATCAACAGCATTGGAACTCCTTTATTATATAGATCTGTTGGGGACCATGGTATTTGCTATTTCCGGAGCAATGGCCGCGATGCGGCAAAACATCGATTTGTTCGGAGCGGTATTTACCGGTTTTGTCACCGCGATAGGGGGCGGGAGCCTCCGGGATATTTTCCTCGATCTACGGCCAGTATGGGTAGATGATGGAAATTACCTCTTGGCAATACTGACAGGAGTTCTTATTGCCGTCCTGTCGCAGGGCGTGTTGCGCCGCTTGTCGCGTACCCTGTTTTTGTTTGATGCCTTGGGCATTGGATTCTTTACGGTAGTAGGTGTGCAGAAATCATTGGCATACGATAGCAGTGCCATTGCCGCAGTGGTGTTAGGTATGTTCTCCGCTGTGATGGGAGGCGTCACACGCGATACGTTATTGAATGAGACCCCATTGATTTTCCGGCGGGAAATTTACGCTACCGCATGTCTATTGGGTGCCATTTTGTTTGCTACGCTCGACTCATTCGGCGTAAGCTATAATCTCAATGCCTCATTAAGTGTAATCACGGTTGTTGTAATCCGTGTCGTCGCGGTACGATACCGTTTAGTGTTACCAATCGTTGGGGGCTGAGTGCGTTTTGGCTACCGTTTCCGTTTTAATGAAGGGAATTTCATTTTGTAATCCACATCAACCTGCCCCCTTGATATCGCATCCAGCTTACTTTTAATCATCGCCTTGCGAAGAGGACTCAGCTTATCTGTAAAGAGTTTGCCTTCAATATGGTCATATTCATGTTGGATGATTCGGGCAACCAACCCGCCAAACTCATCTTCGTGTTCTACCCAATTTTCATCAACATAGCGGATACGGATTGTAGGGTACCGGCTTATATCTTCCCTGATATCGGGAATACTGAGGCACCCCTCGCTGAACAGCCATTTTTCGCCATCTTCGTCCAGCATCTCGGCATTGATGAAGACTTTCTTGAAATCTTTGAGTCCTGGTTCGTCTTCTTCGTAAGGACTGGCGTCAACAATGAAGAGACGTATGGAGCGGCCAATCTGCGGCGCGGCCAACCCTACACCATGGGCACCGTACATGGTTTCAAACATATCGGCTATCAATTGCTGTAAGTCCGGATAGTCTTTCCCGATTGTTTCGCCTTTTCGTTTCAGGATGGGGTCGCCGTATGAGATAATGGGTAATTTCATCAAAAAATAATTCGTTTCACTATAACAGTCCTACATGACCTGCTTTCCGCCATCCAATTGCAGAATATATGATGCTGCAGGTTTCGCGATACAAAGGTAATGATTTTATAGAAAAAGCTTATCTTTGGTTATGCCTGAGAAAATGTCAGACAAGACAGTCTTTTCCCTCTTAGAGGTCGCCCGTAGTGTTCAAAAAACTATTGCCAATCGCTATAAAAGCGTGTATTGGGTAAAAGCGGAAATGAATAAACTCAACCATTATTCCCATTCAGGGCATTGTTATCCGGAGTTGGTTGAGAAGCGGGAGGGGCAGGTTGTTGCCGAAATGCGGTCTGTTCTTTGGAGACCCGACTATGAGCGCATCAATCGCCAATTTATCGAAACCACCAAGGAGCCCCTGAAAAATGGGATCACCATTTTGTTCCAAGCCACCGTATCGTACGATCCGCGCTACGGCCTCACCTTGCGTATTTTGGACATCGATCCCGTGCATACCCTCGGCGAACTACAGCGGGAAAAAATGGAGAGTATCAATCGGCTGAAAAGGGAGGGGATCTTTGGAGCTAATAAGTCTCTGTCATTCCCTTTGGTGCCAAAACGGCTAGCGGTCATATCTGTCGAAAGCAGTAAAGGGTATGCTGATTTCCTGAAAATTTTGCAACATAATCCTTGGGGTTATCGTTTCGAGCAAACGCTTTTTCCAGCGTTGCTTCAAGGCGATAAGTCGGTGCCGGCTATTATCGGGCAGTTGGAAAATATCATGCAACAGCGGCATGAATATGACGTGGCGGCTATCATCCGTGGTGGCGGTGGTGACGTTGGTTTGTCAAGCTACAATAATTATTTGTTGGCTGCTAGTATTGCCAAATTCCCAATACCCGTACTTACCGGTATCGGCCATTCTACGAATGAGACTGTCAGCGAAATGGTAGCGTATCAAAATGCCATCACGCCCAGCGAACTGGCCGACTTCCTGATCCAGCGGTTCCATCAATTTGCTGGGCCTATAAACCGAGCCCAAGAAACCATTGCGCAAAAGGCCATGCAATTACTGTCGCAGGAGCGCAGTACCCTCAATGATACGGTCCGTTACTTTCGCCTAAATAGTATCCACCTAGTGAGCCGCCAACAGAAAGCACTTGAGTATAGCACTGTGAGGTTGGGCATGATTGGCACTGCTTCTTTGAGGCACGGCCGGCAGCAAGTGCAGCATTGGACGCAAACCCTCAACGTTACCACACGCACGCGGCTCAAAGATATACAGGCAGATCTGGTGTCTGCCGAAAAGACAGTACGCCTATTAGATCCCCAGCAGATACTCCAACGCGGCTACAGTATTACTCGCTTCAATGGAAAGGCATTGAAGACCGTAGAATCCGTAAAGGAAGGTGACGTGGTGGAAACGGTTTTGGCCTGGGGCAGCATGACCAGTAAAATCGATAAACTAAAACCAGTGGACAATGGATAATCAATACACCTATACCGATGCCTTTGAAGAGCTGCAGGCCATTGTGTCTGAAATCGAACAGGGGGAAATATCGGTCGATGAGCTTTCGGAGAAGGTGAGACGCGCTACGCTCCTAATCAACGTATGTAAAGCCAAGTTGACGGCGACAGAGACCGAAGTAAATGATATATTGGCTAGCCTGTCGGACGAATCCGATACACCTGCGGACGGAAGCGGATAGGTCACCCTAGCTCGGACTTCAGCTGGTCCATATCCAGTTCGTTTTCCCAACGTGCCACCACCAATGTCGCTGCCGTATTGCCAATTACATTTGTCAGTGCGCGGGCCTCGCTCATAAACCGGTCGATGCCGAAAATCAGGGCTACCGATTCAACAGGCATGTGACCCACAATGGGCAGCGTCGCGGCGAGGATGATGAAGCCGCTTCCTGTTACTCCCGCCGCACCATTGGAGGTGATGGTGAGTACAAACAGTAAAAATAACTGTTCCATTAGGTTCATCGGCATATCCAAGGCCTGTGAGAGAAAAATGGCAGCCATCGTGAGGTATATGGTCGTGCCATCGAGGTTGAATGAGTATCCCGTGGGTATGGTGAGGCCCACCACCGGCTTCGAGCAACCCATCCGTTCCAGTTTCTGCATGATGACAGGGAGGACCGATTCTGAAGATGATGTGCCGAGTACTACCAGCAGCTCTTCTTTGATGTAGCGCAGCATTTTAAATATGCTGATGCCATAATATTTCAGGAATAGCCCTACAGCTACGAAGATGTAAAGCAAACATGTGACATAAAAACACAGCATCAGCATTCCCAGCGATGAAAGTGAACTGACACCATATTTCCCGATGGTAAAACCCATAGCTCCCATGGCCCCGATGGGGGCCACTTTCATGATCATCTTAATCACAGCAAATAGGCCGTCTAGAAAAGATTGCATCACGCGGATCACAGGTTCCGCACGATTGCCGATTTTCGACAGACCATACCCAAATAGCACGGCGAAGAAAAGCACCTGCAACAGGTTGCCGGATGCAAGCGCACCGAAAACATTTTCGGGAATGATGTCCAGTAAGAAATCCTTGATGCCTTCTTGGTGTTCGCCTTGTGTGATGTATGATGATACTTCTTTGGTGTCAAGGGTTTTAGGGTCTACATGCATTCCCTCTCCTGGCTTAACCAAATTGATTACCATTACACCAAGCAGCATAGCAGCCATGGTAGAGAGCTGGAAATAAAGTAATGCCTTTACGCCGACCTTACCGATTTTCTTCACGTCTTCCATCCCCGCGATACCCAACACGATACTGCAGAAAATCAATGGTGCGATCACCATCTTTATCAGCTTGATGAACCCGTCGCCCAGTGGCTTCAGTTGTACTCCCAGGGCTGGATAGAAATGACCGATCAGGATACCGATAATGATGGCGACGACTACCTGGAAATAGAGTAGGTTGAAAAGCTTTTTTATCTTCATTGGGGGATTCCTCCAAGGAATACGTTACGCACGGTGTAGTTACTGTCGAAAACGGCTAAATTGGCAGTGGCCCCCGGCGCTATTTGCCCTAGGTCATCAGCACCGATGAGTGCTGCCGGATAGGAGGTGGCCATACGCAGCGCCTCCTCCAATGGAATCCCGACTTGGCGCACGCAGTTGGCCACAGCTTGCATCATGGTGAGTGCTGATCCTGATAGCGTGCCGTCTGGCAGGGTGTAGCGGTCGCCAGTAAATATATGGGTATACGTGCCGGTATCCGCGGGTGCCACGGCATCCGTAATCAAAAACAGCCGATCGGCCAATAGTCGCTTGCTTATAGCTACCGTTTGGTAATCCACGTGTATGCCGTCGACGATAATACTCGCCTTAGCAGTCTCCGATTGGAAAGTTGCTCCGGGTAATCCGGGATCGCGGTGGTGGAATGGAGACATCGCATTGAAAAAATGGGTAACTGCCTGTATTCCCTTTCCGAACCCATGCATGGCCTCACCAAACGTAGCGTTACTATGGCCTGCTGATAAGATCAGGCCGTGGTTTAATAATAACTCGATTGTGTCGTCGTCAAACCGCTCGGGTGCGATGGTCATCATCCGTAGGCTCGTGCCCGCACGGTCCAATAATGAACTGATGGCTGATTTTTCCGGTTCTTGTATAAAGGCCGTGGGGTGTGCCCCCCGTTTTTCAGGATTGAGGTAAGGCCCCTCCAGATGCAACCCGAGCAGCGCAGGGTGCTGGTAGCCCCGCAAGGTGTCCAGCGCCTTGTTTACCACGTCCATCGGATTGGTGGCTATGGTAATCATGAAACTCGTGGTACCCGATTTCACCAAAGCTGTTGCGATTTCATCCAATGCCGATGCTGTCGGATCCGCGGAAAATAATCGACTTCCCCCGCCGTATAGTTGTAAATCCACAAAGCCAGGCACCACATAGCCACCCAAAGCATCCACCACTTCCGCCTGTGCCGGAATGTCAGCTACGGGGATTACACCTGTGATCCGAGGCCCCGATAGCAATACGGCATGACCATCGATCAACCGGTCATCAGCGAATATGGTCCCGTTAGTGATTGCAATAGGTGTTTCAGCCATTAGTCTTATCTGCTCTTTTGGTCACTATCCTGCTTTATCGGGGTAATAATACAAATTTCTTTAAAATATTCTATCTTTACCCCTTTAAATAAACCGCTTATACCATGTTGAAGGAAGAACGGCAGGCTTTTATCATTCATCAGATCAATTTGCATAACAAGGTACTCTCGTCAGACCTCAGCGTCCAGCTCAGTGTTTCGGAAGATACCATCAGGCGTGACTTAAATGAATTGGCCGAAAATGGGAAGGTGTTGAAGGTGTATGGCGGAGCACTATCCAAGTCGTTCCAATACCCGTTTAAGGAGAACAATGTGTATGCTCGCGATTCGAAGAAGCAAATCGCAAGCAAGGCGATTAAGTTGCTCCAGAATGGGATGACCGTGCTTGCCGGGGGTGGAACCACCATGCTTGAGTTGGCCCGGATTGTGCCGGAGAGCCTCCAGTGTACATTTTTCACCATTAGCCCATTGGTGGCACTCGAATTGGCCGAGCGTACCAACGCCGATGTTATCCTTATCGGCGGTAAGCTTTCGCGAAATACCAATATCAGTATCGGGTCGCAAGTAATCAACCAACTTTCTGAGATCCGTGTCGACCTATGTTTGTTGGGTACGAATAGCCTTTCAGTAGAAGACGGTGTCACCGATTCCGATTGGGAAGTCGTGCAGATTAAAAAGGCGATGATCCGGTGCTCCAGTAAAACAGCTATCCTGAGCATCGCGGAAAAACTCAATTCTGTACAGAAAATGAAGGTGTGCAGCCTCAACGCCATTTCCTATTTAGTAACAGATCTCGAGCCGACACATGCTAGCTTGGCAGGTTTCAGCAAGGTGGTGGAAGTCGTCTAGCCGGCCAGTTTGATGAAGATCCCATCATTACCCGGTTTCGATCCAGAAGCGTTTAATAAGTATTTCAAGAATGCTGGGTGGCTGATGGTGGCCCGCGTGGGTACGATTTTCATCAAAATGGTGGTGACTGCCATTATTATCCCCAATTATTTGGGTAGCAGCCTGAATGGTGAATTGAATTATCCGCTGGTATTGGTGTCTTTCTTTGCCGCAGCTTGCGCGCTTGGCATGGATAGTTTTGTGACCCGCCAGCTGTTGCAGCAACCCGGAAAGGAAAACACGATACTGGGTACCGCATTCCGACTGCGGCTAGTAGCATCTATCATTGCACTCCCACTGATTTATTTAACTTATCTATTGATCTGTTATTATACCCCAGGGCCACCGGCGGCACCGTTCCAGTATATCGTTATCGTGTCGTTTGTTTGCCTTTTCCAGTCGGTAAATATCATTGACTGTTTTTTTCAGGCCAGGGTACAGGGCCGCTATATTATGTTTATCCAAGTGGGGGCCAACCTGCTTTCGGCGCTTTTAAAGCTAGCACTTGTCTTTTGGCAGGCTTCCGTAGGCTGGTTCGTCTGGGCGCTCTTGCTCGATGCAGTTTTTCTGGCAGCTGGATACCTGTGTTATTACGAGTTACGGGGCAATCGCGTGATTAACTGGCGTTTTGACCGCAGCATGGCCAAGCACCTGCTCCATTACTCATGGCCTCTTGCTTTTTCTTCTGTTGCAGTTATTTTATATATGAAAATCGACCAGTTGATGCTTGATGCTTATTTGGGCAAAGCTGTGTTCGGGGTATACGATACCGTGGTGAAGTTGAGCGAGGGTTGGTATTTTATTCCGATGGCAATCGTCACGGCGCTTTTCCCGGCTATTATGAATGCCCGCCGGGATGACCCTGCACGTTACCGGCGACGGTTGCAGCACCTGTATGAGCTGATGACAGTAATAAGTACCGCCATAGCAGTGGTCACCACATTGGTGGCACCTTTTATTTACCGTATGTTTTATTCGGCCGAATATGCCGCCGGTGCGCCGGTGCTCACGGTACATATTTGGGCGGGCGTGTTTATGTTCCTTTATGTGGCTACAGGCCAATACCTGCTTGCAGAAGGCTATACCCGTATTTCGTTGGCACGGGCGGTATCCGGTGCAGTGATTAACGTCGCACTGAACAGCTGGTGGATTCCCGAATATGGCATGATTGGTGCTGCTTATGCCACATTGGTTACTTACGCGAGTACCGCGCTATTTATTATTTTCGTACCCAAAACAAGGGCACAGGGATGGCTGATGCTCGAAGCACTATTTTTTATTCCCACCATCCGGCGGTTAGTTAAACGATAAGTTGAAGCAAAAACATGCCAAAAATTATTTTCGATACGTCAATAGGTAGCACCAATCTCGGTGATCACATCATTATGGAGGCCGTCGACCAAATTTCAGACGAGCTGTTCGGGGACGATTTCGTGATCAATGTGCCTACCCATTTTTCCATCCATCCAAAGGATATTTACAAGCTCCGCAAGTACGATACGGGTATCGTGGGCGGGACCAATCTATTGAAGAATAATACCCTTTGGAAAAGCCAATGGAAAGTGGGTGTCAAAGACTTGTTTGTTTTGTGGCATAAGGTCGTATTGCTTGGAGTAGGGTGGTGGCAATACCAGGATAGACCGGTTTCGGCATACTCGAGGATGATGTATAAATCATTGTTTTCCAAGCGGTATATCCACGCAGTGAGGGATAATTATACCCTCCGGAAGCTCGGTGAAATGGGAATCAAGAATGTGGTCAATACCGGTTGCCCAACGGTGTGGAATCTGGATGAACCGCATTGCTCGCAAATCAACCCTAAAAAACGTGATACGGTAATTACCACTATCACTGATTATAAACGCGACCCCGACCTGGATCGGCGGATGTTTGAGATTTTAAAAACACATTACCAAGCGGTGTACGTATGGGTACAGGGATCGAAGGACCGGGCATATATCGAGAGTCTGACCTCCGACGTCCGGTATGTCGCGCCGAAATTGTCTGCATTCGATGCGTTCTTAGAGAAAGAAGCCTGTGAATACGTAGGTACACGCTTACATGCCGGTATCCGAGCACTGCAAAAGAAACGTAAGGCTATTATCATCGGTATCGATAACCGAGCCCTTGAAATGCGGAATGATATCGGGCTGAATGTGCTTGAACGCCAGCGCATCGATTTGCTGGAGGAGAAAATACACGAGGAAATGAGCGTTAAATTGTATCTTGATACCGATGCGATACAACGCTGGAAAACACAATTCAAATCACAATAATAATGGCAGCGGTAGCGAAGCTGAAGCAACTATATAACGAATCCTTATTTCAACCCACCCTTTTTGGGCTGTTTTTCAATCCGTTCTTTATTATCCGTCGGGGGTTGTACCGGGCTGTATATCAGTTTCGCAGTCGCATGGCGGGTAAAATGCTTGATTTTGGGTGTGGCAGTAAACCTTATAAAGCACTGTTCTCCGTGTCAGAATACGTGGGCACAGACATCAAAATCAGCGGGCACGACCATCGTCACGAACAGATCGATGTCTACTACGATGGGGAAACGCTGCCCTTCGGTGATGAATCGTTCGACAGTATCTTTTCGAGCGAAGTATTTGAGCATGTCTTTAACCTCTCCCAGATTCTCGACGAATTATACCGGGTGCTTAAGCCCGGGGGGCACATGCTAATAACGGTGCCCTTTGTTTGGGATGAACATGAAATCCCGTATGATTTTGCGCGCTACACCTCTTTCGGCTTAAAACATATCTTTCAAGAAAAGGGATTCGTGGTGGTGGAAGAAAAAAAGACAACCGATTATGTAAGTACTATCTTTCAAATGTGGGCAGCCTACATATATCAACATATTTTTCCGCAGCATAAAGTGATTCGAATCGCGCTCACACCGTTATTTGTTACCCCCATCACCCTTTGCGGATTGTTGTTTTCTGCCATTTTACCTAAGAACAAGAATTTTTTCCATAATAACGTGATGGTCTTGCAAAAGCCGTTAAGCCATACTGATATTTGAGGGATAATGGATAAAATACCGTCACCTGTGCTCACCGTTATTACCGTTGTTTATAACAACATAGAAGGCATCGAACGCACCCTTTTATCAGTCATCAACCAAACGTATCGGTATATCGAGTATATCGTTATCGACGGTGGGTCTACCGACGGTACGCTTGACGTCATTAACCGATACGGCGGCCAAATCACCCGGCTGATAAGTGAACCCGACAAAGGCATATATGACGCGATGAACAAAGGGTTGGCAATCGCAACGGGCGATTACGTGCTGTTTATGAATTCAGGTGATGAAATTTATTCATCCGATACGGTTGCACAGGTGTTTGCTACGGCCCACGACGCAGATATTTACTATGGTGAAACGGAAATGTTCGATGCCAACTGGCAATCGCTTGGTTTACGGCGGCACGCAATCCCCGAACAATTCAATTGGAAAAGCTTCCGCTATGGCATGAATATCAGCCACCAAGCAATCTACATACGGCGTAGCCTTGCCCAGCCGTATGATTTGCGCTATCAGCTAAGCGCAGATATCGATTGGGTGATCCGCGCCGCAAACGCGGCCACCAAAATTGTAAATACAAAACGTATCGTAGCTAAATATTTGGTAGGAGGGATGTCGAAACAACGGCATTGGCAGAGTTTGAAGGAACGCTTCAGGATTTTCAATAGACATTATGGTTTCCTGCCGAATGTCATCAACCACCTCGTTATTGCATTCAGGTTGGTCACCTATTACATACGATATGGCAAGACCAACGACTAATTGTGAACTATGACTCCCGAAGAAACCATGCAGCGCTTAGTAACCACCCAAATGCCTTTTGGTAAGTATAAAGGTACACTGATTTGTAACCTCCCGGAAGCCTACTTGGTATGGTTTCATCAAAAAGGGTTTCCCAAAGGCAGTCTCGGCATGTTATTGGCTACCATGCATGAAATCAAGCTGAATGGGTTGGAATACCTTCTTGCTCCCCTCCGAAGCAAAAGTAACCCGTGATACGATGGGCGGTACTCCCTAACCGTGTACCATTCACACTAATTCGGTAAAAAGTACCATAACTCATGGGTATGTTACCAGTCGGATTGCGTGACTTCCCGTACCTTTGCAGGAAAAAGAAGAGGTAGTTAACGTGGAAAACAAGATAGAAAAAGAAGAAGCACCATCCCAAATCAAAGCAGCTTTGCAAGCCAGGTGTCCGAGATGTAGGGACGGAAAAATGTTTATCGGTAAAACCTATGCATTGAAGGCACAGAAGATGAATGAGACATGCCCCTCATGCGGATTACGTTTCGAGCGGGAGCCGGGCTATTTCTACGTTGCTATGTTTGTGAGTTATGCCCTGGCAATGGCCGAAATGATCGCAGCTTGTGTTGGTTTTTATATTATTACAGGCTACATGGAGGGCCCCTGGCCGTATCTTATTGCGACTATCGGTACCGTGATCTTGCTCTCACCGATCAACTATCGCTATTCACGGGTCATTTTGATGTATTGGCTTACCCCCGGTATGGAATACCAGCCGCAACAAGAGCGGACTTTGGTTGAAAAACCATAAAAAATCACTATACTTACGGCCCATGACTCGTCAGGGCTACCCGGTATACGATATTACAGGATTGGCTGATTTCCAATCTGATATATTGGTGGGTCCTTTTGCGCCCTATGTCGGCCAGCACCAAAAGCTTCATAAAGCCCACCGGCATAGTTTCTATCACTTGGTATACTTCACAACAGGGGCGGGCTATCATACCATTGATTTCGATCGTTTTGAAGTGCAGCCCTTCCAACTTTACGCCATGGTGCCGGGTCAGGTGCATCGGTGGGATTTCAATGGTGAGGTGGATGGCTACGTCCTCAATTTCTCGCCGTCATTCTTCCATCCTTTTCTGCTTCGCTCCGACTACATTGACGAATTCCCTTTTTTCCAGGGGCAAGCCCGGCAGTCAGTTTTGGCGATTCCCGAAAACATGCGTGCCGGCGTGGTTGATCTATTCAAGGAAATGATCACGCTCACACCGTCGGCCACGGTGCTCAACCTCGACAAGCTCCGTGTGCTAGCCCTCAAGTTGTTCTTAGATCTGGCAACCTTGCAGGAGCCTGCAAAGCCCACCCCGCTTTCACATAATGCGGTGTTACTCCGCAACTTTAGGAAACTCGTAGAAAAACATTATGCGGACCTCCGCTTGCCGAAAGACTACGCGGCATTACTCCATGTCACACCTAATTACCTCAATGCCGTATCCTCGGAGTTACTCGGGCAATCGGCGGGAGCGGTGATACGCGACCGAGTGATATTGGAAGCAAAGCGGCTCTTGGTAAATCCAGAGCGCTCCATAGCTGCCATAGCCGATATGCTCAACTTCAAAGACAATTCGTATTTCAGCAAGTTTTTTAAGAAATATACCCACACCACCCCGGAGGCCTTCCGGAAAAGTATGGGTTGAAGCCTCGTAGCCGTCCCGGCAGCTACCGCGGAGGTTAATCCCTTCTATTTGTGCCGAAAAGGCTGTTCAATAACAGCTGTATCAGCGCTACGATAATTGCAAATACCGCCGCCCACCAGAAATTTGACACCTCGAACTTACTGCCCATGAAATAGCTGGTAAGCTGCACCATCAATACCGAAATGATGAATGAAATAAGCCCTAATGTAAGCAGGTTGAGGGGTAGGGTGAATATACGGAGTACGGTACCCAACGTAGCATTCACAAGAGCAATGATGAGTCCGGCGATAATCGCCCAGCCGAATCCGGCAATGGTCACCGCTGAATCGGGGAGGATCAGGGCTGCTAGAAAAATAGCCAGCCCTGTGAGTAGTACGTCAATGATAAAGCGCATAATGATATTTGTTTTATACTAGCTGAATACGAATATCGGTAAATTGTTTGGATTGCCGCAAAAAATTAGCCGGGCCCGCCACATTAATTGCCAGAAAAATGCTTATCTTCGCACTATCATTTAGGGGTGCCTTGTTTGTACCAACAAACACAAATAAAGGCTGAGATCATACCCATCCCGATGTATCGGGAGCACCTGATCCGGATAATGCCGGCGTAGGGAGGTAAGTTAAATAATTACGCTGCTATGAACCCCTTATAGCGGTTGTGTTTAACTAAAATTACAAATTATCAAAATGATTAAAAAATCAATCGCAGGGATTGCGTTTTTCATGTATGTTGCTATGGCTGTCGCCATAGCACAACACACCGTCACCGTCACTGTCGTAGAAGCAGAAAGCCGCCGGCCATTGCCCGGCGCGTCGATACATCTCCACGGAACAATCTACCAAGGGAAGTCTGATGCCGGAGGAATGGTAATTATCCGTAATATTAAAGAGGGCAATTACACCATCACCGTGAGCTATTTGGGTTACCAAACACAACAGAAGCACTTTACACTCACCGGTAATCAACAGGTCGACATACTATTGCATCGCACAACGTTGTTGACCGATGAGGTGGTTGTCCAGGCAACACGCGCCACCGAAAATACAGCGACCACCTATAAGAATATTAGCAAGGCCGATATTGCCAAAAGTAATGTAGGACAGGATATCCCGTTCCTACTCGACCAAACACCGGGTGTGGTTATTTCATCGGATGCCGGTGCCGGTATCGGATATACCAGTATGCGTATCCGCGGTAGCGATGCGCAACGCACCAATGTGACTGTCAACGGCATTCCACTCAATGACGCAGAAAGCTTGGGCTCCTTTTTTATCAACCTGCCCGATTTTGCCTCTTCGGTGGATAATATCCAGATCCAACGTGGTGTAGGCACCTCTACCAATGGCGCCGGTGCATTCGGTGCCAGCCTCAACATCCAAACCAATACACTCAATGAAGAGGCTTACGCCGAACTCGACCAGTCTATCGGGTCATACCGTTCATTGAAAAATACCATCCGGCTCGGCACCGGCCTTATCGATGGCAATTTCAGCTTCGACGGGCGCTTATCGCGTATCAGTAGCGATGGTTATATCGACCGCGCCACGTCTAATCTCCAATCCTTCTACCTCTCCGGTGCATGGCATGGCGCAAACAGCCTGCTTCGTGCCAATGTATTCGGTGGCAAAGAGAAAACTTACCAGGCGTGGTACGGTACACCCGAATCGAGACTTACCGGAGACGTGGCGGCGATGGAAGCCTATGCAGCAGACGACGGCCTGACAACCGAAGAAACTGAAAACTTACTCAATTCCGATCGGCGGTATAATAAGTACCTCTATGATAACGAAACCGACAACTATCAGCAGACGCATTACCAGTTACTGTTTTCATCGGCAATTGCCGACAGGCTTACACTGAATACCGCACTGCATTACACCCGGGGCAAAGGGTACTATGAACAATTCCGAAATCAAGATGAGTATATCGACTATGGCCTGTCGCCCATCGTCGTGAATGGACAGGCCATCACGGAAACCGATTTGGTTCGTCAGCGGTGGCTAGACAACCATTTTTATGGAATGACCTATTCTTTCGTGTACAAAAACACCGACGGACTTGAACTGACTTGGGGTGGTGCGTACAACCGCTACGAAGGTGGGCATTACGGCGATATCGTGTGGTCTGAATACCCTTTGTTTACCGCAGGGGGATACCCACTGCATACCGATGGTGGGTTCGGCACCGCTTATCGGTATTACAATGGCGATGCTACCAAAGCGGACTTAAATACTTATTTGAAGGCATCATACCGATTGGATAAGTTCTCGCTGTTTGCAGATGTGCAATACCGGCGGATTGATTATGCAATCACCGGTATCGATCACGACCTGCGTGATCTTACTCAAGATGCATTGTTCAATTTCTTCAACCCAAAAGTCGGGATTACCTACCAGTTGTCTGCGGCCAGCAACCTGTATGCATCCTACGCTGTGGCCAATAAGGAACCGGTCCGGAGTGACTTTACCGATTGGCCCATCGAACAGACCCCCAAACCCGAACAGCTGCATGACATCGAGGCCGGTTACCGCGTCCGGTCGCAGCACTTCAACATCGGGCTCAATGGTTACGCGATGTTATATAAAAACCAGTTGGTGCTAACCGGCCAACTCAATGACGTGGGTAGTACCTTAAGGACAAATGTCGACGATAGTTACCGTGTCGGTTTGGAGTTTGATGGACGCTGGGCGCCTAATGCATGGTTTGCGTGGGGTGCAACGGTGGCATATAGTCGGAATAAGATCAAGAACTTCACTGAGATCGTAGGCGATGTGGAGAATTTCCTCCCCACCACCAATATCTCATTTTCTCCCGATTGGGTAGTTTCCAATGAATTGAGCTTTAAACCGTGGAAGCCGTTCGAGCTAGCGTTACTTAGCAAGTACGTTTCCAGACAGTATCTAGACAATACCGGCAATTCCGACCGGAGTATCGATGGTTTTTTCATAAACCATGTTCGGGTAGCCTATCACACACCGCTCTGGAAATTGAAAAATGTCGGTGTTACGCTGTTGGTCAATAATATATTTAATGAGAAATATGCATCGAGTGGATACACCTGGGGTTACTATCTATCTGAAACGGATCGTGTAGACTACAATTTCTATTATCCACAGGCTACAGCCAATTTCTTGCTCGGATTGAATGTTAAGTTTTAGCAATCGCTACCGGGAGCTTATGGCAAATAACGGAAGAACCAAAAAAGCGACTACTGGCATTGATATTGTGCGGAAAATGTCGTTACTTTCAAACAAAAATATTGTTATGCGACATACATCCAAATCAATCGCAGCTATTGCGGTATTATCGTTGGCAATTTCATCATGCGATTCTTCGGTATCTAAAGAGACCACTACTACACCGAGTGACTCTACGTATGCACCGGTAGAAACTAAGGAAGCCAATACAGACTATGCGCCTGCTTTTGAAGGGCAGACCCGGGTGGCAGGAATGAAGACCTTTACGCCTTTTGATGTAAGGGTATTGGCCGAAGGGCTCAACCGGCCGTGGGGTATTGCCAACCTTCCCGACGGTAGGTTGTTGATTTCCCAGAAGGAAGGTACATTCCGCATTGCCACACAAGCAGGCGATCTAAGCGAGGCCATCACGGGGCTCCCACCCGTTAATTCCGAAGGCCAGGGCGGACTGTTGGGTGTCACCATTGATCCGGATTTCGAAAACAACCGTATGGTATATTGGTCTTTTTCACAAGATACCCCCGGGGGTACATTGACGGCGGTAGCCAAAGGCCGGCTGGCCGACGATGAAAAAACAATCGAAAATGCCCAGGTGATATACCAGGCCACGCCGGCACATAAAAGCAATTTGCACTATGGCTCGCGTATTCTATTTGATAAAACGGGAAATATCTTTGTGAGCACCGGTGAACGCTCCGATATTGTGACGAGGCCACAGGCGCAAGACCTCAACTCCGCATTGGGTAAAGTCTTGCGCATTACGCCGGAAGGAAAGCCAGCGCCAAGAAATCCTTTTGAAGGGCGGAGCGATGCCCGCCCCGAGATTTACTCCTATGGCCACCGTAATGTACAGGGATTAGCTTTCCATCCCGTCACAGGCGACCTTTGGGAGGGCGAGTTTGGACCCCGCGGTGGAGATGAAATAAACCGCATCCAACCCGGAAAAAACTACGGCTGGCCCATAATTACCTATGGTATTGAGTATAATGGCAATAAAGTAGGCGATGCAATCCAGCAGCAGGAGGGTATGGAACAGCCGGTTTATTATTGGGACCCCGTGCTTTCGCCGGGTGGGATGACTTTTTTTGCGGGTAATTCAATCCCCGAGTGGGAGAATAATCTTTTCGTCGCCGGCCTAAGCAGCACGCATATTGCCCGATTGGTCATCAGGGATAATAAGGTTGTCGGCGAAGAGCGGCTGTTGGAAGAAGAAGGACAGCGCTTCCGCGATGTACATCAAGGTAAAGATGGGGCCTTGTATGCCGTTACAGATGGCGGCAGGCTCTACCGTATAGCCAAAAAATAGTGCGGGCCGTTATCCAGCGTGTATCGGAAGCATCGTGCACCGTTGAACAGCAGGTTGTCGGTGCTATTGGACAGGGGTTTTTGGTACTGTTGGGTATTGAAGATAGCGATGACGAGAACGATATTCGGTGGCTGGCTCAGAAAATTGCCAATCTCCGTGTATTTGGTGATGAAAATGCATTAATGAACAGGTCGCTGCATGATGTTGGGGGAAATATTCTGTTGATCTCACAGTTCACGCTATTTGCACAGACTAAAAAGGGCAATCGCCCGTCCTTTATCCGCGCAGCAAAGCCTGCTCACGCCGCTCCGCTGTATAAGGCGATGATTGCCGAACTATCCAATCAGTTGGGAAAAGAAATAGCTGTCGGTATTTTTGGTGCAGACATGCAGGTGTCACTCGTTAATGATGGACCGGTGACCATTGTCATGGATACCAAAGACAAGGATAATCATTGAATGGAGATATGAGACGTGTGATATGAGACTAAATACTTACGACCATGACAATCAAAGAAGCTCAAGAAATCATAGACCATTGGATAAATACCACAGGCGTACGTTATTTCAATGAACTCACAAACACAGCGATTTTGATGGAAGAGGTGGGTGAGGTAGCGCGCGTCATGGCCCGCCAGTACGGTGAACAGTCATTTAAGAAATCGGATGAGGCCGTAAATTTGGCCGATGAGATGGCCGATGTCCTTTTCGTGTTGATTTGTCTGGCCAACCAGACGGGGGTCGACCTCACGGAAGCCTTGATGAAAAACCTGGAGAAGAAACAAATACGCGATGCAGACCGGCACCGCAATAACGAAAAGATCCAGTAGTTCCTACTATATATAAAAGCAGGTAAAAAATAAAGGCGGCACATCTGTTTAGTGAATGTGCCGCCTTCTGTGTATATGATGGACTCCCACGCTATGATGGGAGTGATGATAATTACATCATCCCGCCCATGCCGCCACCCATTGGAGGAGCACCAGCACCAGCACCCTTGTCATCTTCAGGCTCGTCTGCTAATACCACTTCGGTGGTCAATAGCATAGAAGCGATAGAAGCCGCATTTTCCAAGGCAATGCGAGTAACTTTCGTAGGGTCAATCACACCGGCTCCGATGAGGTTTTCGTAAGCTCCGGTGCGCGCGTTGTAACCAAAGTCATCTTTGCCTTCCCGTACCTTTTGTACCACTACGGCGCCTTCTACAGCAGCATTGTTGCAGATTTGGCGTAGCGGTTCTTCGATAGCGCGCTTGATGATATCGATCCCTATATTTTCATCTTCATTGTCGCCTTTCAGGTCTTTCAGTGCTTCACTTGCGCGAATCAGTGCCACGCCACCACCGGCTACGATACCTTCTTCAACGGCTGCCCGGGTAGCATGTAATGCGTCATCCACGCGGTCTTTTTTCTCTTTCATTTCGACCTCCGTAGCGGCACCCACATACAATACGGCTACACCACCGGCCAATTTAGCCAGACGTTCCTGCAATTTCTCGCGATCGTAGTCTGATGTGGTCGTTTCGATCTGTGCTTTGATTTGGCTTACGCGGCCTTTGATGTCGTCTGAATTGCCGGATCCGTTGATGATAGTGGTGTTGTCTTTGTCTACAACCACTTTCTCAGCCTGGCCCAAGTAGTCAAGCTCGGCATTTTCCAATTTGAATCCTCTTTCTTCAGAGATAACAGTACCACCGGTAAGGATGGCAATGTCTTCCAGCATAGCCTTGCGGCGATCGCCGAAACCAGGAGCTTTTACAGCCGCTACTTTCAGTGAGCCACGGATTTTATTTACTACCAAGGTAGCCAGCGCTTCGCCATCAAGGTCTTCAGCGATGATCAATAGCGGCTTGCCGGTTTGTACTTGTTTTTCTAAGATAGGAAGCAGTTCTTTCATATTGCTGATTTTCTTGTCGTAAATCAGAATATATGGATTTTCCAATTCGGCTTCCATTTTGTCGGTATTGGTCACGAAGTAGGGCGACAGGTAACCGCGGTCAAATTGCATCCCTTCTACGGTTTTCACTTCAGTCTCAGTACCCTTTGCTTCTTCTACGGTGATTACACCGTCTTTGCCCACTTTTTCCATAGCTTCAGCAATCAGCGCGCCGATTACTTCGTCGTTGTTTGCCGAGATGCTAGCTACCTGCTTGATTTTGTTGTTGTCTTCGCCAACCGTCTGCGACTGGTTTTGGAGGCTGCCAACTACTGTGCCAACGGCTTTGTCTATACCGCGCTTCACATCCATGGGGTTAGCGCCTGCAGCAACGCTCTTCAAGCCCGGAGCAATAATGGCCTGTGCTAATACCGTAGCGGTCGTAGTTCCGTCGCCAGCCTGGTCTGCTGTTTTGGAAGCCACTTCCTTTACCATCTGGGCGCCCATGTTTTCCAAGGCATCCTTCAGTTCGATTTCTTTTGCTACAGTAACACCGTCTTTTGTGATAGACGGGGAACCAAATTTCTTCTCAATGATGACATTCCGGCCGCGTGGCCCCAATGTTACTTTTACTGCGTTTGCCAACGTGTCTACGCCTCTTTTGAGGGCGTCACGTGCTTCGACATTATACTTAACTTGTTTCGACATTTTTTAATTGATTTCAGATTTTTAACACAAAGCAGAACGACGGTTGAACCGTTATATCCTACATTGCGATTTTCAATAAACCATTACTAATTAAACACTCACGGTGGAAAATAAGAACTTCCGATAATTACTAATCTTAAACGATTGCGTAGATATCAGATTCCTTCATGATCAAGTATTCTTTTCCTTCATAGTTGATTTCGGTGCCAGCATATTTGCCGTACAGCACTTGATCTCCTACCTTAACGGTCAACGGTTCATCCGTTTTTCCGGCACCAACGGCCACCACGGTTCCCCGTTGGGGCTTTTCTTTAGCGGTATCTGGAATGTAGATACCTGATGCGGTTTTCTCCTCTGCAGGGGCAGCCTCAACCACCACTCTGTCTCCGATAGGTCTAATACTTAACGCCATAATGATTTTAGTTAATATGTAATTGTTAATATATTTTTTAATTCTTCCTCGCCACGTACGTCATCAACTATGCCAAGTCGGTTTAAACGGGATTTCCTTGCCATTTTTTCATTTTTGGTGCCGACATTGCGAAGGTGTGCCGGGGTGTTGTGTCAGGATGTCAGTGTGGATGGCAGTAAGGCAAAAGAAAAAAGGCCACCCCGTTTGCGAGTGGCCTTTGGATATCTTACTGTGCGGTATCGGCTCCGGGTGTCGTTTCCGGAGTCGTGACCGGCGGGATCGGTGCGGTGGTTGGGTTCGTCGGCGTAATCTGTTCCGTCAGTCCGCTTCCCCCTGCGCTTGTCGAAGGGCTCATTACGTTTACAATCATCGAAAAGACCATAATGGCAATAGCCAAGCCCCAACTGCCTTTTTCTAGTATGTCGCCGGTACGCTTCACACCCATCAAGTTGGTCCCCCCGGAAAAACCGGAGGCCAATCCACCGCCTTTCGGCTCTTGGATCAGTACCAGGAAAGACAGCAGTACGCTGGCCAGCATAATCAATATAATCAGTAATGTTTGCATTGTTCTATTCCGCTAGGGTAATTTATTCGTCAATTCCGTAATTCGAGCGGCAAAGTACGTACTTTTTTCGGGATATTTCAAACTTAATTTTTTATAGATGGCGATAGCCTTCGGATATAGCCCCTGCTCGACATAAATATTTGCCAATGTCTCGGTGACCAAGGTCAACTGGTCTTCGGCACTTTTACGTGCTTTGTTTTCCAGATTGATCTTGTCGGCCGGTGGTGGTTTGATTTGAGGTTCTTCCCGTATAAATCGTTCGATAATCGGATCGGTCTTTTTGGGAATCTGAAAAGGAATGGTTTCGGCTGGCCCGCTGGTGCTCAGTTTCTCTTCCGGTGACTGGAGGTGGAAGATGTTTTCCCGAATCTGTTGGTCCAGTACATGCTGTTCGTCAAGTTCGTTTGTCGCGTCGGCGGGGTAGATCGCCTGTTCGGACTGGGGCACATAGGGACGATAGGTGTCGGCATGTTCCATGCGCGTTTTGTTGAGCCACCATAGGAAACTGTACGGTAAGTGGTCATCGTTATACAGGCTGACCTTTTCCTCCGGTGTTTCAACCACCTCGGGTATCGACTTTTCCTCGTAGGTAAAATAGTCTGTACCCACCGGGTGTTCCACCAGCCCGGAGTCATCGATGTGCGGGATCACCGTTTCTATTTCGATTGTCTGGGCTGTCTCTATTTCGGGTACGGCGGTGGAGGAGTTACCTAGATTCCCGATAGGGAACCCTTTTTCAGCAACAAATCCATGTAGCCAATGGGGGAGGGTAGTAATTAGCAACGTATTTTGCCCATTGCCTGGGCTGCTCTCCTGATATCTTTTGCGAGCCTGTGCAATACGTAATGATTGCGCATACGGAAAGCGGCCGATCAGTGTCGAGAGCGTATCGTCTTCAACAGCCATGGGATCGGCCAGTGTCGTATGGTATAATTCTTTATAATCTAAGTTTTCCACTAAAAAATCTTCAAATCATCCTACCAATTAGCAAATGCCCGGTTATAGATGTCTTCCGTGAGCATCTGGTTAATATCTCGGATGAGCGCCTCTTCTTGTGCCGGTATTGAGCCGCCTGCCGATGAGAAATCTTTGAATCGGGTAAACAGTTGCTCGAAATTATCTTCGGGTTTGATCGTGTTTGTATATTTCACGTTGACTGTGATCGAAAGCCGGTTGAGTGCGGCCCGGTCGGTACCTGCCTCTACTGCCGCCGGCGCGATACTGTACCCAGTGATGCGCCCCTCAAAGATTGCATCACCATCGGTGGTTACCTGGCTTAGGCTCGATTGGCTACGTATACGTTCTTTTAATGCCTCCGTGAACGTTTGGCTAAGCGTAGGGCTTACAATCGGGGCCGTATTCTCAAAAAACTCCACGGTGTAGGTTTTCATCCCTTCGGGTATCGAACCACCGGTAAAACCGTATTTAATACCACAGCTGTGTACTGATACGGTAGCAAGGAGCAGCAGTAAATATTTACTTGTTTTTGCCATGGTCATAGCTGTATCAATTCAAGTTCAAATCCTTGATTTTACGGTATAATGTCCGTTCGGAGATCCCCAGCTCCTGTGCTGCTGATTTTCGTTTGCCCTTGTGTTTCTTCAGCGCTTTTTTAATCAGGTCAGACTCACGTTCTACCAACGAAAGCGACTCTTCCTCCACCTCTTCCGCTTCTTGGGTATGGAATTGGAAATCGTTGCCGGATGTACTCGGCGACGGCTGGTGGATTGTCAATGTCGGCGGTGCAGGCAGCTGTTCGGTGGAGGGACCGTCTATTTCTCGGTACAGCTTGTTTATGTATGGTGAGTTGTCTTCCACGATTCGTGAATTAACCCCATTTTGGATAATCTCCACTACCAGCTTTTTCAATTCGACCATGTCTTTTTTCATATCGAAGAGCACCTTGTAGAGCAGGTCGCGCTCCGAGAAATCATCTGAGCCCTTTGCTGACCCCACGTGTACCGGAAGGTTACTGCTGTTGTCGTATGGAAGGTACTGTTGGAGTGTTTTCGCATCTACCAGCCGCTCTTTTTCCAATACAGCAATTTGCTCAGCTATATTTTTCAGCTGCCTTACGTTGCCCGGCCAAGGGTAGTTTATAAGCAATTCCTGTGCGTCTTCGGTGAGCTGCACGTTCGGGCTCCGGTATTTATCGGTAAAGTCTGCTACGAATTTTCGGAAAAGCAAGTGGATATCTTCCTTGCGGTCGCGCAGGGGTGGAATCCGCAACGGTACCGTATTGAGCCTGTAGTAGAGGTCTTCCCGGAACTTGCCTTTTTGTACGGCTTCATAAATATCCACGTTGGTAGCAGCAATCACACGTACGTTGGTTTTCTGCACCTTTGATGAACCTACTCGGATATACTCACCGCTTTCCAGCACACGGAGCAGCCGGGCTTGTGTGCCCACGGGAAGCTCACCCACTTCATCCAAAAAGATGGTGCCGCTGTTTACCACCTCAAAATACCCTTTCCGGGCTTCAAGTGCGCCCGTAAAAGAGCCCTTTTCGTGTCCAAACAGCTCCGAGTCTATCGTTCCTTCGGGTATGGCCCCACAGTTGACCGCGATGAATGGCCCATGTTTACGTGCACTGAGTTGGTGGATGATATGTGAAAATACCTCTTTCCCGCTACCACTCTCGCCGGTAATCAATACCGAGATATCGGTAGGTGCCACCTGCCGCGCCACATCTATGGCGCGGTTTAACAACGGCGAATTGCCGATAATCCCAAACCTATTTTTTATGTCCTGAATGTCCATTCCTTTTAGTACTTAATCCACAGTATGTAGTACGTAGACTCTTGTATGTAGTTTAACCTTTTTCGAGATTAAACGTTTGGATTTAAGTTTAACCACCTATCGATTTATGACTTATAGCTAAAGCTAGTCCACAACCGTTCCAATGAGCGTTGCCGATGTACAGCGATCGGCGAAGACCGTTACGTAATCGCCTACTTTGTATCGTGCGTCAATTGGGAATACTACCATTGTATTCTGGTCGTTGCGTCCGCAGTAGTCTTGATCAGAACGTTTTGACAGCCCTTCTATAAGAACCTTATGGGTTTTTCCAACATACGTTTGCAGGCGTTCCAGGCTGTGCTGGCGTTGGCGGTCCACCACTTCGGTGAGGCGCCTTTTTTTCACTTCTTCGGGCACATCATCGGCGTACCGTTTGGCAGCGAGTGTGCCCGGCCGTTCTGAATAGGCGAACATGTATGCAAAATCATATTTCACGTAATCCATCATCGCAAGCGTATCGCCATGCTCTTCTTCCGTTTCGCTGCAAAAGCCGGTAATGATGTCTGTCGAAATCCCACATTCGGGAATAATTTTCCGGATAGCATTTACCCGTTCCATATACCATTCGCGGTCGTAAGTCCGGTTCATGAGTTTGAGTACCCGCGAATTGCCCGATTGGACGGGCAGGTGGATGTACTTACAGATGTTTTCGTATTTGGCCATTGTGTAAAGGACATCATCGGTGATGTCTTTAGGGTGCGATGTAGAAAAGCGCACGCGTAGCAGGGGGCTTACACGGGCTACCATTTCCAGCAGGTTGGCGAAGGTAACCGCTGGCGCCGGCTGTTGTCCCTCAGCTACGGGTTCTGAGTATTTATAGGAGTCTACATTCTGGCCCAGCAGTGTCACTTCCCGGTAGCCGGAATCAAAAAGATCCTGTGCCTCTTTTATGATTGATTGCGGATCACGGCTTCGCTCCCGTCCACGGGTGAAAGGCACCACACAAAATGAGCACATATTGTCGCAGCCCCGCATAATGGATATAAATGCGGTTACCCCATTAGAGTTGAGGCGCACCGGGCTGATGTCTGCATAGGTTTCCTCGCGGGAGAGTAGCACGTTAACCGCCCGCGATCCGTCGTCCACCTGTTCGATGAGGTTGGGCAAGTCACGGTAGGCATCGGGTCCTACTACCACGTCTACGAGTTTTTCCTCTTCGAGGAACTTGGACTTCAGCCGTTCGGCCATACATCCGAGTACACCGACCACCATTCCGGGGTTCTTGGTCTTGGCCGCTTCAAACTCCTTCAGCCGGTTGCGCACCCGCTGTTCCGCATTTTCGCGGATGGAGCATGTATTGATGAATACCACGTCGGCTTCCCGGTAGTCCCGCGTGGTCTCAAAGCCCTTATCGAGTAATATGGAAGCTACGATCTCACTGTCAGAAAAATTCATCTGGCAACCGTAGCTCTCGATATATAGCTTCCGGCCATCGGCTTTTTTCGGATCTTTCTCCAGCAACAGCGCTTCCCCTTGCCGTGCCTCATCGTGCTGTTTTGTATTTGTAGGTATCTCAAACATTATCGTTTATTAGAAACGACAAAGTTAAAAATAATATTTTGAAAGAATGACAGTTTGGCAGCAAGTAAGACCGGGTTCGGCGTTCATTAGCGCATCGGTTCTTCGCGGTACCGTCTTCCTATGCCGGATTACACTAAGTCATTTCCCAGCCCGGCCTAACCGGCTCCCGCAGGTATTTGTCGGCTTCGGGCAAGCCCCTCGCCCGCATATTTTCACTATCCCAATAAATCTTCTTTCCACCCAGTCGGAGTGATAGTACCCCGAGCAGCGTTATCTCGGTGAGACGGGCCCCGTATTCAAAATTAGAGCTCGCGGCCGGGCCTCCCTTAATGGCGTCGATCCAGTCCCGGAAGTGCCCCTTGGACCGGGGGATACTGGGGGTTGGCGGGTTGTATTTCGCACGTCGCTTTTCTGGGAAGATCTGTGGGTTGGAACCACCGGCTCCGGTTACGATAATACCTTTTTTCCCGATAAATAGGGAGCCACGGCTAGGCAATTCCATCCCTTCTGGCAGTTCATCCGGTCTCGTGGGGCGTAGCCCTCCTGAATACCAGACTTGCTTGAATTCGGGTTGGTTGCCTTTCTTCACGAAATGGTAGTAGCCGATCTCCCCATGGGGGCGATATCGGCATCACTGTATCCGGCAGGCTGCACTTCAACACTGTCGGGCGCATGCAGGTCAAATGCCCATGTTGAAGGATCGAGGTCGTGGCAGCCGAAGTCGCCCAGCGCGCCGCAGCCGAGTGCCCAAAAATCCCGCCATGCTACGGGTGTGTACTCTTTGTGGCAGGGCATATAGGGCGTGGGCCCCAGCCAGAGGTCCCATCCTATCGCTTGCTCATCCGTAGTGGGCCCCGTGGGCAGCCCTTTTAGCCCCGGGTTCCACCGTGAGGCCGGCACCCAGGTGTGTGCTTCTTTCACTTTACCGATGGCACCATCGCGTAGGTACTCAACGGTTTGCCTTACGCCATCTCCACTATGCAAGGAGTTCCCCATCTGTGTCGCTAAACCGGTCTCCTGTGCTACATCCCTTACTTTTCGTGCCTCCCAGATGTTGTGCGTGAGCGGTTTCTCGCAATACACGTGTTTACCCGCCCGCATAGCTTTTATGGCAACATACGCGTGCGTGTTATCGGGGGTGGAGCACAATACGGCATCCAGCGACCGTTCTTTGGCAAGCATATCCCTGAAGTCGGTGTACGCTTTGATTTTAAAGCTGCTATTTGCCGACTTATAATGATTTTCAATCATTTCCTTCACCGGTTCGCGACCGGCAATAGACCTGTAATAGAAATCTTTTAGATTCCAGTATTTTGCCGGGTCTGCAATCGCAGTGATTTGTACGTCTGGTAATTTCAATAATTCAGCGGCGTTTTGCCTGCCTTTGCCGCCTGCACCGATTATACCTACTGTCACTTTATCGCTGGGCGCTAAAAAACCTTTTCCACCCAGCACGTGGCGGGGCACAATCATAAATCCGGCCGCAGCAATCGCCATTCCCTTTACGAACTCTTTGCGCGAATATTCTTTTTGCTTCATATTGCTATTTATACTTGGTTATGTGTAAAAGCACCTTTCAAAGGTACATTAAAATTGGAAGTTTTTGGTTTTGATTGGCCGATATAGGCGAGCATGGTATGGATATTTGCTTTTCCTTTCTTCGATACGGCTATGGAGCTCAGTTAGGTTTGGTCTGGCGATGTTCGTCGAAAGTTTCCGTTTTTCTGCGGAGGGGTAGGAGTTACCTTAGCTAGTGATGCCGCCAGGTCTGTGGGCCTGAACGGTTTGTTCAAAACGTCGAGGATATTCAACTTAGCCAGCTTCAGTCGTGTCTCAGCCATGATGTCTGCGGTAAGGATGATAATTTGGGTGTCGGGGTATTCCCGGCAGATGATATCTGAAAGTACGTAGCCATCTATCTTGGGCATGTGTAAATCAACCAGTGCCACTGAATAGGGTGCTCCCGCCAAATAGCGGAGGGCTTCTTCCCCGTCTACGGCACAGTCGACAACGATACCCAGCTCTTCCAACTGTTTTTTGATAACCGTAGTGCTGATGGGGTTGTCTTCTACCAGCAGTACACGCATGTCTTGGAGTTCCGCTCGGTAAACCATATCGGATGTGGTAGGGCTGGGAAGAGTTGTCGCCGATGGGAGCGCAAAGCGAAGGTCAAAGCAGAATTCCGCCCCGCTGCCAGGAGAGCTGTTGAGCACGATTTCGCTGCCGTGTAGTTCAATGAGCCGCTTGGTAATGGTGAGGCCCAATCCAAAACCTGTGTATTGCTGATTGGGTATTTGGGCTAGCTGCCTGAAATCTTTGAAAATCTCCTCATGGAAAGCTTCCGGGATTCCGGAACCGGTATCTTTTACCGAGAAATGCAGCGTAGTACTATTGTCTGTGCGCGATAATTCGAGCACACCAACGATAACCGACCCTTCATTTGTATGTTTCACCGCGTTACTCACCAGGTTGTAAAGGATCTGGCTCAAGCGTGTCGGGTCGCCCATCACTCTAGGTGGAACGGAGGTATCGATCCGTGCCACTACCTTGATGCCTTTCGCCTCGGCCATGGCTTGAAATTGGTTCTTGATGTTTTCAATCAGTTCCAACAGGTTGACCTCCGCCTGGATAAGCCGCAGTTGCCCGCTTTCCATTTTGTTGAAATCGAGCACGTCGTTGACAAGTCGGAGCAGATGCTCCGAAGAAAACAATAAATTGTTTATCGTTTCACGCTGTTCAGGCGAATGGGCTCGTTTCAAGTGGTTGCTTAAGCCGATGATGCCCACCAATGGCGTTCGGATTTCGTGGCTCATCACCGAAAGGAAATCCGATTTGATTTGAGCTGCACGTTCTGCCATTTCCTTGGCTTTCAGCAATTCGATAGCCTCCAGCTTCTCTTTGGTGATATCCATTAATGCACCGCGCAATTTGATAACATGGTTGTTAGCTACCACAGGGACCGCCCGCACCCGTACCCATTTGAATTCATCCTGAGGGGTATTTACCTCAAGCTCCATGGTATAGGGTTGTAGATCCATTTTGCATTTTTCGAGCGATTGAACCACTACTGCACGTCCTGCTTCTGTAAAAAGGTTGAGGTTTTCCTCAAAATTAGCGTAGCGGGCTTCGGGCGGAAGACCAAAGATTACATAAATCTGGTCTGTCCATAATACTTCACCAGATATCAAATCATATTCCCACCCCCCTGTATGGCTAAGCTGTTGGCTTATGTTCAGTAATTCGTTTCCCCGTTCAATATTGGTTTGGACTTCTTGCAGCGCCTGCTCCCGGTGGACCTCTTCGGTGATTTCCCGGATGGTGATCGCCAATCGCTGGTTCTCGGGCGTACCCCACATTTCAATCGGTACAACCTTCAGCCGGTACCATTTTTCAATCGTTGCATCCAAGTGCCGGTATTTGGAGGTGGTTTGCTTCCCCGAACGGATGGCCTGGGCCACCGGAGTAGTAAATTGGGCATGTGCATTGTCGAAAACGTCTGCGATGGCCTTACCCAGGAAATGTTCCTTTGGCATAAAGAGCGTCGATTCGTCAGATATCCATACGTTTTTGAACACCTGGTTGCCGTCTATCTCAAAAATAATATCCTCAATCAGCGACATGATCGAGTTGATGCGGTCTAGCGATTCTTGATTGCGCAACACACGCTGGAAGTACATCGCGATCTGATAAGCCGCGTTTTGCGGCTCGGCAATGCGGCGTAGTGCGACATTATAATGACGTGTGCCGTGATGCGGATGTAAGATGGAAATCTTACATTGGCTTTGCGGTTTGCTGTCCGCTACAAACTGCGGTAGTAGGGTCATGATTCGCTCTCGATCTGCCGTGGGGAGGTGCTCAGCCCACCCGAAACCCTTCATGTCGTAATCGGTAATCCCAAAAATTGTGCAACAAGCCTGATTGGCAAATAGACATTTGCCTTCACAATCTGCCAATAGGGCACCTATTGGCGCATGTTGGAGCATTTCCCGCATAATTCAGTCCATGAGGTCTGTATTACAGTTAATCAGACAAATATAGATTTTTCCGCGGGATTAGCCTTTTAGTAAGCCAATTTCACCGGAGCTAAATCTTCTAATTCCTCAGTGGTAAACAAGCGGTATTGTATCTGAAAAGTCTTTCCGAGGGGTGTTTCGAGCGAGAATCCGCCTGCACCGAACCCATCGGTGACATCGAGTGTGAAATGGGAATGTTTCCAGTATTCGAATAGGTCCTTGTCTACCCAGAATTCACAGCCTTCTACTTCACCGATGCATACATCATTCATGCGCAAATAGAATCCGCCTTTTTCAAAACATTGCGGTTGCGTGCCCTCGCAACAACCACCGGCTTGATAAAACATCAGCTCACCGTGTTTCTCCTTGAGCTCTTTGATCAAATCTTTGGCTGCTTGGGTGCTGTCTATGCGAGTTATCATAATTACCTGTTTTTTTGTCCATTACGAAATGTAAGAAAAAGAGCAGGCCCGTCAGGGCTGCTCTTTTTCGTGGGCAAGGCTAAAAGAAGCCTACCTTCTTTTTGTCGTAAGAAATCAGCATGTTTTTAGTCTGGCGGTAGTGGGCCAGCATCATTTTGTGGTTTTCCCTTCCGAACCCGGATTGTTTGTACCCTCCAAACGGTGCGCCGGCGGGGTATGAGTGATATTGATTTACCCAAACGCGGCCGGCCTGAATGGCTCTCGGTACGCGATATAGTTCGTGCGCATCGCGTGTCCAAACACCGGCTCCCAAACCGTAAAGCGTATCGTTGGCAATTTCAATCGCTTCTTCAACGGTTTTGAATGTCGTAACTGCCAGTACGGGGCCGAATATTTCTTCCTGGAAGATGCGCATTTTGTTGTGTCCCTTGAACAGGGTGGGCTGGATGTAATACCCATTTTCCAGGTCACCCTCCATTTTTTTAGGCTCGCCGCCCGTAAGCACCTCAGCTCCTTCTTCTTTTCCTAGTTTCAGGTAGGAAGAAATTTTGTCGAATTGGATTTTAGATGCCTGGGCACCCATCATAACCGTTTTGTCGAGCGGGTTACCCATTTTTATAGCTTCTACTCTTTCGATGACCCGGGCGATGAACTTATCATAGATATCCTCTTGGATGAGCAACCGCGATGGGCACGTACAGATTTCGCCCTGGTTGAGCGCAAACATCACAGCCCCTTCAATCGCTTTATCGAGGAAGTCGTCGTCTGCATCCATTACGGAATTGAAGAAAACGTTGGGTGACTTGCCCCCTAGTTCCAACGTTACGGGGATGATGTTTTCGGTGGCATATTGCATCACCATGCGCCCGGTAGCGGTCGATCCCGTAAATGCAGCCTTAGCCACTTTCGGGTTGGTTACCAAGGGCCTTCCCAGTTCTGCACCAAATCCGTTCACAATATTGAGCACGCCGGCAGGCAACAGGTCTTCGATAAGCTCCATCAGTACTAAGATAGAGGTGGGCGTACTTTCAGCCGGTTTGAGGATGATGGTACAGCCTGAAGCAAGGGCAGGGGCCAATTTCCAAACAGCCATCAAAATCGGGAAATTCCACGGGATAATTTGAGCCACCACGCCAATGGGCTCGTTGACGATAAGTGATACCGTGTTTTGGTCGAGCTCGCTCAATGACCCTTCCTCAGCACGGATAACACCTGCGAAATAGCGGAAATGGTCGATAGCCAATGGAATGTCCGCATTGAGCGTTTCGCGAATCGCTTTGCCATTGTCGATGGTTTCAACCGCAGCGATGTATTCCAAGTTTTCTTCTATCCGGTCTGCGATTTTGTTTAGGATGATACTTCTTTCGGTAGCAGATGTTTTTCCCCAAGTTTTGAATGCTTCGTGAGCAGCATCAACGGCCAGCGTCAGATCTTCTGCCGTAGAGTGGGCAGCCTTTGTAAATACCTTGCCGGTGAGCGGGGAGATGTTGTCAAAGTACTTTCCCTGGACGGGCGGCGTCCATTTCCCGTTGATGTAATTGTCATACTTTTCTTTGAATTGTGGCCAGGCCACGGATGTTGTTGTACCCATGATTATTATTTTTTATGTTTACGATTATAATTTTGCCGACCCTCCTGTGGGTGGGCACCATTTGCTGTCTGGATTTTCCAATTTAATAATAATATTTTATTAATCAACGTTATACGGGCTTTTATGTTCTCCTACTACGGGAAAATGACAGTCGTTTTATAAATTGGAGTGCATTCCAAATTGTCGCGTTTAGCTTTTTTTTGCTGTGATTCATGAGAGCATTCATTCTACATATGCATAACCAGAGTAACTATGACACGAGAGGAAAAAAACCGCAGCGCAGCAAGCTCATGAACACCGCTGAGAACAGATAAAAGTGAATAAACGCTCACCCAATTCGGGGATATCGAGATAACCAACGTGCATCCGTACAGTACGGGTGCGGAAGGGGTTTAAGGTGAGCCCGCTTATGCAGGAGAAGATAGCTCGCCGTGCAAATGCTTCCGGTATCGATTGCGATGATTTAACAGCGGAAAAGTTGTGCGCTAATGTCGATTTGCCTTATCATTGTTGGAGATAGGCAGCTCCTGTCATTTGACGAAGATTCTATGGGATAAATAGCAACTATTATACAGAATAACTAAACAACTATGACAATGAATTTTTCTAGACGTTCGTTTCTTATGGCCGTTGGTATGCTGGCAGCGGGTAGTGCGGTTCCTTTGCCCACCAACGCCTTTGGTGTGGGGCGTAAGTTGAGAATAACGCTGGTCGGCACCGGAGTGCGTGGAATCTCATTTTGGGGCCGACGATTGGTGGAAGACTACCCCGATTTGCTGGAGTTTGTAGGATTGAGCGATATCAACCCTGGCAGACTGAAATATGCAAAGGAGTATATGAAGGTGAATTGCCCGGTGTTCGTCGATTTCGATGAGATGGTCCAACGGACGAAGCCCGATCTGATCATTGTATGCACGAAAGATTCAACCCACCACGAGTTTATCATAAAAGGACTTGCAGCCGGCTGTGATGTGCTTACTGAAAAACCATTGACTACCGACGAAGTGAAGGCCCAGGCAATCCTGGATGCTGAGCGCGAGTCGGGAAAGAAGTTGATTGTAGGATTCAACTACCGATGGAGCCCTTACATGACGAAGATCAAGGAACTGCTTCAAAATAATGAGATCGGCGAAATCACGTCGGTGGATTTCAACTGGTACCTGAATATACACCACGGTGCTTCTTATTTCCGGCGTTGGCATGGGTTAATGAATAGTGGCGGATCGCTTTGGGTACATAAAGCCACCCATCATTTCGATTTGCTGAATTGGTGGCTGGATGCTGAACCCGAGGAAGTATTTGCTTACGGTGCACTGGAACATTACGGTAGCAGCGGGCCCTTCCGTGGGAAAAGTTGTCGCAGTTGCGCCCATAAAGCTGACTGTAGCTACTATTGGGATATTACCAAAGACGCACATTCCATGAAACTATATGTGGCCAATGAAGATCACGATGGCTATATCCGTGATGGCTGTGTATACCGGCCTGAAATAGATATCTATGATAAGATGTCTGCACAGATAAAATATGCCAACAATGCGGTGGTTAATTATTCGTTAACTACATACTCTCCTTTTGAAGGCTGGCGTATTGCGTTCAATGGGCAGAAGGGTCGGATAGAGGCCTGGTTGGATATCCCTTGGATGAAAAATGAAGACCTGGATCAGGAGAGCTTGCATGCCGCGGAGATGAGCCAAATCGGGCAAGATAACATAATCCATGAGCCGCTGATACTGTATAAAAATTGGGAGGACTATAAAATGATACAGGTAGCCAGTGAACGGAGCGGGCATGGAGGGGGCGACAGGCGCCTTCATGAAAGACTGTTTAAAGATACGTCTGCCCCCGATCCTTATGGTCATACTGCTGGGGTGCGTGATGGCGTGATGTCTATCTTAATCGGGATCGCTGCGGTGAAGAGCATTGCATCCAAAGCACCGATAAAAATAGCGTCGTTAACAGACCTGGTACCTTTGGCTAAACGAGGCTCATGAGTAGCGGGTAATCACGATCTGATGTTTTCATAACCCTCCGGAAGCGGGGCGCACAGCTCGTTCTTAAGTCTAGTAAAGACCTTCAGCGAAAGCTGGAAAATAGGGCTCATGATGAACGTGTAAAGAAAGGTGATGAGGAATACGGGCCCACCGAGCAGGTAACCGATGAGTAGCACAGCACATTCCACCGCTATGCGTGCTTTGCTGACAGAAAGGCCGGTCCGTTCCGACATGGAAAGCATAAAGCCGTCGCGCGGCCCCGCACCGATGCCGCCCGACACATACAGACCACCTCCGGTACCCACGGTGACGATACCCGCCAACAACCACAGGTAGTCCATCCAGGTATGGCTGGGAGCGGGTAGGATATCCAGCCAAAGGAAGAAATCCATGATCGGTCCGATGAGGAGGGCGTTCAGAAAAGTGCCGATATTGACATACTTCCGACTGACAACTAAGGAGATTATAATCAGTATAAAGCCGATGATGACTGTCCAGGTGCCGATAGAGAATCCGAAACGGTCAAAAAGTGCAATGCTCAGCACGTCCCAGGGATGGAGGCCCAGGTGCTGCATCTTTACGGTGATGGCGACGCCCAGTGCGAAACACACCAACCCTGAAAAATAAAAGCTGTAGCGAATCAGCCAATTGCGCAGGCTGTCGTTTCCGAGAAGGGTTTGCATAGGTGGGCAAAAGTACAGATTATTTTTTTCGCCTGCACTCCGATGGTTTCATTTCCGGATACCTATCAATCGGTGACGCGATTTTTACCCGACTCGATGGTGTCAACCAGCTACGGGGCCGTCTCGGTATCGATGTGGAGGTGATTATTTTAATAAGTCATCTTATCTTTACAATTAAACACGTTGTCTGAGTGATAGCGATATTATAAACTTAAATAAGCAATCGCAGTGGAAAGAAAGACTTTTCAAAGCCATGTTCCACTAAACGACAATGAGTTTGAAATACGTTTACTACCTTCGCTGCCTACGGCTTTTGCGGAAGGATCGGTCAACGGACTGCGTGCCCGGGGTGGATTTGTCATCGACCTTTCATGGAAAGGCGGAAGGCTCACGGGAGCACGTATTGTGTCAGAAAAAGGGCGAGGCCTTGCAGCTGGATGGGAGCTTGGCGGTGAAACGCAGTAGAAAAGCCGGTGTTTGATACACATCACAATATTGCTAGACAGCTTAGGTTATGAATAATTATCCTATACGTATTGCGCTCATCGCGGCATTGGGAGGTTTCCTCTTCGGTTTCGAGGTTTCCGTGATTTCGGGGGCCGAGCAGACCATACAACAGCTTTGGTCGCTGGATTCGTTCTGGCTGGGGTTCACGGTGGCGTCCAGTCTCATTGGGACGGTGTTAGGGGCGCTGGTAATCGGTAGGCCCGCACAACGATATGGTCGCCGGAAAGTACTTTTTGCCATAGCCGTTTTCTATTTCCTTTCGGCGGTCGGTTGTGCCGTAACGACCCTATGGGAGGGCTTTGTTTTTTTCCGCTTTTTGGGAGGGATCGCCGTGGGCGCATCTTCAGTGGCAGGCCCCATGTATATTTCGGAAATTTCACCGGCATCTGCGCGCGGTCGCCTGGCCGGGATGTTCCAGCTGAATATCGTAGCGGGGATCCTTGTTGCTTACCTCACCAACTACTTGCTATCTGGAGTGGGCGGCGAGGAATCGTGGCGGTATATGCTGGGCATCATGGCAGTGCCGGCAGTGGTGTTTTACGGTTTGCTTTGGTTGATTCCCGAAAGCCCCCGTTGGTTGGCCAGCAAAGGCCGGGTGGTTGAAGCCGCGCACGTGTTTTTGCGGTTGGGAGAACCCGATGCGGAGCGGAAGGCCAACGATGTAGCTGCGGCTAGCGATGCGGGCGCAAAGACGGAAAGCCTCTTCAATGGGAAGTACAACAAACCGATTGCTTATGCAATGTTATTGGCCATGTTCAATCAACTGTCGGGCATCAATGCGATTTTATATTATGCACCCCGTATTTTTGAAATGGCTGGTTTTGAACGTGCGGATGCATTTCAGCAATCGGTGTACATCGGGCTGGCGAATTTCCTTTTCACCATCCTGGCCATGTCGGTGATCGACCGATTCGGCCGCAAGCGCTTGTTGCTTATCGGCGCTTTGGGCATGGTGGTATTTTTGGTGCTTACGGCGGTTGCTTTTAGTCGGCCGGATGTGGCCAATCCGTATGTCCTGGTATATTTGGTCGGCTTCATCGCTTTCTTCGCCTTTTCGCAAGGAGCGGTGATTTGGGTATTCATCGCCGAGATTTTTCCGAATAGGGTGCGTTCGCAGGGAAGTTCGCTAGGCAGTTCCACACACTGGGTTATGGCGGCGGTCATATCCTGGTTGTTTCCGATCATCGTCGAGGGCAGTCCACTGGGAGGTTTCTATGCGTTTGTGTTTTATGCCGTGATGATGCTGCTGTCCTTTTTGTTCATCTGGCGCGTAATGCCCGAGACAAAAGGCAAGAGCCTGGAACAAATACAGCAGGAGCTCGGCATTAAATAAGGTAATCACTAAGTCAGGCTTCGTAGCAGGTTAGTGGAGCATATTTCGCCGGTCACCCGCCAACCCAGGCGGCCTCGCGTGGCCGGTCGTTTTACACCGGGCTTGGGCATACCGAAGAATCTTTGCTGAACTTCCTGTTATTTTCAAATAGATAATGAATAATGGCCATCCGTATAGGGTGGCTTTTTCATTTCGGCAATCGCTCGATAAGGGTTGATTGGGCTGTTGACCATCATAAAAATCCGCGAGGTAAATACGATGGAACCACTGGGGCAATTTCAATGGAATATGCTGCTTATAGCGTGTTCTTACTGGTACATGTCACTTAACATCAGATTTTCATTCCGCTATTCGTACTATTTATTCCGCCAGAATGCAATTTGGTTCTTTTCACTTTGACGATTGGAACGTGTGACAGATGTTTGTTGTGTGATTATACCGTAAACGCTGGGTCGTCAGGCCTGTAACCCGGCAATTTGTTTAATAATTAACTGATTACGTAAAATGGAAATTACGCAATTGCTAGCATTGGTTAACCGTACCGAGGTGATGCAAGGCATCGCCGATAAACTGGCCGAAGCTGTACCCGCTGGTTCCATTCGATGGTCGAAGCAGGGCTGCTGGCTGCGATTTATCGCATCCGCAAAGACGAACGCCGGAAACGGAAACTATTGGAAGAGAAACATCAACTGGAACTCCGGTGGCTTATGGGGCAGATGGCCCTTCATGAGCAAACCAACATACTGGATATCCCGTATGCTATGGCACTGAAGCGTGATCGGGAGATTGCCGGTATTTTACGCGAACTGCAACGTGGGCGACGCGGTGAAGACGCCTGAGGTTGCTGTACGGTGACCGCGCGCGGCTGGAAACTCACGACACCGGTGACGGATGGTATGAAGCAGTATTAACCGTTAACAGATCATATAAATAAACCATGAAAAAAAGAAAAATTGTAATCGTAGATGATGCGTGCCCGGCATTGGACGTGCTCATCGAATTGGTGAAACGCAGGCCCGAATTCGACAGGGTACGGAGGCAACTTGAGCGATTGGAAAACATTGCGTGCAACAAGGCATACCAGTCAATGCTATTTATGTCGCTGGCACCTGATGAGACCAACTCAATGGAGGAGTATCGAAATTCCGATACCGACGCTTACAAAGGTATTCAAGTGAATGATCTCGTATATGCCCGTTCGGAGGGAAAGAACTGTCGGTTGTTTTTTATCGATGGCTCGCAGTTGTTGGTCCGGCAATTATTGAGGGATGTACAGATACAACTCGATCCGGCTGAATTTATCCGTATACAACGGCAATATCTGGTTTGCAAGACGGCAATCGGCGATTACAGACCCCGGTTGGGCGATGAGGCGAAGCATTGGTGGGTGATATTGGCGCCAGGCGCGAATAAGAGATGGGAAAATGACACGGATAAAGGGCGGCTTCCCGTTGGTAATAAATATCGTTACCGGGTGGAAAAGGCACTGGGCATAAGGACATAACGGTAATCAACGATTTTCCGCTACCTTAGTCCATGCGCGGGTACCCATGCACACCGGCAGTTATCTTTCGATAGCCTTAAGAAGGGTACAGCTTGTGCCATGCGGGTGCCGAGAAACGTGTCAAACAATGCCTATTGAATATGCTGAAACGCTTGGATAGCCACCCGCCCGAGGGTTAACAGCTGACAGTAGCTTGTATAAAACCAATTTTTACCACAAACACAACGTGCTACCATGAATAAGCATGACCAACTCTTGCAGTGTGCACTGCGGATTGAAGAACTAGTGCGGCAGCTGGCCAATAGGCCGAACCGATGCTTACATTGCCAACATGAAGTACCATTAGCTCAGGCTGTGCCTAAGCTAAGCGACAAGACAGCCGAAAAGCATACGTATTACAGCCAGCCTGCTGCTGCCGATTTTCTGGAACGGAGCGAAAAGCAGGTCTACCGGTATCGGATAGGTGGCAAGCTGCCATTTTCGTACGATGAGCAAAACCATATCCGCTATGCGAAAGCCGACCTGGAAGCGCTTTTTGAGAAGCTGCATGGATTCCCCAAGGGTGGCTTCAAACGATAGCGAACGGATGTCCACCGCCGGACATTCCCCCCTGCCCCTATCGCCCGTAAACCCGCTTTAGCCGGACAACCGGTGGACAACCGTCGGACATTTTTCTTCCCGTAGTGTCCCGGTACCCTACGTTTGCCCAAAACGAAAGGAGTACGGTTATGAAAACAACGACGATTGCCGGATGGATGGGGGTGGAGCCCCCCACCATCTTACCCAACAACCTGCATTGGTCATCGCCCTGGGCGTGGCCCATCTGGCGCTGGCTCGGTACGACCGTGGTGCTGATGGGCCTGTTCTTGCTGTTCGCACGGGTAGGGTCGGTACTGCGGCTGGCGGACCCCACCGCCGCCGTGGTGGATGTCGGCGCGCTGAGCCTCGTGCTACTGGCTGTGGTGGCGCTTGCTGCCTTCCTCGCCGTATCGCGCTGGCTCATCGGGCTGCTCTGGCCCGTGATGCGGGGTTACCAACGGAACCATTTTTCACACAATTTCAAATCCTTATCACCATGGCAAAAGATCACCTTTTACCTCGTTATCTTCTTCGGGCTGCTGTATGCCTTTGTGTGCTGTTTGGTGGCAGTCTTTTAGGTTTGCCTTTCGCGGGTAGCGGTTTGCCATTTGCCCTTAGCCAAGACCGAAGTGCGCACAGCAAACGGCTAAAAGAAACCTATACCGCCGAGATCGGCATACTGGAAGCCACAGGCAACAACGACGGCCGCCGGGTGGGGGAGTACCTCCGCTACTGCGGACTGGATGAGGGCTATGCCTGGTGCGCTGCCTTTGTGAGCTGGTGCCATGGGCAAGCGGGATATGCCGCGCCGCGCAATGCATGGAGCCCGGCGCTGTTCCCAGCCAGCCGGACCATCTGGCATGCGGGCGACCCATGGCCTGTGAACGGTGGCCAGTCGGTTCCCCGCGTGGGAGATGTCTTCGGTATTTACTACACCAACCTCAGGCGCATTGCCCATGTGGGGTTTGTGGATGGGTGGGACGGGAAATACTGCATCACGGTAGAGGGCAATACCGGCCCACCAACCGGCGGAGCCATTGCCAAGGATCACCCAGCAAACCCAATCCGTGCCGGCCCAGACCGCGAAGGCGTTTACCGCAAGCGGCGGCCGATCAGGACCATCAAAGCCGTTGCACGATGGGCCGAGTAAAGCCCATCATATTCACTAACTACTAAGTACTAACTAGTCAACCCTTAAAAAGCCCAATATTTCTTTTTTGAAGT
>NZ_JAMXAY010000044.1 GCF_025460835.1 Parapedobacter soli | reverse complement strand
ATACCGTGAAAAGGTGCTAAAACTTTAAAAGCGAAATCCCTGTTGGCACGGGCCCATATGGACACCCGAATCTCGTTGCTCCGCATCATCCAAGAGGCCCTTACGAATGTGATTAAACATGCAAAAGCAAAAAGAGTAGGTGTCTTGATTTATGAAGAACAAAACAACCTACATTTGGTAATTAGCGACGATGGAAAAGGGATCAGCGCGCGGCGAACGAACGACGGGAAATCAGGAATGGGCCTGCAATCCATCCGGCGCAGGGTCCAGCTACTGAACGGAAAGACCGACGTCCGCTCCGATGAAAACGGCACTGAAATCATGGTAATCATCCCCGTGGAAATCTTTAACCACAATTGATGACCGTTAAAAGCGAAACGCAAAATAATCGCTTGAAATACCTTCCAATTAAAATTATTCCGTAAGTTTGTATCCAAACGGATACATTTTTATGGATGTACTTTATTGAAAAAACAACGGAATTTGACAAGTGGTTTAGAAAGCTAAGCGATTTAAGAGCCAAAGCTAAAATCATGTTCAGGATACAAAAAATTGAAAATGACGAACATTTTGGCGACAGCAAACCTGTTGGAGATGGAATTAACGAGTTGAGGATAAACTATGCAAAAGGGTATCGGGTTTATTTCAGAGAGCAGGACGGCAAAATAATCCTTTTGCTCATAGGTGGCGACAAATCCACACAACAGCAAGATATCGAAAAAGCAAAGCAGATTTGGAAAAAGTTATCTAAACATGAGCTCGCTAAGACCCGGTTAAAAAAGTAAAAAAATGGATACTTCAAAATTTGATATTGCAGATTATTTGGACAGCAATGAAATGATTGCTGAATATCTTAATGCCGTTTTGGAAGAGGGTAGTGACACCGATGTAATTACTGCAATTGGGCATATTGCCAAAGCTGTCGGAATGACGAAAATAGCCGAAGAAACAGGAATGAGCCGGCCAAGTTTGTACAAAGCATTATCAGACGGAGCAAAACCGCAGTTTGAGACCATTATGAAAGTACTGAGAGCAATCGGCGGACAAATCAGAATAAGCCCCGTGTCGGCATAAAACATAAATGAACGCGAACCCTGACAACCCGGTACTCACACGGACCACGTCTGCACGGGAACCCGAAATGGTACAGGGATACTACCAACTCAGAAACAAATAGCGCAAAACTACTTCCGCCGGAAATATACTTCGATCGGTACCCCTTCAAAATCAAAATGCTCACGCAGCTTGTTCTCTACGAAACGCTTGTAAGGCTCTTTAATATACTGCGGGAGGTTACAGAAAAAGGCAAACATCGGCGACTTCGCGCCTACCTGCGTAACGTACTTGATTTTGATGTATTTGCCTTTGGTGGCCGGGGGCGGGTAGTTTTCGATAATGGGCAGCATCACCTCGTTCAGCTTGGAGGTGGATATTTTCTTCACTTTATTCGCATATACGCCCGAGGCGGCCTCAATGGCCTTGAAAATACGCTGCTTTTCCGTTACCGACGTAAAGATGATCGGCACATCGGTAAAGGGTGCTATTTTCTCACGGATAAGCTCTTCAAAGACCTGGGTGGTCTTGTTGTTTTTCTCAATCAGATCCCATTTGTTGACCAAAATCACCACACCCTTCCGGTTCTTTTCGGCCAGGTGGAAAATATTGATATCCTGCGCTTCGATACCTTCAGTGGCATCGAGCATCAGAATGACGACATCCGACTCTTCAAGTGCTTTGATGGTACGCATCACTGAGTAAAATTCTATGTTCTCCTTTACCTTGGTTTTACGCCGCAGACCGGCGGTATCAATAAGGGTGAAGTCATGCCCGTACTGGTTATAATGCACACGTATCGAATCTCTTGTGGTACCGGCAACGGCCGTCACAATATTGCGCTCTTTCCCGAGCAACGCATTGATGAATGAAGATTTGCCTACGTTAGGCCTGCCTACAATGGTGTACTTAGGGCGCTCGTCCACCTCTTCTTCCTCCGGTTCCAGGTGATTCACCACTTCATCCAACAGTTCACCTGTCCCGGAGCCGGTCATGGACGACAGCGGATATATCTCACCCAAACCAAAGCTATAGAATATACTGGCTTCTTGCTGCAGCAACGGATGGTCCACTTTATTCACCACCACGAATACCGGCTTATTGCTGCGCCGCAACACATCCGCAATAGCATCGTCCAAGTCGGTTATACCAGTGGTCACATCGACCATAAACAGAATAACCGAAGCTTCCTCGATAGCAATCATCACCTGTTCGCGGATTGCGGATTCAAACACATCATCCGACCCATGGACGTAGCCGCCCGTATCGATCACGGTGAATTTTTTACCCACCCATTCGCTTTGCCCGTAATGCCGGTCGCGCGTCACCCCGCTGAAATCGTCAACGATAGCCCTCCGGCTTTCCGTCAACCGGTTATACAGGGTAGATTTACCGACATTTGGGCGCCCTACTATTGCGATGATATTTGCCATAAGCCTACAAAGGTAGCGATAAGGAATGGTAAACGGATTAGTTTCCTTGCAGTTGCTCTAAAATATCGTTGAGGTAAGTGCGGTCATTAGCCAGCCGCGGCACTTTATTCTGGCCGCCAAGTTTACCGCGCGATTTCATCCATCGGTAGAATGTCCCGTCGGGCGCATTGTGGATAATCGGGAAGCGCAAGGCCAAATTGTTGAACCGCTTGGCGTCATAGTCGGAATTGACTTCCCGCAGGGTGGTATCCAGCACGTTGCAAAAACGGTCAAAATCACTGGGCTGTTCCTCAAATTCAATCACCCACTCATGTGCCCCTGCCTTTTCGTCACTGAAGTATACCGGGCCAGCGGTATAGTCGCGGATGCTCGCGCCCGTTTCTGCACAGGCCCTCCGCAGCGCGTCATCCGTATTATTTACGATAACCTCTTCACCAAATGTATTGATATATTGCTTGGTGCGCCCCGTGACCTGAATCCGATACGGATGGAGCGTCGTAAACTTGATTGTATCGCCCACAAGGTAACGCCATAGCCCTGCGTTAGTCGAAATAACCAATGCATAATTTTTACCGAGCTCCACCTCATGGAGAGCTAGTGTCTTCGGGTGTTCGTCGAGCAGGTGCTCTACCGGAAGGAATTCGTAATAAATGCCGTAGTCGAGCATCAGGAGCAGGTCTTCGGAATCAGACTGGTCTTGTAAGGCGAAATACCCCTCCGAAGCATTGTAATTCTCCAGGTAATACATGCTATCGGAGGGAACTAATTTTTTGAAAAGCTCCCGGTAAGGCTTGAAGCTTACACCGCCATGGCTGTAAAATTCCAAATTGGGCCAAATCTCAAGCAGGTGGTCCTTTCCTGTAAGCTCCAGCATCCGCTTGGCAAGCACCACATACCATGTAGGTACACCCGAGAGGCTGGTTACATTTTCGTGGATGGAACGTTGCGCTACCGTTTCAATTTTTTCCTCAAAATTGGGGTTGAGGGCGGTCTCCAAATCCGGTGTACGGTGTGTCTCTGCCCAAAAAGGCAGGTTGCGCAGTATAATGGAGGAGAGGTCGCCATAATAGGAATTTGATTGGAAATTATTGATTTGCGAACTTCCACCGAGCACCATCGATTTACCCGTCAATATCTTGGTGTCGGGCCGGTTATTGCAATATACGGAAAGCATATCTTTTCCGCCCTGATAATGGCAGTCTTCCAGTGCCTCCTCGCTAACCGGGATAAACTTGCTGCGATCGGCCGTAGTACCCGATGACTTGGCAAACCATTTGATATCCGATGGCCAAAGGATATTCTGTTCACCCTTGATCATGCGATCGATAGCGGGCTTTAGGCTGTCGTAATCCTGTATGGGCACACGCTCCTTATAGGTCTCTGGTGTAAGTATGGAGTTATAGTCGTACTTCTTTCCCCATTCAGTCGCTTCAGCCGTAGAAATAAGGCTTTGGAACCACTCATCCTGTACTTCATGTGGGTATTTCATGAAGAGTTCGATCTGGTGGATACGTTTCTTCATGATCCAGGTAAATATCGAGTTGATGAAAGCCATTTTTTAGTCGTAAGTATTTAGTTGTAAGCCGTAAATCTATTGTCTAATGTCTAGTGTCTATTGTCTATTGTCTAATGTCTATTGTCTAATGTCTATTGTCTAAAGCTTCTTACGCCGCAATTCAAAATTACGGCCCAAATAATATTTCCGGGCCATCTCATTCACCGCGATTTCCTCCGGTGTGCCGTCCAGCATAATTTTCCCTTCCGCAAGGAGATATGCCCGGTCGGTGATCGACAATGTTTCCTGTACGTTGTGGTCGGTAATCAAGATCCCGATATTGCGGTGTTTCAATTTTGATACGATAGACTGTATTTCTTCCACCGCGATTGGGTCTACACCGGCAAACGGTTCGTCCAGCAAAATGAAATTCGGCTTAGCCGCCAGGGCACGTGCAATCTCGGTGCGCCGCCGTTCGCCCCCGGATAGCAGGTCGCCACGGTTTTTACGCACCCGGTTCAGGCTGAACTCCGAAAGCAGCTCTTCCAACTTCTCTTTGCGCTCCTCCCGGTCTTTATGGTGTATTTCCAAAACAGCCATGATGTTATTCTCTACCGACAGCTTACGGAATACTGATGCTTCTTGTGCCAGGTAACCAATACCCTTCTGTGCCCGTCGATACATTGGGTCTTCGGTAATCTCTTGGCCATCCAGGTATACGTGCCCGTCATTAGGCTTTATCAGCCCCACGATCATATAGAATGACGTCGTCTTTCCGGCACCATTCGGGCCCAGCAGGCCTACGATTTCGCCTTGTGCCACTTCAAACGAAACATCATTCACTACCGTGCGTTGACGATACTTTTTGATGAGGTGCTCAGCTTTTAATATCATTTGTTAGTCGTTAGTCGTAAATCTAGTGTCTCATATCTCAAATCTCACATCTCATGTCTATCACCAAAAACCCTCACATCCTTTATATTCAACTGCAAGTTACGTTTTTCGCGCCAGACGTTCTCCTCGATTGTATAGCATATATCAAACGTACGGTGTACATTGATAGCATCGGCATAGTCCGCTAAACCGAAACCAATACAGTCGAAACGGGGCGATCCGGGCTGCATGATTGTCATTTTAAGGTGGCTGCCCCCCACGACTGTTGCCGTACCGTATACCGTTACCCCTTCGCTCATAAACAGGGGTGCTTCATTTTGTGGGCCAAAGGGTTCAAAACGGCGTAAAATCCGAAAAAATTTGGCGTCTATATCGCTCAGCTCCAGCATGGCATCAATAGTTATCTCCCGTTGCAGCATGCTCGGCAGGATAGTGGCCTCCACCACGCTTTCAAAACGCTGTTGGAACAGCTCGACATTTTCCGGTTTCATGGTGAGCCCGGCGGCGTACTTATGTCCGCCGAATTGGTCGAGCAGATCGCTGCAGGCACTCAATGCCTCATACAGATCGAAACCTACCACCGAGCGCGCCGATCCCGAGACGTGCCCATTCGTTTGTGTAAGCACCACGGTAGGCCGGTAATATTTTTCGGTGAGCCGAGTGGCTACGATACCGATTACACCCTTATGCCAACCGGGCTGGAAAACCACCGTCGTTTTCCGTCGCTGGAGCACCTCGCTGCTATCGATAATTGCCAGGGCCTCCTCTGTAATCCGAAGGTCGAAATCTTTCCGTTGTGTATTTTGCACATCGATACTCTTACTGTATTCCGCAGCCTCATGCAACGATTTTGATATCAACAGTTTCACCGCATCTTTCGCATGGTCTATTCTGCCCGCCGCATTGATACGGGGGCCGATTTGGAAAATGATATCATTTACCGTAAAATGGCCGCTTCGATGGGTTGAGAGGTCGATGAGTGACTGCAACCCGCAGCATGGGTTGGTATTCAGCTTAATAAGACCATAGTGGGTGAGTATCCGGTTTTCTCCGGAAATAGGCACAATATCCGACGCGATGCCTACGGCTACCAGGTCGAGGTATTGATAACACCGCTCGATATCCATGTTGTTTTTCTGCACAAAGGCCTGCACGATCTTAAAGCCGATACCACACCCCGGCAACTCCTTATAGGGGTATGGGCAGTCGTGCCTCTTCGGGTCCAATACAGCCACAGCCGTGGGCAGATTATCGCCAGGCAAATGGTGGTCACCAATGATGAAGTCGACCCCCCGCTCACGGGCATAATCCACCTTGTCTAGCGCTTTGATGCCACAATCCAGCGCAATGATCAGCGAAAACCCGTTCTCAGCGGCATAGTCGATACCTTGCTTTGAAATACCATACCCCTCGGCATACCGATCTGGCAGGTAAAACTCCAACCCCGAATGGAACTGCCTGAAAAAACTGTAAACCACCGCCACTGCAGTGGTGCCATCCACATCGTAGTCGCCATAGATAAGTACTTTCTCCTTATTACCAATGGCCTTTTCAATCCGCGCGATGGCTTTATCCATGTCTTTCATCAGGAAAGGATCGTGAAGTGCAGACAGGTCGGGCCGGAAAAAATGCCGGGCTTCCTCAAAACTATCTACTCCCCTATTAACCAGCAACCCAGCTAACACCCGGTGTATACCAAGCTCTTCGCCCAATTGCTTTGCTACGGCTCCATTATTGCAAGGCGTAATTGCCCATTGTTTCTGCATATATTCCTCTATAAAAACTTCCCCTCAACGGCATAGGAGAGATTGATAAACTTGCTGTTCGTACAACCAATCAGCTTTGCGAAAAGGGCAAATTTACCTAAGTTTGTACACTACGAAAGGGTAAAGATAAAAACATGCAGGCACATTCCTTATTCGAAGGCTCATTTTCCGTAGATTCTTCTAAAAAATTCGTTCCGTTTGATGAGAACAGGGATCAAAAAAAAGACCGGCCTGGTTCGCTATTCATCCATGTCCACCCGTTTCTGATCGAATCGGCAAACGGGTTGCTCTTGCTTGATACCGGCATCGGCCATACCAACACTGAAGGTGGTCTTGAGCTCCATGATAACATCCGGAAGCTGGGCTTTGATCCGGCCGATGTGCGGTATGTGTTGCTATCCCACCTGCACAAAGACCACGCAAGCGGCATGGTTACCACAGCGGGCGGGGACCTCCGTTTGGCTTTCCCCGATGCGGAATACGTGGTGCAACGCGGCGAGTGGGAAGATGCCTATAGTGGTGAGTCAGACTCTTACCAAACCGAGATATTCGACGTGCTGCAGCGCAGCGGCAACCTGTTGCTCGTGGAGGGCGATGATATACTCAACAATGAGATCACTTACGAAGTATCCGGCGGGCATACCCCCAATCATCAAGTGTTCCATATCCGAACAGGTGGCGAGCATTTCTTCTTCGGCGGCGATGAGGCTCCCGAGCCCGAGCAGTTTTTCCATCAATTCGCAGCCAAATACGACTACGACGGGCGCAAGTCCATGGGCCTACGGCAGCAGTATTGGGAGCAAGGTTGTGCCGAAGGCTGGGTATTTCTCATGTACCACTCCACCAATATCGCAATCGGGCGGCCCGAACGAAAGCCCAATGGCGACTATAGGCTGGTGGATGCTAGCGCGTAACCCACCGATTGGTGATGTGATCCGTGCTTTCTAATACCACTTTATAGAAATCGGAGCTGTATGCGCTTACATCAAAAGTTGCGGCCCCATCCTGCAGCGCCACCTCACCCAGTAAAACGTATTCGTCTTTGCTACCATCTTTGTGATTGTTTGTGGTTGTCAACCAAACGCTCATATTACCTGATTGCTTAAAGGGCTTCCAGGTCAGATTCAAGCTATCCCCTTCCACCGTAGCCGCTGTAAATTGATGCGAAACTTCCCCTGATAGCGGGATGCCGTCCATTTCAAACGCGTATTCACGTGGTATATCAACTTCCATAAAACGCAATACGGAAGGCAGCACATCCACTAGTCCCGGCGTCCCTTCGTGGAAATATGAATTCAGGTTCTTATCGTTGGTGGAAAACCAAATCGTCCTTTCTCTCTGCGATTGGCCACCATGGTGGTATCCTTTATCATCGCGGCCGTGGTCTGTCACAATATAGACCAACCATTCCTCATTGTGGTCAGCTTCCCTTTCCTTCACGGCTTGCCAGATTCTTCCGACTTGGATGTCTGCGTTTACTACTGCACTATCCATTTGCGGGCTATCGCCCCAATCATGGCCGGCATTGTCCGTATACTGCAAGTAGACCCAAGAGAGGTCGGGGGCGTCTTGGCGTATGGATTGGGCTGCCTCCTCGGATACACGTTCGTCAATACGGTGAATGTAATGCGGCTCGCTATTGTGTGGATAGGCTACGGTATCCGATTCATACCCGTCTTTCGCAAAATCGAATTGTAGATTACCGGTTTCCGGTTTGCCTTCTCCTACCAATTTGGTACGGTTATCCTCCCAAGTCGAATAGATGGCTATGGTTTTTTCCGGATAGTGGTTCTTCACATACCAGAATGCCGTTGGGTAATTGAAATTTACCGCTTCCAGACCATTACCCCACACATTATGCTTGTTGGTCCAAACGCCGGTAACCAAATGCGCATAGCACACCGCGGAAATCGTGGGCGACACAGAATAGGATTCGGGGGCTTCTCCACCGGTAAACGCACGGGTATAACCACCTTCGGCGGCTATGCTATCAATCCAGGGGGTATTTACCCGCTCGATGACATCGGCCGGAATTCCGTCGACAATCACGAAGATTGCCTTTTTGGCTTTGGGCGTTTCTGCCGTATCCGCACCACCCGGCTGGCAAGCTGATAAAAAGCCGAAAGCCAAAACGATGGCACCTAGCATACGGAACGGATTACTTCTCATTTTTTTATCGTTTATCATTTATCTGAGTTACTGGCGGGTACTTCCCAGCCATAATCGATATACTCCCAATCAAACTCGTCACCGTAAAGATTGACTTTCAGGTAACCTTCTTCTGTACCGTGGAAGGTCCCGTGCCACCAATTAGCACTTACTGCACCACCAGTAATGAACTGTACGCCTTTCACCTTAATTTCTTCATAAAGATGCTGGTGGCCCTGAAGTACCAGCTTGAGGTTGTGTCGGGCAAAACGATCAAACACCTGTTTCTGGTTCCCGAACGTGTCCGTGGACGTATAGCGCCCTTCCAGCACGGGGTAGTAGAGCGAAAGGAACGGCACATGTGTAGAGACGATGATAGGCTGATTGGCAGGCGTATTATCCAGCACATCCTCCAGCCACTGGTACTGTGCATCGCTGATGCAATAATTCCCATCACATACCTCCGTGCTGTTGAGTATGATGAACCGCCATCCCTTATGGTCAAAGGTGTAATAGGTTTCGCCGAAAAAAGAGCTGAACATAGCCTCCCCATATACGCCGCCCTTATCGCCGTCGCCCCAATACCGGTCGTGGTTGCCAATGGTAAAATACCAAGGCAGTGCGGATGAAGCGGCCAGGCCTTTGTAATCTTGATATAATTGGATGGCGTCTGCCCTTTGGTTGGCTTTCATCCCATCGACATCCACATTGTCACCTCCTGTCAATACAAAGTCTGCCCCCGAGGCGTCTACCGATCGAATAGCCTGCCTCAGACCATCGTAACTTCTGGCTTTTGGATTTTTATTGAGGTGGATATCGGTAAAGAACGCGAATGAGAATTTTTCCTGTGCGAAGCCGGCTAGAGTGAATGCCAGCAACACGACTAATAAACTGAACTGCTTTTTCATTGTTTCGTTTATTTATTTCTATCGGTAGCTATTCCCAGTCAAATAGTTGCTTCAGCTCCGGATTCAGCGAGACCTGCTGCTGTGGAACCGGCCGGTAATAGTACTTGGGCGTTACAAAAGTACCCGAATTTTCGATGATCTGCAGATTACCTGAGGTAGCACCGCCCAGAAAAACAGAGACATCCTGCCCGAACGTACCCACGCGGTAATAGGCCATGGTCACGCCCAGGCTGTTCTTTGCCCGTTCCGCCGGTATAGATTGCGAGCTGGGCAGTAAAACAATATCCGGTACACCATCACCAGTGAGGTCGTGTTCACCCAGTCGGGAGAAATAGATCCCTTGCGGCTCCTGTTCCAAAAATTCACCGGCCCCCCAGCGCATCAGGTCGTCGTGGCGGTGGCCCTCGAACGCGAGTTCAACACGCCGCTCCCGGCGGATTTCGTAAATCGCTGCCCGCTGTGCGGAAGTCACGTTTGGAAACTTAGCCGCCTTTACCGGATCAATGGCCGGGTTGAGCGTCAGGTGGGGCATATTGACCCGATCCCGTAGCAAGTTGACCGACATATCCAGATCGCCCTGCGTAAGCTCGCCCAATTCTGCCCTTGCTTCGGCATAGATAAGTAGGATTTCGGCCAAACGATACAACGGCACATCCATGTTATTCCGTTCGTCTTGGTTAGTGGTATTATAGAATCCCTTTATCTGATGGTAACCCGAGAAGTTTTTGGCCAACTGCTGCACATAAAGACCGGCGCCCTGTGCATATGTGCCCGAACGCACCAGTACCCATCCCGGATATGCATAGGTTTGGTAGAGCCGGGCATCACGGTCCTCAAACTCTTGTACAAACTCATTTTGCTGATAATTGGGCTGGCCGCTGTAGTAGCTGCCATCAGCCATCAGGTAGGTTTGTACGAGGTCTTTGAGCGGGTAACTTTCATAGTTACCAAATACGCCTTCCCCGCTATCGCCATTCAATAGGTTGGCCTCATAATGGCGGGCAAAAATAATTTCTGGATTGCCACCGAGGTTCTGGCTCTTGAACAGAGCGCCATAATCTTCCATGGGGTTGCCGGTCGCATATACGCTGAACGGTCCGTTATCCATGATATCCCGGGCCACTGCGACTGCCTTTTGGAGCAAATCCCCGGCTGTTCCCTCCAAGTTCAATTCGGGGTGATAAAGCCGGTAGGTTCCTTCATATAGTAAGAAACGGGCATAGTCGGCCTTGGCTACCCATCGGTTCACCGCGCCCTGCGGCGACGAAACACTTATATTATTGGCAGCAAATTCATAATCGGCCAGCAAGTTAGCTACCACCGTTTCACGTGGGTCGCGGCCAGCGAACAAAACGGCTTCATTGTCGGTGGTGATTACTTCGTCCACCCACGGTACATCGGAATACCGCTTGACCTTATTCGCGTAAAAACGGGCGCGGAAAAAGCGTCCCAGCCCTTCGAAATGAGCCAATCGCTCTTCCGTAAGCTGGGCGTTCCTGAAATTCTCCAGAAAGAAGTTGATGTTGCGCAATTGCCCCCAGTCCCACCCGCCAGTAATGGTGGACGAGCTGGGCGTTGTGGTCATCATGGTTTTCAGCTCCACATTACCGGTGGAGTATGCATTGTCTGTAAGCGTATACGCTTCGTTGGTATAGATACCTGTGGAAGGGAAATCATATAAGTTATAAATCGCCAGATTCAGGTCTTCTTCTGTATTGAAGAAATTCTCACGGCCGATGGATGTCTCCGGCAGCTTATCCAAGAAGTCATCGTTACAAGCGCTGATAGAGACCGCCAATAGTATGGCGGCACCCCATTTGGAAAATATGTTCATGATCGGATGGATGGTATACATAGTCGAGTATGATTAAAACATGATATTGACACCGAACGAATAACTCCGCTGGAAAGGGTAGGTCATTCCGTTGCCCGCCCCACTGCCGGTGCCGGCAGCCGGATTCGTATTGATGCTCGCATTGGTGGTCTCCGGATCAAAGTGCTTCTTGATCTCCGAAAACTCCAGCACATTCTCTCCGGTAGCGAACACCCGCAAGCTACGTATGCCCAATCGTTCGGTAAACGGCAGGGGTAGTGTGTATCCTAGGGTGAGGTTCTTCAGGCGCAGGTAGGCGCCATTCAGCAAGTGGCCGGTGTTCGGTATCGCCATACCCATCGACTGGTCGATACGGGTACCGAGATTCACATCGGCCAACCACGACTGCAATACGGGGAAACGGGCATCGTGGTTCGCATCGGCAAGCCCCAACTCCAGATACGATTGCGAATGCTTGGCCCGCTCCTCGGGGCTGTCTCCCTCGGCCCGATAAAAATCAAGGAGATGCCCATACATATTACCGTAAGGCTGCTGGTAAGCGCCCCAATAAAGGAAGTGCATTGGATAGTAATCGCGCTTACCCACTCCTTGCCAGAACATGCGCAGGTCGAAATTTTTCCAAGTTGTATTGACATCCAAGCCAAAGCGGAATCGCTCCGTGGAGTTGCCGATGACAGACAGGTCTTTGGTGCCGCCCAGGGTATAGCCTTTTTCAATAGCGCCATTGCCATCTAGGTCTTTGAACTTGGGCCATCCCGGTACGATCTGCAGGGCTCCCCAAGGGATGATGGAAGTCTGATCCAGTTGTTCGATTTCCTCGGTCGTTTGAAATAAGCCATCGTATTGCAAGCCCCATATCTCACCCATATCCATCCCTTTATAGTATTGGGTGATACTACCGTTTGGATTGTCGAAGCGGGTAATAGTACTCCTCGAATCTGAAAGTACGAAGCGCGTTTCTAAGCGAAATGGCGAGCCACCAATGGTATAATTATCCCGGTAACCGACAGACAGTTCCCAGCCGCGGGTACGCAGATCCGCGGCGTTCTCCCGGGGCTCGGCTGCACCCAGGATATCGGGCAGGTCCCTGCCCAGGGTAAGCATTCCCAACGTGTTACGGGTATATTGGTCGAAGACGACATTGAATCGGTCGCGGAAAAAACCAAGGTCGACACCAAAGTTGAGGGTATTGACTTTTTCCCAGGTATAATTGGGCGATACCAGTCCCGGCGTGGAAATACCGAATGGGCGTTCCCCGCCGATGAGGTAGCTTGTCTGGTAGGTAGACATAGAGGGGATATATCCATAATTGGACACGCTCTGGTTGCCCAGCGAACCGTAAGACGCGCGGAGTTTCAGGTTGCTGATCACATTCCGTGCATTTTCCATAAAGGACTCCTGGTCTACCCGCCAGGCAGCCGAGCCGGAGGGAAAGAAGCCGAAACGCTTGTCTTTGGGGAAACGGGAAGATCCGTCATAACGTCCGTTGAACTCAATGATATAGCGGTTGTCGTAGATATAGTTGAGGCGGTAGAAAGCCCCGCGCAGCGCATACGTATCAATATACTCCGTACCGGTGGCATCTCCCGTTGCCAGACCAATGGTAGGAAACGAACTGGAAATCAAACCCGTCTTACTGACATCAAACCGTTCGCGCCGGTAATCTTCCTGGCTATACCCCAGAATGGCGGTAACGGAATGCTTGTTAATGGTTTTTGACAGGGTACCGTAAGCATTAAATACCCGGTAGTAGTCGAACACCCCCCTGCGGGCTGCGCTATTATTGCCCTCCTCCCGCACGTCATCCGGCCCAAATCCGATGAGGTAGGAGGTCTGATAAGAATTGTAGTTCTCACTGGTCCGACGGTAGGTATAGTCGGCATTAATCTTCAACAGTTGGTCCCAGAAGCTCATCTCGGTGGTAAATTGTGTTTGCAGCTGCTCCAAGCGATTGGTCGTTTCGCCGCCATCTACGATACCTGCAGCGGCACGACCTACAGGGGAGTTGGCCCATGTGCCGTCGGGGTTGATGTCGTAATACGTGGGAAACATGTTGTAGGTGCCGAATACGTCCAGCCGGCTTGGCTGCTTCCGCAGTGTGTTGCTCATGGACGTGTTGTTTCCAACTTTGATCCAGTCGGCCAGCTGGTAATCTGCCTTTGCCCGCAAGCTATAGCGGTCGAAATAATCATCCGCTAGGTTGAGCGCACTATTCTGGCGATTGTAACCGCCAGACAGGTAGTAACGTACCCTATTGTTTTCGCTTACCCCACTGATGGAGAGGTCGTGGTTGTGGTTGAAATTGTAATCCTCAAAAAAATAACGGGTCCAGTCGCGGTTGCCCATATACTCCCATAACGTTTCATCGGACGGGTTGAGCCGTACGCCGGGTACACTGGGATCATCCGAACGCTGCCGGGCGTAGTCGTAGAATTGGTCGTTATAGTTTACGTTGTCCCAGGGTGTGTTATCTGTAGAGGTTTCCAGCAATCGGGAAAACACATACGGGTCGGTAATCATCTCTGGCATTACCGTCGGCGTATTCCAGGTGAAATTGTTGGAATAAGTCACATTAGTTCCGGCCTGCGCCCCCGTTTTGGTGGTAATCAGAATAACACCGAACGCTGCACGTGCACCGTATATAGCTGCGGCAGAGGCGTCCTTGACCACGGATATTGTTTCAATATCCTGGGGCGCGATCAGGTTCAGCTCGGCCGAACTGGACTGCACGCCGTCAATCAGAATCAGCGGGTCACCGCCATTGATTGAAGTAATACCACGGATATTGACATTGGCAGCCTCGCCCGGTGCACCGGAGTTAAACCGGATATTCAGGTTGGGGATGAGTCCTTGCAACCCCTGAGATACATTTGCTATGGGACGCTGCGCGAGTGCCTTGGCATCGACCTGGTCTACGGCACCCGAAAGATTCACCCGCTTCTGGGTACCATATCCGACCACCACTACCTCCGCGAGGCTTTCTGAGTCTTGCTGAAGAACGACGTCGTAAACCCGCTGTGCGGTTACGGCAAATTCATGCGGCAGAAAACCTATCATGGAAATCCGTACGGTTTCCCCTGCAGATGCGGACAGACTGAAGTTACCGTCGTCATCCGTCGTCGTGCCACCCGGTTTCCCGACAATGGTCACACTCACGCCCGGCAAGCGCCCCCCCTCCGCGTCTGTAACTGTACCGCTGATACTCGTCTGGGTCTGCCCTGCCGTTACCGGTACACCGCTTCCCCGGTTTGGCGTTCGCTCCATGGCCATGATAATGAAAACACTATGGATAAAGCAAATTACAACTGCTATTGATTTAAGTCTTGTGGCCATATTTCATGTTCTTTATACTCGTTGAATTATGCCGTAAAATAAAAGCCGCTAAATTAACCCAAAGTTAGGCGAGTGTTACGTTTATAAACTGAACATTCATTCAAAAAACATTCCTTGCAAATCCAGAAAATACTGATATTTTCACCGAAAAATTATGGGAAGGAAAAGCTTAAAGGAAACACGGCGACTGGAGATTGTCAAGGTTTTTTATAAGGTTGCCAAGAAAGAAGGTCTGGAAAACACGTCCATCGCAAAGATTGCGAAGGTCATGGATATCAATCCCAGTCTTATCATCCATTATTTCAAGACCAAAGAAAAGCTTACTTATGCACTCATCGATTACATACTCGAAAAATACCTATTAATCTATAAGATAAGAAAGGGAAACAACGCTCCCTCGCAGCAGATGCTGGTGACGGTCGTGAACGACCTGTTTTCGAGGAAATGGAACAAGCTATTTGACGATGGGTTGTTTTATAGCTGCTATGCACTCACCTTCCGGGAGAAAAAAGTGAAAGGCATGTATAAAAAACTCACCGATACGCTCCGCGAGCAGCTTACAGCACTCATTGAGGAGTGCAACGAAAAGCAGATGATCCGTGTCCGCAGTCCCCGAATGACGGCAGACCTCATCTTTGCGTTGATCGATGGTGGCTATTTTTACCTGAGTGTTTCCGAAAACGCGAAAACGTTCGACGAAAAAATCACCAACTATAAGCTGGAGGCACTTCGCCTACTGGGCATCGAAAACGCGGACGGCGTGTTCTGATCGGTGCAACTGCATTGAGTAACTAGTAACTGGCCAAGCCCATGATCGCCGCAGCCTCATCGTCCTCGAATTTCCCGATTTGCGACAGCAGCAAGCTTTTCATCGCTGCGGTAATGTCGTCGTACCCTTGCTTGCCGTACAGGTTGTGCATTTCCCGGGGGTCCTCCTTAAGGTCGAACAGCTCCCACGCATCCACACGTTTGTAGAAACGGATAAGTTTATACCGGTCGTTGCGCACACCAAAATGGGGCGACACGGCATGCTCGCCGTTTTCGTAGTAATGGTAGTAAATGGCATCGCGGATCGTCGTATCGGGGTTTGAGAACAAAGGCAATATCGACGAGCCCTGCATATCGGATGGGATGGCCGCACCAGCAAGCTGCAGCAGTGTGGGCGCGATATCGGTATTCAAAACAAATCCTTCCGCCACCGACCCGGGTGTGATAGTACCCGGAAGCCGGGCCACCATGGGCGTACGGAACGATTCTTCATACATGAAGCGTTTGTCAAACCATCCGTGCTCCCCCAGATAGAACCCCTGGTCGGAAAGGTAAATGACCAACGTATTTTCTGCCAGTCCATTAGCATCAAGGTAATCCAATATGCGCCCGATATTCCGGTCCATAGAAGCCGCCGTGCTGAGGTAATCGCGCATATAGCGCTGGTATTTCCATTCCGCAAGCTCATGCCCGCTGAGGTTTTGCGCACTGATATCGGCAAATATAGGCTGGTAGTACGCATCGAATTTCTGCCGTTGTTCGGTATTCATCCGTTCGATAGCTCCTCGACGGCTTGCGTCGGCAACGGACTCCATCTTCAGATCATACCCCATCCGCAGGTCCTTAGCTATGCTCATTTCCTGTGCCGCGGCCGCTTTACGTCCGCCGTAATCGTCGTAAAACGTCTCCGGCAATGGAAAATCAATACCATCATACCGGCCGAAGTCGGCCGTATCAGGCAGCCATACACGGTGGGTTGCTTTGTGACCGATGATCAGGCAGAACGGTTCGTCCGGGTCGCGGCTGTCCAACCAGGCTTCCGCCTTGTCTGTGATGATGTTTGTTACGTACCCTTCCACATGCTCCCGCTCGCCACCCGTATTGATGAAATCAGGATTATAGTAGGCCCCCTGCCCGGGAAGGATGCTATAATAATCGAATCCCTGCGGGCTATTGCCGAGATGCTGCTTACCGATCCATGCCGTTTGGTAACCTACCTCCTGCAGCCCTTTCACGAATAAACCCTGCCCGTGGTCAAATGTGGAGGTCTCATTGTCTTTAAAGCCGTTTTTATGGCTATACTTGCCTGTAAGCAGCGTAGCGCGGCTGGGCCCGCATATCGAGTTGGTCACATAGGCGCCGTCGAAACGCACGCCTTCATCAGCTATACGATCGATGTTCGGAGTTTGCACCAGCTGCTGCCCGTAAGCACCTATTGCCTGGAAGGCGTGGTCGTCAGAAAGGATAAGCACCATATTGGGCTGTCGTGCCACGGAGATTCCGGTTACCGAAAAGGGTCGCTGCACGGCGGCGTGGGCAGCTTGCCGCGCGACCTCTGCCTGTGCTACCGATACGCTGTCGGGGCGGTAGTGCGCTACCGGGGCCTGTTGGCCAAACAACGCTTCAAACCACGTACAAGCCGCTACGAACCGGCCGATATAAAGATCGAGGTGGTAACCATCGCGCGTGAGGTTATCTCCGATAAAACTCGTCCGCGCATTCTGGATAGCCGTTCCGCAAGGAACCAGTAAATCGATTGGCACCAATTCCGCGGCCTTCCCGGAGGCATTCATGATGGCATGGTACATCTCCTCTTGGTTGGTATGGTAGTTTGCGAACCCGGGATGGGTGGAATTCGCGGCATAAGCCCAGGTTTGGTGCCAGATATACTTGATACTGCCACCGGTTGCGCTGTCGAGGTAGTGATACAAAGCGGTGAGTGGTTCGATATAGCTATCAAATTGGCCCGATAACGGGCTTGCTTGCTGCAGCGACACATAGTCCCATTGCTCGTCTCGCAATGCTTCCAGTATGCTCACCTTCTCCTGGGTTATTTTTGTGCCGTCAACACCGATTTTCCGGTAACTGTATGCCGCTTTGTCGGCCCGTGCATTTTCCCAGTGTAACGACAGGGGTGCTCCACCAATGTACATGTTGCCAATGACGATGGGTTTGCCTGCTGCAACCGCTAATTCATACAGATATTGTTCAACTGCATCCTGCGAAAAACTGTTGCCTATAGCCAGCACCTTCAGTGTATCCTGTTGGCTATGTGCGTTTGCCAAATAACCAGGCCCTATGGCCAAACCTATAATCAGTAAAAAACGTATGATTCGAAACATGCTCAATTATAAGCACTTTTTTCTTTGCATCAATGGATTTTTTACCCTAGATTTGCACGCTAACGGTTGGCATGTGGTAACACGCCGGCAATGATCAATGTCTTCATGTTTCATAAAACAGCTATTAAATGAGAAGGAAAACATCTGTAACCTGCCTGCTATTTGCTTGTCTGTTCACTGTTGCACAAGCACAAACACCCACCGACCAACCTGCCCCCCCTTCAGATCCTGACAATTTGGCTAAGGAATATTTCTCCCAGATCATGGGCGTGGCTGCATCGGCAACAACCAACACGAAGTTATACCAGTTTGTTTACGAATGGATAGGCACTCCCTATCGCTTGGGCGGGAAGACCAAGAGAGGGGTAGACTGCTCCCGGTTTGCTTATGAGGTTTATGATAAAGTTTTCAACACGACACTAGGCCACAATAGCCGTAATATCTACACCCAGGTAGACCCCATCGCGAAAGATCAACTCACGCCCGGTGACTTGGTGTTTTTCAAAATACGTAGCCGTAACATTACCCACGTGGGCGTTTATATCGGTGATGATAAATTTGCACACGCTTCTTCCAGTCGTGGTGTAATGATAAGCGACCTGAATGATGCCTATTGGAAGCGCTATTATTACAACGGTGGACGGATGCTTGCAGCGGTAAAGGCAGATGAGGGTGAAGACGACCAGCCTACGCTGGCACCTTCTGTGCATTAGGGAATTGGTATAGCTGCCGCATGACCTCGATAATATGTCTGCAAAAAAAGTACTAATCCTCAACCAAGAGCAAATAGCGAAGAAGATAACACGCATTGCTTATCAGTTGCTGGAAGATAATTTCGAAGAAACCTCGCTAGTTTTGGTGGGTATTGCCGATCGGGGCTATGTGTTTGCCCAACGGCTGAAATCTGAGCTGGAACGGATCTCCACTTTCGATATCTTACTGATAAAAGTCACGTTGGATAAAACGAGCAGCACATTACGAGCCAATACAGATACCCCCGCCGAACATGCGAAAAACAGCGTGGTGATATTGGTTGATGATGTGCTGAATAGCGGCCGTACGCTCGCTTATGGTATGGGTGTATTTTTCGATGTACCGTTAAAAAAGATGCGCACCGTGGTATTGATAGACCGAAGCCACCACAAATTCCCGATTTTCAGTGACTTTTCGGGGTTGAAACTTTCTACCATACTCAAAGAGCACGTCGCGGTGAGCCTCCATGAGTGCGACGGCGGCGAGGATGCAGCGTGGCTTATTTAACCTTTATTTTCAATGTCATCCCAGGCGTAATCCGGTTGGTCCGCAACCCGTTGTCAGTCTTGATGGCCGATACCGTGGCTGTCCGGTATTTTTGGGCAATACCCGAAAGTGTGTCTCCCTTTTTTACACGGTATGAGATATACGACGGAGCGGCAGGCTTGGCCTTGGTATCAGATTGATCGGCCGAAGTCACCACCCGGAGGCGTTGGCCTGGCACAATCGTATTCTTCTTAAGGTTGTTCCACACGCGGAGATCCTGAACCGTCACATGGTAACGGTTGGCTATTTTGCCCAGTGTTTCGCCCTTCCTTACCCGATGGGTCACCTCAGCCTCATCAGCTCCTTTATGTAGCTCCGCATTAGCTGCATAAAAGGCCTGCATCTTATTGGGTGTATTCAAGACAGCATACAACGCCGGATAGGCCTGCGGGTGTGCCTCAGGCAGTATCAGCCGCTTCGGCTCATCGGTGGTCCCGTTCACTACCCCTCTTTTATATGCGGGGTTCAGCGATTTTATGACCTCCTCATCCATCTCCAAGGCTTTGGCTACACCGCTCAACGGCACATTCTTTTGTACCCAAACCGCTTCCGTCTGCATGGGGATGGTTGGCTCCGCCGGAACAATGCCGTACTCTTCATGATACTCCATCATATAGGTGATGGCAATAAATGCCGGTACGTAATTACGGGTTTCACGCGGAAGGAAACGGCTTATCGCCCAGTAATCCGGATTGGCCAACCCCGACCGTTGGATAGCACGCAGCACATTTCCCTTGCCGCAATTGTACGAGGCAATAGCCAGCAACCAATCCCCGAAATCGTTGTACGCGTCCAATAGGTAAGCCGCTGCCGCATAGCTTGCAGCGATGGGGTCTTTCCGCTCATCGATATAGCTATCGATGGTCAAATCATACATCTTGGCCGTGGCAAACATAAACTGCCATAATCCCGTAGCTCCCACCCGCGATACCGCATGCGGGTTTAAAGCCGATTCTACGATAGATAGGTATTTGATCTCCTGCGGAACACCGACTTCCTTGAAAACACGCTCATAGATCGGAAAATAATACCGGGACAGCCCCATCATCCGGGAAAGATGCCCCTTGTAGCGCTCTGTGCTATATCCATCGATATAGGATTGCACTTGATCGTTGTAGGTAAGCGGAACCGCTTTCTGCAGATAGGCCAAACGCCCCTCGATCGTTGCAGGAACAAGTTCAAACCTGGGCGACGCACCCAACTTCTCGTCGAGATCAACAAAATTGATGCTATCGGCTATCGCTTCGAGCTGCAACGCCATATGGTGGGCGATGTGTTTTTTTGCTGCTAATGTATCTATTGGTGGATTAGGTGGAAAGGTTTCTGAGAGTGCCACATGGGCACATAACATACTGCCTACGGCAACTGCCGAAATCTTAGTTAACACCATGTTTTATTAGTCGGTATGTATATGCCATAAATTTCACCCCTCAGCTATAAACTAGCTTGTTAGTGAACTACTAATGCTATACTGATTAAGTCTATCTTACATGGAAAACGTAGTTCTTCACTTTTTATTGTATGGCTGGATAAAATAATCTATCCTTACTTCAAAGCCACAAAAATAAATGGACTTTACACCAAGGCAGAATATGGTATAAAGTCCGCGCCCGCATTGGATACGGGTATACTATTGTTTGTTTTCTTCCAGTTCCTCTTTAGGGGTCTCTTTCTGTCCTTCTTTGAACTCTCGGATGCCACGCCCCATACCACGCATCAGCTCGGGGATTTTCCGGCCTCCAAAAAGCAAGAGGAGAGCTAAAACAATCAGGATAATTTCTTGAGCACCAAGAAATAACAACACTGAATCTACCATAACCGTTGTTTTAAAGTTTCAAAATCCACCCTACCTTCAAAAACAGGGTGATTCTGCAAATGTACATATAATATTTTATTTCCTTTACAATAGTTTTGCGCCAAAGTCCTTGCCATGCCGCCATCCATATTCATCACCCACCGTTATTTTGCCAACCACGGTTCCGGATTGATAGACGCTGCACCTTCCCATATTTCAAAATGTACTTCAGATGTGCCATCGGTTGGGTCTACCAATGCGGCACCCAATACCTGGCCACGCTGTACCGCCTGTCCACGTTTCACCGTCGGGCCACCAAGTTTGGTATAAACCGTAAAGTATTTACCATGTTGGAGAATGATAGCATACGAACCGGCCATATTGGCTACCTGGATTACGGTGCCGTCGAAGATAGCCTGTATCTGTGCCCCGTTAGTTGTCCGGATGGTAATTCCTGTATTTTCTACGGTAACATTACGCCCGATAGTGTGCCGCCCGAAACGCTGGGTTATAACCCCTTGCTGTACCGGCCACGGCAGGCGTCCGCGGTTACCCGCGAAATCGGCCGACAGTTTTGCAGCGGCCGGCGTATTGGCCAGCACCTCGGTATCACTTTTGCGCACCGCGGGCTTTTCAGCCTCTACTTCTGCCACGGTTTTACCCGTACGCTCAGCCTCCAGGGCAAGGGCTGCCCGGCGCGCTTCTTCCTCCAGTCGTCGCTGTTCGGCGATTTCCCGTTGGATGGCCGTACGGATTGCACGTGCCAAACGCTCATCTTCCTGCTGTTTCTTCCGCAGCTCTTGCTGGAACGTCTTCTCCTGCTGGGTAAGCGCCTGCAGCACCTTGGACTGCGCACCCTGTTCTTGGGCTATGGTTTTGCGCTCATTCTGTTGGTCGGCAAGCAACACCGCTTGTTCTTTCTTGCTGGCTTCCAACTGGGCCACCTTCAACGCAATCTCCTTCTGGGTTTCCTCAATCTCTTTCGCGCGCAGCTTCCGCGACTCGTTGAACTGCTGCAGATATTTGACACGCTTGAACGCTTGGTTGAAATCTTTCGATGCAAAGATAAACATCATCTTATTGTAGGCATTCCGGTTACGGAACGCAAACATGATCATACTTTCGTAGTCTTTGCGCAATTTATCCAGCTGGTCACGGAGGCTCTGAATGGTCTTGTTGTGCGATGCGATCTGGTTGCTTATGAGCTTGATTTCACTGTTAATAGTACTGATTTTCTGCTCGCGTAGGCGCAGCTGTGTGTTTAGCGCATTCACTTGCTTAAGTGAAAGGCTCCGATCGCTCGATGTGGTTTTGAGGCTTTGATTAAGCCGCTCGATCTCCTGATTCAGTCGCTCGCGTTGCTTCTTCAATTCGGCACTGCTCTGCGCATAGGCTACCGCAAATGTCAAAAAGAATGCAACTACGCCTAATGTTCCCTTTAGATAACTCATCAATATACCACTTTATAACCGTGCCACCCGCTCATTATTGTTTGCGAAAGTAATAAATCTGCCCCGAAAACCATGCATCGTTCCGCATTATTGAACCTCCGTGTATCTCGGCGGGATACTGAACGGCAGTTCCACCTTTTCATCGTAGGCCGCCTTACTATATTTCATCTCAGACTGCAGGGTCAACCGCGGCGCGGCAATGGAAATTTCCATTTGGTAAGGAAAGGGGTTGCTTGCCGATGCCTGGTAATCGGCATAGGAAGCCTCCAACCGCTGCCCGTAGTCGGGCTCCGCAATTGACGTGTAACTGTTTTGGTAATCGTTATCCAACCGCACCTCATACTGCAAACCGTTGGTCTCCTTCTGCAGTACGTACCCGTAGCTCCCCTGCCAAACCGTTACGTCATCCCCCCCAAGCTGATGGGCAACCCCACCTAGCAGCAATTGCTGAATATTTAGAAAATCCACGTCGCTATTCACGAATTGATGCAGGTAGGAAAAGGGTTTCTGAACGTATTCGGCCCGCAATCGGTTGATGATTTTGATGCTGTCGGGTGTGATGAGTAGCCTTGCCACCTCGATACCCATCACGGCTGTTACGGAAATCCAGATCGCTTCATCTCGCACCATACGTACCTGGGCGGTTACGTCATACTGGTCCTTCTCGTTGATGGTGAGGTTGGTCTTGGCACGGCCACTGAACGTAGCGTATTGCGGCTGCTGCTCAGCCACCCGGGCCAACACGGCTGTCCGGACTGCTGCCGAAACGCGCATTTCACCACCCGACGAGGCAATCGGCTTCTTTGTTCCGCACGCCAGCACAACTGCCAATAATGAGCATAAAGCAGCTGCCTTAATCAATGTACCGTTTCGCGTCAATTTTTTTTGATAATTTATCAATATCCTTGCCGACCGACTCCGAAAGACTTTTCGCTTTCTTCCACTGCGTAACGGCTTTGCTTATGCGCCCCAGCTTGGCCAGGATATCGCCATAGTGCTCCAGCAGGGTCTCCGATGCCTCGTCAGCGCTGCCGATCGCCTTTTCTATCCAGGTGAGCGCCGTTTCATAATCGCCCTGTTGGAACAGCACCCATGCATAAGTGTCTTGGTATGACGGATAGTCGGGAGTCAATTCGTTAGACCGTTTTGACATCTCGGCAGCCCGCGATAGGTTATGTTTGCGGAGCGCCAAGTAATAGGCATAATTATTCAGGGCATAGGCATTTGTACTATCCATCGCGATAGCCTCTTCGTAAGCCACATCGGATTCGGCATACATATCCAGGGCATTATAAACATCACCCAAGCTGCTGTATAGCTGGGTCAAAAAAGGAGTATGTTCATCATCTGCCCGGTTCAGTGCGGCTTCCAGGTATTTCCGGGCTTCTTGGTAACGCTTGCCACCCAAATAACCATGCCCGGTGAAAAAGAGGATCAGCGGCTGGTTAGGAAATAAGGCCAGTGCCTCCTTGCCGTGAGCCTCCACATCGCTATACCGGCCCAGCTGGAGTTCCACCTGCAATAACTGCTGCCAAATGCCTTCAATATATCGGTTGATATCCAGTGCATCCAGATACGCACGGCGGGCCTCTTCCGGCTTTTGCAGCTGCGTATACACATCGCCCCGTACGGCATGTGCTTTTGCCTCCTTCGGATAGGTCTCGGCAAATAGGTCCGACAGCGCTGTCACGTATGTCTGGTCAAGCGGGCGCCGCTTGTTGGCCAATGTATTATAGAGAATACCCGCTTTAGCATCGATCCCCAGACTATCGCTGCGGAACGCCTTCTGTAAATAGTCGTAAGCTTGCCGCTGCTTCCCCATGGCCAGGAAAACATCCGCCTTGCCCAGCAAGACAAGCGGCTCGTCGGGAAAGGTAATAGCGGCCTTATCCAAGATGGCGTGGGCTTTCTTAGCTTCGTCAATACCGGTATATAGCTCGGCCAAAAGAATATAGGCCCTCTTGTCGTCTGGCTTTTTCGACACCAGTATCTCCAGTTCGTTTATCGCCGCACTTGTATCGCCCTGTGCCAGGTAAATCTGATGCTTGGTAAAATGCTGCTCTTCGATATTCCCAAACCGCGCAGTTATTGTATCGCACGTAGCCAATGCCGCCTCATACTTTTTATCTAAAAACAATGCATACGCCTTTTCATGGTAGTAATCCACTTTCTCCGGGTTGAGCCGGATAAGCTCGTCCAACACGGAGGGCATGGCCTTTATATTGCCCGTTTTACGGTACACGTCCATCACCACGGTCCAGTACTGTTCGCTGTCTGGATCGAGCTGTGCTGCGCGCAATGCCGCCTCGGCAGCTGCGGAAAGGTCCCCATTCCCGAGGTGCAGCTGGGCTAATTGGAAATACGCCTCTTCTTTGCCGGGCTGTAGTTTTACGACCTCTTCGAGCGTCTTTTCGGCCAGTGCCAGCTGCCCTGACGATTTTTGCTCGAGTGCCTTGGCATACAGCTTCTGTGCCAACAGGCTATCTGTAGCCCCCTGGGCGCCAGGCACCGAAGTTTCTTGGGCAGAGACAGGCTCCACAACACACCATAAACTACCTACCACCATCAAAACACGTGATACCTTGATTATTACTCGCCACATAACTTTGAAAAATAAATATTATTGTCGTACCTTTGCAGTCCCTTAAAACAAAGGGGCTAAATATATTTATTAATTATTTCAAAACAAAGCAAGTGAATACGTTAAGTTACAAAACTGTCTCTGCCAACAAAAGCACCGTCAACAAGGAGTGGATTGTTGTTGACGCTGAGGGCGAGATTTTGGGGCGCTTGTCATCCCAGATTGCCAAGGTAATCCGGGGGAAACACAAGCCTTCGTACACCCCACACGTAGACTGCGGCGACAACGTGATCGTGATCAACGCAGACAAAGTAAAGTTGACTGGCAACAAGCTCGAAGACAAAGTATACCAGCGGTATACGGGTTACCCGGGTGGCCAGCGTTTCAGTTCTCCTAAAGAATTGTTGGCGAAACATCCTACACGCATTGTGGAAAAAGCCGTACGGGGTATGCTGCCCAAAAATCGGTTGGGGCGTGCCTTGTTCAAGAACCTGTATGTATATGCGGGAAGCGAACACCCCCATGCAGCGCAAAATCCAAAAACTGTTAAATTCTAAGGAGCAACAACATGTCGACAACTAACACTTCAGGAAGAAGAAAAACCGCAGTAGCCCGCATTTACCTGAGCGCTGGCAGCGGTAACATCACCGTAAACGGCAAAGATTACAAGGAATATTTCCCCACCTTGCCATTGCAATATATTGTAACCCAAAGTACAGAAGTAGCCGGTGCAACCGGCAACTATGACGTAAAGGTTAACGTAGCCGGTGGCGGTATCAAAGGGCAGGCTGAGGCAGTACGCCTAGCAATAGCCAAAGCATTGATCACGCTAGACCCGGAGGTAAAACCTGCTCTGCGGGCGAAAGGATTGGTAACACGCGACGACCGCATGGTAGAGCGTAAAAAACCAGGACGCCGCAAAGCGCGCAGGAAGTTCCAATTCAGTAAACGTTAATCTTTTAAGGAAAACAGAAAAATGGCAAGAACTACATATCAAGAGTTATTGGATGCAGGTGTACACTTCGGTCACCTTACCCGCAAATGGGACCCGAAAATGGCCAAGTACATTTTCATGGAACGCAACGGCATCCATATCATCGACTTAAATAAAACCCTTACCAAACTGGAAGAGGCAGCCTCGGCAATCAAGCAGGTGGTGAAATCGGGAAGGAAAGTGCTTTTTGTAGCCACCAAGAAACAGGCGAAAGAAATTGTTGCCGAGCAAGCAAAGGCTGTAAACATGCCCTACGTAACCGAGCGTTGGCTGGGTGGGATGCTTACCAACTTTGCAACAGTACGCAAGTCTATCAAGAAGATGTCTAACATCGACAAAATGACCAAAGACGGCACATTTGATGTATTATCGAAAAAAGAAAAATTGATGATACAACGCGAGCGTGTCAAATTGGAAACCTTGTTGGGAGGCATTGCCGACCTAAACCGCTTACCGGCCGCCCTTTTCATTATCGACGTGAAGAAAGAACACATCGCCGTAAGTGAGGCACTAAAGCTGAACATCCCTACGTTTGCCATGGTAGACACCAACTCGGACCCTACAAACATCGATTTCCCGGTTCCGTCCAATGATGACGCGTCTAAGTCAATCGCACTTATCACCGAAATCATTGGAAAGGCCATTCAGGAAGGACTTGAAGAACGTAAACGCGACAAAGAAGAAGAAGCTGAGCGGGAAGCTGCAGCTGCTAAAGCCAAAATAGACAATGGCGAAGAAGCAGAAGTGGAAGCGGCACCTAAGGCCGAAACGGAGGCTGGCGGAAAGCGCCCCCGTAAAGCAAAAGCTGAGGCAGACGCCGACGTAGAAGGCAGCCAGGACGGAGAATAACTTCTTTTCAAAGCCGGATGGACAACGGGGCGCGGGAAGGGATTCGGACCTCCGTCAACCTAGGTACATCCGGTTTTTTTATCCAATATGGTATAAATTAAATTAGGTATTTTAAACAAAGGAAAATAGAATGTCTACAGTACAGATTTCAGCATCAGACGTAAACAAGCTGCGCCAACAAACAGGTGCGGGCATGATGGATTGCAAAAAGGCACTAATCGAAGCAAACGGTGATTTCCAAGCAGCAATCGATTACTTACGTAAAAAGGGTGCTAAGGTGGCTGCCAGCCGCCAAGACCGCGACTCGAATGAGGGCGTAGTTATTGCAAAAACAACAGCCGACGGGAAAAAAGGATTCGTCATCGAACTGAATTGCGAGACCGACTTTGTGGCAAAGAATGCAGACTTTATCGCATTCGGCGAAAGTATTGCTGACGCCGCCGTAGCACACGCCCCCGCATCGCTCGAAGCATTGAAACAACTGGAAATAAGCGGCGTGAAAATCGCCGACCTACTGCTCGACCAAACCGGCAAAATCGGTGAGAAAATCGATGTGTCAAAATACGAAACAGTAGAAGCAGAAAAAGTAGTCGCCTATATCCATGGCAACTACCGCTTGGGGGTATTGGTAGGCCTCAGCAGCGCGGTGGACGGTAGCGACGAAGCCGGCAAAGATGTGGCCATGCAGATCGCGGCAATGAATCCGGTGGCCATAGACAAAAGTGACGTAGACACAAAAACTGTCGAACGCGAACTGGAAATCGCCAAAGAGCAAATCCGTGCAGAAGGCAAGCCCGAAGAAATGGTTGAAAAAATTGCGCAGGGCAAACTCAATAAATTCTATAAGGAGTCTACACTCCTGAACCAGGAATTTGTGAAAGACTCATCAAAAAACATCGCACAGTTTTTGGATAGCGTTTCGAAAGGATTGACCGTAACGGTCTTCAAACGGGTCCAATTAGGCGCTTAAAACCCGTAAGCGGCAACTGTCTCTACCGCGCCGTTGCCGTTTCAGATCATTCAGAAGCCCATCCATCCACATTCCCCATGCGGATGGATGGGCTTATAATCACACGCCCGCAACGATAAACTATTAAGATAATTTTTATCTTTACACGAATATATTCCCGTTGCGAGTAAATGAACTTGTTACAAAAACTGCCTTTTTGGGCTGACTTTTTTTTATTATTATAGATTATTGACTATTTGAGTTCAAAAATTAGTAACTTGGTTGGGAAAAAGATTACCTTGCCGGATAAGTAAAGGCTATCAACAGGAAATTCTCCACGAGCGTAATATAAAAACTGCGTAGTAAAAACTACCCTGGAGATTAAAGAACGTATTAAACATGGAAGCGAAAATTTCCGTTCTATATGTAGACGACGAAGAAAACAACTTGATTTCTTTCAAAGCCACTTTTCGTCTGAAATATAAGATATATACCGCTTTGAGTGGTATTGACGCCATGGAAATCGTCAAACAGCATCCGATAGACATTATCATTACTGACCAGCGGATGCCCCAGATGACTGGTGTTGAATTCCTCGAAGAGGTTATCAAAATCAACCCCGAACCTATGCGGATTTTACTGACCGGCTATGCCGACATGGGCGCAGTGGTAGACGCGGTAAACAAAGGGAAAATATTCCATTACCTAAGTAAGCCCTGGAGTGAAGAAGAGCTGGATGATACCATACAAAGGGCGTATGAAATATTGTCTGAGCGGCAGAAAATAAAAGAATCCTTTTCGCAGCTCGAAGTCACCAACGAACAGCTCGAATTTCTGCTCAGGCAGAAGCTGCTTTCTTAGCGAAGCCCTTTGCCTGTACCAGCGCCAGGTTACTGCTTGTTTACTTACTTGGAATCGTTACGATGAACGTCGTACCCACCCCATGTTCCGACTTGACCTCTATCTCGCCGCGAAGTTTAGCCAACGCACTCTTCACATTGTAAAGCCCGAATCCCGTCCCTTCAGCTTGGTCGCTACCCCTAAAAAACAATTTAAAAATCTCACCGATATCTCCAGTAGCAATACCTATCCCCGTATCCTTGACACATATCGTTGCCTTTCCTCCTTTCACATCCACCGATAGCTCGACCGATTTATTATCGCCGTCTTGCTTTTGGTATTTGAAAGCATTGGATACCAGGTTGTGTAAGATCAATTTCAGGGTTGTCTCATCGCTCTTAAACTCTTCCTGCTGATTACTCCTGATCGTGAACGCTACACTGTTATTCTGGCTATAGATACTGTAAAAACTTTTCAGATACTCAAGAAGGGCATCAAAATTAATATCAGAGATAGTCAATTCCCCCCGCTTCAGCAAGTAATAGTCGTGCAAACTGTTGATATAGGTATTCAGCCTCAGCACCGAGCTTTCCATAAGTGCCAGGATTTCGTGTATGCGCTCGACAGAATCGAATTCCAATGCCAACTTTATAGCCGACAGTACACCTGTGAGAGGGTCGCGGAGGTCGTGGCTGACACTGTATGCAAACTTATCCAGTTCGTCATAGGCTTTTTGTAGCTCCTCATTCCGGATGGCCAGCATCGAGTCGGTAATGAAAAACTTGTTGGCTTCTTCGATTGAAGAGATAATCTCCTCCTCTACCCATGGCTTCCGCACAAACCGGAAAATATGCCCTTTATTCACCGCATCTACAACCGTTTCCAGATCGGCGTAGGCCGTCAAGAGAATCCTCACCGGCAATGGGTACTTCTGCCTCACCTCATGCAGGAATTCGATACCCGTTTCGCCGGGCATCCGTTGGTCGCAGAAAATCACCCGTATATTCGGATTCTGACCCAATATTTCCCGGGCCTCGGCCGTACTCACCGCCGTATGAACCGTATACCGGTACCTGAACGTAGCCTTAAAACTGATCAAGTTGTTGGCTTCATCGTCGATATAAAGTATTTCCGGAGACTCGAGCTTCACACCAAAGGAAGTTTATAAGGTTATTGATTTATTTAACAAAATTAACAAAATGATTAACAAATTAAACTCATTGTATGTGCTGATTTAACGGAATTATAATCAAAAAAGCCACTCCCTCCCCGACGGTAGACTCAACCTTGATTTCGCCTTGGTGTTTCCTTATCGTATTGTATACGATAGACATGCCCAAGCCGGTTCCTTCGCCTACCTCCTTCGTCGTGAAAAAGGGTTCAAATATCTTTTCCTTCACCTCATCCGGCATCCCCACCCCGTTATCCCGAATGGAGATATATGCATGTTCCTTATCAACAGTTGTTTTTATCTCCAAAATACCCCCCGGCTTCCCTTCGAATTTTTTATTGATGGCATAAATACCATTGGTAATGATATTCAGGAAAACCTGGTTCAATTTACCGGGATAACACTCTACCAGAGGCAGTTCACCCAATTCCTTAACCACGGTGACACCCTCTTTGATAACGCTATTCAGGATAACCAACGTAGACTCCAGTCCTTCATTGATATCCGCAAATTTCAACGAGTCTTCATCCACCCGCGAGAATATACGTAAACTTTTGACAATCTCAGCCGTTCTGGTAGCACCCTCATGCATCCCTTTAAGAAGGAAATCGATTTCGGTTTTGAGATACTCCGCATCGATATCTTCTTTGTATGCCTCGATGCGACGCCTTTTCTCATCGGCCGGTACGTCATCGGCCAGCGCGATACGCTCCACTTCCTCCATTGCATCCCACACCATGCCTACATCGCGCTTGAGGGGCGCAACATTGGAAGTCACAAAATTAATCGGATTATTTATCTCATGGGCTACCCCCGCTGTCAATTGCCCCAGGGAAGCCATCTTCTCGGCTTCTACCAATTGCGACTGTGTCTCTTTCAGGTGCGTCAGCGTTTGCTGCAACGAATCGTTCGACTCTTTCAGCGCATGGGTGCGCTCCTCGACCCGCCGCTCCAACACCACGTTTTGCTCACGGATAAGCCTTTCGTTTTCTTTCGCTATTTCAATGGCCTTCAACTGCGATTCTTCTTTTTGCTTCCGGTAGATATTAATCTTGTCGCCCAATGCAAAAGACAGTAACAATGCCTCTATTGACGACCCTATCTGAACCGCATGGACCGTAAAAAGGCTGTATTCTAAGATTCCATAGTCTTTTAATACAAACACGATAACACTACCCAGAAAGATACCCCAGGCAACAAGAAACAGCCGCGCGGAATGGTTTCCCTTCCGGTAAATCACGTACCCTACCGCAAGTACGATAAACGACCCTACCCCGGCTACAAAGTTCACCACTTCATAGCTCATCGTTGGGGCACCGAATAATAAAACGGCAATGGCAAGCAGGTCTCCCGCTATGATTAAATTGAGCAAAAAATTGATTTTTTTACCGTAATCCTTGGTACTCAAAAACGACTTCACAAAGATGACCGATGCGATGCCCGACATAGCCCCCACAAATGCAAGTACATAACTGCTTGAAATGGGCACACCCTGAAACATCCGGCCAAAATATCCCAGCACCGTGATCTGGGCGATGGCAACCCAGAAAATATAGTGTACATACGCGAGATAGTGCCGATCGCGTGCAGAAACATACAAGAACAGGTTGTAAAGAAGCATGGCCACCATGAGCCCGATATAAGTCCCCGACCGGAAATCAAAACCGGCCAACTCCCTAACAACCGTTTCTGAACTCCGGATAGACAACGGTACAAGTAGCTGCGTAGAACTCTTCAGCCTCAGCAAACAGACAATGGAGTCACCTTTAGCTACATGCAGGTCAAAGGCATAAAATTGATGGTTGTAATCCCGGTTGTCATACGTGTCCCTTTCTGAAATGGATGTGCTGTCGCGTTCCCCATTATATAGCGTAAACAACGTTATCTCAGCAACGGTCGGGTTCGTGATTGTCAATACCAGCTGTGCATAGTCGGCGTCGTTGTAAACGGTAAACTTGATCCAATTGACATGATTACTCACCCCCAAATTTGGCACAGCCGTCTCACTCCGCTGGAAAAGCGCCGAGCTCGCCAACAATTCTGCGGGCGTAACCGTTTGATCCGAGTCTTGGAATATCAGCACTTTATCACCGATATACCGCTGCACGGAACCTTCATTCGAAACACGTATTACGGGATCTGCGAATAAGGCCTGCGACCACAAGCCTATCACCATCATCCAAACTAGCCTAGTTATCATTTAAAATGCGATCAATATCAAAATAATATCTTCCGGACTGCGCATGCTCGCCCAGCAATATCTTCCGCGCCACATCTGTAACCACACCGCCACCAAGCACTACAGACGATGCCAATTGCGGCCATGACCGCAACGTTTTTCCTAGCTCCGCAAACGACTGCTTCATCCGCTCAGACAACTGCGCCATATCTACAATTTTCTTGACGATGGTCAGTTGCTCTTCCCGCGATAATGCTGCTCCGCCCACCGCGTCTTCTTCGGCCACTAGGCCATGGAGGATCGGGAGCCCGGCTTCCAGGTCAAAGCGCTCGATATCCAGCATACAGCGGTCGTTGGTTTCCATCACTACCGGAATACGCAGACTCCGTGCAGCAACCCTGCTTTGCAGCTTGATTGCCATGCTGTCGCACACCTCGATCAATAAATCGAGCTTCACGCTTCCGTCTCCCAAAAAAGATGCAATATTGTGCTCCGTCAGCCCGTCAGTAAACACTTCAACCTGGATGAATGGATCTATTTCTGCAATTTCTCTTGCGGCCAATACAGCCTTGTTAGTATTCAGGTTATGAACCCCTGTCCGAATACGGTTCAGGTTACTTAATTCTACGTCGTCGAAATCGGCAAGCCTCAATGTACCGCAAGTCCGTTCCATTGCTAATGTAAGCGCTATGGATTGACCAACCGATAGGCCTACCACACCAACCGTTTTACCGGCAAGGGCCAATTGCTCCTGCTCCGTGATCTTTAGCTTGTTCCGGTTGGTCCTCACTTCTATAAACGCTTCCTCCGGTAGCACGTGTACTAACCGGCGGCTCCATGGATAAAATACCCAAACCCCATATCCACGCATACGTTGCCCATCCAGACACTGCTTGACAAATTGGTCGTACGCTCCCGCTTCAAAGCCGCTACCGGGATTACGGACAATGAACAATTCACGTAATTGGGAATCGATAACGTCGTATACAGATACAGACCGCTCGTCAATAAGCTGGTTGTACCGCTCAAGTTGCGATGCGTCTCGAAGTTGTAGAAGTTCAGGGCGATAGGAAGTCTCCATGGTTACATCAGCTTCAGTAAAAAATCGGTCTGTTACAGTACATCTATAGACTTCGGCACCGAATGGTTGCCCGAATTTGCCTTATAGTAGTTTTTAATAATCTCATCCAAGCTCCACCTATCCATTAGCGGCAGTTCAGCTTCGTAGTGTATCTCGATTTCTTTTTTTCTCAATTGCTCAAGACGTACCACGTTCAACTCACGCCGTATGGTATCGATGGCCTCCTTATTTTCAGGGCTCGCGTGGGCCAGGTCATTAACGTTTTCCAGCAGCATAGTGGTGGCCAGCAGGTCTAATTTCGGATAGTAAAACGTGCCGTCATTCCCGACGCTTGTTTCGATCTGATAACCCACGCTCTCTGCCATCTTCACCGTATAGGGCGCACAAAGCGCGAACAGCGACCTTATCCCTATTTGTGTAGAAATAGCCACTGCTGCCCGCGTTAGGAAAATACTGCCGACACCGTACCCTGCTATTTCCCGTGAGTTCCAAAGTCCGCAGATTTCACCCGTACCCTGCTGTGCATACTGCCATACCAATTGGAAAATCCCCGAATCCATTCCACCGGTCGCCTCCTCGATGGGCAACAGCCGCTTTCCATCGGCAACCTGGATACGGGCACCCCCATATACTTTTTCTTTATCAAGCGATTCGACAATCAGAACGAATGCCGATGGATTGGTCATCCACTCATTTTTTGAAGACGTTACTTTTTTTACGCCTATACTCGTTAATACCTGTTCGTGCCCTTTCAAAAAGAGTTCACAAGCCTTCGGGTCGTCTACAGCACGGAAAGCCCGCAGCCTCACAACCGGGTGTTGCTTGTCTAGCATCAATGACATTGAATCAATTCCAGCATATAAGTGCTACAAAATTAATCAACCCTCGCCGATTAATTTTACAACATGGATGAAAATATTATACGTTAAAACAACATGTGAATTCACGGGCGCTACCGCTAATTCCATCAAAGGGAATAAAGGTAACATTTAAGAACAGAAAATAAAACTATCGTACTTAAAAGAAAATCGTACACGCTTCAACACAAAATCATTCGGAGGGATTGGCAGAGGGGTAAATGAAACTGTCTCCTACATCTGTTTACAACAAACATAGGAGACAGCCTCTTCAAAAGTAGCGGGGAGCAGGATCGAACTGCCGACCTCAGGGTTATGAATCCTGCGCTCTAACCATCTGAGCTACCCCGCCAAAAAATTAGTTTGCAAATATAGTTTATTTTCCCTTTCTTTAGAAAAAAAGTTATCAAAGTTCATAGAAACGGCATAACCGCATCATTATCACAGTAGGCATGGCAGAAAAAATCAAATTCCATCTGGAATACGAAATCAAGTCCTCTCCCAAAATTCTATTTTCATTCTTGCATGAGCCCAATGCGCTGGCCCAGTGGTTTGCAGACGACGTAAACTTTAAGGATGGTATTTACGAATTCAGCTGGGACGACGAGCTGCATGTTGCCAAGCTAATCAGCCTCCGGGAGAATAAATGGGTTAAATACAAATGGATAGATGACGAACCTTATCATTTCGAGATGGAAATCGTGCAAGATGAGCTTACCAATGATGTTGCCTTAGCAATTACCGATTTTGCAAGGGAAGAAACCCTGGACGACCGCAAGCTGATCTGGGATAACCAGATAGCGTATCTACAAAGCGTGATAGGTGCTTAAAAAGTAGTACCTTTGTGTCTAAGGTAGTAAGGCACATATTTTAATGAAAAAAATCCACCTACTAATCCTGAAGTCTTTCATCAGGCCGTTTATCGTCACGTTTTTTATCGTGATGTTCGTCCTCCTTATGCTTTTCCTTTTCAAGTACATCGACGACCTGATTGGTAAAGGGTTCGAATGGTATGTCATCTTGGAGTTGCTCTGGTACGCGGCTGCCACCAATGTAGCCATGGCCCTACCACTCTCCATGTTGCTATCGTCTATCATGACATTCGGCAACCTCGGCGAAAGCTATGAGCTGGTGGCCGTCAAAGCCGCGGGCGTATCGCTACGCAAAGCCATGGCCCCACTATTCGTCTTGGTTGGCCTATTCAGTGCCTGCGCATTCCTGTTCAGCGATTACATCATGCCCATCGCTAACCTCAAAATGGGATCGCTGCTTTATGATGTCCGGATTAAACAAGCCGACTTTTTCATCAAGCCCGGCATCTTCAACAATACCATCCCGGGGTATTCCATCCGAGCCGAAAGCAAAAGCAAGGATGGCAAGATCCTCTATAACCTCATGATTTACGATCATAAATCGAGCAACACCGCCAACAACGTACTACTAGCCAAGGAGGGGTATATCTACAATTCGCCCGACAACAACACCATGATCCTTAAGCTCAAAGATGGCGTCCGGTATGAAGACAGCAGGGTAAGAGACGCACGGGTATACAACCCCAGGCAGCAATTCACCCGGTTTTATTTCGACGAAACCGAGCAGAAGTTCGACATGTCCGCCTTCCAGATGAAACGGACAGACGAAAACCTCTTCAAAAGCCACCATGCCATGCTCAACCTGAAACAGCTGAAGCATTATACCGATTCCAATGCCGTCCAGATGGACAGCCTTCGTAACACGGTATTCCGTGAAATCAAGTCTTATTATTACTACTACAACGATTACTACAAAGCACGCGACACCACTCCGGTCATCTCAGAACCGATCAGTTATCAACATGGGTTTATAACCGTCATCCCGGAAGACAAACGCAATATGGCAATCAGCAGTGCCCAAAGCCAGGTGCGGTACATCAAAGATGTGGTGAACGTCAAGGCGGATGAAGATTCATTTTACAGCAATAAAGATATCCTGTATAATGTTGAATTCCAGCGCAAATTCACACTGGCAGTATCTTGTCTGCTACTGTTTTGCATCGGTGCGCCGCTGGGTGCCATCATCCGGAAAGGCGGATTAGGGCTTCCCGTTGTTGTGGCCATTATCTTTTTCTTAATTTACCATATCATTTCCACCGTAAGCGAAAAGTCGGCCAAGGAGGGTAATATCGACACGTTCTGGGGGATGTGGATGGCTATTTTCGTACTATCGCCGTTGGCCATCTTCCTAGCGTACAAAGCGGCCACGGATTCCGCGCTGTTCGATATCGATCAATACCGGATTAAATTCAACAAAGCCGTGGCATGGGTCAAGCGCCGGATCGGCATTACCGGGCGCCAACAAATCCCGGCACACGAATCTTTACATGACGATTATACGAAGTCATCGTGATAGATGTACCTTTGTATCATAATTATTAAACGCACATCATGAGCATCAGGTTAAATACGATTGAAGAGGCTATCAAAGAGATACAGCTTGGCAAAGTGGTCATCGTGGTAGACGATGAGGACCGTGAAAACGAGGGGGATTTTGTCACCGCCGCGCGCAATGCTACGCCAGAGATCGTAAACTTCATGGCCAACCATGGCCGCGGATTGGTTTGTGTACCCCTTACCGAAGAACGCTGCAAAGAGCTGGACCTAAACCTGATGGTAGGCAACAATACGGCGGTTTACGAGACGAACTTTACGGTATCGGTAGACCTGCAGGGATACGGTTGTACCACGGGGATATCGGTCTCCGACCGGTCGAAAACCATTAAAGCACTCATCAACCCCGATATCAAGCCGGAAGAATTCGGGCGCCCGGGCCATATCTTCCCGCTGATAGCGAAAGATGGTGGCGTGCTGCGCCGTGCCGGCCACACTGAAGCTGCTGTAGACCTCGCCCGGCTCGCCGGATTCGAGTCGGCCGGTGTTCTGGTGGAAATCCTCAAAGACGACGGCGAAATGGCCCGCCTGCCCGACCTGATGGAGGTGGCCAAACGCTTCGACCTGAAAATTATTTCCATCAAGGACCTTATCGAGTACCGGCTTACCAAAGATTCGCTGATCACGCGGGAAGTATCTGTTAACCTGCCCACTGAATGGGGGCAATTTAACCTGACCGCCTATACGCAGAAAAATACCGGCGAGCAGCATGTGGCCATCTACAAAGGCGAATGGGCACCCGATGAGCCCATTCTGGTACGCGTGCACAGCTCATGCGTTACGGGCGACATCTTCGGATCATGCCGGTGCGACTGCGGGCCCCAGCTCCATCGTGCCATGCAGATGATCGAAGAGGAAGGAAAAGGAGTGGTAGTGTATATGAACCAAGAAGGCCGCGGCATCGGACTGATCAATAAACTGCATGCCTATAACCTGCAGGAAAACGGCTTGGATACGGTAGACGCCAACCTCAAACTGGGCTTCAAACCCGATCATCGCGACTACGGCGTGGGTGCCCAGATATTGAGAGACCTCGGCGTTACGAAAATGCGACTGATGAGCAATAACCCGACAAAACGAGCAGGCTTGGTGGGCTATGGGCTGGAAATCGTAGAAAACGTACCCATTGAAATTCCGTCCAATCCATACAACGAACGGTATCTCCAAGCCAAGCGGGACCGCATGGGCCACACCATCATGCGGGGTCCCCGCTCATGATCTGGCGGTAGATATACCGGAACACTACTACCAGACAGGCCAGAACACCACCTACGGCACCACCGATCAGGAAGGATTTTGCTTTCCCCAACTTATCGTTTTCCAGTGGTAATATGGGCTTATCCAACACCTGAATTATCGGCTTTTCGTTCCGCAGCGTTATTTTTGCAATCTCTTGGTTTTTAACCAATTCTGTCAATATCGCGGTATTGGCCTGTACATCGATGGTACGCCGTTGCGATCCCACCCGGAGACGTTGCAATGCCCGATTAGGGTTCGGGTTTGCATCAGTGGCCGCCGCCACACCACTTATCGCATCATTCAGCTCCTGTCGGACAGAGTCCACTTGGCGTGTCAGTACAGCCAAATTTTCCTGTGCTTTGCGTGTTTTTGTCTGAACGTAGAAGTCCGTGGCGTTCGCAATCAGTGTTTCGACGAATGCCTTTGAAAATACCTCGTCCCGCGTTTCCATTTCTACCGAGAAAATATTGTACTTCTTATCAAGCTTGCCGATGACGAGATTGTGTTTCAAAATCGATTTGTAAAATTCAGCCATCAAACTATCCTGAAGGTAAATACCTATGGTGTCCTTGAATTGTATATTCTTTAAATATGGCTTATCCGCCCACTTTTCCCGAAAACCGTTGTATTCCACATAGTGACTTACCAAAAATTCCTTTTTCCCTCCAATCTCCACCTCACTGAGCAGTGTCTTATCTATCATCGATCGGGACCTAAGGAACTCAACGATATTGTCTCCTTGGAAAAACCCCCCAGAACCACCCAGGCCACCGACATTTAAGCCGAACTGGGCCGCGATGTTGGCCGCTGCACCCAAGCTACTGCCTGAACCCGACTGTTCTTCCAAAACAAAACTCAATCGGGCAATATAGTTGGTTTCCTTGACCATCGAATAAACCACCGCCGATGCGCCGCCGATTATTACCACAATCAGGATGATGATCCACCTGCCGATCAAAAAGCGGATCAGGCCGTTGATTTTCATGATCAGCTCCTGCAAGCTGATCTGGTCGATCTGCCTTTGCGAAATACCCTGATTCTCGTTTTCAGTTTTCATCAGAATATGTTTAAATCATTTATTTGTTTATCAATCAA